>DCVK01000049.1 GCA_002335385.1 Candidatus Aminicenantes bacterium UBA2190
ACTTCTCCTGGCCCATCTGCATGGAAGAATATATCTGGTGGATCTTGTTGTCGCGGATCAGGTGGCGGATGGCCGGGTTGGGGATGAGGATCTCCACCGCCAGGCAGCGGCCGCGGCCGTCGGCCTTGGGCAGCAGCGCCTGGGTGACGATGCCCTCCAGGTTCATCGAGAGCTGGGTGCGCACCTGGTCCTGCTGGTGGGGCGGGAAGACGTCGATGATGCGGTTGATGGTCTGGGCCGCCGAGTTGGTGTGCAGGGTGGCGAAGGTGAGGTGGCCGGTCTCGGCGATGGTGATGGCCGCCTGGATGGTCTCCAGGTCGCGCATCTCGCCGATCAGCACCACGTCGGGGTCCTCGCGCAGGACCGAGCGCAGCGCCATGGGGAAGCTCTTGGTGTCGGCGTGCAGCTCGCGCTGGTTGACCATGGCCTTGCGGTGGGAATGGAGGTACTCGATGGGGTCCTCGATGGTGATGATGTGCAGCGGCTGCTCCTTGTTGACCTTGTCGATCATCGAGGCCAGGGTGGTGGTCTTGCCCGATCCGGTGGGCCCGGTGACCAGGATCAGGCCGCGCGCCTTGTTGGTCATGGTGGGGACGATGGCCGGCAGGCCCAGCTTCTCGAACGACCAGATCTCGTAGGGGATGCGGCGGAAGGCGCCGGCGACGGCGCCGCGCTGCATGAAGACGTTGGCGCGGAAGCGGGCCAGCCCCTTGATGCCGAACGAGAAGTCGAGCTCCCAGTTCTCCTCGAACTTGTACTTCTGGTTGTCGTTGAGGATGCTGTAGATCATCTGCTTCGTCTCGGCCGGGGACAGCGACGGGTGTTCGATCCTCTTGAGCAGCCCGTGGACGCGGATGAGCGGCGGCGAGTTGGTGGTGATATGCAGGTCGGTCCCCCCCTCGTCGACCATGATCTTCAACAGTTGCGGCAGCGGCAGGGCCATGTCTCTCTCCTTACATCTTCGAGGTCTCTCTCAGCACTTCCTCGATGGAAGTGATCCCCATTTTTATCTTCTCCAGGCCGCTCTGGCGCAGGGTGAGCATCCCCTTCTCCTTGGCCTTCTGGCGCAGCTCGGAGGTGGAGGCGCCGATCATGACCATCTCGCGGATCTCCTCGTCGAGCTCCATGACCTCGAAGAGGCCGACGCGGCCCTTGTAGCCGGTGTTGTTGCACTTGTCGCAGCCCTTGGGCTCGAAGATCTGCAGGGCCTTGGCCTCCTCGGGGGTGAAGCCGATCTCGATCAGGGTCTGGGCCGGGATCTTGGCCCCCCCCTTGCAGTTGGCGCACAGGCGGCGGATCAGGCGCTGGGCCTGGACCAGGCGCAGGGAGGTGGCCACCAGGAAGGGCTCGATGCCCATGTTGATCAGGCGGGCGATGGTGGAGGGCGCGTCGTTGGTATGCAGCGTCGAAAGGACCAGGTGGCCGGTCAGGGCGGCCTTGATGGCGATGTCGGCGGTCTCGAAATCGCGGATCTCGCCCACCAGGATGATGTTGGGGTCCTGGCGCATGAAGGTGCGCAGGGCGGCCGGGAAGGTCAGGCCGATCTGCTCCTTGATGTTGACCTGGTTGAGGCCGAAGATATTGAACTCTACGGGGTTTTCCGCGGTCAGGATGTTCACCTCGTCGTCGTTCAGCTTGGAAACGGCCGAGTACAGCGTGTTGGTCTTGCCCGAGCCGGTGGGACCGGTGACCAGGATAATGCCCCAGGGCTCCTTGATGTTGCGCTCGAACTTCTGCAGCGAGGTGGGCTCGAAGCCGAGCTGGGTCAGGTCGAGGCGCAACTGGTCCTTGTCCAGGATGCGGATGACGACCTTCTCGCCATGGATGGTGGGCAGCGAGGAGACACGCATGTCGACGACCTTCTTGGTGGTGCCGGTGTCGATCTTGGTCTTGATGCGGCCGTCCTGGGGCAGGCGCTTCTCGGCGATGTCCATGCCGGAGATGATCTTCAGCCGGGCGGTGACCTTGTTCTTGAGGTTCATCGGCGGCTTCATGTACTCGTGCAGCACGCCGTCGATGCGCAGGCGCACGCGGAACTCCTTCTCGTAGGGCTCGAAATGGATGTCCGACGCCCCCTTGATGATGGCGTCGTTGAAGATGAGGTTGACCAGCTTGATGGCCGGGGCGTCCTCGTCGAATTCGCCATCGCCCGACAGGTCGTCCTCCTTCATCTCCAGGACCTCGACGCTGGAGTCCTCGCTCAGCTCGATCTCGTCGAGGAACTTCTGCGCCTCGATGCCGGTGGAGGAGCCGTAGTACTTGTCGATGGCCTCCAGGATCGACGACTCGGGGGCGATGACCGCCTGGATGCGCAGGTTGGTCGAGAAACGGATCTCCTCCTGCACGAAGAGGTTGGAGGGGTCGGCCATGGCCAGCGTCAGATTGGAACCGATGCGGTGGATGGGGATGACCACGTGCTTGCGGGCGATGTCGGGCTTGATCAGCTCGATCACCTTGTCGTCGATCTCGAACTTGGAAAGGTTGATCGACGGGTAGCCGAACTGCTTGCTCAGGACCTGGGCGATGTCCTCCTCGGTTACGTGCCCGAGGCGGATGAGGACGCTGCCCAGCTTGCCCGGCTCCTTTTTCTGCACGTCCAGGGCGTGCTGGAGCTTCTCTTCCGTGATCTTCCTTTCCTTAAGTAGAAAATCTCCTAGTCGCATAGCCATTGGCTATATTGTAGAGAATGAAAAACGAATTGTCAATTTTTTCATTGCAAGGCGTAAAATCCCGAGACCCCGAGGTTTTTGACCCGTCCCCGGGAATCGAGGGCCAGTGCGAGGTCGATCAGGACCTTTCCCAGGTTGAAGCCGCAGCCGAGGCCGTAGAGGGAGTTGGCCTCGCGGCCCACGAAATACTTGGCGGCCAGGTCGCTCCACAGCCCGGCGCGCAGGAACAGCTTGTTGCGGAAAAGCCCCTTTTCCACCCCGAGCGAGAACAGCTGCGCCTCTTCGCCGCCGTGGAACAGCTCGCCCTTGGCCAGGTCGATGTCCAGAAAGAACGCCAGCTCCGGGTCGGGGCGGAAGGCCAGGCCGGCCACCAGGCGGCGGTCCAGGCGCAGCTCGCCGGCGGCGGTGTCGATGACCGGGCGGGTGGCGTTCTTCACCGCCAGGCCGGCCCTGAGGTGCTGGCCGAGCTCGATGGCCGCTCCCAGGTCCAGGTTGAACTTGGAGAAGCCATTCTCGGCCCCCGACCAGGCGGCCTCCAGGAGTTCGTCGGCGCCGGCGCGGGGCGTGAACGGCTCGGCGTCGAGCCCGGCTTCGAACACGCTGTACTTTCCCTTCAGGTAATGGAAGGTGGCCCCCACGAACATCCCCTGCGAGACGGGGAAGGCGATGGCCAGCGAGTAGTCCGTGTAGTGCATCCCGGTGAAACGCACGCGCAGCGCGGCGATGTCGGCGTCGCTGACGGCGGACGCGGGCTGGTCGAGGACGGCGCTGGACAGGGGACGGACGACGGCCGCGTCCACGGTGGCAATGGCGACGGCGTACCCCTTGCCGGCGTAACCGGGGCCGCGCATGCGGAAGCCGCTGACGACGGTGTCGGCGGAGAACGCCTCGTTCAGCGCTCGCAGCGCCGCCTCGCGGCTTTCCGCGTCCAGCGCCTGGAAATGTTCCAGGTCGTAGGCGCGGGCGGCGGCCAGGCTTTGGCTGATGTCGCGGAAATCCAGGCGGCTGCTGCCGTACTGGTAGCCGCCCAGCGGCACGGCCAGCGAGCCCAGCAAGGAGGGGTTGAGATAGAGGGAATTGAGGTCATAGTTGTTCGCCAGGGAAGCATATCCGAGAGCCAAGGAACGGGCGCCGTAAAAAAAAGGGAAAAAGGAGAAGGCGGGCATTGCCAGGGCGAAGAACACGGCCAGCAGCAGCGATCTTTTCATTTTTTCATTTATACAACGAAATAACAAAAATTGTCAACCGGCGGGCGCGGAATGCGCGCCGGCGGCGGGGAAAAGCGGATAGCGGTATTGACAGGCGAACGTGATTTTGCTACTCTTGCCTCTGGCAGGGGTCTATAGCTCAACGGCTAGAGCTACCGGCTCATAACCGGTTGGTTCCAGGTTCGAATCCTGGTAGGCCCAGTATCAGCGACCAGCAAGGAGTTTTCTTGAAAGAAGGACTTGACATCTTATACGCGCTGCAGCAGAAGGACGACCAGCTCAAGGAGATCGAAGCCGTCATCAAGGAGATTCCCGTCCGCATCAAGGAACTGGAGGACGAGCGCGACTCCCGCTCCGACATGATCGAAAAAGCCAAGAAGAGACTGCAGCACAACGGCGAGGAGCGCAAGAAGCTGGAGCGCGAGATCGTCGCCCTCCGCGACAAGATCGCCAAGTACAAGGAACAGATGAAGAAGGTGACCACCAACAAGGAGTTCCAGGGCTTCAGCAACGAAATCAAGTTCGAGGAAACGAATATCGTCGGCGTGGAAGAAAAGATCATCGAGAAGATGATCGAATCCGACGAGATCATGGGCGGCATCCGCGACGCCGAGAGCGAATTCAGGAAGATCGCCGACGCCTACAACCAGCAGATCAAGGACATGCTCAGCAACCTGGAATACCACAAGAACAAGCTGGCCGAAGAGAACCAGAACAAGAAGAATCTGCGCGGGCGGGTCGATCCCAAGCTGCTCAAGGCCTACGACAACCTCTTCGTCAAGAAGGCCGGCAAGGTCGTCTCCTACGTGCACACCGACTTCTGCGGCGTGTGCAACATCAAGATCCGCCCCCAGATCCTGAGCGAGCTGGTCCTTTCCAGCGACGTGATGATCTGCGAAAACTGCGGCCGCATCCTGTACAAGAAGATCGTCGACGAAGCGGAAGCCTGATCCCGGTTTCCGCGGGGAGCCCGCGCATGAACGAGCGAGAACGGACCGAGCTGAGCGAGACCGCCCGCCGCATGCGCCGCCATATCATCCGCATGATCGGCCGCGCCGCCTCGGGCCACCCCGGCGGCTCGCTCTCGGCGGCGGAGATCCTGGCCTGCCTCTACTTCCGCGAGATGCGCCTCGACCCGGCCGACCCCGCGCTCCCCGACCGCGACCGCTTTGTCCTCTCCAAGGGGCACGCCGCCCCGGTGCTGTATGCCGCCCTGGCCGAGCGCGGTTTCTTCCCCGCCAACGACCTGGAGCGCCTGCGCCAGTGCGACTCCCGACTGCAGGGCCACCCCCACCGCCTGGACACCCCGGGGGTGGAGGCGTCGACCGGCTCCCTCGGCCAGGGGCTGTCCATGGCCTGCGGCATGGCGCTGGGCTTGCGCCTTTCCGGGAGCGCGGCCAGGGTCTTCGCCCTGATCGGCGACGGCGAGTCGCAGGAGGGGCAGATCTGGGAAGCGGCCATGACCGCCGGTTTCCGCAAGCTGGACAACCTCTGCGTCTTCCTGGACTACAACGATCTGCAGATCGACGGCCGGGTCAGCGCCATCAAGGACATCGCCCCGTTGCGCGACAAGTGGCAGTCCTTCCGCTGGCGGGTCGAGGAGATCGACGGCCACGACTTCGACCAGATCGAATCCGCGCTGGCCGCCTTCGCCGGCGAACGCGAGCGGCCGACCCTGGTCATCGCCCGCACCGTCAAGGGCAAGGGGGTTTCGTTCATGGAGGACAACGTCGCTTTCCACGGCCAGGCGCCCAACGCCCAGGAGACGGCGCAGGCACTGCAGGAGCTCGGCCATGACGCTGGATAGCCTGCGCGGCGCCTACGGCCAGACGCTGCTGAAGCTGGGGCGCGAGAATCCCGACCTGGTCGTCCTCGACGCCGACCTGGCCAAGTCCACCCAGACGCAGGTCTTCGCCAGGGAATTTCCCGGCCGCTTCATCGACATGGGCCTGGCGGAACAGGACATGGTCTCCACGGCGGCCGGCATCGCCCTCACCGGCAAGACCGTGTTCGCCAGCTCCTTCTGCGCCTTCCTCATCGGCCGCGCCTTCGACCAGGTGCGCCAATCGGTCTGCTACAACCGCGCCAACGTCAAGCTGGTCGGCACCCACGCCGGGCTGGGCGTGGGCGAGGACGGCGCCACCCACCAGGCGCTGGAGGACGTCGCCCTGGCGCGCACCCTGCCCGGCCTGACCGTGATCGTCCCGGCCGACGCCGTCGAGACGGCGCTGGCCGTCGAGTACGCCGCCGCCGCGCCGGGGCCGTTCTTCATCCGCCTGACGCGGGGCAGCCTGCCGACCCTTTTCCCGGCCGGGCACCGTTTCGAGCCGGGGCGCGCTCCCCTGCTGCGCGACGGCGACGCCATCGCGCTGGTGGCCATGGGCGCGATGGTCGAGAAGGCGCTGCAGGCCTCCGAACTGCTGGCGGCCCGGGGCATTTCGGCCGCGGTCGTCAATTTCTCCAGCCTGCAGCCGCTGGACGGCGACACCCTGCTGCGCCTCGCCCGCAAAACCGGCCATGTGCTCACCGTCGAGGACCACTCGGTCCGCGGCGGCCTGGGCGGCGCCTGCGCCGAATTCCTGGCCCAGCACCACCCCGTCCCCATGACCCTCATGGGCATGGACGGCCGGTTCGGCCGCTCGGGCAAGCCCGATGACCTCTACGCCCATTTCCAGCTGACCGCAGCCGACATCGCCGCCGCCGGCGCCCGCCTGCTCTGCCGGCCGTGATCCAGTTCTTCCACGTCTACAAGCAGTATTTCCGCAGCAACGAGGCCCTGAGCGACATCAACCTCGCCATCGGGCGCGGCGAGTTCATCTTCCTCACCGGCGCCTCGGGCGCCGGCAAGTCGACCCTGCTCAAGCTGATCTACAAGGAGGAGGAGCCCAGCAAGGGGCAGATCCTCATCGACTCGGTCAACAGCACGCTCATCCCCCCGAAGCGGCTGTACCGCCTGCGCCGGCAGATCGGCATCGTCTTCCAGGACTTCAAGCTGCTGATGAACCGCACCGTGCAGGAGAACGTGGCCGTGCCGCTGCTGGTGCGCGGCGAGAAGCGGGCGGCGCTCGAGAACAAGGTCAACAGCACCCTGGCCCTGGTCGGCCTGAGCCACCGCAAGCGCTACCTGACCTCCCACATCTCCGGCGGCGAACAGCAGCGGGTGGCCATCGCCCGCGCCGTCATCGGCAACCCCAAGATCCTCATCGCCGACGAGCCGACGGGCAACCTGGACACCGAGCTTTCCATCGAGATCGTCCGCATCTTCGAGAAGATCAACGCCAGCGGCATCACCGTCATCATCGCCACCCACGACCTCAATCTGATCAATCTCTTCCCCAAGCGCATCATCAAGCTGGACAAGGGGCAGCTGGTCCTGGACCGCCCCTGCGAGGCGGGCTGACCGTGCGCTTCACGCTGCGGGCGCTGCAGCAGGCCATGGGCAACATCCTGCGCAACAAGTCGGTCAACTTCCTCTGCCTGGGGATCATCGCCTTCACGCTGCTGGTGCCGGGCATCTTTGGCTTCATCTCCTTCCACCTCGACCGCTACATCAGCCGCCTGAGCGAGAACATCGAGGCCATCTTCTATGTCCGCGACGGCGCCCCCGCGGCCGGCGTCGAGACGCTGATGCGGCGCATCGAGGGCAGCCTGCTGGTCAAGGAGGTCGGCTTCACCTCCCGCGAGCAGGCGCGCACGGACTTCGCCCGCGAATTCCCCGAGCTGGGCTACATCCTGGCCGAGTTCAGCGACTCGCCCTTCCCGGCGTCGGTCCGCGCCCGTTTCCACTCCGACGCCAGCGGCATCGTGCCCATCGAGTCGTTCATCCGCGACATGCGCAGAAGCCCCCTGGTCGAGAGCGTGCAACTCAACATGGACTGGGCGCGCAAGATCGCCAACATCAAGAAGTTCGCCCAGTTCGCTGGCCTGTTCCTGAGCACCATCCTGCTCATCGTCTCCGCCTTCATCATCTTCAACGTGGTGAAGCTCAACATCTTCTACCGCCGGGAGGAGATCACCATCCTGCGCCTGGTCGGCGCCACCGACGCCTACATCAAGGTCCCCTTCCTGCTCGAGGGGCTGATCCTGGGGTCGCTGGGCGGGCTGCTGGCCTGCGGGCTGCTGTTCGTCGCCGTCAAGGCCTTCCCGCTGTACGCCGGCTTCGTCTATCAGGTCGTCCGGCAGCTGATCAACTTCCGCGAGCTGCCGCCGCGTCTCTTCTGGCAGCTGGTCGCCACCGGAGCCGGGATCGGATTGCTCTCTTCCTTCATCTCGCTGCGCAGGTTCATCAGGCACACGCCGGGATGACGGTTGACGGTAAGACTAAAGAGGCAATAGGAAGACTAAAATTCCAAATCCCAAGCACCAAATTCCAAACAAAAACCAAGCTCCAAATTCCAAATTCCAAACGAAAGCTCCTTTCAATGGCATTTTCTTCGTTTTGGTCATTTGAATTTGGAATTTGGAATTTGTTTGTTATTTGGAATTTGTGATTTGGAATCACTACTGTCCTAATAAAGTT
>DCVK01000055.1 GCA_002335385.1 Candidatus Aminicenantes bacterium UBA2190
TAAAAAAGACGTCAGACGCCAGACGTCAGACGTTAGCAAGGCAAGGAAAAAGCCCCTTTTTGGCATTATTTGCCCCTCACACACGTTGCCGAGGCGTTTTCTTGTCTCATCTGATTGTCTGTCGCAATAAAAAAGCCCTTTGACTGTTCACTGTCAGGACCTTTTTCTTGCTTCCGTCTGACTTCTGCCATCTGACGTCTGTCTTCACAGGGTGTTTTTCTTGCTAACGTCTATCGTCTGACGTCTAACGTCTGTCTTCATATTGACTGCATCCCGGCTCTGCCCTATACTCAAGCCATGAACAGCCCCAAAAAGGCCTCCGGAGAAGCCATTCTAGTTACCGGCGGTGCCGGCTACATCGGCTCGCACGTGGTGCGCGACCTGGGCGAAAAGGGGTACCGCCCGATCGTGCTGGACGACCTCTCCTCGGGGCATGCCGAGGCCGTCCTTTGCGGCGAGCTCGTGCGCGGCGACGTCGGGGACAGCAAGAGGGTCGGCGCGCTCCTGCGCCGGCATGCCATTCGCGGCGTCCTGCACTTCGCCGCCTTCATCCAGGTCGAGGAATCGGTCCGCCAGCCCCTGAAATACTACGAGAACAACTCGTTCAACTGCCTGCGCCTGCTCAAGACCTGCCTGGAAAACGGTGTGGAAAACTTCATTTTCTCCTCGACCGCCGCCGTCTACGGTATGCCGGAGAAGGTCCCGGTCGATGAAAAAGCGCCGCTGCTGCCCATCAACCCCTACGGCGGCTCCAAGCTGTTCAGCGAAATGCTGCTGCGCGACGCCGCCGCCGCCCATCCCGGCTTCCGCTTCGTCGCCCTGCGCTACTTCAACGCCGCCGGCGCCGACCGCCGGGCCCGGCTGGGCCAGAATTACCGCCAACCGACCCACCTGCTGACCCGGGCACTGAAAACCGCCCTGGGGGAATTCCCGCGCCTGGAGGTGTTCGGCACCGACTACCCCACCGCTGACGGCACCGCCGTGCGCGACTACATCCACGTCGACGACCTGGCCAGCGCCCACCTGCTGGCGCTGGAGTATCTCAAGGCGGGAGGGCGGAGCCGCGCGTTCAACTGCGGCTACGGCATCGGCCACTCGGTCCTCGAGGTCATCGCCGCCGCCAAAAGGGTCACCGGCGTCGATTTCCCGGTCGTCCATTCGCCGCGACGGCCGGGCGACCCCGCCGTACTGGTGGCCGATTCCAAACTGATCCGCCGCGAACTGGGCTGGTCGCCCCAGGTTCCCGCTTTAAACGATATCGTCGCCAGCGCCTGGCACTGGGAGAAAAAGCTGGCCGCGTCGCACCGGCCATGAAAAAGAAACGGCTGGCCAGCCTCTGCCTTTCCGCCCTCATCCTTGCCGCTTTTCCGGTTTTCAGCCTGCGGGCCGCCAAGTACCCGCCCGGTGTCCGCTGGCGCGAGATCGGTGGCGAAGGCATCACCGTCATTTTCCCGGTTGAACGGAGCGCCGAGGCCGCGGCGGCGCTGGCTTCGGCCCGAGCCCTGACCCTCGGGCTCGCCTCTTTCTGGGGTTTCCGGCCGCGGGCAAGGACGCGCATCGTCCTGGGCGATTTCACCGATCAGGCCAACGGCTTCGCCACCTTTTTCCCCTACAACCTGGTCGGCGTCGACCTGGCCGAACCTCCCCCCGACTCGGAGATCGCCGGCGGCGGCGAATGGCTCGACCGGGCCCTGGCCCATGAGCTGACCCATATCTATACCATGAATGCCGGCGCACCGGTGTTTCGGGCCGGGCGCAGCCTGTTCGGCAGCCTGCCGGTCTTCTATCCTGCCGCGCAGCTGCCGCCGTGGGTGGTCGAGGGGCTGGCGGTGCATGGTGAATCCCGTTTCAGCGGCGACGGCCGCCTGAACCGCGCCCCCTACCGGCTGATGCTCACCGCAGCCGGCAGAAGCGGCCTATTCCCGGACTGGCAGCGGCTGGCCGGCATGCCCGCTGCCTGGCCGGGGCCGAACGGAAAATACTTGTTCGGAGCCGGCTTCATGGAATTCCTCGCCGAGCGATCCGGAGCGGAAAGCCTGCGCCGCTATGTAGAGCGCTTTTCCTCCCGCCTGGTCGCCTTCGGCAGCAGCCGCGACTTCAAAAAGATTTTCGGCAAGCCGTTGGGCAGGCTTTGGGAAGAATACAGGGAAGGCATCGCCGTGGCCAGGCGGGCGGCGCCCGAGCCGCTCACGGCAGGGGGGTTTTTCAACCGCTATCCGTGCGTGCGCGGAAAGAGCTCATTGGCCTATTACCATCGTGATTACCGGGCCCGGGGCGCAGTCTCGCTCCTGGATCTGGACAGCGGCACGAGCCGCGCCCTGTTCAGGATGGATGCCCTCAACGCACTCAGTTGCGTTGACAAGGAAGACAAGCTGTTATTGTCGGCAAGCGAATATTTCCGCGCTTTCAGCGACTTTTCCGATCTCTACGAATTCGATGTGAAAAAAGGCCGGCTGGCCAGGCTTTCGCATGGCCAGCGGCTGTCGCATCCGGTCCGGGACGAGAATTCTCGATGGCTTTATTGCATCCAGCGCCGGAACAACCGCTGCCGCCTCGCCCTGTTCAGCATGGAAAAGAGGGAGGCGCGCACCATCTCCGTCTCCTTTGCCGGCCTGGCCCAGCCGTCGATCTCTCCCGACGGCAGCCGCATTGCGGCCGCGGCCAAGCCGGCCGGCGGACCATGGGGGATCGCCGTTTTCCTGGCCAGCGGCGCCCTGCATCGTTTTTTGGCCGTCAAGGGCAGCGACCTCAGCCAGCCCCGCTGGCAGGGGAATGATCGACTTTTTTTCATCGTGTCGGGGAAGGAGACATCGTTCCTGGCCCAGTACTCCCTGGACGGGGATGAGTGCTGGCGCCTTGAGGACCCGCATTTTGCCGGGCTGAGGCAGTTCGACCTTTCGCGAGACGGACTCGAGGTATTCTTCACCTATTTCAGCGGCCGCGGCGAGGAGATCGCCCGGCGCCCGACGGCATGGATGCCTCTTTCCCCCATGAAAATTTCCGTGGCAACGGGAATTCCCGAAGCCACGCCGGCCCCGGCCGCGACAACGCCGGTTCGGTCCCGCTCCTACCGCCCGCTTCGCGACCTGCTGCCCCACTGGTGGTCGCCGGCATTGCGCGCAGGCGGCGACGAGGTCCAGGCAGGGATCGTGACCGGCGGCCAGGACGCGTTGGGGATCCATGCCTACAGCCTGGAGGGCTGTCTGGGCCTGGAAAGCCGGCGGCCCAATACCCTGTTCCGCTATGTTTTCGACGGATTTTTCCCGACGCTGTCATTGTCATTGGGCGACCATGTCGAGTACTACCGCGGATCCGATACCTCCCAGCGTACCCGGGAGATGACGCTGGCCTCGCTCTGGCCGTTGCGCCTGCGCCGGCGCTCGCAGCTCCACGCCTATGTTGACCTGCACCTGGAAAAGCGCTTTCTTATCGATGGGGAAAGCGAGTTCGCCCTGGGCGATATGAGGAACGGCTTCCGCCTGGGCATGAGGCTCAACTCGGCTCGCGAGTGGTACGATTCGATCTCCCCGGCCGACGGGGTCACCCTGGCGGTGCAGGGGGCCGTTCAATCAGCCGCCTTGGGGAACGAATTGGCCAGCCATGCAATTCAGGCCGACCTGAGGGTGTATTTGCCTCTCTTCCGCCCCGGAGTTCTGGCCCTGCGCCTGGCCGCGGCCAGGAACTGGGAACCGGCCAGTAACTATTACGACATGGGCGGCGTGATGGCCGCGGGCGGGCTGGGCAGCAGCCACCCCTTTCGTCTGCTGCGCGGATTCGGCAGCGGCCGTTTCTTCGGCAATCGCGGCTGGCAGTTCAACGCGGAATGCCGCCTGCCCCTGTTGCGCATCGAGAAAGCGTTCCTGCCCGCCGTCAGCCTCGACCGCCTCTGGTTCGCCGCCTTTTTCGACGCCGGCCGCCTCGCCCGCCGCAGCTACGTCCCGCCGGTTGCCTATTCCCTGGGCGCCGAGGCGGTGCTGCGCCTGGGCTTCAGCGGCCTGGCCTGCACCGACCTGGCGCTGGGAGCCGCTCACGGCTTCGGGCCGGAGCGCAGGTGGCAGGTATATCTCAGGACGGGAAGAAGTTTCTAGCCGAAGTTCGCTGTTCGCTGTGGAAGGGTTTTTCTTCATCTTTCACCATTCACTTTTCACCTTTCACTCATCACTATTGACACTTGCCTTCGATACCGTTAAATTGGCATACAATGGGAACCAGGAAGAGATCCCTGCGCATCGGACTGCTCAGCGCCGCGGTCGCCCTGGCCCTGCTGCTGGCCGGCGGCCTGGTCTTCTGGCTGACGCTGCCTTCCGTTTCCTGGCTGAAGAAGGAAAATCCCAGGGAGACGGTGATGATGCGCCTGCACAACGAACAGGCGCGGCAAAAGGGCTGGCGGACCCAGCGGCTGCGGGAACTGGTGCCGCTGTCGCGCATCTCGCCCTTCCTCATCCAGGCGGTGCTCATCGCCGAGGACGACAAGTTCTTCACCCACGAGGGTTTTGACTGGGAGTCGATGCGCAAGGCCCTGGACGCCAACATCAGGAAGGGACGGATTCTGCGCGGCGGCTCGACCATCACCCAGCAGCTGGCCAAGAACCTGTTTCTCAGCTCCAGGCAGAGCCTCTGGCGCAAGCTGCGCGAGGCGGTCATCGCCTTCAAAATGGAGCATACGCTGACCAAGAAGCGCATCCTGGAGCTTTACCTCAATCTGGCTGACTGGGGCCGGGGCGCCTACGGAGCCGAAGCCGCGGCGCAGCGCTATTTCCAATGCCCGGCGTCGGAGCTGAGTCTTTCCCAGGCCGTCCGCCTGGCGTCGGTCCTGCCCAACCCGCACCGCTTCCCGGTCTCGGGCGCCGACAACGCCCGCATGAACCGCAAGCGCCGCCTCATCGCCGCACGCATGCTGCAGCGCCGCTGGATCAGCCAGGAGAGCCATGACCTGGCCTTGCGGGAGATGGGGCTATGAAGAAATCGGTGTACGGTTTACGGTAGACGGTGGACGGTGGACGGCAAGAAAAGAGGCAATAGGAAGACTTAAATTCCAAATAACAAATTCCAAATCCCAAACAAGCACCAAATTCCAATGACCCAAACGAAGAAAATGCCATTTCAAGGAGCTTTCGTTTTGGAAATTGGAATTTGGAATTTGGGATTTGTTTGGAATTTGGTGCTTGGTATTTGGAATTTTATTCCTACTATTGCATTCTTTTATCCGTATACCGTCAACCGTAAACCGATTGCTAGTCTTTCTCTGGATACAGTTCGTACCACCACTCCGGCTCGCCTTTGAGCCAGCGATCGAACCAGGCCATGATGGTCTGCAGCCAGCGGATGCGCTGCGGCGGGGAGAGGACGAAATGCTGCTGGCCGGGAAAGGTGACCAGCGCCGCCTCCTTGCCCAGCAGCCTGAGGGCGGCGAACATCTGGTAGCTTTCGCCCGGCGGCACGTTGTTGTCCTCCTCGCCATGGAGCAGCAGCAGGGGCTTGCTGATGCGCTCGGCCATGAACAAGGGGCTGTGGCCGACGTAGATGTCCTTGCGGTTCCAGGGAAAGCTGCCGGCCGTCGCCACGCCGCTGTAGCTGTAGCCCCAGTCGCCCACTCCCCAGTAGGAGGAGAGGGAGCTGATGCCGGCGTGGGAGATCATGCCGGCGAACAGGCCGGTCTTGGCGGCCAGGTACTGGGTCATGAATCCGCCGTAGGAGGCGCCGATGGCCCCGACGCGGCGGTTGTCGATAAAGGGGCGGGTGCGCAGCAGCTCCTCGACGCCGCGGATGATCTCCTCAGAGGTGATCTCGCCCCAGTCGTTGACGTGGGCGCTCGAGAACTCCTGACCGTAGCCGATGGCGCCGCTCGGCTGCAGGACGCAGACGACATAGCCGTTGGCCGCGTACCAGTCCTTGGGGTAGCGGCCGCCGAAGTTGCGCCCGATCGGCGTGGTGCCGCCGTAGAAGTTGACGATGCAGGGCCAGAGGCGGGAGGGATCGAAATCGGGAGGGAAGCAGAGGTAGCCGCCGATGGTTCGCCCCTCCCTGGTCTTGAAGCTCCAGTTCTCGCTTTTGCCGAAGCGCACGCCGGAGAACCTTTCGCGATTGTAGTCCTTCAGCACCCGCGCACCGCCGCCCAGGTCGAGCATGTACAGCTTTTGCGGCGAGCCCAGCCCCGAGCCCGAGAAGGCGATGCGGCCGGCGCGCGACCAGCTGACGCTCTCGACGGCGTCGCAGCCTGTCTCCAGGCGGGTGAACCTCTTTTCCGCCGGCGCGCAGCGGTAGAGGCGGGCGTAGTCCTGGTCGGTCACTTTCAGCAGCACGGCACCGTTGGGGTGCCAGAAGGCTGAGTCGATGGCCGGGGCGAAATGGCGGCTGATCGCCTCGGCCTTCCTGGCCTTCAGGTCATAGATATAGGCCTGGGCATCGAAATCGTTGGGTACCGTGCCCGGCGGCAGGGTGCTGCCCAGTCCGTTGAAGGCCGAAGCGCCACCGAGCAGCAGCAGTTTTCCGGAGTCCGGCGACCAGGCGAAGTCCTCGATCCAGGGATCATCCAGCAGTTTTTCCCGGCGCCCGTCTCCGAGGGTGCAAAGGACGAGCGTGTTGCGGTGAAAAGGGCGCACCTTGGGGTCCTCCCTGTAGGCGGCCAGCAGCAGCGAGCGCTTGTCGGGGCTGATGCGCACCTGGGTGAAGTTGTCGGCGAAATCGGCCAGCGGCTGCCGTGCGCCGGAAGCGGGCATGAACAGGGTCAGCGCCTGGCGCGGCTCCGGCGTGCGGTAGCGGTCGTCCAGGCCGCGGACATGGCGGTAGGCTTTGTCCCCCTCCGTCTCCTCGCGGGTGGCAATCACCGCGAAGGAGCCGTCATCGGCCCACCAACAGGAAGAGAAATTCCCGATCCCCGCCAGCAGCGTCCGGCTGGCATGATCCTCCAGGTCGTACTGGCAGATCTGGGTGAGGTCCTTTTCCTCCCGGGTGAAAGCGAAGCGGCGCGAGTTGCCCAGCCACTGGAAGTTCTCCATGCTCCCCAGCCCGCGCGAGGTGAATACGCGGGCGCCGCTGCCCGTATCCAGCACTTCGAGCCAGCGGCTGCCGCTCTGGTCGCCCGGCGCCAGCTGGCTCAGCATGACGGCGACCCGGCGCCCGTCGGGCGAAAGCGACACGTCGTTGATGTTCACCGCGTTCAGCACGTCCTCCATGCTGCTGCGGCGGCCGGCATCGAGGGAAACCGTCAGCGGCGCATCCTTGAACGCCGGCTTGCGCGTCAGCCTGGCCTGCAGCGCCAGTGCCTTTCCCCCCTGCGCGGGGAGAATGCCCTTGATCAGCAGCAGGTGCCTGCCGTTCGCCAGGGTCAGCGGCACGCTGCTCTTGCCGGGGGCAGCCGTCTTGGACAGCTTCTCGCCGTCGAGGTAGAAGCGGACGGGAAAGGGGGCGTCGACCTCGAGGTCGGCCTGCAGCCAGCGCCGGCCCTCCAGGTATACGGCCAGGTAGACGGCCTGGCGGATCGCCGTCCCGGTGAAGCGGGCGGCGGCGGGGCGCCAGGAGAGATGCTTTTGCGGGCTCCATTGGACGGGCTTCCCGGCCTTCGCATCAAGACATGACGGCTCCAGAAAATCGAAGTCCAGGGCCGCGTCGGCGCCGGCGGGGAGCGCCGCGCCGTTCGCCAGCAGTTCGGCCGGCCCCAGGACCAGCCATGAATCGATCTTGAGTTCTTCCGCGCCCGGGGCGAGAAAGGGCGACGCTAGCACCAGGGCCGTCATGACCAGAATCATCCTCAGCTTCATGTTGTTTTCCTCCGGAAAAATGGTATTATACCCCCGGGAAGCGCAAATGGAAAATCGGCCGGGAAAAACGTCCTGTTTCCAGGACATTATCGGCACCGGAACCTGGCAGCAAGATTGCTTCCCATTGATCGCCGTGAATTCCTTTCCTGGAGGAAATATGAAAAAACGGATATGGCTGGGGTTCGTTGCGCTGGCGGCGCTCCTGTTTCTCTCTTCCTGTCAGAACGTGGAATACGAGGCCTACGTGACGGTGGTCAACATCGGCGACCTGGCGATGAACGCCTGGGTCGATGGCGACGGCGCCCGGATCGAGGCCTACGATTCGCTGACCTGGGCCGTCTCCTTGGAGTCCAGGGACGAGTCGGTGCAGCTCCACCTGGAAGCCGAGCCTGTCATCGGCGGCGATTACGTCGACACCGTCGTCATCCTTCGCGGCGACCGGGATATCGTCACCTGGCTGGCGGGCTGGGACCTGGTGCAGGGCGCCGGGCCGCAGAGAAAGGAGAGCCAGGTGCTGCACGGCCCGCCGCCGGCCAGGTAAATTAAAGAATTTCGTGACTCGTAACGCGTGACGCGTGACGCGGAAGACAAAAACTCCAAATTCCAAGTACCAAATCACAAACAAACACCAAGCACCAATGACCAAATAACCAAAACGAAGACCGTCATCATGAATGGGTTTTCGTTTGGGTCATTGGATTTTGGAATTTGGAATTTATTTG
Organism: Candidatus Aminicenantes bacterium UBA2190; assembly: GCA_002335385.1. Lineage (GTDB taxonomy): Bacteria > Acidobacteriota > Aminicenantia > UBA2199 > UBA2199 > UBA2199. The sequence continues at coordinate 8,483 of DCVK01000055.1, forward strand.
GAATTTGGTGCTTGTGATTTGGAATTTATTTCTTTCCGTTTTCAATGGGGATATGTCTTCTCGCCGGCCTTGATCTCGGCCTCCAGGAAATTCTCCAGCGGCGGCAGCGGGCAATTGTAGGCCGGCGAATAATTGCACAGCGGGTTGTAGCAGCGGTTGAAGTCCAGGACGATCTCATCGCCTTTCGGCTCCTGCAGGTCGAGGAAGCGCCCCACTTCGTAAGTTTCCCTGCCATTGGTATCATCCTTGAAAGGGACGAACAGATACTTGGCGTCGGGCCCCTCCAGGCTGGACTTCAAGGCGGTCAACTCCAGGTCCCTGCCTTCGATGCGAAAACGGAGTTTCCCATAGCGGTAGAAGGTCTTTTCCAGCTGACGCGTGGTCATAACCTTCAGCGGGCGCGGCTCGGCGAACCTTTCCAGGCGAGCCTTCACGGCATAAGCGGCATCGGGGGGATAATAGAGCAAATGCCGGAACTCCTGGATTTCGTGCCGTTGCGGGTCGAAGACGATCAACGCCAGCGTATCGGGGCCGGGATAAGCCGCCAGAGTCAGTCCCGCAGCCGAGAACAGGTCGCCCGGTCGCAGCGGCTCGCTTTCCATCGCGACCGCGCGCCCGCTCCGGCGGCAGGCCGCGCCCGACCTGCCGCTCCAAAACCACTCCCCGCCCCTGAACACGAGGACGATTTCGCCAGCGGAGCCGGAGGTCGCAGAATCAGCCACCCGGCCCTCACGAATGACGTGGAAAGGCCGGTCCGTCCC
>DCVK01000071.1 GCA_002335385.1 Candidatus Aminicenantes bacterium UBA2190
TTTGGACAAAGCGGACATTACTACTTTGGACTAACCCCCGCGGCTCCAGGCTTGCCTGCAGCAGCGCAACGGCCTCGCCGAGCCGGGAAAGGTCATTGGCGCGCCCCTCGAGCAGGCTGGCGCCGCCGCCGCCCCTGCCGCCGAGCAGGGCGAAGAGGCGGGCGCTGATGAGGCGCAGGTCGAAGTCGCCGCAGCCGCGGCCGACGACGACGTGAATGCCCGAGCCGGCAGCCGGCGACGACGGCTGCGGCCGTGAAAGGGCCAGGACATGCTGGCCGGCCGCCGCCAGGGCGCCGGCGAAGAAGCGCAGGTCGGCCGGGTCGCAGCCGTGGAACTCGCGAACCACCAAGCCGCCCGGCTTGGCGGCGGCGAGACCGGCTTCGCGCTCCATTTCGCGGCGCCGGACCTTTTTCAGCTCGTTGCGCAGATCGTCCCGCTCCCGCAGCAACGCTTCCACGTGGGCGGGGATCTCCGCCGGCGGCTGGGTGACCAGGCGCTGCAGCCGCTGCGCCAGGTCGTGTTTCAACCGGTGATCGCGCAGGGAGCGGCCGCCGGCCACGTAGTACAGGCGAACGTTGGCGCGCACGCGCTCCAGGCGCACGATCTTCAGCAGTCCGAGCTCGGCGCAGCTGCGCACGTGGGTGCCGCCGCAGGCTGACTGGTCGAAGCCCGCGATCTCCACGACGCGGATCCGTCCCCGCACCTTGGGAGGCTTGCGCAGGCTGAGGTGCGACGGGTCGTCGGTCTCGAACACGCGCACCGGCAGGGCGGCCCACGCCAGGCGGGCGCATTCCTCCTCGAGCTCGGCGACCTCCCCGTCGCTGAAGGCGGAGCGATCGGTCTCGATCGAGGAATGCTCGGGGCCGATGGCGAAGGAGAGGGTGGCGGCCGCGAAGCGCCGGACCAGAACCTGCGAGAGCAGGTGCTGGGCGGTGTGCTGCTGCATGTGGTCGAAGCGGTGCTCGAAGTCGAGCCGCAGTTCGGCGTCACCGCCGCCCGGGTCGCCGGCCAGCACGTGGACGATGTCGTCGTTGTCGCTGTCCAGGGCCATTAAGGGCAGGTTGTTGACGGTCCCGGTATCGGCCGGCTGGCCGCCCCCGGCGGGACGGAATAGGGTGCGCTCCAGCCGCACTTGCCAGCGGCCGTCCCGGCATTCCCTGGCGCTGACCGCGGCGGTGAGCTCCCGGCAATAGGGGTCGCGGAGATAAACCTTCTCGGTCATTCCCCGGCCTCCGCCTGCTGTTTCAGCGCCGCCCGGCAGATGGGGATCATCGTCTTTTTCATGGCATGGCTCCTGCTTGTGGTGATCGCGCCCCCCATTTTCGTCCGCGCTCCTCCTTTTGTCAATCACGCCCACGTTTGATTTTTTTGACTTCCGCTCGCCGATGTTCTAAAATTCGCTTTCCCCTGGAGGTGCCGTCCCATGAAGTCCAAGATCGCTGCGATGGACAGGAGATTCCTGTGGCTGCTGCTGGCCGCCGCCCTGGTGCTGCTGGCGGCGCTGCTGCCCGCCCAGGCCCAACCCGCGTCGCGGCCGGCGATCTATGACCCTGACGCCGACGTCAAGGCGCAGATCTCCACCGCCGTGAAGCGCGCCGGCGCCGAGGAGCGCAACATCCTGCTGATGTTCGGCGGCAACTGGTGTCCCTGGTGTCATCGCCTGCACGAGCTCCTCACCGCCGACGCCGCGGTCAGGAAGGTCCTGAACGAGCGCTATATCGTGCTGCTGGTCGATGTCGGCGAAAAGCCGGGCCAGCCGCTCAACCAGGACCTGGTTGAGCTCTACCGCGTCAAGGGCTTCGGCTACCCGGCGCTGGCCGTCCTGGATAAGGGGGGCAAGCTGCTTTGCACCCAGTCCACCGGGGTGCTGGAGAAGGGCAAGGGCCACGACCCGGCCAAGATCCTGGCTTTCCTGACCCTGCAGGTCGGCGAGTGAGGCCGCCCCGTCGCCATGGCCGCCGCGCCTGACCCGCTGTTCACCTACCAGGGGGATGGCCGCTATTTCGCCCACGTGGCCCGCGGCCTGGAGGAACCGGCCCAGGCCGAGCTGGAGGAACTGGGGGCCCGTGACGTCGAAGCCGCGGACAGCGGCCTCCATTTCCGCCACGATGCCGCCGGCTTGTACCGCGTCAACTACGGCGCGCGCCTGGTGTCGCGGGTTCTGGCGCCGCTGGCCTCCTTTTCCTGCTTTTCCGAACAGGCGCTTTACGACGCCGCCCGCGCCGTCCCCTGGGAGGAGCTTCTCTCCCTGGAGAAGACCTTCGCCGTCTTTGCCAACGTCCGGGAGAGCCGCATCACCCATTCGCAGTTCGCCGCCCTGCGCGTCAAGGACGCGATCGCGGACCGCTTCCGCGACCGCTGCGGCCGCCGCCCCGATGTGGACCCCGAGAGCCCCGACGTGTGGATCCACCTGAGCCTCCGCGGCGACCGGGCGGTCGTCAGCCTGGACACGTCCAACGGCTCGCTGCACCGCCGCGGCTACCGCCGGCAGACGGTGGCGGCGCCGTTGCAGGAGACCCTGGCCGCCGCCCTGGTGCGCCTGAGCGGCTGGCAGGGGGAACGGCCGCTGGTCGATCCCATGTGCGGATCGGGGACCATCCTGGCCGAGGCCTATATGCATTACTGCCGCATCCCGCCCGCCTTCAAAAGGGAGCGCTTCGGCTTCGAGGCCATGCCCGGTTTCGACGCCCGGGCCTGGGCGGAGGTGCGCCGCGAGGGTGATGCGGCGCGCCGCGCGCTGCCCGAGGGGCTGATCCGCGGCAGCGACCTCGACCGCCGCTCCGTCGTCGCCGCCCGCGAGAACCTGCGCGAGATCCCCGGCACGCGCGGCGTGGCGGTGGAGCGCAAGGATTTCCGCGACCTGCCGGGGATCCCCGGCGCCACCATCATCTGCAACCCGCCCTACGGCGTCCGCGTCGGCGAGGCGCAGGATGCGCGCCGGCTCTACGCGGAGTTCGGCGATTTTCTCAAGCAGCGCTGCCCGGGTTCGACCGCTTACATCCTCTGCAACAGCCAGGAGCTGGCCAAGGCCGTGGGCTTGAAGCCCTCGCGGCGCTTTGTTTTATTCAACGGCCCGCTGGAATGCCGACTGTTGAAGATCGAGATCTTCTAGGGGGAATTGCCTCAGGGCAGGGTGCGCAGGAAGCTGCGCCGCGCCACTTCGACCAGGAAAAGAAGAAACAGGCCCAGGGCGATGAACCAGGGGAACAGCTCGGTCGCCTCGGAATAGGTCCGGCTCTTGATGTTCGTCTTTTCCCAGCGGTCGATCTCGCCGAAGATGCTTTGCAGCGAGTCGCGGTCAATGGCGCGGAAGTAGAGGCCGCCCGTGGTCTTGGCGATCTCGCGCAGCAGCGGCTCGTCGAGCTCCACGTTGACCATGACGTGGCGCCGGCGGCCGAAGGAGTCGAGGACCGGGTAGGGAGCCTCGCCGCGGGAGCCGACGCCGATGGTGTAGACCTTGACGTTGAAGTCGCGGGCCATCTTGGCCGCATCGCGCGGGTCGATCTCGCCGCGATTGTTGACGCCGTCGGTGAGCAGGATGACAATCCGTGTCTTGGCCGCCGAGTGGCGGACGCGGTTTACCGAGGCGGCCAGGGCCATGCCGATGGCCGTGCCGTCCTCCAGCTCCCCGAGCTCGGTGTCCTGCAGGGTGAACTTCAGGATGTCGTAGTCCACGGTCAGCGGGCACTTGGTGGTGGAGGTGGCGGCGAAGACGACCAGCCCCAGGCGGTCGTCGCGGCGCTTCTCGATGAAGGAGGCGATGACCTCCTTGGCCACTTCCAGCCGGTTCCTGGGCTTGAAGTCCATGGCGGCCATCGAGCCCGAGATGTCCAGGGTAAGGAGGATGTCCAGCCCGCGCTGCTCCTCGACCTGGAAGGTGTTGAGCAGCTGCGGCCGAGTCAGGGCCAGGATGAACAGGAAGAGGGCGGCGGCCTTGAAGAGTTCCAGGTGGCGGACCAGGACATCCTTCATCCCGGGCGCCGAAGCGGTTGCGCCCGTCCCCGCGGGGGACCTCCCGGGGAACAGTGATCGCGCCGGGAACCAGACGTGGCGCTGGCCGCGCCGCAGCAGGAAGCGCCGCCACCAGGCCAGCAGCGGCAGCAGCAGCAGGAGCAGCAGACCGGTCTTAGCGGCCAGCCTGAACATGGTCGGCCTCCCGGGCCTGCTGCCGATGCGCGCGATGGCTGGCGACGATGGAGTCCAGCACGGGCCAGAGCGCGGCCACCTCCCCGTCTCCCGGTATCCGGCGGGCGAACTTCGCCAGGTCGGCCTGGGTGAGCACGGCCTCCAGCCCGGAGACGATCGCTGCATCGGCCTCGCTCTCCCTGAGCCGCGGCACGGTCTCGGCCGTGGTGCACTCCTCGGCGTTGAAACCGTAGGCGCGCTGGATGAAGCGCTTGAGCATGGCGCTCAGGGCGATGAAGAAAGCCCGGTATTCCCCTCGTGGCAGCAGCCCCCCCTGACGCAGCCGCTGCAGGCTCGCCTCGAGCTCGTCCTCGGGCGGCGGCGGCGGGACCACGGCGAGAACCCGCCGCCCCTGCGCCCGCTTGCGCAGCAGCAGGAACAGCGCCGCCAGCAGGAGCAGCAGCAGCGAGACGGCGGCATAGGGGAGCAGATGGCGGGGGTCGCCCCCCAGGGGCAGCGGCTCCTTCAGCGGCTTGATATCCTTGTCGCTCTCTTCCAGCAGCGAGCGCACGTGGATGGCCAGTCGGCCGGTCTTCTCCTCGCTCCCGTCCTGCCCGGGGAGCAGCTTGATCGGAAACGGGCCGATGGCGAAGTCGCCGGTCTGGAAGAAGGCGATGGTGATGACTTCCTCGAGGGTGCTTCCGGCCGCCGAGACCGCCGGCGGCAGGGCTCGGCGCGCGATGACCTCAAAGGCCCCGGGAGTCACCTGCACGTGCATGGCGCTGATCCCGGCGCCGACGCGCGCCATCACGCGCAGTTCGATGCGCTCGCCGATGGTGACCGTCGCGGCCGAGGCCGACATGGTCACCTGATTGGCGCGGGTGGTCCCGTCGGCGCGGGGCGAGACGGCCAGCGGCAGGAAGATGAGGAGCAGGGCGGCGTGCCGGCGCTTCATCGGGCGTATTTTTTGCGGCGTTTGAGGAACAGGTCAAAGAGGGGCTTTTCGTAGTCCTGATCGGCCCGGATGGCCAGGGAGTCGATGCCGTGCTGGCGCAGGAGCTCCTCCCGCTGCCGGGTCTGCTCGCGGCGCCGGTGCAGGAATTCGTCGCGCAGGGCCGGGCGGCTGAAGTCGGCGCTGAAGCCGCCGAGGCTTTCCAGGTCTCTGAGAAAAAAATAGCCTGCGCCGGGGAGCGCTCCCTCGACTCGGTCGGCGATGGTGACAACGATCAGGTCATGCTTGCGGCTGGCGATTTTCAGCGCCGTCTCGTACCCGGTGTCCAGGAAGTCGGAGATAAGGAAAACGACGGCCTTTTTCTTGATCAGCGACGTGAGGTAGGCCAGGGCGCCGTGGATCGATGTCCCCCGGCCCTGCGGCTGGAACTCGATGATGTCGCGGATCAGGCGCAGCAGGTGGGTGCGGCCCTTCTGGGGGGGGGTGTACTGCTCGATGCGGTCGCTGAAGAGCAGCAGCCCCACCTTGTCGTTGTTGAGCATGGCCGTGAAGGCGATCAGCGCCGATAGTTCAGCGGCCACCTCCTTCTTGCTGCGGGCGGAGGAGGCGAAGCGCAGTGAGGCCGAGAGGTCGAGGGCCAGGATGATGGTCAGCTCACGCTCCTCGACGAACTGCTTCACGTAAAGGCGCCCAAGGCGCGACGAGACGTTCCAGTCGATGAAGCGCGAGTCGTCGCCGGCCTGGTATTCGCGTACTTGGGAGAACTCCATGCCCCGGCCCTTGAATGCCGAGTGGTACTCGCCGGCGAAGATGTCGCGCGCCGCCTTGCGGGAAAGGATCTCAATGCGCTTGATCTTCCTGAACAGTTCTTCGGCGACCATGGGTCTTGGGTCCGTGCGCGCCGACTCCGTCACATCGACTCGATGGTGATGCGGCCGCGGTAGCTGATCTTGAAATTGGTGGGGTAGCCCAGCTTCATGTTCCAGACCTTGGGCAGGTTCTCCGCCATCTGCACGAAGGTGGTCTTCAGCTCCACGGGGACCTTGGCGATCAGCTCGATGCCCTCGACGTTGCCGTAGTTGAGCTTGATGTTCTTGTTGCGGCAGTAGAATTCCAGGCTGTAGTTGCCTGCCGACGTATTCTGGATATAGATCATGGAGACGTCAAACACCTTCTCATCCATCGTGTTCCTCCAGGTCCGGGATGTGCGCCGATCCGCGGTTCATTGTAGCAAAAAAATGTTCCTGAAAAAAGCTTGTCCTTCCGTGGAGAGCGAGGCGGGTCCCGGCGCCGGGGGCCTTCAGGGCCGTCCGTCGGCCTGGCGCGCACCCAGTTCGCGGTTGAGCATCCACAGCCCCTGGGTGCTGTCCTTGATCTGGACCAGCTGCCGGACGATCCCGGCGGCGGTGGCCTCTTCCTCCACCTGCTCCTTGATGAACCACTGCAGCATGATCTGCATGGGGTAGCAGCTTTCGGCCAGGGCCAGGCGATAGAGGTCGTTGATGCGGCCGCTGATGTGCTGCTCGTGCCGGTGGGCGGCCGTGAAGGCGGCCAGCGGGGACTTCCACGCTTTTTCCGGCTCCTTAACGGCCAGCAGCGAGACCCGCCCCTCCATCTCGTTCAGAAAATGGAAGAATTTCATGGCATGGGACATCTCTTCCTTGGCCTGGGCCTTCATCCAGGCGGCGAAGCCGTCCAGGTTCAGCGAGAGGAAGTACGCCGACATGGACAAGTAGAGGTAGGCGGAGAAGACCTCCTCGTTGATCTGATGGTTCAGGGCCCCTTCCAGTTTTTTGCTGATCATGGCAACCTCCATTGCCGTGAATATACCATGGACGGGAACGGATTGCCAGCGTCGCGGCATTCCCGGGCCGCCTCAGGAATTCCCTGATGGCCGGGTGGTATTGCATTTTTGCCGCCGATTGCGTATACAAGGGGACAGGAACACGCGGGGGGATGGAGTAGGGCATGCCCGAAAGTTATATCATCAAGTGCTGGCATTGCATGACCGAGTTCGACGCGGCCACGGCCGCCGACTGCGGCCATTCAACACCGACCAAGATCTGTCCCTTTTGCCTGAAATGCTTCTGCAATGCCTCGGACGACTACAAGAAGAACTATGTGAAGAACTGCCCCGGGGCGCTGCTGGCCGACACCAACGCCGCGCGGGATGCTTTGTACCTGAAGATCGGCGAGATCCTGGTCAAGGCCGGCAAGATCTCCGGCGAACAGCTGGACAAAGCCCTGGACAAGCAGCGCATCCTCAACAAGAAACTGGGGGAAGTGCTGATCATGATGTCGCTGATCACCCCCGATGAGTTGCAGCTGTACCTGCTCAACCAGAAGAGCATCGAGAAGATCGACCTGAAGAACTTTGCCCTCGACGCCGGGCTGGTCGGCCAGGTCGGCAAGGAGTTCTGCCTGGGCCAGAAGATCATCCCCATCGAGATCCAGGAGGTCGCCGACGGCCGCGTGCTGCGCTTCGCCTTCTACTCGATGAACGAGCTGCCGAAACTGAAGAAACGCGGCGAACTGCAGCGCTTCAAGTTGATCCCCTACCTGGCCCAGAAGGAGGAGATCGAGAACCTTTTGAAGCTCCTGGAAGGCAGCGACCGGGAGATCAAGATCTACACCTCCCCCGACAGCACCAAGCATGTCCGCGTGCTGAACGCGCTGGTCAGGTCGGCCGTCCAGGCCAGGGTCTCCGACATCCTGTTCGAGTTCAAGGACGGCCAGCTGGAGGTCTATTTCCGCAGCGGCGAACAGCTGGCGCGCGTCAGCCAGCCCGTCGATGACCCCAGGGAGTTCTTCGTTAAGGTCAAGGAGGTCTGCGGCTTCCGCGACGATGACGGGCGGCCGGCCCGGGAAGCTTGGCTGAACCTGAGCAAGAATTTCAGTCATCTGAAGACCAAGGCCCTGTATTATGCCGGCGGCTCGCAGGAGAACATCCGCTTCCGTTTCTTCAACCTCAGGGACTATGCCCGGAGCGTCTCCGATCTCGGGTTGGAGCGGGACGAGGTGGAACGTGTCCAGGCCTTCCTGAAGAAGCCGGCCGGCCTCTTCATCGTGGCCGGCCCGGCCTACAACCGCTCCGCGGAGACGATGTATTCCCTGATGAACGCCCTTTGCGGCGAGCGCATCGCCACCGTCGAGACCATGGTGGTGCTGCGCAATGAGCGCTTCTTCCAGATCGAGAACCAGGGCGGCGACGTCAGCGACGCCGTCTACAAGAACCTGCTGTTCTACAAGCCCGACTCCATGTTCCTGTTCGACTATTTCCAGAAGAACTACAACCGTCAGTTTCTCGATTTCGTGGGCATGGGCAAGCTGTTCATCGAGCTGCAGGGCTTTTCCTACGAGGAGATCTTCGAGAAGCTGCAGGTGGAGTACGACGTGCCGCCCTCGTTCCTGGTGGAGAACCTGCGCCTGGTGCTTTTCCAGCGGCAGGTGAAGGTTCTCTGCGCCGCCTGCAAGAAGCCGAACCCGGTCCCGGTGAGCGAGCTCTTCAAGAACAAGAAGCTGAGCGGCGGCTACCGGGTGTTCCAGGAGGCGGGTTGTCCGGAGTGCCAGTCCAGCGGCTGCGGCGGCGAGGAGATTGTCTACGAGGTCTTCACCCTGGACAACCAGGAGCGCTCCCTCTTTCAAAAGCGGCACCTGGCCGCCCTGGACCGCAAGATATCCGAGGCCGGCAACCTGACCATCGCCCAGAAGGTGCTGAACCGGGTGCTGAAGGGCGAGGTGTCCCACAAGGAGAGCGGCCGCTTCTTCTGATCAGGGCTTTCTCGCCGGGAACTCAGTGAGCCAGGAAGTTGCGGTTGCAGTCCAGGCAGACATAGGGGCGTGGCCGCTCCTTGGCCCGCCGTCCCGATTCCCGCCTCCGCCGCCAGAAAAGGACCAGGGTCAGCAGCAGCAGGACGGCGGCCGGCAGGCTGGCGCGGCCGAGCAGGAAGAACAGCAGGATCGCCAGCAGGGAGAAGAAAAAAAACAGCGTGCCGAGTACGACGTCGACCAGCGACTGCCCGTCGCCGGCCTGGTCGTCGCTTTCGAACGGGATGGTGGCGCTGGAACCGCAGGACGGGCAAACGGGGGGCGGGCGTGTCACTTGTCCAGCAGGATGCGCGTTCCCAGCGCCTGGTTGAAGTCGGAGAAGAGCTTCTGGGCGTCGCCGACCTTGAGCTGCTCGCTGAAGATGCTCATGCGCGAATCGAGCAGGTCGAGAATGTGCAGCAGGTACGCCTCGCGGGTCTTGGGCACCTCGGGCGAGCCGAACTCCTTCTCGCCGTGGTGGGAGACGATCAGGTGCTGGAGGCGCACGCTCAGGGGCTCGGGAAAATCGGGGATGCGCCGGATCATGTTCAGGAGGATCGTCAGGCTGATGACCAGGTGGCCGAGCAGCCCCCCGGCCAGGGTGGTCTCCAGCGCCGGCTGGGTCTTGAATTCCTCGGTCTTGCCGATGTCATGGAAAAGGGCGCCGATGAGCAGTCGCTCGGTGTCCAGGCCGTATTGCGGGGCGACGGCCAGGACCAGCTTCAGCAGCGCATGGGTGTGCTGCAGCAGGCCGCCGGCAAAGGCATGGTGGATCTTCTGGGCGCCGTAGGCCTGGGCGAAGACGGGGCCGTATTCCTGCTGGAACATCTCGCTCAGCCGGCGCAGGTGCGGGTCGCGGATGTTGTCGTCGAGCAGGGTGAAAGTCTCCTGCAGCAGCGCCGCGCTGTCGAACGGCGGCTGCTCGTCGAAATCCTCCGGTCGACAGCCGTCGGCGTCCGGCTCCAGGGGACGGGCGCGGGTAATGGTGAGCTGCAGCTTGCCGCGGTACTCCCTGACCTCGCCGGCGATGCGGTAGATGTTCCCCGCCTGGATCACCTTGTGCAGCGGATCGACGTTCTCCCAGACCTTGGCCAGCAGGCGCCCGCTGCGGTCTATCAGCACCAGGTCCAGATAGTCCTTTTTCCCGGTGAGCGTTTTGCGGCGGGAGACCTCCTGGACGCGGTAGTACCAGTTAACGGCGCTGCCGACCTGCAGGCTGGCGATCGGCTGCGCCGCGTCCTTGGCCTTGTCGAAAAGATTCATTGTGGGCTCCTGGGCTTGATTTCGACCCTGTAGGCGGAGCGAATGTCGTCCAGCCAGTCGGCCAGCTGCTGTTCCTTGCGCTGCCGGCGCAGGTGCGTCTCGATCTGCGGCGCCATCTCGACGAGGCTCTGCGGCTCCAGTCCGATCTGCAGGTGCGAGGGCAGGTAAACGCTGTTGTAGAACTCCTCGATCTCCTCGAAGGGGATGATGAGATCCATGGGGAATTTCTCGCGCAGGACCTTTTCGTACAGCACTTTCTCGCGGATGAACCTTTGGAAATCACTCCAGCTCATGGCGAAGCGGCCCAGGGTGGCCTGCAGCGTCTCCAGGGACCCGGCCTTTTGCAGGATCTGCGTCTGCACGGCCTCGACGTCCTCCTCGTTCAGGTTGAACTCGTCCCCGTACTCCAGGGCGATCACCTTGCAGGTGACCAGGTCATCGAGGACGCGGGAATAGAATTCATCCTCGGACTCGCTCTCCAGGCGCTGCGCCGGGAACAGGGCGACGGCCCGCTCGACGTCGTGCAGGGTGATGATCTCCTCGTTGACCTGGGCGACAATGCGGTCGACCAGGATCGCCCCAGGCTGGAGCAGGATGAGCAGAGAAAAAATAGCCTTGATGATCATGTGCGTCCATGGTAGCAGAAAGCCATGGATGAAACAACGCCCCGGTTGCCTGGGCCGCAGCTTTGGTTTACAATCTGCCGGAACGTCCGGAGGTCATCATGGCGGCAAAACCAATGCTCGGCGTCTGGTTCCGGCAGGTCCGCGGTCCCTTCCTGGTCCTGGCCGTGGCCCTGGCCCTGCTGGGCGTGGCCACTGCCCGCTGGCACGGCTTCGTCCACCTGGGCCATTCGTTGCTGCTGGGGCTCGGCGTCGTCCTGGCCCACACGGCCGTCAACCTGTTCAACGAGCTTTCCGACCATGCCACCGGGATCGATGCGCATACGGCGCGCACGCCGTTCAGCGGCGGCAGCGGCATGCTGCAGGCGGGGCTGACGACGCCGCGCCAGGTGACGATCGCCGCCTACGGCGCCCTGCTGGCGGCCGGGGCCATCGGCCTGTACTTCGTTTGGATCAGCGGCTGGCCGATCCTGGCGCTCATGGCCTGCGGCGCGCTGGCCATCCGCTTCTACACTTCGCACCTCGCTCGCTGGGGGGTCGGCGAATTGGTCAGCGGACTTACCCTGGGCAGCCTGGCGGTCATCGGCTCGCACTATGCCCTGACGTCTTTCATGACCGCGGATATCCTCTATATCTCAGCCCCTCCAGGGATCCTTACGGCGCTGCTTCTGTTCCTGAACGAGTTTCCCGACGCCGAGGCCGATCGCCGCGGCGGCCGCCGCCACCTGGTCATCCTGCTCGGCACGAAACGCAGCGCGGTACTCTATGCGGTTGGCGCGCTGCTGGTCTTCGTATTGATCGCGGCCGCCCCCCTGCTGTTGAACATCCCCCACGCGGTGTGGATCGCCCTGGCGGCACTGCCCCTGGGCCTGGCCGCCGCCCTCCGGGTCTTGAAGTATCATGATGCGCCGGCGCGTTTGGTCCCGGCCCAGGGGCTGAACGTGGCCCTGGTGATCGTGACCGACCTGCTGCTGGCGCTGGCTTATTTCCTGTAGCCGGTTTGCAGCGAAACCTTTTCCCCTTCTTTCCCGTCTTATTTTCCTGCGGCTCCATTCCCGGGAGCGCAGGAAGGACCCCGATCATGAGAATGGTTCACATGTCCATCGCCGGCCTGGCCCTGTCCGCCCTCCTGGCCGCGGTTCCCGCGAAGCAGGCTTCCGGCTCCCTTCCCGGGGAGCGCCAAGACCGCGAAGTGCGGGCCCTGCGCATTACGGAGCCGCTGTGCATCGACGGGCGCCTCGACGAGGCGGCCTGGCAGGGTCCGGGGAGCGGCGGTTTCATTCAGCGCAACCCCCTGGACGGCCAGCCGGCGACCGAAGCCACCGAGGTCTGGGTGGCCTTTGACGGCAAGGCGCTGTACGTGGCGGCGCGGCTGCGCGATGCCGAGCCGGGAAGGATCGTCGGCCTGCTCGGCCGCCGCGATGACCCCCTTGATTCCGATTGGTTCACCTTCGCCGTCGATCCCTATTTCGACCGGCGCAGCGGTTATTCCTTCAGCGTCAACCCCGCCGGTTCGCTCAGCGACGGCACGCTGTACAACGACGATTGGGATGATGACACCTGGGATGGAGTCTGGCAGGCGGCGGCCCGGGTCGACGAGCAGGGCTGGACGGTGGAGATGTGCATCCCCTACGACCAGCTGCGCTTTCCGGCCCGCGACGAATACGTCTGGGGGGTCAACTTCAAGCGCACCATCCAGCGCAAGAACGAGTTGGACTATTTCTCCTGGGTGCCCAAGGGGGAGAACGGCTACGTGTCGCGCTTCGCCCGCTTGACCGGAATCCGCGGCATCCGCCCCGGCCGCCACTTCGAAGCCGTCCCCTACACCGTGGGCAAGCTGGCCTTGCGCTCCGGGGAGGAGGACAACCCGTTCCAAAGCGGCAGTGAGCTTTTCACCAGCGCCGGCATCGACCTGAAATACGGGCTGAAAAGCAACCTCACCCTCGATCTGACGCTCAATCCCGACTTCGGCCAGGTGGAGGTCGACCCGGCCGAGGTCAACCTGTCCGTGTTCGAAACCTACTACTCCGAGAAGCGCCCCTTCTTCATCGAGGGGGCGAACACCTTTTCTTTCGGCTACGGCGGTGCGAGCAACAACATGGGCTTCAACTGGAGCAATCCGGAGTTCTTCTACAGCCGGCGCATCGGCCGGCCCCCGCAGGGCAGGATCCCGGGCGACGGCAGCGTTGAGCTGCCGGAGATGACCACCATCCTGGGGGCGGCCAAGCTGAGCGGCAAGGTCGCCGGCAATTGGAACGTCGGCTTCCTGAACGCGGTGACGCAGCGCGAGTACGCCATTGTCGACACGGGCTTTGGCCGCTCCAGCCGGGAAGTCGAGCCCTTCAGCGACTACGCCGTCGTGCGCGCCCAGAAAGACTTTGACCAGGGGCGCCAGGGGCTGGGATTCATCGCCAGCGGCGTCTTCCGCGACCTGGACGGGGAAGGGCTGAGCGGGACCCTGGGCCGCCAGGCGCTGGCCCTGGGCGCCGACGGCTGGCTGCGCCTGGGGCAGAAGCAGGAATGGGCCTTGACCGGCTGGCTGGGGGCGACCCGGGTCGACGGCAGTCCGGAGTACATCCAGGGGCTGCAGCGGTCGCCGCGGCACTATTTTCAGCGCCCGGACGCCGGCCACCTTTCTCTCGACGACGGCGCCGCATCGCTGAGCGGCTGGGCCGGCCGCGTCACCCTCAACCGCCAAAAAGGCAGCTTGATCTTCAACGCCGCCCTGGGCGGGATATCCCCGGGCTTCGAGGCCAACGACCTGGGCTACCAGTCGCGCGGCGACTACGTCAACACCCACCTGGCCGCCGGCTACCGCTGGCTCCATCCCGGCAAGCTCTTCCGCAATGCCCAGTTGCTGGGAGCCACGGCCCGGAGCTGGGATTTCGGCGGTCATGCCCTCTTGGAGAACTATTACGTTTTTGCCTACGGCCAATTCCTGAATTATTGGGGCGGCGAGATCGACCTGGGGTACATCGACGCCGCCTTTGACAAGGAGGCCACGCGCGGCGGCGTCCTGCTGCGCCAGCCGCCCGCTTACTGGATCAACGGCTATTTTTTCAGCGACAGCCGCAAACGGCTCGTGCTCTCCGTGTTCGGCGAAGCCTCGCGGCGGCGGGACGGCAGCTGGGACCTCGGCATCGGGCCCGAGCTTCTCTGGAAGCCGCGCAGCAACGTCTCCTTCTCCATCGAGCCGGAGTTCGCGATCATCCGCAGCCATCGCCAGTGGGTGGCCAACGTCGCCGACCCGTTGATGACCGCCACCTACGGTCGCCGCCACGTTTTCGCCCAATTGGACCAGAAGGTCCTCTCGGCCGAGATGCGCCTGAACTGGATCTTCTCCCCGCGCATCAGCCTGCAGGCGTTCCTGCAGCCGCTGCTGGCCGTCGGCGCCTACTCCGGCTTCAAGGAACTGGCGCAGCCGGCCAGCCGGTGTTTCCGTTCCTATGGCTCGGACGGTTCGACGATCGTCCGCGGTGCCGAGGGCTTTACTGTAGATCCCGACGGCACCGGCCCGGCGTCGTCGTTCACTTTCCCCGATCCCGACTTCAACTTCAAGTCGCTGCGCGGCACGGTGGTCTTCCGCTGGGAGTACCGCCCCGGTTCCACCCTCTACTTCGTCTGGACGCAGAACCGCCGGGACTTCGCCAACCCCGGCGATTTCGATTTCAGGCGCGACCTCGGCGACCTGGTATCCGCCCAGGGCGACAATGTTTTCATGCTCAAGGCCACCTATCGATTCAATCTGTAGGGATATACGGCATCCAGTTCAAGCCAGACGGCAGGGGGAAAAGTGTCAGTGTCAGTGACAGTGTCAGTGTCACTGTCAGCAGGAAAGGAAAGTAATCGGTTGACGGTAGACGGTTTACGGTTAACGGTCAGGATGGGTAATATTAAGACCTAAATCCCATTTCTTCGTTTGGGTCAATGTCCCAGCCAGGGGATTTGGCAATTTGAATTTATTTGGGATTTGGAATTTGGTGCTTGGAATTTAATTCTTCACATGTCACGCGTCACGAAGATCGATTTCTTCTCTTTGTTTTGGACATTGGGTATTTGGAGCTTGGAATTTGTTTGGAATTTGGTGCTTGAGATTTGGAATTTAAGTCCTAATATTGCCTTTTTCTGACCCTCTACCGTAAACCGTCAACCGTACACCGAGTTCGCTCTGATGTTTTTTCCCTGCCGTCTACCGTCCGCCGTAAACCGTCAACCGTCCACCAAGCTCTTATAGTTCAATACACATTGCCGATGCCGATCTGCACCAGGAAGTTCTGCTCGGCGGCCTTGCGCAGGTTGAAGGCGAAGTCAAGGCGGATGGGGCCCAGCGGCGTGCGGTACTTCAGGCCGAAGCCCAGTGCGCGTTCCATCTTCTTCAGGTTGAGGTCCGTGGACTTGCCGAACACGTTGCCCACGTCGGCGAAGAACGTGTAGAACAGGTTCTCCATGGGCAGCAGAATGCTGGGCACGGTGGCCTCCAGGTTGAGCAGCAGCAGGATATTGCCGCCCTCGGGCTTGTCCGTATCGAGATTGATGGGGCCCAGGCGGTCGTTGCGCGTGCCGCGGAAGGAGTGCGAACCGCCGGCGAAGAAGCGCTCGGTGATCGACATGTCGCCGAAGCCGATGCCGTTCTTGACCGAGACGCTGAAGGTGCCGTCGCGCAGGAAGGGGTAGTGGCGTTGGTAGTTCCAGAAGAACTTCAGGAACGTGTAGTCCTTCTCGAACACGGGCAGGCCGAGCTTCAGGTCGGCGGTCAGGAAATGGCCGTTGCGGGGGTTGAACGGGTCATTGCGCCCCTCGTTGACGAAGGAGAGCGACAGGGCGGTGGTGTTGAAGGGTTTGTCCAGCTGGTCGACGCCGAACACCGGGATCTCCAGCCATGTGAGCGAGGTGCGGTACCACTTGGCCGAGCCGAGCAGGTACAGCTTGTCGGAGAATTTTTTCACGAACGAAGCGCCCAGCCCCCAGCGCTTGAAGCGGTAGCTGGGGTAGGTCTCGTCCTCTTCCCAGAGCTGGAGCGACGAAGTGATCTTCTGGTCGAAGAACAGGGGGGTGTCGACGGTCAGGATGCCCCGGCGATCGTTGACCACCAGCTGCTTGTCGCGCGTGTTGATGCCCAGTTGCAGGGTGGCGGCGACGGACGAGGTCGATTGGAACAGGTTCCTTTCCTGGAACTCGAGCGTGCCGCGCGGGCCGCGGCGCTCCTCCCAGCCGACGCCGAAGCCGTAGAGGCGGCTGCGGTCGGGGGTGACCCGCACCAGGACATCGAGGACCTCGCCCTTCCTGGCGATCTTCTCCACGCGTACCTCGGAAAAAATGGCGCTGTTCTCGACATCGGTGCGGAAGGCGTCGAGTTGGTTGCGGCTGAACGGCTGCCCCCGGCGCAGCGGGAACAGTTTGCGCAAGAACCGGCGCTGGGAGGAGGAGGCGCCGATGAGGATCAGTTCGCCCATGCGCTGGCGCTCGTTCTCGCGGATGGTGATCAGCAGCGACTTCTCCTCGCCCGGGGAAAGCTCGTAGCTGACGACGGCGTCGTCGTAGCCCATGTCCCAGTAGAAATTCTGCAGCCGGGCGATGTCGTCGCTGAACTGCTTGGGAACATAGGGGCTGCCGGTGCGGCTCTTCAGCAGCCGGTAGAGGTCGGTGCTGGCGAAAGCGCGGTTGCCGTTGAACTCGACGCTGCCCATGCGCAAGGACAGGCCCTCGCTGATGACGAAGTCGATGTCGACGCGGCGGCCGCGGAAGCTCGGTTCCAGGCGGATCTCGATGGGCGAGATGCCCTGGTAGTAGTAGTAGAGCTTGAGCACTTCCAGGTCGGCCACCAGGGAATTGAGCCGCAGCCAGAACAGCTTGTTGAACAGCAGATCGTCGGCGCGGATGATCGCCTGGATCTTCTCGTCGCTCAGCGCCTGGTTGCCGCTGGCGGTGATCGCTCCCAACCGGTAGCGGCTGTTCTTTTGCGCCGTGAACACGATGGTCTTGTCCGCGCCGCGGGTGGTGACGGAGGATGCGATGCGGGCATCGAAGTAGCCCTCGTTCTTCAGGTGATTCAGCAGCCGGGCCCGGCTCTCCTCCTCGGCCCATTTCTCGAAGACCTGCCGCTCCCAGACGTCGGAGATCAGCGACATCCTGTCGGTCATGCCGTGGAAAAAGAAATGGTAGCGGAAGCCGCAGGCGATGGTCACCGTTACGTTGACCGCCGTGCGTTCGGGGTCCGAAAATTCCTCCTGCACCTTGATCTCCGGGAAATAATAGCGGTGCTCCTTCAGCCGCTTGCGGGCCTTTTCGCCCGCCTTGGCGAATTCGTCCGGGACATAGTGGCTGCGGCCGCCGTAAAAGCCGAGAATGGCGCCCGCCTGCTCCGGGTCATCGACGTCCACCACCAGGCGCGCGATGCGGGCGATGCGTCCCGGGGCGATGACGAACTGCACGGTGCAGGAGGAGCGGTCCCCGGAAAGGCTGACGCGGGGGGACACCCGGGCGTTGAAGTATCCTCGCGAGCGGAACAGGGTCTGCAGCTCCTCCACCGCCTTGGGCAGACGGCTCTCCTCGAACAACTCGCCCCGGCGCAGGGAATAAATGGCCGACCGCATCGCCTTCGTCCGCAGCGGCGGATCGCCGCTGAACTCCAGGGCGCGAACGCGCGGCTTGCGCTGCAAAAGGAAGAGGACGTCCAGCCCTCCGCCTTCCCTTTCCCGGACCTTGACCTCGATGCCGGCGAACAGGCCGGTGCGGTTCAGCCTCTCGATGTTGCGCCGGACGTCGGGGTAGCGGTAGGGCTCGCCGCGGCGCAGGTCGACCAGGGGACGGTAGGGGAGCAGCCCGGCAGCGGCCTGCCCGTCGTCATCCAGCAGCAGCACCTGGTCGATGAGCCGCTCCGACCCGGCGGCCGGTGCGGCGGCCAGCAGGCCGGCCGCCAGCGCCAGGAGCAGGCAGGCGGGCGCCAGCCGCTTGCGGGTGGGGAGTGCGTTGCGGCGTTCCATGGGCCCCTCAGCGCCGGGAGCGCAGGCGCAGGTCGAGGCTGTAGCGCCCTTCCTGGTTGCGCATGGCGATCAGCGACATGGTCGGGGAAAGCTGGTATTGCAGGTAGAGGATCTCCTGGCGGGCGGTGGAGAGGGTGGTGGAGTAGACGACGACCAGATCCTTGGAGATCGACTTGCCGATGGTCAGCCGCGAGGTGTCCACGGTCGACTGCCCGGAAACGGAAAAGACGGGATCGATGCGCAGCATGTCGATCCCCAGCAGCTGGTTGGCCCGGTTCTTGATCTCTTCGGTCAGCTTGGCGGTGACCAGGGCGGTGCCGCCTTCGCGCGAGCTGATCTCCAGGGAGCCGGAGCGCTGGAACACCTCGCCCAGGGACACCAGGGCCAGGATGTCCTGGATCGGCAGCGGCGGCGAGGAGCTCAGCTCGGGCTTGGCGCGCGAGGCGCTGCCGCGGATGTCGAAGCGGATGCGGTAACTCTGGATGAAGGCCTCCGACTCGACGTGGATCAAGGGGTCGATGACGGCGTTGTTGTTGAACACCAGCTTGGCCTTCACCAGGCTGAAGGAGCGGTCGGAGAAATAGATCTCCCCCTGGCTGCCTTCGCAGCTGCCGCTCAGGATCGGGAAGCTGGCGGTGCCGGTCAGGCGCAGCTTGAAGCGGCCGCGGATGCGCCCCAGCGAGTTCTGCATCAGGATGCTCTCGCTGGCCATGGCGATGTCCAGCCGCAGCATCTCGAGGATCTTGGACTCGGCGGTGGATAGCTGCGAGCGGGTGCTGAATACGATGCGCTCGTCGATCTCGCGCAGCCAGTCGACCGTTTGAAAAGCCAGGGAACCCGAAAGCAGAAGATGTTTCTCCGCGTATTTCAGGGTCAGGCTGGGACTGACCAGGCAGGAAGTGCGGTCCATGGGATAGAGGCGCAGGTCCTTGCCCTGCAGGTTGAGGGTCATTTCCTGCAGTTCGCCCTCCGCCACGATCAGCTGGCCGTTGCCCTCCACCGGGCCGCCCCCCATCTTGCCGCGCAGCGACTGCAGGGAGAAATTCGTGCCGGTGAAAGTGACCGTAGCCTGAAAGTCGTCCAGCGAGTGGGAAAAGTTCGGCAGCGAGAGGGTGCTCCCGGAGAACACGGCCACGCCGCGGCTGTGCATGCCGCCGTCGCTTCCGCTGTAGATCTGCCCCAGCAGGCGCATGGTGCCGGAGTTGTTCTTCCAGGGGATGAGCAGGTTGAGGTCGTTGAGCTCGAACTGGAAATTGCCGTCGTATCTCCCCTGGCGGAGACCGAGATCGAGCTTGTAGGGGAAAGCGCCGAGTTCATCGGTCACTTCGCCCTGGGCGGACAAACTGAAGTCGGAGAAATCGGTCAGCAGCGCGGCCGTGCCGCGGGCGCTGAAACCGCGGTCAGGGTAGTAGAACATGTCGTGGCAGCGATAGGATACGCTCAGCGGGTCCTTCATGAACTCGCCGCGGCCGTCGATCTCCAGGTCGGCGCGGCCCTGGAAGCCCCCCAGCCACTGCGAGACGTCGAGGCCGGCGATGCGGCCCTGGATGTCGAACTGCCGGCGGGAGAAATCGATGCGCACGTCGCCCTGGGCCCGGCCGCCGCGGTGGGTGAATTCGAGCCCCGACAGGCCGATGTCCTCCAGGTGGGAGCGCAGTTCGCCCTTGACCCGCTCAAGGGCGTAGCCCATGAACGTCAGGCGGTCGGCCGTGAAATTCCCGTGCACCTCGGGCTCCTTCAGCGCCTTGCCTGTGCTGTAGGTGAAGTCGCCCGCGATCCGGCCTTGCAGGGCCACGTCCAGGTTGAGGATCCTCATGATCTTGTGTGCCTCGCCCTGCAGATCGGGGAAGCGGATGGCGGTCCTGCCGGCGGCGATGGACAGCTCGATGCGGGAATCCAGGTCGGCAGCCGCGACGGTGATGTCGCCGCGGGTCCCCGGCGGCGCGTGGTGCACTTCGCCTTTCAGGCTGGATATGGCCTGGCGGTTGACCCGGAAGCCGTCCAGGCGGAAGCGGCTGTCGATGCGTTTGCGGCCCCGGCGCCTGTCGATCACGAGCTCGAAGGCGCCGCTGCCACCGCTCAATTTCCAGGGCCGCAGGTCGATGTCCAGGTAGTGGGCCGAGTAGGGAGCGATGTTCTCCATGTCGTTGAGGGCGGCGTCGATGCGGATTTCCGTGGTGTGGGCCAGCGAATCGATCAGCCCCTTAATGCTGAGCTCGCCGGCTCCGAGCTGCAGCTTCTGCCCCGAGAACATGGTCCGTTTGGCCTTCTTGTCGCGCTGGAATTCGATGCCGCCCCGGAAGACGAAGGGGCGGTTGAGCGGCTGCGAGGGGGCGGCGTCCAGGTCGGCCCGGCCGCGGATGAATCCCGGGACGAACTCCACCTCGCCGCGGCGGACGATGCCGGCCAGCGGCGCGTCGTCGGTGATGTCCAGGATGTCGGCGATGGCCGCGGCGGGCAGGTCCTGGAACGAGATGCGGGTCTCCTTGCCCCGGTTGGCCACGCTCAGCTTCGTCCGCGCCAGCTCGCTGTGGAAGGAGGCCTCCAGCTCCAGGGTCCGGCCCAGGCTGTTCCACTGCGCCGTGCCGCGCAGGTCGCGGCAGCGGTTTTCCTTGATGCGGCAGGAGGGCGAGTTGAAGTCGGCGCTGAGGCGCACGACATGCTGCGCGTCCCGGGTGATGCGGGCGTCGGCGTAGGTCAGGCCGTTGACGGCCAGCTCATCCAGCAGGGGCAGCAGGACGTTGTCCGGGTTGCCCTGGGCCGACACGTTGAAATGGTAGGCGCCTTGCGGCAGCAGGCGGCCGTTGAGGCCGAAGCGCAGCCGGCTGGTCTGCCAGGCGAAGCGGCTGATCTTCCAGTTATCTCCCTGCTGGTGGACCTCGGCGGACATATTGCCCTCCAGCGACACCGGATCGCCGCTCACCGGCAGCGTGACCTTCAGATGGGGTGAATCGACGCGAAAGGAGTAGCCCTCGGCCAGGCTACCCGACTGCAGGTTGAAGGCGAGAAGCTGGGCTTCGATGTCCCGGCCCCGGAAGCGCAGCTCCCCGTTGCGGATGCGGATGCGCTGGATGGTGAAGGAGGAGCCGAGTCCCTTGCCGCCGGGCCTGCCCTTGAGGAGCGTATCGTCGAGGATGAACAGCGGCCGCTCGATCTCGATGCTGACGGCCTTTTTCTTCATGAACAGCGATGTCGGCGGCAGGTAGACGTTGACGCCGGCGAACGAGACCAGGTTGTCGTCGCGGATGGGAAAATCCTTGATGTTGCGGATCTCCAGGCCCAGGGGAAAGAGGGAGAGTCGCAGGTCGCTGAAGCGGACCGCGACGGCGCCGCCGCGGGCGATCAGGCGATAGACATAGTATTTCGCGCCGTAATAGGCGCCGGTGCATAGCAAAAGTGTAAAAAAAAACCGATCAGGAGCTTGAACTTTTTCTTCATCCTTCAGCGCTTGACTTTTTCCCAGTCCTTGAGGAAGCGCTCCATGCCGGAGGTGGTGAGGGGGTGGTTCAGGAGTTGCGCCAGGGTGGCGAAAGGAATGGTGGCCACGTGGGCGCCGATGCGCGCCGCTTCCACGAAGTGCAGCGGGTGGCGCACCGAGGCGACGATGATCTCGGTGGCGATCTCGTAGTTTTCGAAAATGAGGGCGATGTCCTCGACCAGGGCCATGCCGTCGCCGGAGATGTCGTCAACGCGGCCGACGAACGGCGACACGTAGGTCGCACCGGCCTTGGCGGCCAGCAGCGCCTGCGAGGGGGAGAATATCAGCGTGACGTTGGTCTTGATGCCGCGCCCGGAGAGGGCTTTGACCACCTGCAGCCCTTCCAGGTTGATCGGGACCTTGACGACCACATTGGCGGCAAGAGCGGCATAAGCTTCGGCCTGGGCGATCATCTCCTGCGGATGGCTGGCCGTCACCTCGACGGATACCGGCCCCGGGACCAGCGCGGCGATCTCCCGCACCAGGGGGATGAACTCCTTGCCCTCCTTGGCGACCAGGCTGGGGTTGGTGGTGACGCCGTCGATGACTCCGTACGCCAGGGCTTTCTTGATCTCAGTGATGCTGGCCGTGTCCAAGAATATTTTCATGATGCTTCTCCATTCCTGAGCGGTTCCCATTATAACAAATTCACGGGAAAAAGTAACGAACAATCGGAACGCGGAACACGTTATGCGTTATGCGTGATGAGAAAGAACAAGAACTTTAAATTCGTGACGCGTAACGCGTGACGCGTGACATGTGAAGAATTAAATTCCAAATCCCAAGCACCAAATTCCAAATAAATATCAAATTCCAAATTCCAATTACCCAAACAAAGACACTCACAGGTTCTTCTCTTCGTTTGGGTCAAAGTCCCCGCCAGGGGATTTGGTAATTGGTGATTGGTATTTGTTTGTGATTTGGAGCTTGGGATTTGGAAATTAAGTCCCAATATTGCCTTTTTCTGCCTGTCAACCGTTCACCAATTACTTTCATTTCCTGCTGACACTATCACTAACACTGGACTCGTCTCTAATTCTTGCTGACGCTGTCACTGACACTTGCTGTTCGTTCTATTTCTTTTTGGCCCTGCTGCTGCTCGAGCCGGAGGATGAAGAGGAGCTGGAGGCGCGGCTCGAACTCCCGGAAGAAGAGGAGCCGGAGCCATAGCTGCGGCTGGGGGAGGATGAGCGACTGCCGCCGGAGTAGGAACTCCCGGCATAGCTGCTCGCGGGGCGGCTGTAGGTGGAGGGGCGGCTCGACATGGCCTGCGGGCTCGAGCTGCCGCCCGTATCATCGCTGCGGGAGCGGTAAGCGCCGTCGCTGGAGCCGGGCCGCGAATAGCTGGAAGCGCCGGCGGAGGAGGGGATGCTGCCGATATACCTGCGGCCGGAATTGGCGGCCGCCTGGCTCCCCGTGTCCTCGCTGGAGGTGTATGCGGAGCCGCTGCCTGAAACGGTGCGGCTCCGATAACGGGCGACCGGGGCGGCGGCGCCGGCGGCATGGCCGGAATCGCCGCTCCCCGAATACGAGAGGTAGGACGGCTCTCCTTTTTTCTTTTTTCTGGCCGTGCCGCTGGAGCTGCCGGATGAGGAGGATGAAGAGGAAGATGAGGAGGAAGATGAACTGCCGGAGCGGCTGCGGTAGCTGCCGCTGCTCGAGCTGCCGGTGCTGGAGGAGCTGCTGTCGCCCGAGTCATCGGACCGGCTGCGGTAGCTGCCGGTGCGGGTCGAGCTGCCGGTGCCGGAAGAACCGCCGGAGCCGGATGTGTAGCGGGTGCGGCCGGATGACTCGTCGGCGGCGCGCGAACGGAACTCGGTGTCGTCCTTGACGGCCGGGCGGATCGTTTCCCGGCTGCCCGGGGCGGCGCTGTACCTGTAGACGGAATTGCGGATATCGGACCCCTGGGCGCGGTACTTTTCCGCGCTGACGACGGCGCCCTGCTTGTAGGTCACCGAGCGGCCCCTGGCGTTGATCACCGTGACCTTGTTCAGCTCCGGGCGCAGGGAGGGGGCCGAACCGCGGAAGGCGATGGTGCCGTCGTTGCCCTGGCCCGGCGTGGTCTTGTTCACGGCCACGCGGTGGATGTTGGCGGCCGACAGCTCGTTCTTGCGGATAATGATGGTGGAGCGGGAATGGTGCGGGATGCCGCGGTGGTAATCATAATGGCGGTCCCAGTGGTTGTTGATGATGACCACCGGCCGGTTCCACCAGCTCAGCGGGCTCCAGCCGTAGTAATGGTCATTCCAGAACCAGGAAACCCATGCCGGTGACCAGTGGTAGGAGGGAATCCAGTACCAGCCGTTATTGTAGCTCCAGTGCCAGCGGCCATAGTGGTGGGTGAACCAGCCGCAGGTGTCGTACGAGGTCCAGACGTAGCCGTAATAGGGGTTCCACACCCAGCGGCCATTGGCATACGGCCTCCAGTCGGCGCCGGCATGGTAGGGACGCCAGACATAGGAACTGTAATCGGACATGTAGATCCAGCGGCCGGCACGCGACATCTCGTACTCATAGTCTTCGTAGCCCCCCTGCAGGTAGCGGGAGGTGCCGTAGCGCGCGTAGCCCAGATCGCGGTTCTGTTCCTCGTTCCAGCGGTCGAAATCGTCCTTCTCCGAGGCGTAGAAATAAAAGGGCCGCTCGGCCATCTGGCCGCGCGCCATGACGATCTTCTGGTTCTCGCGGACATTGCGGCTGCTATCGCTGCCGGCCACCTCGGCGATGCCTTCCAGCACGACCACTTCCGTCTGCCCTTTAACGCCGGAGTTGACGCGGTACACTCCCTTGTCCAGGAGGAAAATGCCGCAGTCGGCGGTCTGGATCTCGATGCCCTTTTCGCTGTCCAGGTTCTCGATCTCCAGGTAGATGCTCCCCTCCTCCAGGCGCACGGCCAGGTCGGTGCGGCGCAACGCCGGCACCTTTTCCAGCACGACCACCGTGTCGGCGTCCAGGCGCAGGTAGTTCAGGCGGCCGAGGTATACGGCCAGTCGGCCGTCGGTGGTGCCCACGACGTCCTTCTCGAACAGAGGCAGGTTGACCGTGGCCTCCTCCATGCCCTCGTCATAGGATCGTTGGACGAAACCCTCGCCCTCCACGCTCTTGACGCGCACGACCTTGGCGTTGTCGTAATATTTGGCTTCGTTGGCGTTCGCTTCCAGGTCGTCGGACCAGCAGGCGCCCGACAACAGCAGCAGGCTCGCCAATGCGATTATTGTCTTTTTCATTTTGGCCTCCTCGCTGAAAAGAAAGCAATTCATATGCCAAATCCCGGCAAGGGAAACTGTCCTGTTTTCGTGACAAAGAAGCGGGAAAAGGCTGATATCAGGACAGGTCCCGTGCCGCCGGCAGGCGGTTGAACATTTGCGTCAGCTGTCGCAGGCGGCGGCCGATCTCCGGGGTCAGCGCCCCCGGGGTCAGGCGCCAGCGCCAATTGCCCACGGCCTGGCCCGGGGTGTTCATACGGAAACGCTCGTCGTAGCCCAGGATGTCCTGCACGGGAAGCACAGCCAGGCGGGCCACCGACTGCATGGCCAGGCGGTTGAAGTGCCAGTGGAACTCGTCGCGATGGGCGAGACCCATGTAGTCCAGGACGGCCTGCTTCTGTGTTTCGCCCGTCTCCGGGCCGTAGAACCAGCCGTTGCTGGTGTTATTGTCATGGGTGCCGGTATAGACCAGGCAGTTGGCGTCGGTGAAGTTGTGGGGAAGGTAGGGGTTGGCGCTCTGGCCGTCGAAGGCGAACTGCAGGATCTTCATGCCCGGGAATCCCAGGCGTTCGCGCAAAGCCACTACCCCCGGCGTGATCTCGCCAAGGTCCTCGGCGACCAGTGGCAGCTCGCCCAGCTCCCGCTTCAGGTGATCGAAGAAGTCCATCCCCGGCCCCGGATGCCAGCGGCCCTTGACCGCCGTCGGCTCCGCCTCCGGGATCGCCCAGTAGGAATCGAAGCCGCGGAAATGGTCGATCCGCAGCACGTCGACCATTTGCAGCAGGTGACGGATGCGCTCCCGCCACCAAACCATGGTCGGAGCATGAAGCGCCCCGTCCTGCTGCCAGCGGTAAAGCGGGTTTCCCCAGCGCTGGCCGCTGGCGCTGAAGTAGTCGGGCGGGACGCCGGCCACGAACGCCGGCCGCCCCGTCCCCTTATCGACCTGAAAGATTTCGGGGCGCGACCAGGCGTCGGCGCTCTCGAAATTGACGTAGAAAGGGATGTCACCGATGAGACGCACCCCCTGGCGGTTGGCCGTTTCTTTCAGAGCCCGCCACTGGCTGAAAAAGATGAACTGCTCGAAGCGCCGCCGGCGGATGGCGTCCTGCAGCTCGTTTTGCCAGCGGGCGACGGCGGCAGGTTGGCGACGGGAGATCGCGTCGGGCCAGTCGGTCCAGCGGAAAGTAGCGAAGCGATCAGCCAGGGCGCGGAACAGGGCGTAATCCTCGAGCCAGCCCTTTTCCCTGGAGCAGAAGCCGGCGAAGGCGGAGTCGTCGCCTTCGGCGAAGAAACGCCGGGCGGACGCCTCCAGCCAGGCGGCGTTCCGGGCCGCAGCGGCGTCGAGGTCGCAGAAATCGCTCGCGGGGACGACTGCACCCGCGCGCAGCTCGTCGGCGCTGAGCCAGCCCCGCTCGTGAAGCGCTTGCGGGTCGATCAGCAGCTCGTTGCCGGCGAAGGTCGAAGGCGACGAGTAGGGAGAGAAATTCCAGTGCGGGCAGACCGGCCCCAGGGGCAGCACCTGCCAGTAGGACTGGCCGCTGGCGGCCAGGAAGGAGGCAAAGGCTGCGGCCTCGCGGCCCAGGGTGCCGCAATGGCGGTCGCCGGGCAGCGAAGTAATGTGCAGCAGCAGGCCGCTGGCGCGCTCAATGGCCACGGGTTCCTCCTTGCAGGCCCCGTCCAGGCGGGGCGAGACGGCCGTTCCCGGCCCGGTCATTCGCTTTCCTTCTCGATGGCGTCATTGTAGATGACGGTGCGGTTGCGCCCCGACTCCTTGGCGAAGTACAGCGCCTGGTCGGCGCGGTTGAGGATCTCGTCGGCGGCGGCCCCGTGCTCGGGATAGGCGGCCAGGCCGATGGAGATGGTGAGTTTCTTCTGCGGCTGCGTCTCGGCGCCGGGGAACGCCTGCTTCTCCATGCCCTCGCGCAGCCTCTCGGCGGCCAGGTAGGCGCCGACCTTGTCGGTCTGCGGCAGGATAATGACGAACTCGTCGCCGCCATACTTGGCCAGCAGGTCGCTGGCGCGGAACTTGCGGCGCATGAGGTCGGCGACGGCGCGCAGCGTCTCCGAGCCGCGCAGGTGCCCGTTATGGTCGTTGAAGTTCTTGAAGTGGTCGACGTCGAAGATGATCAGGGAATAGCTTCCGTCGTGGCGCTGCGATTTCCGGGTCTCGCGGTCGAGGAGCTGGAAGAAGTGCAACTGGTTGTACAGGCCCGTCAGGCCGTCGGTGACCGACAGCTCGCGTGACTGCCGCAGCAGCTCCTTGAGCAGATCCTCGTTGCGGTGCAGGTTCTTGGAGAGGTAGCCGGAGACGAGGTAGGTGAAGACGAACATGAAGTAATACGCCAGCAGGTCGGTGACCGTGGGGCCGGAGAAAAAACCCCGGCCCTCCTGCAGCAGGGCGATGGCCAGGAGCAGCGCCATGGAGGCCACGGTGTTGCGCAGGGCCCGGCGGTAGTCGACCAGGAAGGTGGAGATCACGATATAGACGATGATCAGGGCGATGACCGGGCTTTGCAGGCCGCCGGAGAAGAACACGGTCAGGGAGAAGGCGGCCAGGTCGAAGTCGAGCTGCCGCGCGACCCGGCGCGCCCATTCGTCGTAGCCCGCCGGCGGGGCGCTCGCCCTTTCCCGCCGGCGGATGGCCAGCAGGAACAGCAGGTTGGCGGCGACGGGCAGCAGGAAGACCAGCAGCGCATCCAGCGGGTTGATGGGCGAGCGCCGGGCCAGGAAACGGTAGGCCAGGAAGAAGGCCATGATGAAGACCGGGTAGACCCAGCGGATGCGCACCAGCCAGAGGTTCTTGCCGATCATGTGCCGCAGCGCCAGGGTGTCGGGATGCGGCGTGTCCGTTGCCTCGCCTTTCATCCCACTAAAATATTTTTTTTCGCGGCAAAAGTCAAATGGGCGATTGAAGTTACTTTCATAAAATACTACAATGCTTTTTCATCGATCTCACGTCAAGGAGGAGAGCTTGTACAAGAGAACGCGCTTCTATGACTTCACGTACTACAATTTCATCGGCTCCTGGGCCTGGATCCTGCACCGGCTCTCGGGCCTGGCGCTCATTTTTTACCTGAGCCTGCACATCTGGGTCATCAACAGCCTGACCTACGGCGAGAAGACGTTCAACGACGTCATGACCTTCCTGAACAGCCCGTTGTTCAAGCTGCTGGAGGTGGGCCTGTGGGGCGTCATCCTCTTCCACGCCTTCAACGGCGCGCGCATCGTCATCGTCGATTTCTTCAAGGGCTCGCTGGCGCACAAGAAGCTGTTCGTCGCGCTGATCGCCGCGGCCTTCGTCCTGTGGGCGCTGGGCTCCTTCCTGCTCCTGCGCCACGCGTTCTAGGGAGGGCACGATGGAAAAGAACTTCAAGCAATCCTCGCGCTCGGGGGCGGTCGCCTGGCTGCTGCAGCGCATCTCGGCCGTCATCCTGTTCGTCCTGCTCCTCTTCCATTTCCTTACCTACCACTTCCTGACCCGGGGCCGGTCGGTCGACTACCAGCAGGTCCTGGAGCGGTCCCAGAGCTGGTGGTTCCCGCTGCTGCAGTTCGCCTTCCTGCTCACCGCCCTGTACCACGGCCTGAACGGGGTCTGGTCGGTCCTGGAGGACTACACCGCGAGCAGGGGCTGGCGCCTGGTCTGGTTCAGCCTGCTGCTCACGGTCGGGTTGGCGCTGCTGTTCGTCGGCACCCTGACCATCATCAAGCTCTACACCCTGAAGGTTGCCTGAAGGAGCGACACCATGAAGATCGAAGAAGCAAGAAGATATCACAAGATCGACGCCGTGATCGTCGGCGCCGGCCTGGCCGGCCTGCGCGCCGCCCTGGAGGTGGCCAAGAGCGGGCTGAGCGCCGCCGTGATCACCAAGGTCTACCCGACGCGCTCGCATTCGGGCGGGGCCCAGGGGGGCATCGCCGCCGCCCTGGCCAACGTCAGCGAGGACTCCCTGGAAGCCCACATGTTCGACACCATCAAGGGCAGCGACTACCTGGCCGACCAGGACATCATCGAACGCTTCGTCAACGAGGCGCTCAAGACAGTCTACGAGTTCGAGCACATGGGCGTCCCCTTCTCGCGCACCGAGGACGGCCGCATCAACCAGCGCCCCTTCGGCGGCCATTCGGCGCCGCGGGCGTGCTTCGCCCAGGACATCACCGGCCACGTGCTGCTGCACACCCTTTACGAGCAGTGCCTGCAGCACAATGTCCTGTTCTTCAACGAGTTCCAGGTGCTTTCGCTGCTGCTCAGGGACGACGTCTGCCGCGGCCTGGTGGCCTGGGACATCCGCGCGGGCGGGCTGCATATCTTCCAGACCCGGGCGGTGCTGCTGGCCACCGGCGGCTACGGCCGCGCCTGGAAGGTCACTTCCAACGCCCACGCCAACACCGGTGACGGCGTGGCCCTGGTGCTCGAGGCCGGGCTGCCGCTGGAGGACATGGAATTCGTCCAGTTCCATCCCACCGGGCTCTACAAGCACGGCATCCTCCTTTCCGAGGCCGCCCGCGGTGAAGGCGCCTACATCGTCAATGACCGCAACGAGCGCTTCATGAAGACCTACGCCGCGGCCAAGATGGAACTGGCGCCGCGCGACGTGGTCTCGCGCGCCGAGCAGACCGAGATCAACGAGGGCCGCGGCATCCACGGCCAGGACTACGTCTACCTCGACCTGCGCCACCTGGGGCGGGAGAAGATCCTGTCGCGCCTGCCGCAGATCTACGACCTGGCCCTGAACTATCTCAAGGTCGACGCCATCCAGGAGCCGGTCCCCATCCAGCCCACCGCGCACTACTCGATGGGCGGCATCCCGGCCAACGTGCGCACCGAGGTGATCAAGGACGCCGCCGGCCAGGTGGTCAAGGGACTGTACACCGCCGGCGAAGCGTCCTGCCTTTCGCTGCACGGCGCCAATCGCCTGGGCACCAACTCGCTGCAGGACGCGGCCACCTTCGGCCGCATCGCCGGCATCCACATGACCGAGTTCTGCCGCAAGAACGCCTTCTCCGACCTGCCGGTCAAGCCGCTGGAGACCGCCCAGGGCAAGATCGACCGCCTGTGGTCGGGCGGCAAGGAGCGCCACGCCCCCATCCGGGAAATCCTGCAGGAGAACATGACCCGGGCCATGGGCGTATTCCGCAACCAGGACGACATGCTCAAGATGCTGGCCGTCATCAAGGAGCTGCAGGAGCGCTACCAGCAGGTGGGGGTCGACGACCATGGCCAGGCCTTCAACCTCGACCTGGTCGAGGCCCTGGAGCTGGAGAACCTGCTCAGCTTTTCGGAGGTCATCGTCGAGGGCGCCCTGGCGCGCAAGGAGTCGCGCGGCGCCCATTTCCGCAGCGATTTCCCCAAGCGCAACGACGGCGACTGGCTGCGCCATACGCTGGCCTGGCGCCGCGGCGGCAAGATCGTCCTGGACTTCAGCAAGGCGGTGGTCATTTACCCGCAATACCAGCCGCAGGAAAGGAAATACTAGGAGGAGCACCATGGCCAAGATCGACATCCACGTGAACATACTGCGCTACCGGCCGGAGAGCGACGAGAAGCCCCGCTGGCAGGAATTCGCCATTTCCGTCGACGACGAGTCGACCGTCCTGGACGTGCTCAACGAGATCCACTGGCAGCACGACGGCACCCTGGCCTACCGCCGCTCCTGCCGCAGCTCGATCTGCGGCTCCTGCGCCATGAAGGTCAACGGCCGCAACGTGCTGGCCTGCGAGACCCCCATCCATCGCTTCGGCAGAAAGCTGAAGATCGAGCCGCTGTCGGGCTTCCAGATCATCAAGGACCTGGTCGTCGACCTCGATCCCTTCTTCGAGAAGCTCCAGCGCATCAAGCCCTACCTGATCCTCGACAAGTCGCTGCCCGACAAGGAGTTCGTGCAGACGCCGGCGCAGCTGGAGCAGATCGGCGAGTCCACGCTGTGCATCCTCTGCGCCGCCTGCAGCGCCGCCTGCCCCAGCTCGTGGCCCAACAGCGAGTACCTGGGCCCGGCGGCCCTGCTCAAGGCCTACCGCTTCGTCTTCGACAGCCGCGACGACGGCGCCGACCAGCGCCTGGAGATCGTCAACGACAAGAACGGCGTCTGGCGCTGTCACACCATCTTCAACTGCATGGAGGCCTGCCCCAAGAAGATCAAGATCACCGAGTATTTGTCGCGCCTGAAGCTGAAGGTGGTGGAGAATTCGCTTTAGCAGAAGGCCGCAGACGCACGACGTCAGACGTTAGCAGGAGAAGAACCAGAAGGCGACGGGCGCCAGGGGTTGGCCGCGATTTCGGGAAAATCATCATGGATTGAGATTTGTCGCGGAATTTCATATATCATCACCTTGGACAAGGAGGACGTGTAATGATCAATTTAAAAAAGGCATTTTTCCTGTTCCTGGGTCTGGCATACGCCGGCGGGCTGTTCGCCGCCAACAGCATCACACTGGTCTCTCCCAACAGCGGCGTGAACCTGACCTCCGGCCAGAAGGCGCACATCCACTGGACGTTCAGCGGTTATCCCGACAGCACTCCGGTGCGCATCGTACTCTGGCAGAACGGGGTCAAGAAAGGCGAGATCGCGACCAACATCCCCATCCGCTCCGGCCAGTACACGGCGGGGAACGGGGGCTTCATGTGGACGGTGGGGGATTACGAGGGCGGTACCGCCGCCGCCGGCTGCGGCTATTCCATCAACGTGCGGGTACAGGAAACCTCCGGAGAGAGCTCCATGAGCTCCCTGCCCTTCTGCATCGTCGGCCAGGGTCAGGGCTCCATCGTGGTGAGCGCGCCCAACGGCGGGGAAAAATACAGCCTGGGATCCCAGAAAGAGATCCGCTGGACGTCGAGCGGGCTGACCGGCAACGTCCGGATCCGCCTGCGCCTTCCCGGCGAGGGCATGGACCGGGCCATCGCCACCAGCGTGCCGATCTCCGAGGGCAAATTCCTTTGGAAGGTCGGCGACCTGCTCGATCCGCATCCCGACCTGACCGGGCCTAAATCCGGGCTCAAGATCGTCGTCCAGACCCTGAGCGGCGATTTCAGCGATGAGAGCGACGGAACGTTCGAGGTGGTGAGCGCGAGCATTCCCATCATCATTCAGCCCCGGGTCAGCAATTGGATCAAGGTGCAGAGCCCCGTCGACGGCGCATCTTTCCAGCGCATCGGGGACTGCGACATCGCCTGGACCTTCTCCGACTCCCTCAAGGGCAAGAAAGCCAAGCTCCTGCTGCTCAAGTCCGGCGGCGGCACGCAGATGGTGATCGAGCCGCAGCTGCCGCTGAACATCGACGACTACCACTGGAACATTCCCGGCGCCGACGCCCTGCCCGCCGGCGATTACCGCGTCCGCCTGCAGTCGCTTGACCATCCGGGCGTTTTTGGCGACAGCGGGCTGTTCAAGATCACGGCTTATGTGCACCAGCTTGCGCCCAAGTACACGTTCACGCCGGTCATCACCAACAAGGGCCGTTATCACGTGCATCGTGACAGCAATAATGTTTTCATCATGGCCCCTGAGGGTCTGGAAATCCCCGACCCCGGGCCTTCCTGTTGCCGCCTCGGCTGGACGAACCGCTGCGAAGACGAATGGAACATCAACTGGATATACCGCAGCCACCTGGCGCTGAATGTGAGCAAGATCCCGGCGTCGGCGTCGGTGGTCAGCGCGCGCCTGACATGGACCACCAGCGGGGGCAACCCGACGGCGATCCGCCTCTTCAAGCTGACCGCCCCCTGGGACGGCGATTGGAAGACCCTTTTCTCCATCCCCTGCACGGAGATCGGCCTCAACCACCCCACGCAGCTGCGGGACGCGGTGCGGGAGTGGGTGCAGCAGCCGGGCAAGAACTACGGGCTGGTGCTTGTCGGCGCGGACGAAAGCATGAATTGCAGCCACGCCAAGAAAAGCATCCACATCCTGTGCGACCTCAAGCTGGAGGTGGAAACCCAGCTGACGGTCGTGGATTGAACGGGAACGGTTCCTGAAGAAACCGGGCGTCGGGCGTCAGTGAGAAAAGCAAGGCAACGGACTCCTCTTTTCTGACGCCGGGCACCGGAGGTCTTTTCGTGAAAGCATTCGCGGACCGTATGGCAGGATGTTTTTTCATGCCAACGTCTAGCGTCTAACGCCTGGCATCTTTTTTTAAAGCAAATCGCTGGCCAGCTCGGCCAGCATGGAGCGCTCCCCCTTCTCCAGGGTGATGTGCGAATAGATCTTCTGCCCCTTCATGCGGTGGATCAGGTAGGTGAGGCCGTTGGAGCGGGCGTCCAGGTAGGGGGTGTCGATCTGGTAGGGGTCGCCGGTGAAGACCACCTTGGTCCCTTCGCCGGCGCGGGTGATGATGGTCTTCACCTCGTGCGGCGTCAGGTTCTGGGCCTCGTCGACGATGAAGAAGATGCGCTCGAGGCTGCGGCCGCGAATATAGGACAGCGGGGTGATGCAGAGCTTCTTGTCCTCCAGCATGTTGTTGATGCGCTTGTATTCAGTGGAGTGTTCGTTGAACTGGTGCTTGATCACCGCCAGGTTGTCGAACAGCGGCTGCATGAAGGGGTCGAGCTTGGAATCGATATCGCCCGGCAGGAAACCCATGTCGCGGTTGGACAGGGGGATGATGGGCCGGGCCAGATAGATCTGCCGGAACTGCCGGCTCATCTCCAGGGCGGCCGCCAGGGCCACCAGTGTCTTGCCGGTCCCGGCCTTGCCCATCAGGGTGACCAGCAGCACGCCGGGGTGGGTCAGGGCATGGAGGGCGAAGATCTGCTCGGCGTTCCTGGGCGTGATGCCGAAGGCGGGTTTCTTCTCGATGCGCTCCAGCCGGCCCGATTCGGGGTTGTGGTAGGTCAGGACCGACTTGCTGCCGTTCTTCAGGATGCAGTACTCGTGGGGCTGCAGGTCGTGCAGGCCGATAGCGGCGGGGTCGAGTCCTCCCGCCTCACTGTACATCCGCGAGATCATGTCGCCGGGCACGTCCGGCAGCGATCGCTTGCCGGCATACAGCCGGTCGATGTCCTGGATGCGGTCGGTGAAATAGTCCTGGGCCACGATCTCCAGCGACTTGGCCTTCAGGCGCAGGTTCACGTCCTTGGAGACCAGGACGACCTGGCCGGTGCCCGGCTTCTGCTTCCGCGACAGATAGTAGGCCACGCTCAGGATACGATGGTCGGGCCGGTTCTCGGTGAACATGCTCGTCACGGCGGGTTCCTGCAGGTGCTCGGTGATGATGCGGATCTTGCCGCCCTTGCGGCTGATCTTTGTTCCGCCCTTGAGGATCTTGTCGCCGGAGAGGGTGTCCAGGATGCGGATGAACTCCCGGGAGTTGAAATTGATCTGGTCGCTTCCCCTCTTGAACTGGTCCAGCTCTTCCAGGACGGTGATGGGAATCGCGATGTCGTTGTCCTCGAAGCTGTAGATGCACTCGTAATCGTGA
Organism: Candidatus Aminicenantes bacterium UBA2190; assembly: GCA_002335385.1. Classification (GTDB taxonomy): domain Bacteria; phylum Acidobacteriota; class Aminicenantia; order UBA2199; family UBA2199; genus UBA2199. The sequence goes on from DCVK01000071.1 coordinate 33,846, forward strand.
AGAATGACGTTGGTGTCTAGGACAAATGTCTTTTTGGCCATGGATCACCTTTTTTGTTGGATTTCGGGAGTTCCTTGAATTGAATCTTCGTACGTTTCCGATCAAAGCCGTCTGGACATGCTTTTTCTATTTCTCCAAGAAATGACCGTGCCGGGGATGGCATGTTAAAGCCCCTTCAGCAATTCCATTTGGACGTTCAGAGGCCGGGCCAGGGTTTGGAAATGATTGTCCAGGGTAAGCACGGTCAGGCCGTGCGCCTTGGCCAGGGCGGCGATGAGCAGGTCGGAGAGGGGCATGTTGAACCCTTTTTTGCGCATGGAGGCCCCCATTTTCCCCGCCATCGCGAATATGTCACGGGTTGCTTCCAGGAAGGGCAATCCGAGGAAGGATTCTTCAAGAAAATCCTGATCCTTTTCATTGTGAATCCCGGTCAACAACTCCGCCAATATGATCCCCGAAACAACGGCACGGTTCTCGTCGAGAAGCTTTTCCAGCCGTTTTTTTATTGCCGTTTTTTCCCCGCGCAGGAATTCAACCCAGACCGAGGTGTCGACCAGGTATTCACTCACCCAGTTCTCTCCGCCGGAGTTCCCGCACGTCCACATCGACGGCGATCTTACCCCAAGCTCCCTTCAGCTTCTGCCGCCGCAGCCGGTCCAGCATCTCGCGCAGGGCTTTGTCGATGATCTCCGTCTTGCTCTTCACCCCGGACAGCCGCGCGATCTCGCGCAGCTTGTCCTCGGCGATGTTGAGCGTGGTCCTCATCTGCATCTCCAATCTGCATTATAAGTGCATATAAAATGAAATGTCAATACATGGAAGAATGGGGGTGATTGCGATTTGCTTCCAAAGCAGGGGAGGGTTTTAAGCCCTCCCGTTTGTCAATTCATTGATTGTATTAAAAAGAAAGGGCAGGCACGGGGGCCTGCCCCTACAAAACGCCTTAAACTGATTTCTTTGCCGTCGGCCGTAAACCGTCCGCCGTCAGCCGAGCCATTTAACGTCGAACAGCGAACGTCGAACAAAGAACCTCGGTCTTGCCTTACAGGTGCTTCCTGACCAGCTCGATGACCTCGGGCAGGTCCATGCCGATCTCCTTCAGGTGCTCGACCGTGGGCACGCCCTCGGGGGACCAGCCGCGGCGCTTGAAGACGGCGTCGATCAGGCTCTCGTATTGCGCCTCGCGGTACTGGCGCAGCAGCGTGATCTTCTCCTCGGTGCTCTTGCCCGTTGGGTCGATGTTCTGCTTTTCCTTCAGCGCCTTGTCGTAGCGCTCGGCGCGCGACTCGTATTCCTCGACCGTGACCGGGCCCATGGCGCGGTAGGGGGGATAATCCTCAACGCGCTTGCCGTGGCCCATCTTCAGGTTGAAGACGCGCTGGAAGTTGTAGACGCGCTCCGACTGGCGGATGAGCTCCTCCTTGTCGATCTTCTCGCCGGTGATGGCGTTGTAGATGTCGACGTAGTTCTGCACGTGCTCGGGCACCTTGTTGGGTTCCGGGTACTTGGCGTTGTCGGCCGGTTCGATGTCGTTCCAGGGCAGCTTGCACAGCCCCATCAGCCCGAACCAGGTGCGGAACATGGGGAAGTAATGCAGCGCCTCGGCCTTCTTCTCGAAGGTGGGGATCTGGTTGTTGACCATGTCCATGAAGATCAGCCAGGCCTCGTCGTGCTGCGGACCCTTGTTGGTCAGGTAGTAGCCGCCCTGCTGGGCCAGCGATTCCTTGGACTGGTATTCCGATTGTTCCAGCCCCTTGCCGTGCATGCCGATGTCCTTGAGGAACCGGGCGTCGGCGCCGTATTCCCTGGCGAAGTACTCCTGCATGAACTTGATGCCCTTGCCGGCGATCAGGCCGAACTTCTCGCCGCGGGCGATCTGGTGCATCATCTCCAGCGCCGCTTCCCAGTTGCCCCAGGTCATCTCCAGGCCGCCGCAGCGCTCGCTGTTCAGGATGCCGTTCTCATAGCAGTCCATGACGAAGCCGGTGATGGTGCCGAAGGAAATGGTGTCCAGGCCGTAGGTATCGCAGTAGAAATTGATCTCGACGACGGCCTTGGGGTCGAAGATGGCCGGGTTGGAGCCGCAGCCGCCGACCGTCTCGTACTCGGGGCCGTCGACCAGCACCTTGTGGCCCTTGTAGGGTCCGGTGCGCAGCTCGAAGTTGTCGATGCCGTGGGCGCAGGACATGGTGCAGCCGAACCAGCAGCCGTCGGGGACGTTCTGGGTGAACATCTCCTTCCATACCCAGGAGGCGAGGTTCTTGGCGTCGGGGTGGCTGCCGAAGCGGAAGTTCTTGGTGGGCAGCAGGTCGTAGTCGTTCATGATCTCGACCAGGTGGGCGGTGCCGATGGTGCGCATCTGGCACTGCTTTTCGTCGTGGGCGATGATCTCCTTGTGCAGCTTCAAGCCCGTTTTTTGCAGGGTCTCCATGTCGACGGGGTTGTTGGACTTGCCGGTGAGGCCCGAATACTTGACCACCATGGCCTTGATCTTCTTATTGCGGAACACCGTGCCGATGCCGCCGCGTCCCGCCTGCTTCAACCGGGGCAGCTTGCGGCGCTTGTCCCAGTAAGAGAAGTTCAGGCAGCCGATCCAGGCGTGCTCCGAGCCGCGGCCGGCGGAGACCACCGATATGTGCTGCTTCTCGCGCTCGCTGGCGGCGAACATCTCGTGCAGCTGCTCGGCCACCACGTGCGAGTCGGTCGCCTCCAGCGGCGCCTCCATGATCTGGACCTTGCCCTGGTTGCCGTCGATGTAGATCAGAACGTCGCGGTCGGCCTTGCCCTGGATCTCCATGGCGTCGAAACCGGAGAACTTCAGGTAGGGGCCGAAGTGGCCGCCGACGTTGCTGTCGATGGGGATGCCGGTCTGGGGCGAGATGGTGGTGACCAGCGACTTTCCCGAGCCCGGGTAATTGGTGTTGCCGGCGATGGGGCCGGTGGCGATGCAGATCTCGTTCTCGGGCGAGTCCCAGCGCGTGTCGCCGCTGACCGCGTCCCACAGCAGCTTGAGGTCATAGCCCTTGCCGCCGATGAACTTTTTCTTCATCAGCGCCGGCACCGGTTTCTCCTTGATCTCCAGGGTGGCCAGGTTGATGTACAGGGTGCGGTCGTTGTAGCCCTTGACCACCGGCTTCAGCTCGTAGGTGAATTCCTTCAGGACCTTGTGGGCCTGTCTGATCTTTTCGATGTCGTGCTTGGCTTCATTGGCGCTCATGTTCAGTCCTCCTTGACTTCGATCTTCAGGGCCCCGGTCGGGCACTCCTTGGCGCAGGCGTCGCAGGCGATGCACTTGAAGGGCACCAGCCCGCCGCGCCAGGTCATCATGGTGTCGGTGGGACAGGCGGCAACGCAGGCCAGACAGTTGATGCACAGGGCACGGTTGATCAGGACCACGCCCAGCCTGTTGACCGAGATGGCCTGGGTGGGGCATTCGGCGATGCAAGCCCGGCACTGGTCGCAGGCGCTCAGGGTGTAGGAGCCGTCGGCGGCCGGGGTGACCCGGATGGCCGATTTTTCCGGGTTGTCCTCCTTGAAGTAGAGCTTCGAGCATACGCTCATGCAGGCGTTGCAGCCGATGCACGCCTCGGCGATGGTCTTGAGATATTTCATGGTGTCGCGGCGACCTCCTTATTTTTTTCCGGGCTGAAGCGAGATCTCGATCGTTTCCATGGGCTGGGGGATCTTGTCCAGGGCCTGTACCGCTCCCAGCACCAGGTTGACGAAGATCTTTTTCACGAAAGGGTTGAGGGCAATGGTCCGGCCGTTGACCTTGAGTTCGATCTTAGTGTTCATGTCGTTCCTCCATGAATGCGGCGATGGCGGCGATCTGATCGGGATGGAAACGCGGCCGGCCCGGGAGACCGCCGGAAACGCCGACCAGGGCCGCCAGTTCTTCCGGCCCGGTCTTCAGGGCGTTCCCCTGGCGCGGGCCTTCGACCTCGATGATGGGAATGCCCGGATGGGTCAGGCCTTCCAAAAGAACAATGTCATCCTGGCCGAGCCGCGACCCCAGTTCGGCCAGCAGCTCCCCCGGCTCGGCAAGGGGGGTCATGCGCAACAGCTCCTTCCCGGCCAGGAGATAAGCTTCCTTGGCCCCGGCCTGGAGGAAGCGGGCCGTGTCCTTGCCCTCGGGCTGAACGCCGTAGCCGGCGTGGGTGCTTTTGACGGCGATCACCCGCCGGCCTCGGGCCTTGAAATTTTCGATCAGGCGGGTGATGAGCGTGGTTTTGCCGCTGCCCGACCAGCCGACGATCGAAAAAATCTTCATGGGGCATCATCTTATTATAGATGCCCGCGCGAGTCAACCGCGGCAAGAACCGCCCGCGCGAGCGCCGGGGCGCGGACGGCAGCTTCCGGGCCTGCCCGGAAAACTCAGTCCCGGCTATCCTTCATGCCCGGGTCGGGCCTTTTTACGCTGCCGATGCCGATGGCGAACACTCCGTCGCTGCGGTCTTCGGTCTTTTGCGCACCCAACACGGCGGGCTTGGCCGCGCGGGCCATGCCGGCGACCGGCTGCTCCTGCCACTGGATCTGGATGCTGTAGCTGTTTCCCGGGGGATAGGGAATGCCGTTCAGCAGCCGCGAGCCGACCTGCCAGGTGTAACGCAGGCTGGAGGCCGGCAGGTTCTCGGCGATGGCGCCCAGCGGCTGGTTGTCCTTGAACAGGGTCAGGCTGACGTAGCCTCCCGCCCCGGCGCACGACCAGCTGATGTCAAAAGCGCTGCCCTTCTCCAGCATCTCGCCGCCGTTGGGCGTCATCAGCGCCACGACGGAAGCAGGGGCGGCGATGGTGAAGGCCGAGTCGCTCAGGTCAAAGATGTCGTCGCCGTCGCGGATCTCGATGATGACGCGATAATCCATCGCCGGCTTGGCGAAGGATCCGTCCATCTTCTGACCGGCCAGCCACGGCAGCGAGCCCTGGGAAACCGTGCTGTACGCGATCGGGCCGAAATCGGTCGCCCCTTCCAGGGCGATGAGCACCTGCTCGTTTCCGCTGAATCCGGAATATGTCCAGCTGATCGCCAGCGGCGTGCCGCTGAGCAGGGTTTCGCCGCCGTTGGGAGCGATCAGTGTGATCTTCTTGGCATGGACGGCGCTCAGGCTGAATATCACCATCAGGGTGAAAAGAAATACCTTTTTCATTGTTTCCTCCTTTGCGGCAATTATATACAATTTCCCGTTACATATCTCGCAAAAAAATCAAGCGCACGGCTTTTGTCTGCAGCAGCAGCCCCCGGGCGTCGAACAGGCGCAGCTCAAAACGGCCTTGGGCATCCCTGGCCAGTGCCTGGAGCGGCCGGCTGATCCTGGTCAGGAGAAAGCTGTTCATCCGCTTCCTGCCGCCGAATTTCCCCAGATCGGCCACTTCCTTTTGCTCGGCGAACAGGGCGATGCGGTACACTCCGCGGCAGTTCCTGAAGTCGTCCAGCAACGCCCTCAGGTCGATGCGCACGCACTCCGGGCATTCAGGCCAATGCGCGAGGTCGAGCTTGGTGACGGTGATCGCGGGGACGATCGGCGCCAGGATGGAAAAAGTGCCGTCGCTGGCGTCGGAGCCGTCGATCGCCTCCAGGTGGATCCTGTAGCCGGGCCCGGGAACGATCCAGGTGCCGTCGCTGAGCTTTCCCACCGCCTGCCATTTGAAAAAGCCCTGGCTCATCGGCACGCCGGCCGGGCTGATCTGTCCCGAATACCCCGGCCCGGAATGGATGGTGTTGGCTATTTCCACAATGACATGGGCGCTGCCGGCGCAATTGCTGCAGTTCCATATGATCGTGTATTCCGTTCCCATCACGAGGTTTTCCCCGCCGTTGGGAGAGGATACGGCCGCCTGCGGAGGGGCGGCGGACAAGGCCGCTGCGGAGATGGCCGCGATCCACAGCCGCCAAATGGTTTTTTGTTTCACGGCATCCTCCTTGGAATTTCCGGATTCAGGCAAAGAATGTTTTTGATCCGGGCATTTTTTCTGCCCATGGCGTCAATTCCCGTCCCAGCCGGCCAGTCGCGCCAGGAGCCACCACATGGCGCGGCCTTTGAGCACGCAGTTCAAGTTCTGCGAATGGGCGCATTCGGGGCAGTCGGCGGCCAGGCGGGCCAATTCGCTCCCCGGGTTGGCCGCGATCCAGTCCGCGGCCCAGTTGCGGTCGCGGGAGCCGTTGCCGTCGCTGTCGTAGTCGCAGTTGTCGTCGGCCATGCGTTCCATGTAATTGGCGTCGCCTCCCGGGGCGAAACTTTCGATGTCGGCGAAGTCGAAGAGGAATTTGCCGTTGGCGCGGCAAAAGGCGCGGATCTGTTCATTGCGGCGGTGCAGGTTGCCGTTGGCGCCGCCGCCGTCGAGATGGCCGGTCATATAGACGAATTGCACGCCCGGGTAGTCTCTCTCCAGGCCGTCCATGGCGTTGAGATAGGTGCCGATGCCGCCTTCGCTGCAGTCGCTCACCCCGCCGCACCAGGACCAGATGACCACGTTGCGGTCGTTGCCGGGACGGGAAAGCATCTCGACGGTGGCCGACCGCCAGCCCAGGTCGCCGTCATAGCCGAGATCGTCGGCACCGCCTTCGTTGCCCCAGTAGTCGTTGAGGAACACCCCCGCCTGCAGCCCCCAGTCGGAATAGGTGAAATAAAAAGCGGAGCCGCTGCCGCCGCGAAAGGCCATCATGCCGCTGACCGGCTGGCTGCCGTGGGAGGTGTGGCCGTAGCCGATGCGCAGGCGGCTGCGCGCCTGCTCGATCCAGGTGGCCGGGATCTTGGCGCTATCGGTGCAGAGGTGGTCGATGACCCTGGACGCGGCCGGGAGCGGATCCGGATCCGGATCCTCCGCCGGCGGATCGTCCCGGGGCGCCGGGCTGCAGCCCGACAGCATGGCCAGGGCCAGAAGAGCGAGAACCCACCGTGCAGGATTCATGTCAACCTCCGAACGATTTTTCCTCTATTAGATATGGCGGAACGGCCGTTCATCTCATGAACCCAACGGGGAAACAGTGAAAAGTGAAAAGTGAATAGTGAAAAGTGAATAGTTAAAAGAAGCCGCATTGCAGCGAACCATTGCTTTCATGTCATTGCTGTTTTACTTCTTATTTTTCACTTTTCACCCGGGTCCTTCTATTTCAACTTCGCGCCTCCATGTTTACTATAGCCCGGAGTTCAACTATAATGGCCCCGATGAGAATATTCACGGGCATCGCTCTGGATGACGAGGTCAGAAGGAACGTCCTCAAGGAATTGCAGCCGTTCCAGAAGGCGGGCATTCCCATGCGCTGGACCGACGAGCGCAACATCCACCTGACCTTGAAATTCATCGGCGAGGTGGCCGAGGCCGAGGCCGCGCGCGTGGGCGCGGTCCTGGAGGCGCTGCCCCCCGCTTCTTCCTTCCGCCTGCGCCTGCGCGGTTTCGGCAAGTTCCCCGCCGGGAACGGGTTGCACGTCCTCTGGGCCGGGGTGGAGGAGAGCCTGGAACTGCGGGCCCTGTTCGCCGTTGTCGAGGATGCCCTGGCGGCGCTGGGTATCCCCCGCGATACCCGTCCTTTCCATCCCCACGTCACCCTCGGCCGCAGTACGGACTCCCGGTCCGGCCGGCCCGGGACGTCGGGGCTCCAGCGGCCCCTCCAGCCGTCGGTGCGGGGCCGTACGGCCGGTCAAGAATCCAATGGCGTCATGCCGCTGTTGCGGGAGAAGGGCGACCTCTTCCTCGGCGAATGGGAAGCGGCCGCCCATCGGCTTTATTCCAGCCGCCTGACCCCCGCTGGCCCTTCCTATACCGTTCTAAAGGAGATCCCCCTTGTCGAGTCATGAGATCCTTTATGTGGCCTGCTCCTACCTGCTGGGCTCCGTCCCTTTCGGCTACCTCATCTTCTTTTTCAGCGAGGGCAAGGATATCCGCACCACGGGCAGCGGCAACATCGGCGCCACCAACGTGCTGCGCAGCAAGGGCAAGCTGGCCGGTCTGGCCACGCTGGCCCTGGACATCCTGAAGGGGGCGCTGCCGATCGTCTATGGCCGCGTCCATTTCGACCTGCCCTGGGTCGTGCTGCTGGGCGGCCTGGCCGTGCTGCTGGGCCACGTCTTCCCCGTCTTCCTGAGGTTCCGCGGCGGCAAGGGCGTGGCCGCGCTGGTCGGCGTCTTCCTGGTCTTCCATTATCCCTCCCTGCTGGCCTTCCTGGTGTTCTTCTTCGCTACCCTGGTGCTGACCCGCTATGTCTCGCTGGGCTCACTGCTGGGCACGACGGCGCTGTTCTTCGCCATCCTGTTCACCCAGACGGTCGAAACGGCCATGGTGGCGTTCGTCATGCTGCTGCTGATCGCGTTCCGTCACCGCGGCAATATCGCGCGCCTGCTGGAAGGCAGCGAAAGGAAGTTCGTCTTCAGGAAAAATGAATAGCATACTGGTCATCGGCGGCGGCTCCTGGGGCACGGCCTTCGCCGACTACCTGGCCCGCCGGGGCGAAGATGTCCGCCTGTGGGCCAGGGAGGAGGAGGTCCTCGCCGCCATCCGCACGGACCGCGAGAACCGCGTCTTCCTGCCCGGAGTCAAGCTGTCCCCGCAGCTGGGGGTCGGCGCCGACCTGGAGGTCGAGGCCGGGCGCGCGGCCATTCTGGTACTGGCCGTGCCCTCGAAGTACATGCGCCCGGTGCTGCGGCGGCTGCAGGCTCTCCTCCGCGGGGACCACGCCCTGCTCTGCCTCTCCAAGGGCTTCGAGTCCGATTCCCTCAGGACCATGTCCCAGGTGGCGGCCGAGGTCTTCGGCCCCGGCGTGTTGCGGCAGTGGCTGACGTTGTCCGGGCCCTCCTTCGCCCGCGAGCTCGCGCAAGGGCACCCCACGGCCGTGGCCGCCGCCGCGGAGAACGAGGAGCTGCTCGGCCGCGTCCAGGAGAGCTTCTCTTCCCCGACCCTGCGCGTCTACCGCTCGGACGACCTGCGCGGCCTGGAGGTGGCCGGATCGTTGAAGAACGTGATGGCCATCGCTTCGGGCATGATCAGCGGCCTGGGCTACGGGTTCAACACCACGGCCTCCATGGTCACGCGGGCCAATATGGAGATCTCCCGCCTCGGCGTCCGCCTGGGGGCCAGGCCGGAGACGTTCTGGGGGCTGGCCGGGATCGGCGACCTGATGCTGACCTGTTTCGGCAGCCTGTCGCGCAACTTTCAGCTGGGGCGGCGCATCGCGCTGGGCGAGTCGCTGGAGGCGGTGGAGCGCTCGACGCCGATGGTGGCCGAGGGCGTGGAAACGACCAAGGCCATCCGGCGCCTGGCCGAGAATCTGGCCATCGAGATGCCCATCGCCCGCGAGGTGCACCGTGTGCTCTTCGAGGGCAAGAGCGTGGGCGAGGCGGTCGGCGAGCTGATGACGAGGAGCCTGAAAAGAGAATGGACTACAAGCTAGAATACCTGGCCGACGACGAGGTGAAGGTCTTCTTCCTGGCCAAGGAAGCGGTGGTCATCGGCAAGCTGCCCGACAACGACATCGAGTTGAAGGACAACACCGTCTCGCGCCAGCACTGCCGCCTGCAGCGCACCGCCAAGGGCTTCAAGCTCTCCGACATGAACAGCACCAACGGCTGCTACGTCAACGGCCGCCGCGTGCAGGCGAAGGCACTGGAGGTCGGCGACAAGATCACCATCGGCCGGACCATCCTCAGCTACCTGGCGGTCGACAAGAAGGAAAGCTACCGCGATACCGACGACCAGCGGATCTCGATGATGGTCCCCCTGGAGGACCTGCTGCCGGCGGAGAAGAAGGCGCGGCGCAAGCGCGAGGAGCCGAGCTTCCTGGCCTCGCTCACGGCGCTGGGCAAAAGCCTGATCGCCTCCCAGGACATCGACGAGAGCTTCCAGAAGCTGGGCGACCTGATCTTCCAGTTCGTGCATCCCGAGAAGATCTATATCTTCTACTATGACGAGAAGCAGAACGATGTCCGCCTCAAGTACACCTATTCCATGCAGGCGCAGGAGGCCGACGTCGTGCGCATCTCCAAGACCATCGCCCTAAAGGCCATCCATGAGAAGGTGGCCATCCTGTCGTCCAACACGCGCAACGACGCGCGCTTCGACAGCTCCAACAGCGTCATCATGTACGGCATCACCTCGGCCATCTCGGTGCCCATCTGGACCAAGGAGTGCATCTACGGCCTGATCTACGTCGACACGGCGAGCGTTTCCCAGGTGTTCGGCGAGAAGGACCTCGAGGTCATGTCCATCATCGCCAACTTCGCCGGCTTCGCCATCGAGGGGGCCAACAGCCTGGACAAGCTGAACCGCGAGCGGCGGCTGCGCGCCCGGCTCGAGCGCTACCACTCGCCGGCGGTGGTCTCGCGGCTGCTGGAGTTCCAGGACAGCAACACCGGCGAGCTCATGCCCTACCGCGAATCGGAGGCCACGGTCCTGTTCATGGATATCGTCCGCTTCACCTCGCGGGCCGAGCAGATGACCCCCATCGCCGTGGGCATGTTCCTGAACAATTTCTTCACCGAAATGACCGAGATCATCTTCCGCCACAACGGCACGCTGGACAAGTTCATCGGCGACGCCATCATGGCCGTCTTCGGCGTTCCCCTCGAATGCGCCGATCATGCCGAGCGCGCCATCGTCGCCGCCCTGGAGATGATGGCGCGGCTGGGCGAGCTCAATGGCCAGGTTGAGGAAAAGAACCGGGTGCAGGTGCGCATCGGCATCCATTCGGGCAAGCTGATCTCCGGAGACTTCGGCTCGCCCAAGCGCCTGGAATTCACGGTGCTGGGCAACACGGTCAACATCGCCTCGCGCCTGGAATCGACGGTGGCCGGCTGCGACGAGATCGTGGTCTCCGAGCAGACCCACCAGACGACCCGGGGGCGCTTCGCTTTCGAGCTTCTGGGCGAAAAGAAACTGACGGGCATTTCCAAGCCGTTGAAAGTGTACAAGGTCAAGGGACCAAAGGGGGCAACATGAAAAAGGTGATCCTGATGGCGGCGGCAACGGCGATGCTGCTGGCCTGCGGCGGCGGCCAGCCGCGCACGGCTCCGGGACAGCTGCAGCCCGGGTCGGCCGAATTCCTGGCCAACGAGGGCATCGGCTATCTCAACGAGGGACGGCTGGACGTGGCGGCGGACAGGCTGGAGGCGGCGCTGAAGAAAAACCCGCGCCTGGTGCCGGCCTTGAACGGCATGGCCCTGGTCCATGTCTACCGCCGCGAATTCCCCAAGGCCGTCGACCTGCTCAACCGCCTGCTGCAGGTCAGCCCGAAGTTCCATGACGCCTACAACCTGCTGGGCACGGTATACAGCGAGATGGGCGACTACGAGCAGGCCAAGGAGAAGCTGCTCATCGCCGCCAATGCCGAGGAATATCAGACGCCGGAGAACTCCTTCGCCAACCTGGCGATGCTGGAGATCAAGTTCGGCAAGCATGAATCGGCCTTGCGCTACGCGGAGAAGGGGCTGCAACTCAATCGGCGCTTCGCCCCGCTCTTCAATCTGAAGGGACTGGCGCTGGAGAACCTGAACCGCCTGCCCGAGGCCGCCGAGAGCTTCATCCGCGCCCTGGCCCTGCTGCCCGCGCCGGAGCCGCTCATCCTGGTCAACAGCGCCAGGGTCGCCGCCCGGCTCGGGGAAAAGAAGAAGGCGCTCGACCAGCTGGAGCAGGCCCTGGGCCGGACCCAGGACGCGGCCCTGAAAGCCGAGATCATCCGCATGATCAGGGAAGTGGAAGGGCGCTGAAGCTCCCGCGTTGACAGGCAGCGGAATTCTCCCTATAATTGGGACCCAAGGCCGGAGCGGTGCCGATCCCGGCCCCGGCGGCATGAAAGGAGGCGGACATGAACAAGTATGTATGCACCGTGTGCGGCTACGTATACAACCCGGCCGACGGCGATCCCGACTCGGGAATCCAGCCGGGCACCGCGTTCGAGGACATCCCCGAGGATTGGGTCTGCCCGGTCTGCGGGGCCGGCAAGGACTCTTTCGAGCCCACGGACTGAGCGGGAAGGGAAGATTCCTGGCCGGTCATGAGGCCGGTGCCGTTGGCGTCACCTTTTATTTTCTCACCTTGGAGGCAACATGGCGGCCATTGAACTGAAAAAAGATATCATTTGGGTGGGGGCCCTTGACTGGGACCGGCGGCTCTTCGACGAGCTGATCCCGCTGCCCGACGGCACGTCGTACAACGCCTACCTAGTGCGCGGCAGCAGCAAGACGGCCCTGATCGACGCCGTCGACCCGGCCAAGGCCGGCGACCTGCTGGCCAACCTGCAGCAGGCCGGAGTGACGCGCATCGACTACCTGGTCAGCCAGCACGCCGAGCAGGATCATTCGGGCACCATCGGCGACGTCCTGGATCTGTTTCCCGAGGCCAGGGTGGTGACCAACGAGAAGTGCAAGGCCATACTCCGGGACCTGCACCAGCTGCCGGAAGACAGGTTCCAGGTCGTCGCCGACGGCGCGACGCTGGACCTCGGCGGCCGGACCCTGGAGTTCATCCTGGCGCCTTGGGTGCACTGGCCCGAGACCATGCTCACCTATCTGCGCGAGGACAAGGTCCTGTTCAGCTGCGATTTCCTGGGCGCCCACCTGGCCCAGAGCCACCCCGTCCTCAGCGACGAGGCCCGCACGCTCAGCGCGGCCAAGCGCTACTTCGCCGAGATCATGATGCCTTTCCGCGGGCCGATCCGCAAGCACCTGGAGAAGCTGCAGGGAATGGCCATCGACATGATCGCCCCTAGCCACGGCGTGGTCTACCCGCGCCCGGCCCTGATCCTCGACGCCTACCGCGAGTGGGCGTCCGACGCCACCCGGAACCTGGCCCTGATCCCCTTCGTCTCCATGCACGGCAGCACCCGCGAAATGGTGGAGTACCTTGCCGACGCCCTGGTGCGCCAAGGGGTCGAGGTCGTCCCCTGCAACCTGATCACGGCCGACGTCGGCGAGTTGGCCAAGGAGCTGATCGATGCCTCCACCCTGGTCCTGGCCACGCCGACGGTGCTGGGCGGCGCCCACCCGGCCGCCGCATCCGCCGCCTACCTGATCAACGCTCTGCGGCCGAAGACGAAGTTCGCCTCGATCATCGGCTCCTATGGCTGGGGCGGCAGGACGGAGGAGAGCCTAAGGGCCTCCCTGGGCAACCTCAAGGCTGAATTTTTGCCGACGGTGCTGGTCAAGGGCTACCCGGCGGAGAAAGACTACCGGGCCCTGGACGAGCTGGCCGCAGCCATCGCTGACCGGCACCGCGACATCGGTGTCCTTTCCTGAAAGACGTTTTGACGTCTTGCCCGGCGTTCGCTTTGCGCGTACAATGAACCCGGCAATCGATGGCAACGTAGAAAATTCGCTAGCATGGAGGAGATGAAAATGAAGAAGCTGTTGTTGAGTCCCCTGGTGATCCTGATCGGCGTGGTGGTGATCGTCGCCCTGTGGGTGATGAGTGCCTATAACGGCCTGGTCGCCCTGGACCAGAAAGCCCTTTCCCAGTGGGCGCAGGTGGAGAGCGCCTACCAGCGCCGCGCCGACCTGATACCCAACCTGGTGGAGACGGTCAAGGGCGCCGCCGATTTCGAGAAGGAGACCTTTACCCAGGTGACCGAGGCCAGGGCCAGGGTGGGCCAGGTGCAGCTGGGCAACAATCCGGCCAGCGACCCCGAGGCCTTCGCCAAGTTCCAGCAGGCCCAGGACGGGCTGTCGTCGGCCCTGTCACGGCTGCTGGTGGTGGTGGAGAAATATCCCGACCTCAAGGCCACCCAGAACTTCCGCGACCTGCAGGTGCAGCTGGAGGGAACCGAGAACCGCATCAACGTAGAGCGCATGCGCTTCAATGAGGCGGCCCAGGCCTTCAACACCAAGAGGATGAGCTTCCCCACGGTGATCATCGCCAACTTCTTCGGCAAGCGCTTCCAGGAAAAGTCCTATTTCAAGTCCCAGCCCGGCGCCGAGACCGCGCCCAAGGTCCAGTTCTAGTCAGTGAAAACGCGGCGGCTTCTCCTGCCGGCGCTGGCCGGTCTGCTCCTCCTTGCCCTGGCCGTGGGAGCGCAGGCCCAGGCCGGCACCGGGGCCGAGACCCCGATCCCGGCCTCTCCCCAGCGCTGGTTCACCGATACGGCCGGGCTGGTTTCTCCGGCGGTCGCCTCTGAACTCGATGGCCGGTTGGAGGCCTTTGAAAGATCCAGCGGCCACCAGGTCGTGGTCTATATCGCAACGACCACCGGCGTGGTCCCCATCGAGGACTGGGCGGTCAAGGCTTTTGCCGCGTGGCGGGTCGGGCGCAAGGGCCTCGACGACGGCCTGGTCCTGTTCGTCATGGCCGATGACAAGCGGCTGCGCATCGAGACGGGCTACGGCCTGGAGGAACAGCTCCCCGATGCCCTGGCCGGCCGCATCATCAATGACGAGATCGCACCGCGGTTGCGGGACGGGGACAACGACGGCGCCATGCGCGCCGCCGTCGACCGTCTGATCGCCGTCATCTCCGGGGAGGGGGCCGCCTCAGGCGGCGGGGAAGAGCCAAGGGCTGAGGGCCGGCCGATGACCCTTTCCGAAAAGATCCTGCTGGGCATCGGCATCCTGTTCTTCCTCATCCTGTTCATCACCAATCCCTCGCTGGCCATCTACCTGCTCTTCACCATCCTGTCGGGGGGGCGCGGCGGCGGGCGGGGAGGGTTCTCAGGCGGCGGCGGCAGGTCGGGAGGCGGCGGCGCCTCCGGCTCGTGGTAGGGAGGCGATCATGGCGTTCATGAGCCAGCACAAGCTGCTCGCGATCATCGACGACGACCGCATCAAGACGGCCATCGCCGCGGCGGAGAAGTGCACCTCGGGCGAGATCCGTGTTTCCGTTTCGCGCTTTTTCTACGGCAGCGTCCGCCATGCCGCCGAAAAAGCCTTCAACCGCATGGGCATGCGCAACACCCGCGACCGCAACGGCATCCTCTTCTTCGTCGTCCCCTCGCGGCACCGCTTCGTCGTCGTCGGCGACGAGGGCATCCACCGGAAGGTCGGCCAGGAATTCTGGGACCAGCTGGTCGCCGCCATGGCGGGCGACTTCAGGGAAGGGAAGTTCAACGAGGGCTTGCTCCACGGCATCGTGGAGTGCGGCCGCCTGCTCGCCGCCCACTTCCCCCACCAGGGCGAGCGCGACGTCAACGAGCTGCCGGACGACATCGATTTCGGCAACAAGGAATGAAAGAAACCGGTTGACGGTAGACGGTGTACGGTCATAACAGCAATACGAAGACTAAAATACCAAATCCAAAATTCCAAATAACAAACAATATCCAAATTCCAAATTCCAATTTCCAAAACGAAAGCTCCTTGCAAAGGATTCTCTTTGTTTTGGTCATTGGGTAATTGGAATTTGGAATTTATTTGGAAATTGGTGCTTGGGATTTGGAATTTAAGTCCTATTAATTCCTTATTCTTCCACCTTACGCCCTGCGACTTCCGCTTTATGCCTTATGCCGAGTTCTGTTCTTCCTCGTTACGCGTCACGAATAGCGTCTTGTTTTCTTTCGCATAACGCCTGACGCATAACGAAACTCGTTGTTTATTCTTTCCTTGTCATGGAAAGAACTCGTCATGGATGGCGCGAACGGCGCGGTCCAGGTCCGGGCTCCTGACCAGGAAATAACAGGCGACGGAGGAGGCGCCGGCGGCGGCCATCTCGACGTTGATCTTCTCGCGGGCCACGGCGGTGAAGATGCGGGCGTAGATCCCCTCCTTCTCCATGATGCGCTCGCCCACCACCCCGACCAGCGCCAGCCGCTCCTCGAGCTCGATCCTCTTGATGACGCCGTTGACGGCGGCTTTCATTTTACGCAGGCTGCGCCGGGCGTCGGCGGGATCGAGCAACAGGTTGATGCAGGTCTGCGAGGTGAGCACCGAGTGGATGTTGATGCCGGCGCCGGCCAGCAGCGAGCTGACGCCGGCGAGCAGGCCGGGCTTGGAGCCGATGCCGGCGCCGTGGATGCGGATGACGGCCAGTCGGCGGTTGGCGGCGATCCCGGCCACGTCCACCGCGCGGTTCGGGCCGGAGGCGGTGATCTCGCTGCCCGCTCCGGCGGGATCTTCCAGGTTGCGCACGAAGATCCGGGTGCGCGTCCCGGCCAGCGGTTCCACGGTGCGCGGGTGGAGGATCCTGGCGCCGAAGTAGGAGAGCTCGGCCGCCTCGGCGAACGAGAGGCGCTCCAGGCGGCGCGCCGTCGGCACCCGGGACGGATCGGCGCTCATGAAGCCGTCGACATCCTTCCATACCTCGAGGCGCTCCGCCCCCAGGGCATAGGCCACGGCGGCGGCGCTGTAATCGGAGCCGTTGCGACCCAGCAAGGTGACGGCCCCGCCGGGCCCGCGGCCGAAAAATCCCGGGATGACCGGGATGATGCCCCGGCGCAGCAGAGGGGCAACCTTGGCGCGCAGGACCCTGCGGGTGCGGTCGCGGTCGATGCTGGCGTTCTCGTAATTGCCGTCGGTGCAAATGCCGGCCCGATGGGCGTCCAGCGCCGCGGATCTTGTCTCCAGGCACTCCAGGACGCCGGCCAGCAGCCGCGCCGCCAGCCTCTCGCCGTAGCTCAGCAGCCGGGCTCGTACCGCCGGCGTCAGGTCGCGGTGCCAGGCGATGCCGGTGAGCAGGCGTTCGACCTGGGCAAGTTGCGCGGCGATCGCAACCTGCAGGCGCTTTTTCGCGGGTCCGCCCGGGCACAACTCGTCGATGACGGCAAGGTGCCGGGTCGCCAGGGCGGCCAGGATGGGGGGGATGTTCCGCTCATGGCGCTTGGCCTGCTCGATGGCGGCGAGCAACCGCTCGGTCACGCCGTGGATGGCGGAGACCACGACCACGGCCCGCCTCTGCGCTGAGATGATGGCGCAGGCCTGCGCGATGCTGCGGCTGTCGCGCAAACAGCCGCCGCCGAACTTCATCACCCTAGTCATTCGCCGCCTCCGGGATCCATCCCTTCCGGACCGCCAGCTCGGCGTTCAGCACCGAGCCGCCGGCGGCCCCGCGCACCGTGTTGTGCAGCAGCAGGAAAAAGTCACAGCGGCTGCCCCGCGGCCGCAGCCGGCCCACGCTCACCGCCATGCCGCGGGCACGCCCGTGCCGCCCCGCCACGACGGGGTCCGGCTCACCCGCCTGGACGTCGAGGGACGGCTGCGGGCGGTCCTCCTCGCCGCGGACGACGATGGGCTGGGCCGGAGCCGTGGGCAGCTTCAGCTGCTGCGGCTCCGCCGCAAAGCCGGACAGCGCCTCCTTGATCTCTTCGCCGCCGACCGGCCGGACGAACTCGGCGCTGACGCTCTGCAGGTGGCCTTCGCGCACCGGGACGCGGCTGCAGGAGGGGTAGATCTCGATGGGGCTGTCCGCGACATGACCGCCCGCCAGCTCGCCGAGGATCTTGCCCGTTTCGCGCACGATCTTCTCTTCCTCGCCGGCGATGAAGGGGACGACGTTGCCCAGGATGTCCCAGGCGGCGACGCCGCGGCGGCCGCCGCCGGAAACGGCCTGGAAGGTGGTGACGGTCACGGTCCGCAGTCCCAGGGCCGTGAGCGGCTTCAGGACCAGCGCCAGCCCTGCGACCACGCAGTTGGGATTGGTCACGATGAATCCGGGGTGGGTGCGCAGCTGCTGCCGCGCCAGCTCCAGGTGGCCGGGGTTGACCTCGGGGATGAGCAAGGGGACATTCCCGTCCAGGCGGTGGGCGCCGGCGTTGGAAAAGACGCGCAGGCCCGCGGCGCGCAGCTCGGCCTCCAGCGGCCCGGCCGCGGCGGCAGGCAAGGCCGAGAAGACGGCCCGTGCCCCGCTGCGGATGATTTCGGCCGCCGTGGTCTCGCGGATCACCAGCGCCTCGGCGCAGGTCTTGTTCGCCGAGCGGCTGGAGGCGGTAAGGCAGGACAACTCAAAATAGGGATGATCGTCCAGCAGGCGGATGAATTCCCGCCCGACGAGGCCGGTGCAGCCCAGCAGGGCGACCTTGATCTTCTTCATCTTCTCCTCCTATCCCCTGCTGATCCGCTGCGGCCGGACGGCGGTGCGGACGAGCGGCGGCAGGCTGCCGCCCATGCCCAGGTGATCGCCGGCGACGACCAGCAGCCCGTCGATTCCGTCCGCCGGCGTCTCGCGGATGGCCCGGGCGACGGCTGCCCCGTTCCTTTCGCTGACGCGGTTGCAAAGGGCGGTGGCCGTGGCGTCGGCCAGGCAGCCGCTTTCGGCCACGACCGTGGCCGCGTCGGCCCGGCCGAAGGAGAGGGAATGGCCCACGGTGCCCGACGAGGTGCAGACGGAAAAAATGCCGGGCCGCGGCTCAAGGCGCAGGGCGATGTCGCGCACGCGTGCGTCGCCGGTAAAGATGCCGACCGTCAGCGGCCGGTCGATGCGCAGCACCACGTCGCCGCCGTTGTCCACGACCACGTGACGGCAGCCGGCGGCGACCAGCGCCTCCACCGTGACCTGGGCGATGGCGCCGGCGACCGCCGCCATGGGGCCGACCCCGGCCAGGGCGGCGGCCGCGGCCATGCGCCGCGCCACCTGCGGCGCCGCCATGTCGATGGGCAGCGGCTCCAGCGAGGTGAGAAAGCGCGGCTCAACAACGATATAGGCCTCGATATCGGCGCGGGCGGCGGCGATGGCGCGCTCCGCCAGCTCCAGGAAGCGCTCGGCGGCGGTCACGGTGGCGAACGTATCCTTGATGCGGATCTGCCGGCGGACCAGGTCAGCGTCCATGGTCTCCCCCGTGGATGGCGCCGGCCGGGCATACCCGGTCGCAGAGGCCGCAGCCCGTGCAGTGCTGCTCGGCGGCCGTCACCTGCCAGTCGTTGTCCCGGCGAAAGACGCCGGCGGGGCAGATGCCCAGGCACTGGCCGCAGGAAAGGCACAGCGCACGCTCCCAGGCGACGCGCTCCCCCGCGGCCACCCTGCTTCCGGAGCGCCGGGAAGGAGCGTCTGGTCGCGGCGGCTGGATCGCCAGCGGCCCGGCCGCTCCCTGAACGGGGAGCTTCGCCGCCGGGATGCTCAGCTGAAAGGAGCCCTGTTCGATCCGCTCCTTCAGGGTGCGCGCGATCCGCCTGGCCATATGCAGGCTGGACAGGGGCGAGGCGGGTACATCCCGGTCCCGCAGCCGGACCGTTCCCGACTTGAGCTGCTCGTAGGAGCAGCGGCCCAGCAGCGGTCGTTGGCGGGCGGGAACGGCGAAATCGATGATGCCGGTCTCGATGTCCCGGTCGCGGACGGCGGCGGCGCGGGCGATGCCGGCGTGCAGCACCGGGATGGGGACGCCGATGCCCACGTAGAGCGAGGTGCCGTAGCCCGGGAATGCCGCCGCCCGCAGGAATTCAGGGGACATGCCCTGCAGGTCGCCCTGCACCATCAGGGTGGCGAACCCCTTTTGCGGGTCGTGCTGCGTGCCGGAGCCGGTGACGTAGCCGACGCCGCCGCCCAGGAAGATGCGCGTGCCGATGCCGATGGTCTCCAGGCCGGGGTCGTTCATCAGGGGTGACAGCTCGCCGGCGCCGGAAAATGTGACGTTGCCCACGCCGGGCAGGAGCTTGCCCATGTAGGTGTGCAGCGTGCGCGCGCCGGAGTTGGCGGCGGCGTGATAGCGCTGGTAGGCGTTGCGCGGGTTGCACAGCAGCGCCTGGTTGAGTCCGGCGAGGGTGACCTCGCCGAGCAGCTCCTTGCGCGGGTAGCAGTCGCTGCCGTAGGACACGGCGCGCAGCACCACCGGCCTGCCGCGCAGCAGGTCCTCGATGACGTGAGCGCCGCCGTAATCCGCCCCCGGCGTTTCGCAACCTTGCGTGGCGCCCAGGTAGGCGTCGACGGCGGCGATGCCGGCGTAAGCCTCGACGTCGTTGAGCCAGACGCGGGTCATCTTGATCGGCGGGTCGGAATGACCGAAGTTCAGGAAGGCGCCGCTGGAGCACATGGCGCCGAAGGTGCCGGTGGTGACGACGTCGACCCCGGCGGCGGCCTGCTCGGCCCCCAGCTCCTCCACGAGCGCGGGCATCTGGTCGGCCGTGACCACGCGCACGGTCCTATTCAGAATTTTGCGATTGATTTCCTCGACAGTCTTGGACATGATAAGCCTCCATTTTCTGTTTTTTTTGAAATGGTGGAAGTTGGAGTTCCCCGAACCTGCGCTTCTAGATCAGAAGCGACAGGCCCGGGCCGGGCATTATCATGCAGTGCGAAAAGAAGTCATTTTGGCACATGGCTGTCAGGCGGGAGTTTACACCAGACGCGCCGGGCTGTCAATCGCTGCCGGCGAAAAAAAACAGTTGGGCCCGCGGCGCGCCGGTGAGCGCGGGTTGTATTTCCCGGGGAAGCATGCTAGATAATGACGGCGCCGCATTGTTCGCGCGCCTTGGTGATGGAGTCATTCATGGCCTTGTTCACGAAAGCCCTGGCAAGAAAACCGTGTCGCAACCTGGTCCACGGCCTTTCCGGCGCCGGCATGGGGCCCCCGGATTACGGGAAAGCCGTGGAGCAGCACGACGCCTACATCGAGGCCCTGCGCGGCTGCGGCCTGGCCGTGACGGTGCTGGAAGCCGACGAGGCCTATCCCGACTCGGTCTTCATCGAGGATACGGCGGTATGTTGCGAAAAATCGGCCGTCATCGCCCGTCCCGGCGCCAACAGCCGCCGCGGCGAGGAAAAAACCGTGGCCCTGGCCCTGGCCGATCTCTACCCGCGGCTGGAGGGGATCCGCGCCCCCGGGACGCTGGAGGGCGGCGACGTCATGCGCGCCGGCGAGCGCTTCTATATCGGCCTGTCGAACCGGACCAACGGGGATGGGGCGCAACAGCTGGCCGCCATCCTCCGCCGCCATGGCTACGAGGCGCTGTCCGTGCCCCTGCGCCAGGTCCTGCACCTCAAGACGGGCATGTCCTACCTGGAGCACAACCGCCTGCTGGCTTGCGGGGAATTTTTGCGGCACCCTCTCCTGTCTTCGTTCGCGACCATCCCCGTGCCGGCCGGGGAAAGCTATGCCGCCAACTCCCTATGGGTCAACGGCCGCGTGCTGGTCCCCGCCGGCTTCCCCGGGACCCGCCGGGCCATCGAGGACGCGGGCTACGAAACCGTGCTCCTGGACGTCTCGGAGTTCCGCAAGCTGGACGGGGGCTTGAGCTGCCTTTCACTGCGCTTTTGACCGGTCGTCGCGGAGGCGGCGCGAAATATTGCCGGCGCCGCCCGGTATACAAGCGTCGGCAAGATTGTTATAATCAAGGCCGAAGGAGACGCACGTGATCGACAGGTACCAAGCGGCGGAAATCGCCCGCATCTGGAGCGAGGACAACAAATACCGCAGATGGCTGGACGTCGAGCTGGCCGTCGCCGAGGTCTGGGCCGAGATGGGGCAGGTGCCGGCGGCCAGCCTGAAGCGCATCCGCCGGCGCGCGGCGTTCGACGTCGGCCGCATCCACGAGATCGAAAAGAAGGCCAAGCACGACGTCATCGCCTTCCTGACCTCGGTGGAGGAGTCGATCGGGGCCGACTCGGCCTACGTGCACAAGGGCATCACCTCCTACGACGTGGTGGACACGGCCCTGTCGCTGCTCATCCGCGAGTCGCTGGACGTGGTCCTGGCCCGCTGCCGGGAGCTGAAGCGGGTGCTGCTGGACAAGGCGTTCGCCTACCGCGACCTGCCGGCCATCGGCCGCACCCACGGCATCCACGCCGAACCGATCGCCTTCGGCTGCAAGTTCCTGATCTGGCACGAGGAGATGGAGCGCAACCTGCGGCGGCTGCAAGCCGCCAGGGAGGCGACGGCGGTGGGCAAGGTCTCGGGCTCGGTGGGGACCTACATCCACTTCCCGGCCGCCGGCGAGGCGCGGGTGCTGCGCCGGCTGGGGCTGAAACCATGCCGGGTCTCCTCGCAGATCATCCAGCGCGACCGCCACGCCGAGGTCATCGCGGCGCTGGCCCTGCTGGGCACCAGCCTGGAAAAGATCGCCATCGAGATCCGCCACCTGCAGAAGACCGAGTCGCTCGAGGCCGAGGAGCCCTTCACCCGCGGGCAGAAAGGCTCCTCCTCCATGCCGCACAAGCGCAACCCCGTGCGCTGCGAGCGCGTATCCGGGCTGGCGCGCATCCTGCGCGGCCACGCGGCCGTGGCACTGGAGAACAACGTCCTCTGGCACGAGCGCGACATTTCCCATTCCTCGGCCGAACGGGTCATCTTCCCCGACGCCTTCCACCTGGCCGTATTCCTGCTCGACGACATGACCGACGTGCTGCGGCACCTGGTCGTCTATCCCGAGAACGTCCGCCGCAACCTGGAGCTGACCCAGGGCGTGTACTTCTCCCAGAAAGTGCTGACCCTGCTGGTCGAGAAGGGCATGGCCCGCCAGCGCGCCTATGAGCTGGTGCAGGCGCAAGCCATGCGCTCCTGGCGGGAGAAATGCAGTTTCCCTGAACTGGTGCTGGCCGACCCGGCCATCACCGCCGTCTGTTCCGCCTCCGAGCTCGAGAAGGCCTTTTCACTGCGGGCGATGCTGTCCGGGACACGGGACATCTTCAGGCGCTTCTCCCGGCGGGGGAAATAAGCGGGCCATGGCCCTGGCGACGATCGATTCGGTCCTGGAACAGATCGACGGCCTGGTGCGCGGCGCCGGCGCGGAAAGCGGCCGGGACTTCCGCCTGCGCCTGGAGGATCTGGTACGCCGGGGAGGAAGGAGCACCGAGAACGCCATCGTCCACTACATCACCGGCCGCGCCGTCGGCATGGGCACGCGCATCGACCTGGTGCGCATGGCCGGCTACATCCGCAGTGACGCCTTCCTGCTGCCGTTGAAGAAGGTCATCGCCATGGGCGAGGACGACCTGCTGCGCGAGGAGGCCATCCTCAGCATCGCCAAGTACAACGACCGCCGCGCCCTGGACATCCTGGAATCGGCCCTGGCCCGGATCGCCAAGCCGCAGCTGCAGGCGGTGATCACCCAGGCCATCGAGCGCATCAAGGCGAACAGCCCCCTGCTGGCCATGCTGCCGCGTTTCCTGCGCGGCGGCCGGGATTCCGACCTCTTCCAGGTCACGCTGAAGGTGTTCAAGAAGATCCTCGAGCCCGCCGACGCCAGGACCTTCATCGCCTACCTGCACCACGGCGACCAGGCGGTGTCGGAGGGGTCCTTCGAGATCCTGTGCGCCCGCGGCGACGAGGCGGTCTATTTTTTCGTGGCCGAGTATTTCCGCGAGCAGGCCCGCCTGCTGCTGCGGACGGCGGAGAGCCGGGTGGGGGCCGCGCGCCTGGAGCGGCTGATCGCCGCCCTGCGCGACTACCTGGGACGTTTCCCGCAGTTCTTTCCGCAGCTGCGCCCCGATATCGCGAACCTGCGCGAGCGGGCGGACGGGGCCGCCTGGGGCAAGGCGCTCTCGGCGCTGATCAGCGACCTGGATCGGGTGGCGGAAGCGCGATGAACGAGAAAGGAGCGGCAACATGGCGATGATCCGCAGGGTATTCGTGGAAAAGAAAGGCGGGTTCGCCGGCGAGGCCCGGGCGCTGCTGGCCGACCTGCGCGACAACCTGGGGGTGAGGGCGTTGAGCGGCGTGCGCCTGCTCAACCGCTACGACGTGTGCGGCCTCCTGGCCGGAGAATGGCAGCGGGCGTGCCGGGGCATCTTTTCCGAACCGCCGCTGGACGAGGTGCGCGAGGAGAAATTGGCGCTGGCAGCGGGCGAGACCGCATTCGCCGTCGAATACCTGCCCGGGCAGTACGACCAGCGGGCCGACTCCGCCTGGCAGTGCCTGCAGCTGCTTTTCCCGCGCCGCCGCTCCGAGGTGGCCGCCGCCCGCGTCATCGTCCTGAGCGGGGAGCTGACGCCGGCCGATGTGGATACGGTCAAGCGCTATCTCATCAACCCGGTGGACTCGCGCGAGGCCGCCATGGCCAAGCCGCGTTCGCTGACGCTGCGCCCGGCCGCACCGGCAGCGGTGCCGGTCCTGAAGGGTTTCAACGCCATGAGCGGCGAAGGGCTGCGCCGCCTGGCGCAGGAGCTGGGCCTGGCCATGGACGAGGCCGACCTGCGCTTCTGCCAGGCCCATTTCCGCGACCGGGAGAAGCGCGACCCGACCCTGACCGAGGTGCGCCTGCTCGACACCTACTGGTCGGACCATTGCCGGCACACCACCTTCCTGGCCGCCATCGACAGCATCGAGATCTCCCCCGGCGCCTGGGCCGAGCCCATGCGCCGGGCTTATGAGAGCTACCTGGAGGCGCGCAGCGGCCTCTACCGCCGGCGCTCCGTCGATCTCTGCCTGATGGATCTGGCCATGATGGCCATGAAGGAGCTCCGCGCCCGGGGGCGGCTGGCGGACGTCGACCTCTCCGACGAGATCAATGCCTGCACCTTCAAGGCCCTGGTCGACGTCGACGGCGCCAGGGAGGAGTGGCTGGTCCTCTTCAAGAACGAGACGCACAATCACCCGACCGAGATCGAGCCCTTCGGCGGCGCCGCCACCTGCCTGGGCGGCGCCATCCGCGATCCCCTGTCGGGGCGGGCCTTCGTCTACCAGGCCATGCGCGTCACCGGCAGCGGCGATCCCCGCCGGCCGGTCGCCGCCACCCTGCCGGGGAAGCTGCCGCAGCGCAAGATCACCACCGAGGCGGCCCACGGCTACAGCTCCTACGGCAACCAGGTGGGGCTGGCCACCGGCCAGGTCAGCGAGGCCTACCATGAGGGCTATGTAGCCAAGCGCCTGGAGATCGGCGCCGTCATCGGCGCCGCGCCGCGGCGCAACGTCGTGCGCCGCGAGCCGGCGCCCGGTGACGTGGTGCTGCTGGTGGGCGGCCGTACCGGACGCGACGGCATCGGCGGCGCCACCGGCTCCTCCAAGGCCCATGGCGAGGGGTCGCTGCGCAGCTGCGGCGCCGAGGTACAGAAGGGCAACCCGCCGGTCGAGCGCAAGCTGCAGCGGCTGTTCCGCGATCCGCGCGCCAGCCGCCTGATCAAGCGCTGCAACGACTTCGGCGCCGGCGGCGTCGCCGTGGCCGTCGGCGAGCTGGCGCCGGGCCTGGAGATCGACCTCGACCGCGTGCCCAAGAAATATGCCGGGCTCAACGGCACCGAGCTCGCCCTCTCCGAGTCGCAGGAGCGCATGGCCGTGGTGCTGAGCGCCGCCGACGCGCGCCGCTTCCAGAAGCTGGCCGCCGCCGAGAACCTCGAGGCCACCGTCATCGCCCGGGTCAGCGCCCGCCCGCGACTGAGGATGAAATGGCGCGGCCGCGCCATCGTCGATCTGCAGCGCGCCTTCCTCGACAGCCATGGCGCCCGGCGCCGGGCAGCGGTAAGGGTCGAGGCGCCCGATGCCGCCGGCGACTTCTTCAAGGCCCTGCCCGGCGGCAACAAGCTGGCCGACCTGGGCGCTGCCTGGAAGGCGATGCTGGAGGGTTTGAGCGTCTGTTCGCAGAAGGGGCTGGGCGAACGCTTCGACTCCTCCATCGGCGCCGCCACGGTCCTCTATCCCCACGGCGGCCGCTTCCTGTCCACCCCGGTGGAAGCCATGGTCGCCAAGATGCCCCTGGCGGCGGGGGAGACGAACAGCGCCACAATCATGAGCTACGGCTTCCAGCCCGCCCTCTCCGCCTGGAGCCCGTTCCACGGCGGCATCTATGCGGTGATCGAGGCGCTGGCGCGCCTGGCGGCCTGCGGCGGCGACAGCGGCCGCGCCCGCCTGACGCTGCAGGAGTACTTCCCCAAGCCCGGCCTGGACCCGCGGCGCTGGGGATTGCCGTTCGCCGCCCTGCTGGGGGCGTTCACCGCCCAGCGCGAGCTGGAGGTCGCCGCCATCGGCGGCAAGGACAGCATGTCGGGCTCCTTCCGTGACCTGGACGTGCCGCCGACCCTGGTCGCCTTCGCCGTCGCCCTGGTGGACGCGCGCCGCGTCCTCTCTCCCGAGTTCAAGAAGGCGGGCAGCCAGGTCGTGCTGCTGGCGCTGCCGCGCGACGATCGCGAGATGCCCGATTTCGCCGTGTTCAAAAAGAACTGCGCGCGCGTTCACGAGCTGGCCGGCCGCGGCAAGATCCTGGCCGCCCAGTCGCTGCATGCCGGCGGCCTGGCCGAGGCGATCAGCAAGATGTGCTTCGGCAACCGCCTGGGCTTCACGTTCGACAGGGAGCTGCCCGCCCAGGAGCTGCTGGCGCCCGCCATCGGCTCGCTGCTGCTGGAGGTGCCGGAAAAGGAGGACGCGGCCAGGCTGTTCGCCGGGACCGGCCACCGCCTCCTGGGCCGGACCGTTGCCGCGGCCAAGATCCGCGTCAACCAGTTGGAGCTGGACGTGGCGGAGCTGCAGGCGCATTGGGAAAAGCCGCTGGAGGAGATCTTTCCCACCCGGGCGCAAGCCGCCCCGCAGGACGCCGGCGGAGGCGAACGGCCGCTGTTCCGCGGTCGGCCGCCGGCCAGGAGCGGACGGCCGCTGGCCAGGCCGCGGGTGCTCATCACCGTCTTCCCGGGAACGAACAACGAGTACGACGTAGCCCGCGCCTTCGTGAAGGCGGGAGCCGTCCCCGACGTCTTCGTCTTCCGCAACCTGACCGCCGCCGCCAGCGAGGCATCCACGGCCGAGCTGGCGCGCAAGCTGCGCAACGCGCAGATGCTCATGATCCCCGGCGGCTTCAGCGCCGGCGATGAGCCCGACGGCTCGGGCAAGTTCATCGCCGCCGCCTTCCGCCATCCGCGCCTGTGCGACGCCGTCCATCACCTGCTGGAAAGGAGGGACGGGCTGATCCTGGGCATCTGCAACGGTTTCCAGGCCCTGGTCAAGCTGGGGCTGCTGCCCCACGGCGAGATCCGCGACCTCACTCCCGACTCGCCGACGCTGGCCGCCAACCTCATCGGCCGCTTCGTGTCACGGCCGGTGCGCACCCGGGTGGTCTCGACGCTGTCGCCGTGGTTCTCGCTCTGCAAGGCCGGCGAGATCCACACCGTGCCGGTGGCCCACGCCGAGGGGCGCTTCACGGCGCCGGCGGCGACCGTCGAGCTGCTGTTCTCCCTGGGGCAGGTGGCCACGCAGTACGTCGACTTCGACGGCAAGCCGGCCATGGATTCCTTTTTCAATCCCAACGGCTCGCTGCTGGCCATCGAGGGCATCACCAGCCCCGACGGCCGCGTCCTGGGCAAGATGGCCCATTCCGAGCGCCTGCTGGGCAGCGACCTCTTCAAGAACGTCCCCGGCAACAAGGATCAGAAAATATTCGCCTCCGGGGTGAGGTATTTCAAATAATCTGCCTGAACTGCGGGGGAGGGGGAACTGTGCTTCTTCCATATCGGCTGGTCGCTGTGGTTCATCAACTTGAGTAGGACGTTTATCCCGGCGTTAAAAAAATGAGAATCACTGAAATGACAAAAGAAGAGAATGAAATCAAGGAAATGGTCGACCGCGAGACGCGGGGATGGGACACCCGGGACGCGGCGCTGCTGACGACCCTGTTTCATCCCGACATGGTCTGGCCCTGGCCGCGGACCTTTCAATCGCACGACCCGCTGGATTGGATATTCGTGCTCGGGAGGTTCAACCGGGAGCGCTGGATGAAAAACTGGCAGGAACTGTTCGACTCCCATGAGCTGGAGCATAATATCAGGGAAATAAAGAAGATCGTCGTCAGCGAGGAAAAAGACGGGGCGTTCGCCGTCGTGGATATTGATACGTTCTGGGTGGAAAAGCGGACGGGCAAGCATAACCATTGGAAGGGCAGGGTGTGCAAGGTCTATGCCAGGATCGGCGACGAATGGAAGATGACCATGCACACCGGGGTATTGGCATATTGATGAGGGAATGGAATAATTGACCATGTGCGGAAAAAGTGAGCGGCGCGACAATAGGCTGAAGATCGTGATGGCTTATATGGCGAATGTTATGAAAGGAATACCGGAGGAACATATTTTACCCGAGGAGGGATGTCCATGGCCAAGGCGTTGATCGTGTATTATTCCCGGAGCGGCAATACCCGGAAGATGGCGGAATCCATCGCCGAGGGCATTCGCCGGGAGGATGTGGAGGCGGATGTCCGGGATGTCAAGGACGTCACCCCCGCCGATCTCAAGGCGTTCGCTGCCATCGTCGTCGGTTCTCCCACCTATTACGGGAGCATGGCCGCCGAGATCAAGAAGCTGTTCGACGAGTCCATTCGCTTCCACGGCAAGCTGGACGGAAAGATCGGCGCGGCCTTCGCCTCCAGCGCCAACATCGGCGGCGGCAACGAGACGACGATCCTTGATATTTTGAACGCCATGCTGATCCACGGCATGATCGTGCAGGGCGACTGGCAGGGGGACCACTACGGCCCGGTGGCGATCGGCGCTCCCGATGAGCGGGCCGTCAAGGAGTGCCTGCGCGCCGGCGGCCGGATCGCCCGGCTGGTCAAGAGATTGGCGGATTAGGCGCTCCACAAGAATATTTTCCGGCAGCGGATCCGGTGCCGCCGGGTTTGGACGTGGTCGCGTGTGGCTGCCCGGGTAATTTGCTATAATGCCTGAAATGAAAACCTGGAAGACGAAGTGCGGATATGCGATCAGCAAATTACTGGCCGGCCGGAGCAATGTTTTTCTCTTGTCGCATGACGGAAAGAACATCCTGGTCGATACCGGCCCGGGCCGCAGCTGGAAAACGCTGGACCGGCGCTTGCGGCGGCTGGGTGTAGTGCGCCTCGATGCCCTGGTCCTGACCCACGCCCACTACGATCATGCCGGCAACGCGGCCCGGCTGCAGGAGAAGTATGAAGCCAGGGTGATCGCGCATATCGCCGAAGGGCCTTTCCTGGCCCGGGGCGAGAACAATGCCGTCGGCGGCACCAACGCGCTGGCCCGCCTTGTGGTCGCCGGCCTGGGCAAGTACTTTGCCCGGCGGGCCCGCTATGAACCGTGCCGGCCCAATCTCCAGGTCGATCCTTCCTTCGACCTGCGCGAATTCGGGTTCAATGCCCATGCCCTGCACACTCCCGGCCACACGGCCGGCTCGCTGAGCGTGATCGTCGACGACGAGATCGCCCTGGTGGGTGACGCCATGTTCGGGATCTTCCCCGGGTCGGTCTTCCCGCCCTACGCCGTGGACACCGGCGAGACGGTCAGCAGCTGGGGAAAATTGCTGGCCACGAAATGCCGCCTTTTTCTTCCGGCCCACGGTTCGGCGAATCCCCGGCAGCTGGTGTTGAAGGATTATGATAAAAGAAGCGCCCGCAGGGAAAAAGGAGGATGCGCTGGGCCAAGTAAAATCGATCGCTGAAAGCAGTACGTTACCCGGTTCCAGGGCCGGATTCAAGGTCGTCGACCGCACTTCAAAAAACAGGCCCATGGTCAGGTTCTGCAAGCGAATGGATGCATCCACCAGGGAGAAAAATTCATGAAAACGGGAAAAAAACACCGCGTCTGCCCGGTGGAGGAGGCGGGGATGCTCGAGCACCCGCTGCGCCGGCTGTACGAGAGCCCGAAGCGCATCCTTCGCCCTTTCGTTTGCGAAGGGATGGCCGTTCTCGACTTCGGCTGCGGCCCGGGCTTCTTCACCCTGGAGATGGCGCGCCGCGTCGGCCCCGCCGGTCATGTCACCGCCGTCGACCTGCAGCAGGGGATGCTGGACAAGGCGCGGGAAAAGCTCGAGCGGGCGGGGCTGGCGGAGCGGGTGAGGTTCCATCGCTGCGGCGCCGACGTTGTCGGCCTGGCGGGGGCGTTTGATTTCATCCTGGTTTTCCATGTGCTTCACGAAGTGCCTGACCAAAAGAATTTATTGTTTGAAATGAAGAGTCTTTTGCAGCCGGGGGGCCGAATGCTTGTCGTGGAACCCGGTTTCCATGTTTCCCGGGAGGAATTCCGGGCAGCGAGCGAAATAATGGAACAGGCCGGGCTGGAGGTCGGACCAGGGCCGCGCATCCCGTTCAGCCGCACGGCCGTGTTGCGAGAAGCCGGCAATGAAAACGTAGAAAACCGGGCGCGGGACTAGGATCGTCCAGGTTCCGGGAATGCCGGCACGGCGATTAATTTTCAATTTATGGTGCTCAAACGGCACGGCTGCGGGTTTAAGAGTTATCATGCTTGTGATAGAATTGCCAAACATGTCGGCCATAAGGGGAACGCTCATGAAAAGGATCGGCAACCGGCGGTTTTTGCTTTCACTGGTTCTGGTGTTCAGCTTGTTTCTCATGCCGGCCTGCCGGCCGGAGGAGGTCATCCCGACACCCGAGCCGGGGCCGAAAGCCGCGCGCGAAACGGTTGTATTCGTCGCCGGCTGGGGCGATACGGATGATGAAAGCTTCGCCGGCTATTGGCAGGATGGCCAATGGAAGGGTCTGAGCGCATGCAGCGACCCCGGGGAAAGGCCCTGGCGTTATGCCAATGCCATTTCCGTTTCCGGGGACGATGTCTATGTCGGCGGATACAACGGCTGCGATTCTAAACTCGTGGCCTGTTATTGGAAAAACGGGGCGCGGACCGACCTGGCGCATCCCGCGGCCGACAGCCATGCCAGATCCATGTGCGTTTCCGGGGACGACGTCTATATCGCCGGCTGGCTCGATTTCGGCGACTACACGATCCCCTGCTACTGGACGAACGGGGTGTGCACCGAGTTGAGCCGCCTGGGCCCGAGCAGGGTCGACCAGGCGGAGGCGATCGTCCTTGCCGACGGGGACGTTTATGTCGCCGGGACCGTCAACAGGAACCCCGACGCGAGCCAGATGATCTCCTCCCCCTGTTATTGGAAGAACGGCGAGCGGGTCGACCTGAAGGCCTACGATACCCTGAACCTCGGGTTCGGCAACTCGATCTGCGTGGCACAGGGCAAAGTCTATGTCGCCGGACATGTCGCGTATGGCTGCAGCTCGATGCCCTGCTACTGGGTCGACGGCGTCCGCTACGATTTGAAAAAGGACGTCCCCGGCTGGGCGAACTCCATCCAGGTTTCGGGGACGGACATCTATATCGCCGGCATGGTGCAAACGGGGGAGGGCGAGAGCTACAAGACGACGCCCTGCGTGTGGAAGAACAAGGCGCGCACCGACCTGGACGTGGCCGATAGCGGCTCCGCGTGGTCCATCTTTGTCCTGGACCAGAACGTGTTCGTCGCCGGATTCGGCAACAGCGGTTCTTATTACCATACCCCCTGCTACTGGAAGAACGGCGTGCGCACCGACCTCGTGCCGGGGGGCTATCCCGGAGGTTGCGCCCATTCCGTCTTCGCGACATACAAATAGGAAACCCCGGAGTTGCCATTCTTGGCGGCGGCATTCCAAGCGCGCGGCATCTCCTCGCCGTCCGGAGCCGAAAAATCCGGCAGCCAACGGGAATTACTAAAGCCGCGCGTTGACATTTTCGCCGGAATTCCCCAGAATAGGGCGAATCGCAGACGGATATCCCGGTTCGAGCGACGGAATGCCGCCGGATGGCGGCGGAAGCTTGTCATGGAGGATACAGCATGCAGATGGACCGTCCCTGGCTGAAGCACTACGAACCCGGCGTCCCCCACGACATCGAGACGCCCGCAACGACCCTGCAGGACCTGCTGCCCCGGGCCGCCGAAAAGTATCCCGGGCGCACGGCGCTGGTCATGGCGATGGCCGCCGCCGGCCGGCTCTTTTCCTACCCCGTCTCCTACCAGCGGCTCCAGCGCGACGTCGACCGCTTCGCCGCCGGGCTGCAGGGGCTCGGAGTGCAGGCGGGGGACCGCGTGGCCCTCTATTTGCCCAATTGCCCGCAGTTCGTCATCGCCTACCTGGCGGCCGCGCGCGCCGGGGCCATCGTCGTCCCCTTCAACCCGCTCTACTCGGCCCGCGAGACCGAGTACCAGCTCAAGGACTGCGGTGCGACCGTGGCCGTTGTCCTCGACCGCTTCTTCCCGCTGGTCGACGGCGTGCGCGCCAGGACCGGCCTGCGCCACGTGGTGGTCACGCGCATCAAGGAGTATTTCCCGCCGCTGCTCTGGACGCTGTATACCCTGACCAGGGAGCGCAGGCTGGAGGAGTTCCGCCTGCGCCCCGGCGACCGCTGGTTCCGGGACCTGCTCGGCTCCGGCACGCCCCGCCCGGTGCGCGTGGACAGCGAGGATACCGCGGTCCTGCTCTATACCGGGGGCACGACCGGCGTATCGAAGGGGGTCGAGCTTTCGCACCGCAACCTGATGGTGAACATGGAGCAGAACCGCATGTGGGCCGGCATCCGCGACGGCGTTGAGGTGTCGCTGGCGGCGGTGCCCCTGTTCCACGGCTTCGGCCTCACCTGCTGCCTGCACCTGGGATTGCGCACCGGGGCGACCATCCTGCTGGCGCCCATGCCCACCGACACCGCCGGCCTGATCCAGACCATCGAACGGCTGCGGCCGACGATCTTCCCGGTGGTGCCGACCTTCCTGATTTCGATCGCCGGCTTCCCGGGCATCGAGGGCCGCGACCTGCGCTCCGTGCGCGTCTGCCCCTGCGCCGGTTCGCCGCTGGCGCCGGCGGTGCAGCGCACGTTCATCGCCAAGACGGGCGTGCGCCCGGTGGAAGGCTACGGGCTGACCGAGGCCGGCCCGGTGACCCACGGCAACCCGCCTTTCGGCGACGACCGTCACGGCACCATCGGCCTGCCGTACCCGGGAACCGAGGCGCGCGTCGTCGACTTCGAGACCGGCGGGATCGACATGCCCTTTGAGGGCGAGTGGACGCAGCCCGGGGAGATCATCATCCGCGGGCCGCAGGTGATGAAGGGCTACTGGCAACGTCCGCAGGAGACGGCGGCGCAGATCCGCAACGGCTGGCTGCACACCGGAGATATCGGCCAGATGCATCGCGACGGCTACTTCCGCGTCGTCGACCGCCTGAAGGACATGATCATCCGCTCGGGGATGAACATCTACCCGGCCGAGGTGGAGGCCGTGCTCCACGAGCACCCCAAGGTGCTCGAGGCGCTGGTGATCGGCATTCCCGACGCCGTGCGCGGCGAGCTGGTCAAGGCCTTCGTGGTGCCGCGCGACGGCGTTCAGCTCGAGGAGGAAGAGATCCTGGCCTTCTGCCGGCAGAACCTGGCCAAGTTCAAGGTGCCCTCGGCGGTGGAGATCCGCGACGGCCTGCGCCACTCGGCGGTGGGCAAGCCCCTGCGCCGCGCCCTGCGCGAGGAGCTGAACCTGGTGACGGCGTGACCCCGGGCGCCGGGGACGAACCGACCGCCCTGGTCACCGGGGTCTCCGCCCTGGTGCTGGGAGCGACGGGTTTCCTCGGCAGCCGCCTGGCCGTCGCCCTGAAAAAGAGCGGCGCCGCCGTCCGGGCCCTGGCCCGGCCGACCAGCGATGTTTCGTTTCTCGCTGCCAACGGCATCGAGATCGTGACCGGCGACCTGGCCGACGAGGATGCGCTGGCCCGGGCCGCTGCCGGGCAACGAGTGGTCTTCCATGCCGCCGCCCGGGTCGGTGACTGGGGCGGCGCCGGGGAATTCCGGCGGGTGAACGTCGACGGCACGGCGCGGGTGATCGCCGCCTGCTTGAGGAAGCGCGTGCGCCGCCTGGTCCACGTGAGCTCGCTGACCGTGCTGGGCCTGCCGCGCCGCGGCGCCCGCCTCGACGAAGAAACGCCGCCGGCCATGTCCGCCGCCGACGCCTACACCGCCAGCAAGATCGCCGGAGAGAAGCTGGTGCGCCGGGCACACGGCATGGACGGCCTGGAAACGGTCGTGGTGCGGCCCGGCGTGATCTGGGGTCCCGGCGATCCCACGTTCCTGCCGCGCTTCGCGGCGCTGCTGCGCCGGGGCAGGATGGTCCTGGTCAATGGCGGGCGCAACCGCGTCGCCCTCTCCCATGTCGACAACCTGGTCCAGGGGCTTCTCCTGGCCGCCTTCGTTCCCGGGGCGGCGGGGCAGGTCTTTCACATCACCGACGGCGAGGAGATCACCGCCGCGGAGGCCTTCGGGCTGCTGGCCGAAAGGCTGGGCGTACCGCCGCCTCACCGCTCGCTGCCTTTCCCCGTCCTTCATGCCGCTGCCGCCCTGATGGAAACCTGGGCGCGGCTGCGGGGCCAGGCCGCGCCGCCTGCGTTCACCCGCTACGGCGTGCGCCTGGTCGCCAGCGACGGTTGCTACGACATCGGCAAGGCGCGGCGCGAGCTGGGGTACCGGCCGGCGGTCGGCTTCCGCCGGGGGGTCGCCGCCCTGGCCGCGGCGACGGGGCCCGCATGAGCGCGGCGGGGAAGATCCGCATCGAAAGCCTGGGGGCCTATCTCCCCGAAAAGGTTCTGACCATGGAGGATCTGCTCGCCTCCTGCCGCCGCCGGCCGCCCTGGGACCTGGAGCGCATCACCGGCATCCGCGAGCGGCGGGTGGCGGTGGGGGAATACGCCGTTGATCTGGCGGTGCTGGCGGCAAGGCGGGCATTGGAGTTGTCGCGCTACCAGGCCGCCGAACTCGATGTCGTCATCTGCGCCAGCATCTCCAAGCACAATGGCGAGGACGAGTTTCATCTCGAGCCGGCCAGCGCCGGGCGCATTGCCGTTGCCATCGGTGCCCATGCGGCGCGTTCCTTCGACGTGGTCAACGCCTGCGCCGGCATGATGACCGGCATCCACGTGCTGCAGGGGTTGATCCGCGCCGGCGAAGCCCGTTGCGGCATGGTCGTTTCCGGTGAGCATAACCTGCCGGTGACCCGCACCGCGGCCCGCGAGCTGCGCCACCGCTTCGACGGCCAGATGGCCGCCCTCACCCTGGGCGACGGCGGCGCCGCGGTGATCCTCGACGCTGCACCCGGACCCGTCGGCGGGTTTCACCATATGGAGCTGGTCACCGGCGCCAGGCACGATCATTACTGCTATTCCCGCCCGTCGCGGCGCGGCGCGGGCGGCATCCTGGTGACCAGGGCGCATGGGCTGCAGCGCAAGGGCAATGAGCATTTCCCCGCCTACCTGAAGGAGATCCTCGACCGCACGGGCTGGACCCTGGAGGATGTCGATCATATCATCCCCCACCAGGTCTCGGTGCGGGGCATCGAGAACAGCGCCCGGGCCGTGGAGCGCTATCTCGGCTCCCGGCTGCCGCCCGTTGTCCGCATCAGCGCCGGCCTCTATGCCAACACGTCGACCACCAGCCATTTCCTGGCCCTGCACCGCTTCATCCTCGACGGGACTATCCGGTCCGGCGACAAACTGCTTTTTGTATCGGGCGCCTCGGGGATCGTGATCTCCCATGCCACGTACACCTTCGATGACCTGCCCGGGCGCTACCGGACGATGTGGGACGAGGAAGGCAGGCAATGAAAAGGCGGGTGCGCATCGCCGGCATCGGAACCAGCCATCCGGGCTTCCGTCCTTGGCACCGGGGCTCGCTGGCGCGGGCGGTTCAAGCCGGCCGCCGCTGCCTGGCGGATGCGCGTCGCCGCCCGGCCGACGTCGGGCTGCTCATCCATGCCGGCGTGACCCGCGACCATCATGTCTGCGAGCCGGCGAATGCCGCCTATATCCAGCATCGGCTGGGGATCAACGTTGAATTCCAGGGTGCGCGCACCCTTTCCTTCGACCTGGGCAACGGCGGCTGCGGCATGCTCGACGCCGCCCACATACTCTGCGCGCTGCTGCAGGAGGGGAACGTGAGGGCGGGCATGGTCACCGCCTCCGAGGGCAACGCCGATTGGCGGGGAAAGGGCAAGCCCCCATGCCCCGACAGCGGGGCGGCGGTCCTGCTCGAGCTTTCGCCGCGCCCGGGAACGGGGTTCGGCAGTTTCGCTTTCCATGCACGCAGCGAGCATGCCGACATGGCGACGACCGTGGTCTCCCTGGCAGAGCCGCGCGGACGGCTGCTGACGAGGCGGGATCCCGGGCTGGCGGAACGCTGGCTGGAGATGGCCGGGCCGGTCGTTGACGACGTACTGCGGCGTGATGGCCTGAACCGGGATCAGGTCGACCGGGTCATCCCGGCGCAGATTTCGCCGGGTTTCCTGGCGCGCCTGCCCGGGGCGATCGGCATCCCGGCCGGGCGCGTCTGCGATTTCTCCGCCGACCTGCCCGATACCCTGTCCACCTCGGCGTTCCTGGCCCTGGAACGGGAATGGCGGCTTCGCCCCCCCGTGACCGGCCAGACGATCCTGCTGCTGGCCTTCGGCTCGGGACTTACGGCCGCCGCCGCCGCCTACCATTATTAAAAATCGGGAAGGGTCCTGCTGGCATGGATCGGGCTTGCGCGCGGGCGGCTATTTCTTTTCGGCGGCT
Source organism: Candidatus Aminicenantes bacterium UBA2190 (assembly GCA_002335385.1). Classification (GTDB taxonomy): domain Bacteria; phylum Acidobacteriota; class Aminicenantia; order UBA2199; family UBA2199; genus UBA2199. The sequence goes on from DCVK01000071.1 coordinate 69,933, forward strand.
TTCTTGGCGCGCAGGTCGGCCAGCAAGTTTTCCTCGATGGATTTGGGCAGCGGCGCATACTGCAGGAACTCGATGGAATGGCTGGCGCGGCCGCTGGAGACGGTGCGCAGCACCGAGGCGTAGCCGAACATCTCCATCAGCGGGATGCTGCCGTTGATCTTCTGCGAGCCCTTGCGAAAGCGGCGCATGCTGTCGATGCGGCCGCGGCGGCGGTTGACGTCGCCGATGATCTCGCCCATGTACTCGTCGGGCGTGTTGATCTCGATCTTCATGATCGGCTCCAGGATGTGCGGCGCCGCCTTGGCGATGGCCTCCTTGATGGCCAGCTGGGCGCAGGTCTTGAAGGCCTGCTCGGAGGAGTCCACGGCGTGGAAGCTGCCGTCGAGCAGGACGAACTTGACGTCGACCATGGGGTAGCCGGCGAACGGGCCGCGCTCCATCGAGGCGCGGAAGCCCTTCTCGATGGCCGGGATGAACTCCTTGGGGATGTTGCCGCCCTTGATGTGGTTGACGAACTCCAGGCCCAGGCCGGTGTTGGGCTCGAGGCGCATCTCGATGTGGGCGAACTGGCCCTTGCCGCCGGTCTGCTTCTTGAACTTGTAATTGCTCTCCCCTTCCCGGGTGATGGCCTCGCGGAAGGCCACGGCGGGCTGGCCGACCCTGACGTCGACCTTGTGCTCGCTCCTGAGGCGGTCGACGATGATGTCCAGGTGCAGCTCGCCCATGCCCGAGATCACCGTCTCCTCGGTCTCGTCGTCGAAATGCACCTTGAAGGAGGGGTCCTCCAGCGACAGCTTGTGCAGGGCTGCCGACAGCTTGTCCCGCTCCCTGGCCGACGGCGGCTCGATCTTCAAGTCGATGACCGTGTCGGGGTAGTGGATGTTCTCCAGCAGCAGCGGCTCCTTCTCGGCGCACAGGGTGTCGCCGGTGGTGGTGAACTTGGTGCCGATCAGGGCGGCGATGTCGCCGGCGCGCACGGCGTCGATCTCCTCGCGGCGGTCGGCGTGGATGCGCAGGATGCGGCCGATGCGCTCGCGCTTGTCCTTGACCGGGTTGTAGACGTAGCTGCCGGCCTGCAGCTCGCCGGAGTAGACGCGAATGAAGGTCTGCTGGCCGACGAAGGCGTCGTTGATGATCTTGAAGGCCAGGGCGGCGAAAGGTTCCTTGGCCGACGGCTTGCGCGAGATCGCCTTTTCCCGGTCGTCGAGATCGCTGCCGACGATGATGCCGCGGTCGACGGGCGAGGGCAGGTAGTCGACCACCGCGTCCAGCAGCAGGCGGATGCCCTTGTTCTTGAAGGCGGTGCCGCAGAACACCGGGGTGATGCACAGGGTGAGGACGGCGTGGCGCGTGGCGCGCTTGATGTCCTCCTCGCTGATCTCCTTCTCGTTGAGGAACTTCTCCATCAGGTCGAGATCGAAGTCGGCCAGCCTCTCCAGCATCTGGTAGCGCAGCTTGCGGGCCTGTTCCAGCAGGCCGGCGGGGACCGCGGAGATCTTCATCTCCATGCCGTCGAAGGTGACGGCCTGCATCCGGACCAGGTCGACCATGCCCTGGAAATTCTCCTCGCTGCCGATGGGCAGCTGGTAGACCAGGGCGTTGGCGCCCAGCATCTCGTTCATCATCTCCACGGTCTGGAACAGGTCGGCCCCCTGGCGGTCCATCTTGTTGACGAAGGCGATGCGCGGCACCTTGTAGCGGTCGGCCTGGTGCCAGACCGTCTCGCTCTGGGGCTCGACGCCGCCCACGGCGCAAAAGACCATGGCGATGCCGTCCAGCACGCGCAGCGAGCGCTCGACCTCCACGGTGAAGTCGATGTGGCCCGGGGTGTCGATGAGATTGACCTGGTGGTCCTTCCAGCGGGTGGTGATGGCCGCCGAGGAGATGGTGATGCCCCGCTCCTGCTCCTGCTTCATGAAATCCATCACCGCCTGGCCGTCGTGGACCTCGCCGGTGCGGTGGGTGATGCCGGTGAAGAACAGGATGCGCTCGCTGGTGGTGGTCTTGCCGGCGTCGATATGGGCCACGATGCCGATGTTGCGGATCTTCTGCATGACGGACTGTTCCATGGGTCCTAGCTCCTTTTGCTATCGACCAGGCTCCAAGAACCGCCGTTCGACAGTAGGGCTTTTGTCTGGATGCGATTCCTCGGTGATTCTTGATCAGGGGATATGACGAAAAGTGATACCCGTTCTCAGGAAGCGATGGCCTTGATCGTAGAAGCGATTATACCACAGTCACTCCCGCCTGCCAAGGGCCCCCCGCTTGCGGACCGGTCGGCCCGGGTTGCAAAGATCGGCGGCTTCGGCTATGATGGGCGCGCATGCTGCGCACGGTCTTGTGGTTCGCCTACTTCTGGCTTTTCCAGCTCATCTCCACGGTCTTCCTGCTCGCCCATTTCCTGCTCGGGCTCCTGGGCCTGAAGCGGAAACAGGCCAGGCTTCTCGAATGGATCACCGGCGCCTGGGCGCGGCAGATGATCGCCGCCGCCGGCGGCAAGGTCGAGGTGCTCGGCCTGGAGAACCTGCCGCACAAGCAGGGCATGCTTTTTGTTTCCAACCACCAGGGGGCTTTCGACATCCCGCTCCTGCTTGGCTTCGTGCCCGTGCTGAAGGGATTCGTCTCCAAGAAGGAAAATTTCCGCCTGCCCATCGTCTCCACCTGGATGAGGCTGCTGGGCTGCATCGTCATCGACCGCAACGACCTGCGCCAGTCGGCAGGCGCCATTGCCCGCGGTATCCGCGACCTGCGGGCCGGGCGCTCGCTGGTAATCTTTCCTGAGGGCACGCGCAGCAAGACCGGGGCCCTGCGGCGCTTCAGGGAAGGGAGCTTCAAGCTGGCCACGCGCTCGGGAGCGACCATCGTGCCCCTGACCATCGACGGCTCCTATCGCCTGCTCGAGGGCAACCGCGGGCGCATCACGCCGGGGACCGTCCGTCTGCACATCCATCCCCCGGTCGTCCTGGCCGACCTTACGGACGAACAGAAAAAGGACCCGGTGGAGCTGGTGCGCGGCATCATCGCTTCCCGTCTCCCGGAGCAGCCGCGGCCATGAGGATCGAGCCGTTTGCCCTGGAGCGCTTTTTCGCCGAGCACGAGTTCGGCGCCCAACATGTGCTGTGCGCCTCGGACTGCGAGACGCTGTCCGTCAGGGAGCTGCTGGCCATGGAACCGGGGGCGGACGAGGCCTTCGCGGCGTTGCGCCTGGGCTACACCGAGACCGCCGGCGGTCCGGCCCTGAGGAAGGAGATCGCCTCCCTGTACGAGGGGATCGCGGCCGACGACATCCTGGTTTTCGCCGGCGCCGAGGAGGGCATTTTCCTTTTCATGAACGCCGTGCTCTCCTCCGGCGACCACCTCATCGTCCATTCCCCTTGCTACCAGTCGTTGATTTCAGTGGCCGCCGCCGCCGGCTGCCGGGTGACGCGCTGGGATGCCCTGGCCGAGAACGGCTGGACGCCGGATCCCGGGCAGCTGGAGCGCGAGATCACTCCGGCGACCCGCGCCCTGGTCGTCAATTTTCCCCATAACCCCACCGGTCACCTGCCGGAAAAGGGGGCGTTCACCGCGATCGCGGACCTCGCCCGCCGGAACGGGCTCCTGCTGTTCTCCGACGAGGTGTACCGCTTGCTGGAATACGAAGAGGGCGACCGGCTGCCCGCCGCCTGCGAGATCTACGAGAACGGGGTCTCCCTGGGCGTCATGTCCAAGGCCTTCGGCCTGGCCGGGTTGCGCCTGGGCTGGGCGGCCTGCCGCAATCATGACGTCCTGGGCGCCATGGCCGGGTTCAAGGATTACACCACCATCTGCACGGCCGCCCCCAGTGAGTTCCTGGCCGCACTGGCGCTGCGCCGGCGCGGCCTCATCCTGGCGCGCAACCTGGAGATTATCCGCGGCAACCTGCGGATCCTGGATGAGTTCCTTGCGCGCCATGAACACCAGTTCTCCTGGCAACGCCCCCATGCGGGCCCGGTCGCTTTTCCGGCAGTGCGCTTCGCCGCGGCCAGCGACGACTTCTGCGCCGGCCTGCTTCGTGAATGCGGCGTGCTGCTGGCGCCCGGACGCCTGTTCGGCGCCGCCCCGGAGCATTTTCGCATCGGCTTCGGCCGCCGCGATTTTCGCCGTGGGCTGGAGGCGGTTTCCGGCCATATGCGGGAAAAACCGGCCTGAGGATCCGGCAGCAGCGCGATCCCCGCCGCCGGCTACTCGCCGCCGCGCAAGGCGCGGTAGTGCCGGTGGCCCCAGGCCAATTCCTCGATGATCACCTTGATGATGCCGGTCACCGGGATGCAGAGCAGCAGCCCCATGATGCCGAACATCTCGCCGCCGGTGAAGATCACCAGGATGACCAGCAGGGGATGGATGTGCAGGCTCCGCCCCAGGATATTGGGCGAAAGCAGGGTGTCGTCGATGAGGCGGATGAGCAGGAAGGCGGCGATGACCGGCAGGGCGGCGCCGAGCCGCCCCTTGATGATGACATTGAGGATGACCGCCGGGATGGCGCCGACGATGGGGCCGAAGTAGGGGATCATGTTGGCCAGCCCGGCCACGGCGCCGATCAGCAGGAAATAGGGGATGCCGAGAGCGGCCAGCGCCGCCCCCGCCAGGATGCCGACACAGAGCGAGACGAGCAGCTGGCCGCGGATATAGTTGCCCACCTGGCGGTCGATCTTGTGCAGCAGGCTGACGGCCATCTCGAAATAGCGGTTGGGCAGCAGGGCGATGAAGAATTTCTTCAGCCGCCGGCCATCCTTGAGCAGGAAAAAGGTCATGAAAGGGATGAGCACCGCGGCGATGGCCACCGGCACGATGCTGGGCAGGAGCCGGACACTGCGCTGGAACAGGGTCTGGATGAATTCCTCGGCATAGGCCAGGATCTGGGCGATGATGCCGGGGTTCTTCAGCCAGGGCAGGTTCTCGCGCAGCAGCGTCTTGAATTTTTGCAGCAGCGTGGCCGGCGTTTCGTTCTGGGCCAGATGGCTGAGGGTGCGGAACTCGTCGGCGATGACCGGGGCCAGCAGCGCCAGCGCCACGGCCAGCACCGTTCCCAGGGCGCAAAGGACCAGGATGACGGCGGCGGTGCGCCCCAGGCCGCGGCGCTCGAGCATGACCACCAGCGGGTTGAGCAGCAGCGAGAGGATGAGGGAAAGGATCAGCGGCGTCAGGACCATGCCGCTGTGGGAGAGGATCCAGGCCAGCGCCAGCAGGGCCAGCAGCGCCAGGGCCGTCTTGAACAGGAAGCGGACGAACTGGCGGTCGAAATGAACGACGATGCCCCGAGGCTCGCCGGACGGGCTCATGGTGCGCTCTCCCCCTCGGTCTCCACCACCAGCGCGTCCAGGGAGAGGCGCTGCAGTTCCTGGTTGGTCAGGCGCAGGCGGCGGGCCAGGACGTCGGCCAGCGCGGCCAGAAGCTTGACGCCCAGCTGCGGTTTGCGGCGGAAGAGGTGGAAAAGATCGGGATGGATCAGGCCAAAAAGACAGGCATCGCCCCGGGCCACCGCGGTGGCGGAGCGGCAGTCGCCCTCCAGCAGCGCCATCTCACCGAAAAAATCCCCGCTTTGCAGGCGCGCCAGCTCCCTCTGCCCCCGCTTGCCGTACTCCTTGTAGATGCTCACCTCGCCCTGCTGCACGATGTACATGCCCACGCCGGGTTCGCCCTCCCAGAAGACCACCTCGCCGTCCTTGTACAGGCGGCGGTGGACCAGGCGCTCGACATCCCGGAGCTCGCACTTGCGCAGCCCGGCGAAGAGCGGGACTTGCTTCAGCAGCGCCCCCGTCCGCTCGGCGTCATGGTTCCTTTTCCTGACGATGCTCGCCCACAGGGAATGGTTAGGCCTCATTTGCCTCCTCCGTTGCCTTGCGACCACCAGCGTATTGAAGACCGTTCATGACAACTCGGTCAGCTCGCCGGCCAGCGACTTCTGGAAATTGCCCTTGATCAGTTCCGGCCGGTCGTACTGGCCCAGCAGGAACATGAGCTTGACGGCCGCCGCCTCGAAGGTCATGTCGCCGGCCGGGATCACGCCCATCTCCAGCAGCCGGCTGCCCGACTCGTAGAGCTGCGGCTCGATGCGGCCGCCGTGGGCCTCGCTGTCCAGCACCACCAGCTTGCCCTGCCGCAGCCAAGCCTCGATGCGCGGCAGCAGCTCGCCGGTCTGCAGGGGGATGGTGCCGGCGCCGTAAGCGACGATCAGCACGGCGCGGACATCGTCCCCGGGCTGGAAATAGCCGCCGCTGCACCCCGGGAACAGCTTCAGCACCGCCAGTGCCGACGAGAATTCGTTGAACACATGGAAATGGCCGCCGGGATGCAGGATGTTGGGACGGTAGATCTCGATGTTGATGCCGACCTCGGCCAGCAGCGGGTAGTTGGGTGAATGGAATGCGTCGAAGAAATTGATATGGTTCTTGCTGGTGCGGTTGCCGCGCATCAGCTGGTAGTCGAAGAAGATGCACACTTCGGGGATGTCGGCGCAGGCCAGCTCCACGGCGTTGATCAGGTTGTTGCGCGCGTCGCTGCGCAGCTCGCCCAGCGGCTTCTGCGCCCCGGTCAGGATGACGGGAACGGGGACGTTGTGCAGCATGTAGGACAGGGCCGACGCGGTGTAGGCCAGCGTGTCGGTGCCGTGGGTGACGACCACGCCGTCGACGGCGCCGATGCGGGACTGGATGATGGCGGCCAGCCGCTGCCAGTGCTGGAAGCCGAGCTCGGCGCTGTCGAAGACGAAGGGAATCTCGACCTCGATATCGGCGATGGTGGAAAGCTCGGGGATGACCTTGAGCAGGCCGGCGTAGAAATGGTCGGGACGCAGCACGCCGCTGCGGCTGTCGCGGGTCATGCCGATGGTGCCGCCGGTGTGGATGAGGAGAATCTTCTTTTTCATGGTTTTCCGCTATATGACAGGTTATAATCGGGAGCACGGGCAAAGTCAATAGGGGAAAGGGCCACACGAGCTCGGTATACGGTAGACGGCAAGAACGGAAACAAACTATCGGGACAAGTGACGAGTGACGAGTGACGCGGAAGAAGAGCATCGCGGGGCTTGCCTTTCCTTCCCGATGTAGTAAGGCAAAAATCTGTAGGGGCGGACCCCCGTGTCCGCCCTCTTTCAATCATCGCGATCTGGTATTTATCGGCGGGGCAGGCACGGGGGCCTGCCCCTACCCATTTCTTCTTTTTTACTTTATACTTTCTTGCAAATGCTCAAGGAAGAAACGATCAATGCCTTGACCCACGGCGTGGGCGCCGTTCTGGGCGCGGCGGGGCTGGTGGCACTGGTGGTGCTGGCCGTCCTGCGCGGCGACGCCTGGCACGTCGTCAGCTGCGCCATCTACGGCGCCACCCTGGTGCTGCTGTTCACCAGCTCCACCCTCTACCACAGCTGCCGCGGGCCGCGCGTCAAGCACGCCTTCCGCATCGTCGACCACGCCTCCATCTACCTGCTCATCGCCGGCACCTACACTCCGTTCCTGCTGGTCAACCTGCGCGGCGGCTGGGGCTGGAGCCTCTTCGGCGTTGTCTGGGGGCTGGCCCTGGCCGGCATTGTTTTTCAGGTATTCTTCGTCGACCGCTTCCGCCTGGCCCAGACCCTGATCTACCTGGGCATGGGCTGGCTGGTGGTCGTCGCCGTCAAGCCGCTGCTGGCGGGTGTTCCCCGACCGGGACTGCTGTGGCTGCTCGCCGGCGGCCTGTCCTATACCGTGGGCGCGGTCTTTTATCTATGGAAAAAACTTCCCTATCATCATGCCGTGTGGCACTTGTTCGTTCTGGCCGGGAGCGTTTGCCACTATTTCGCCATATTGATTTATGTAATTCCTTGATCTTGAGACGCTAGACGTTAGATGTCAGACGTTAGACGTTAGCAAGAGGAAGAAAACAAATAGGAGCGGCTCCTTCAGGTTCAAGGATCCGGGAAATGCTGTTTTTCCTGCTAACATCTGACGTCTGAGTTTATCATTGAACGTCAGACGTTAGACGTCAGCAAAAAAATTCACGATTCATTGAGTTTAAAAAGGCGGACGGCGGCAAATCATTGAATGAAATCGAACAACAAATTCTTCAAGGGTTTTTCTCTTGCTGACGTCTGGCGTCTAACGTCTGACGTCTTCTTTAAATGAATTCGACCTGGACCATCGACGTGTCGATCAGCTTCTCGCCCTTGTCGGTGAAATGGATGAGGAATTTGCTGTCGGAGATCTTCTCGACCACGCGGCCGCGGCCGAAAATGGGATGGACGATGAAGCGGCCGTCGTTGCGGGCGGCGTCGGAGGCCGGGGCCGGGGCGGCGGGAAAAAGCCCGTCGACGATCTCGCGGAACGAGTACACGGGCAGGTAGGACGCCGCCCCGATCTGCTGCAGGAAGAACGAGGGGCGGTCGGAGGCGGTGGAGACGACCAGCAGCTGGCTGGCCCGCGTGCTGGCCACGTAGAACAGCCGCCGCTCCTCCTCGATCTCCTCGCGCTCCTTGCTCATGAAGAAGGGCATGTAGGCCGAGTTGACGCCGCTGACGATGACGGTGGGGAATTCCAGCCCCTTGGCGTTGTGCATGGTCAGCAGGAACACCTGGGTCTTCTCCGCGCCGCGCCCCTCGCGCGTCTCCAGGGTCATGCGGTCGAGCAGGTCGCTGAAGGGGGCTCCGGGGTTCTCTTCCTCCCACCTGGCAACGAACTCGCGCAGTTCGGCGATATTGAGCAGGCGCTCCTCCTCTTTCTTTTCCTGAAGCGTTTCCAGGTAGCCCGAGGCCTGCAGCAGCCGCGCCAGCATCTCGGCGACCGGCAGCTCCCCCTGCCGGCGGTTCATCGCGCGCAGCAGCGGGAACAGGGGCCGGGCGGCGAACTTGTCGCCCAGGTGCTCCTCCAGGGCGGGGAAGAGGTGCAGGGAATTCCGGGCCGCCAGGGCTTTCAGAGCCTCCAGGGTGCGGCTGCCGACGCCCAGGGGCAGGAATTCGACCACGCGCAGGAAGGCCAGGTCGTCGGCCGGGTTCAGCGCCAGGCGCAGGAGGGCCAGCGCGTCGCGGATCTCCTTGCGCTCGAAGAAGCGCAATCCCTTGAGGATGCGGAAGGCGATGCGCTGCTTGAGCAGCTCGGTCTCCAGGGCCAGGGACTGCGAATTGATGCGGTAGAGGATGGCCAGCGGGAACAGCCCGGGATTGGCGTCGCGCAGGCGGTTCACCAGGCGGGCGATCTCCTCCGCCTCCTCCTCCTTGGAGCGGCTGCGCAGCACGAACACCGGGTGGCTGCTTTCGCTCTCCGACCACATGCGCTTGCTCTTGCGGGCGGTGTTCTGGCTGATCAGCAGGTTGGCGAAGTTCAGGATCTCCGGCGTGGAGCGGTAGTTCTGCTCCAGCTTGATGATGCGCGTGCCGGGGAAATCGCGCTCGAAGTCGAGCAGGAAGCGGACGCTGGCGCCGCGCCAGGAATAGATGGCCTGGTCGTCGTCGCCGACCACGGTGATGCTGCGGCGGTCGTGGCTCAGCAGCTTGATCAGCTCATACTGGTTGGGGTTGGTGTCCTGGAACTCGTCCACCAGCAGGTAGCGGAAGCGCTCCTGGAACTTGCCGCGCACCGCGTCGTGGTCGCGCAGCAGCATGACGGCGAACGAGATCAAGTCCTCGTAGTCCCAGAGCTTGCCTTCCCGCTGCGCGGCGTGATAGCGGGCAAACACGCGGATCTCCTCGTCGTCGAACCCCTTCTGGCGCAGGAACTCGCCGTTGTTGGGGTAATGCAGCCCCATCTTGGCCAGGCCGATGCGGCGCAGCAGGGCGTCGCCCTCGCGGAGCCGGTGGGGAAAACTCTCCTTGAGCAGGCGGTCGAACAGCCGGTGCTGCTCGTCGTCGTCCATGACCTGCCACAGGGGATCGAAACCCAGGGCGGATCCCGACTCGCGCAGGATGCGCAGCCCCAGGGCGTGGAAGGTGGAGATGGGGAAGAGGTGGGCCTGGATGCCGGTGAGGGCCTCGATGCGCACCTTCATTTCGTTGGCCGCCTTGTTGGTGAAGGTGACGGCCAGCAGCTGGCGGGGGGCCAGCCCTTTTTCCAGGACCAGGTGGGAGATCTTGTGGGTGATCACCCGCGTCTTGCCCGAGCCGGCGCC
>DCVK01000009.1:0-26703 GCA_002335385.1 Candidatus Aminicenantes bacterium UBA2190
GCGTCGGCTTCATCGCCGAGGAGGTGCCGGAACTGGTGGCCCAGAACGACCGCAAGGGGCTGTCGCCCATGGACATCGTGGCCGTGCTGACCAGGGTGGTGCAGGAGCAGCAGAAGGCGCTCGCCGAGCTGCAGGCCGAGATCAAGAAGCTGAAAGAGGCGGCGCAAGGGGATAAATAGCGGCATCGACCATATTCGGCGGCAGCAACGGCAGCGGTACCGCCACCAATTTCCAGACCGACGGCAGCATTTTTGCCATCGTCGACTGATGGAAGTCGGCCGCCGGCCCAGCCGCATGAAGGGCAGCCGGGCCGGCCTGGCACGCCGGGAGCCTGGCGCTTGATTTTTCCCCAAAAGGGGCGTACATTTTCCGGCATCCAGGAGAAACCAATGAACCATGCCCGGATCTTCAAGAATTCGTTGCGGATCGTCACGCTGGCCGCCGCGGCCCTGGCCATGCTCTCCTGCGGCAGCAGCCGGATCACGTTGTCCGACATGGTGGGCGCGTGGCTATTCCGCAACACGGTCAGCGCCGACTATTCCCAATTCATCGCCGGCGAGTGGCAGATCGTCTTCAACGCCGACGGGACGTACCTGATCCCGGAGCTGAGCAGCATGGCCCAGCCGGACTTCGACTGCAGGGACAGCCTCTTCCGCATTGTCCTCCATTACCCCATGTACGGCACCCATCTGGTCTACCGCTTCCTCTGGGAAGGAAAGGCCAGTTCCGACGACGAACTGGCCGGCAAAATCTATTTCACCAGCCCCCCCGACGACCCCCGCGATGTATGGAAGTATCCCAAGGAGTTCGAGATCGGTTCCTTTACCGCCCGAAAACTGTCGGAATAGCGCTCGGGGACGAGAGATGCCTCTCCGGCCGGCAGTTTGACCTCCATGCCGGTCTAAAAGACAACAAGAAGAGCAAATCCCAAGGGAAACCGTGTTCCCTTCTCATTCTCTCATCGTTGAAGATTTGAGTGTATTTTTTCATCTTCCCCTGAAGCATGGTGCAAGCGGCCGTTGACTCCACGATGTTCCTTTTTGCCGCCGTCCGGCGAAGCTGAAAACAAAAGATCACATTTTTCACCATTGAATTATTTCCGGTTGTAGAATACAATTCCCATGGAAAATCGTATCATTTCCCAAGCGAATGAATATTGCATAAAACGACATGGGCAAGATAAGGACAGCGGCCAAGCATGCCTTCTTTCACCTTCCGCCGCTGAGCTCCTTCGCCCGCGGCATGAGAAAGGCCCCCTTGTGGGGGATCGACATCATCCGCCGGGATGAGCAGGGATTGGAGATCGAAGGCTGGGCGCTGCCGCCCGAAGCGGGACCCGAAGACGCCTCATTCACCTTGAACGGCAAACCTTTCGAGCAGGTCCGTTATCCCCACGAGCGGGACGATATCGGGCGCGTGTTCTGGTGGTTCCCCGGCAGCCTGTTCAGCGGCTTCCGCTGCCGTGCCCCCGGCTCCCCGCCCGACGGCGCCGACGGCGCCGACGGCGCGCCGCTCTCCCTGGATTACGTGTCCAGGTCCACGGGACGGCCGTTCTCCGAGCTCCACGGCTATGCCTACCGCCCCGCCGGCAGCCTGCCCATGCCGCCCGCCGACAGGCGCTGCCGCGTGCAGGGGACGGAGAGCGAGAGCTTCTTCCTGCTGGAGGGGTGCTCGGCTTACGCCAGGCTGCAGCAGGCCCTGGAAACGCATGTCGGCAGGAAATTCGCGGATTTCCCGCGCGTGCTGGACTGGGGCTGCGGCTGCGGCCGCCTGGCGCGCCATTTCGCGGCGGAGTCGAGGCCGCGGCTGACCGGCGTCGACATCGACGGGGACAATGTCGCCTGGTGCCGCGAAAACCTGGGCTTCGCCGAATTCAGCGCCGTGCCGCTGCATCCGCCCGCGCCGCTGGAGGCGGGCAGCTTCGACCTGCTGATCGGCATCTCCGTGTTCACCCACCTGGCCGAGGACGTGCAGCGGGAATGGCTGAGCGAGCTGCGCCGCCTGGCCGCTCCCGGCGCCATCCTGCTCATGACCGTGCACGGCCTCACCTCGGCGGTGCGCACCAACCGCTTCCCCCACCTGCTGCGTTTCCTCGCCTCCGGCGGGAATTACAGCATGGGTTCCTGCATCGATCTCGGCGGCTTCATCAGTGATTCCCAGTACTACCAAAGCATATACATTTCCGAGGGCTACATCCGGAAACACTGGGCGGAATATTTCGACATCGTGCGCATCATTCCCGCCGGCATCGGCAACAACCAGGACCTGGTCATCCTGCGCAAGCGCGGGGAATAGGGCCCCGGCCGCGGGCGCGCCTTGCCAAGCGGACGCGGATATGCTAATTTTCAGGCACTCACTCCAGGAGGGAGATCATGAAAAATCGCAAGTTGAACTGGCAGAGCGTGGCCGCGGGCATGATCCTGTGCGCCGTGCTCGTCGTCTTCATCGGCAGCAGGGCCGCCGACGCCCAGGTGATCAGCCGGGCGAACGTGCAGCGCGCCGCCAGCACGGCCGACATCTACGAAAAGACCGTTGCCGTGGAGGAACGGATCGTCGCCATGGAAGAGCGCCTCGTCCGCATCGAGAAGAAGATCGACGAGATGAACAACGACATGACGAAGGTGCTGCGCGCCCTGAAGAAGATCAACAACGAGCTGGAATAGGTCGGTCGCGGATTACCCCGGGGTTCCCGCTCCCTAATTCCGCGGCTCCTTGCCCAGATAAATCTGGTAGGCCTCCTCGGCCGGCTTGCCGTAGACCGTGATGGCGGTGATGGCGTCGGCCAGGCGCACCGCCTCGTCCAGGGGCTTCTGGTGGATGTTGCGGCCGGTGGCGTTGCCCATGGCGCCGGAGATGAAGATCTGGTCGTGCAGCTGCTGCAGGAACGCCTTGGGCTCCATGCTCGAGCCGCCGGCGCAGACCACCTTGGTCCGCCCCGCCGCCTTGACCGCCTGCTTGAAGATCTCGGCCGATTTCTCCCCCTCCTTCTTGGGGAAGTTCACCTTCACGAAATCCGTGCCCAGGGTGGCGGCCACGCCGGTGGCGCCGGCGATCAGCTCGGGCGCCTTCTCGTCCTTGACCGCCTTGCCGCGCGGGTAGATCCACAGGACCGTGACCAGCCCGTGGTGGTGGGCCCAGTGCACCGCCTGCGCCGCCTCGCGGATCATGGCGTTCTCGTGCTCGCTGCCCAGGTAGACGGTGTAGCCGACCGCCAGGATGTTCAGCCCGGTGTTCTTCTTGAACTCCACCACCTGGCGCACGTCGATCATCTGCGTGGAAACCGGGTCCTGCTGCGCCGTCTTGACCAGGTTGGTCTTGGAGTTGAGCTTGACCAGGTAGGGAAGGTCGGGATAGTCGTTGCCGTACAGGGAGATCAGCCCCAGCTGGGTGGCGAAGACGCCGACCTCGGCCTGGTTGGCGATGCGGAACAGGTGCTCGGGGTCGGCATCGTCCTCGGCGATCCCCGCGCCGTAGAAGTCGTCGTTCAGGTGCTCGATCTTCTGGTCGCCGGCGAACAGCATCAGCCGCCCCGATCCCAGGGTGATCTCGTCGTAGTTGTTCAGGTATTCGTTCAGCGCCCCGCTGGGGACGTCGGCCGGAATATAGGTTTTTTCTTCCATCGCGGACCTCCTGTTGAAGTGATGCCTCCATCATAATGAATAATGTTTTTTATTTCAACCATCGCCCGCGCCGGGCGCGGGCAAAAAAAAACCCGCCCCCTTGCGGGGGCGGGTCATGCGGTTCAGGATCGATGAAAATCCTCGGGTTCAGACCCTCAATAGGTGCAATAGCAGGCGCCGTGGCCGACGCGGTTGCAGCCGTACTTCATCCACATGAAGCCGGCCTCGCCCCAGCCGGTGCCCCAGGAGTTCTTCAGCAGCCAGGCGCCCTTGGCATCGTCCCAGCCGCAAAGGATGATGGCGTGGTTGACCGACCTTACATTCTTCTTGCAGGTGGTGAAGGTTCCGCTCTTGTACGCCTGGAAATAGCGGTCGACGTAGACCGCGGCCGAGACCGAACCGTACGTGTAGATGGCGTTCTTGATGGCGTCGACCGTGGGCACGGTGCTGCTGGTGGCGATATACTGCCAGTGGGCGACCTGGTACCAGGTCGGCGCGGCGCAGTAGGTGCAGGCCGAATCGAGGGCGGTGTAGGGGAAGCAGGCTTCGGGCATGGCGCCGGGGTAATAGGGGTTGCCGTAGTCGATCATGTCGAAGGCGAAGAAGCCGCCGTTGCAGCCCCAGCCCCAGGGGTTGCAGGAGACCAGGTGCTGCTCGGAGAGGTCGTAGGTGACGCTGGTATTCTTCTTGATGGCCGCCTCGAGGCCGGCAATGGTGGAGAAGGCCCAGCAGGAGCCGCAGCTGGCCTGGTTCTTGATCGGCGTGTAGGTGCCGAGGTACGACGCCGGCAGCGTAGCGGCCACCATGGCCTGGTCGCCCGGCTCATAGCCCTTGGAATCGGCCGGCTTCAGGTCGGGGTTGAAGGAGCACAACTGCTCGATGGTGTACTGCATGGCCGGGTTGGGGCCGATTTCAAAATCCCAGCCGTTGGCCTTCATCTCGGCCCGCATCTCGGCCAGTTCATTGTCCAGGGCCTGGCGCTTGGCGACCGGGTCGTCGGCCAGGCGCATCTCGGTGCTGCTGCTCTGCAGCGCCGGAACGAGCAGGAACGCGGCAAGCAATACCAGCAGGCAGGAACCAAAAACCCATTTTTTCATCCCTTTCATGTAATTCTCCTTGTTTTATGGAATAGGCCATCCAAAAACCGGACCAGGGCGGAACAGTGAACTTCTTTCATCATGCAAATGATAGCCATCCCGGCCCCTGGGCGCAATCGGGCAAATTACCTATTTTCGGTTGTATTTATAATTTTATTTTCATACAACAAAAGTTGTATTCGCGATCCGTAAGCGCTATAATTCCGGCGATGGCCTTGAAACCCAAGTTGGCGCTGTTCATCGCCACGGCAGGATTGATTTTTTCCCTTTCCTACGTGTGGCTGAATCACCTGACCATTCACCGCTCCGGGGTGGCGCAGAAGCACATCACGACAAAGAAGGTGGCATCGCGCGTCGCGGAGATGGTCGAGAACGAGCGGAAGCGCATCGCCACCATCTGCTTCGACTGGGCCGCCTGGGACGTGATGTACGAATACGCCACCCGGCCGACGCGGGAATTCGAGTCGCAGTCCATGCCGGCGGCGGTCATCCCCGAGTACGACCTGAACGTCATCCTGGTCATCAACCGCGTCAAGAAGACGATCTATCACGAGGGCTACGACCGCTCGCGCCGCCGGCCGGTGCGCTTCGACCCCGGCCACCCCAGGAACGCCGGCCTGTGGCGCAGCCTCTACGCTGACTTCGACCGGCCGAGCGTGCACCGCTTTTTCAGCGCCTCGGAGCACGGCCCGCTGATCATCGTCTCGGCGCCGATCCTGCACACCGACGCCAGCGGGCCGATGAACGGCCGCGTGATCATGGGCCGCCTGGTCAACCCCGATTTCAACGAGCGCATCGGCGCCGCCGTCCAGGAATCGACGGTTCTCCTCGACCCCGGGCGGCTGGCCGGCGAGCTGAACGAGGGACAGGTGCAGCGCCTCTACCGCGACCGCGCCCTGCTCAAGGAGAGCCGCAACCATCTCCGCGTATTCAGCGCCTTCGCCGATCCCGCCGGCGAGCCGGTCTTCATCGTGCGCGTCGACGCCGACCGCGCCCTCTTCAGCCTGCAGGAGAAGGCGTCGCGCAACTTCCTCGGCGCCCTGTGGCTGAGCACGCTGCTGCTCGGCCTGCTCCTCTTCCTCTTCGTCGACCGCCTGCTGCTGCGGCAGTTGCGCGACATCTCGCGCAAGACCAGCGACATCACCAGCTTCAAGGACCTCTCCATCCGCGTTCCCGAGGGCGACCGCGACGAGATCGCCCAGCTCAGCCAGAACATCAACAAGATGCTGGAGCGGCTGGAGAAGGAGAGCATCCGCCGGCAGGAGATGGAGGAGCGCCTGGTCATGAACGAGAAGCTGGCCGCCACTGGCCGCCTGGCGGCCAACATCGCCCACGAAGTGAACAACCCCCTGTTCGCCATCGCCAACTCCATCGCCGTCATCAAGAACCGGCTCAAGGACGCCGGCGGCGACGTCGGCGAGGTCCTGCCCCTGGCCGAGAAGGAGATCGCCCGCGTGCGCAAGATCACCCGCAAGCTCCTGGACCACGGCAAGGTCAACCTGGAGACATTCCGCGAGAGCGACCTCGGCGCCATCATCGACACCGCCTGCGAGGTGCTGAAGCTGAGCCGGCAGCTCGGCCGCACCCTGGTGCGCTGGGAGCGCCGGCGCGACGCGCTGCCGATCCTGGGCAACGCCGACAGCCTGCAGCAGGTGTTCATGAACCTGATCCTGAACGCCAGCGAAGCCATGGGCAAGCGCGGCGAGGTGACCGTGCGCGTGGAAGCGCTTGCGGGCGGCTATGCCGTGCATTTCCGCGACACGGGCCCGGGGTTCCCGGAGCCGATCAAAAGGAAGATCTTCGAGCCCTTCAACACCTCCAAGGACGCCAAGGGGGCCGGCCTGGGGCTGTACATCTCCTATCACATCATCCAGAAGCACGGCGGCGCCATGACCCTGGCCGAAGAGGACGGGGCCGGGGCGCACCTGGTCGTGACGCTGCCGCAGCGGGGAGGAATGGACCATGTCCGCTAAGCCGCGCCTGCTGATCGTCGACGACGATCCCGAGGTGCAGAAGAGCCTGCAGCTCTGGCTGAAGAACGAGGGCTTCCGCGTTTTCACCGCCTGCGATTCGCTCCAGGCCAGGGGAGTGATCCAGAAGCAGGAGATCGACGTCTGTCTGGTCGACCTGCACCTGAAGAACGAGGACGGGCTGCGCCTGGCCTCCGAGCTGAGGGCTTTGGACGAATTCCTGCGCATCATCGTCATCACCGGCTACCCGAGCTACGAAAGCGCCATCGACGCCATGAAGACCGGCATCTTCGATTACATCTCCAAGTCCACGGAGAACGACATCATCCTGCGCAAGCTGCACGCCGCCGTGGAGGAGCGCGAGCACGAGATCGCCCGGAAAAGGGACTCCGGACCGCCCCATACCCACGTCGTACTCATCGGTCACCATCAGCTGGTCAAGGAGGGGCTGGAGAACTTCTTCAAGGAGAATCCCGAGTACCGCCTGCTGCACACCTATCATTCCTTCCCCTACATCCGCAAGAGCGATTTCAACCTGGAGGTGGCGCTGCTGCTGGTCTGCTCCTCCTGCAACCAGGAGCCGCTGCAGGATGCGGACGCTTTCTTCAACCGCCTGAAGCTCGTCTTCCCCAATGCCAGGGCGGTGATCATCAACTGCGCCTGCGACGACGAGCGGAAAAAGGAGCTGCTGCGCCGCGGGGTCAAGGGCTTCCTGCCGGCCAACATCGGCAGGTCGGCGCTCAAGAAGGCGCTCGACTGCATCATGGCCGGCCAGGTCTGGGTCAGCCGCGAGCTGTCGCACCGGCTGCTGAGCGAGCTGCTGGAGGACACCAATCCCGAGCTGACCTATAAAAAGCCGGACAACGATTTCTGCCTGACTCACCGCGAGGTCGAGATCCTGAAGGCGCTGGCCTCGGGGCTCTCCAACCTGGCCATCAGCGAGAAGCTGTTCCTGAGCGAGAAGACGGTCAAGACCCACACGCACAACATCTTCAGGAAGATGGAGGTCAAGACCCGCACCCAGGCGGTGATGAAGGCCATGGAGTTCCACATCATCTGATCCCGGCGCATCCGCGCCGGGACCGGGCGCTCAATTACCGTCGAAGATCTTCAGCCACTGCTCCACCTCGTTTTTCGAGACGCGGGTGTTGACGCGCTTCAGCGTCTCCTCCTTGCGCCCCTGGGAGACGAAGGCTTTCTTCAGGGTGAAGTAGAACTCGATGGAGTTGACGGTGCGCACCCCCTTCTCCTTGGCGAAGCTCTTCAGCTCGCGGTCGGTGGTCACCAGCACCGTCTCCTTGGCGTGCTGGCCGTTCTCCAGCATGCCCTTGATCTCGTCGTCGGCGCTGAGGCCATAGCGGGGATAGACCACGGTCAGCTTGGAGTTGATGGGGTTGTGCCGCTCGCTCCCCTGCGGTTCGCCGTCGAAAACGACCGTGACCTTGGTATTCTTGCTCTCCTGGAACTTGCGGATGATGGCGACCATCTTGCCGCGCGCTTCAGGGTCCGTGAGCGAGAAATCGGGGGCGCAGCCGATCAGGTTGTTGCCGTCGATGATATAGGGCATTCAGATCTCGACCGCTTCTCCCGGCTGCAGGATGATGACCTCGCACGCCGGACCGACCAGCGCCTTGAACTCCCCGGGAGACGATTGGATGTGCGGGAACGTGCCGTAGTGAATGGGGACGGCGCGCGGCACGCGCAGCAGCTCGACGGCCTTGGCCGCCAAACGCGGGCTCATGTTGTAGTACCCGTCGATGGGCAGGAAGGCGATGTCGGGGCGGTACATCTCGCCGACCAGCTGCATCTCCAGGGTCAGCCCGGTATCGCCGGCATGGTAGACGCTGCGCCCGTCCATGGCCACGATCACCCCCGCCGCCGTCCCGCCGCACCCGGAGCTGTGGAAGGCCGGGACCAGTGAAACGTCGACGCCGGCCACGCTCGCCGTGCCGCCGATGTTGATGCCCTCGGCTTTGATCTCCTTTTCCTGGGCGCCCAGGGCGATCTCGAACAGGGCGACCAGGGTGGCCCCCGTCTTCCGGCAGATCTCGAAGCTGTCACCCAGGTGGTCGCCATGGTCGTGGGTGACGGCGACGATGTCGGCGCGATCGACATCCTGCACCCGCAGCGATGCCTTGGGATTGCCGGTCAGGAACGGATCGATGAATACGGTCCGGCTGCCTTCGATCTTCAGGGCGGAGTGCCCGAGCCACGTGATCTTCATGCTTCCTCCTCAGCCCGGCGGCCAGGCCATGACCCGCCCGCCCAGCACGTGCAAATGCAGGTGAAAGACCGACTGCCCGGCCTCGGCGCCGGTGTTGATCACCACGCGGTACTGCTCCAGGCCGGCCTTCTCCGCCGCCTGGCGGGCGGCCGCCAGCAGTCGGCCCAGGAGCGCCTCGTCGCGGGCATCGTTCAGCGAGGCGACGTGGCGCCGCGGCACCACCAACAGGTGGACCGGGGCCTGGGGCTGGAGGTCGCGGAAGGCGACGGCCTCGCCGTCCTCGTGGATGAACGGGGTCGGGATGCCGCCGTTGGCGATGCGGCAGAAAATGCAGTCTTCCATGGGTTCACTCCCGAGCGATTGAAATATCGGCGCCGAGCTTTTGCAATTTACCCGGCATGTCCTCGTAGCCGCGGAACAGCTGGTACGAATTCTCGATGCGCGTCTCGCCGGCGGCGGCCAGGCCGCCGAGGACCAGGGCCGCCGAAGCGCGCAAGTCGGTGGTCTTGAGTACGGCGCCGCGCAAAGGCGACCCGCCGCGGATGAGCGCCTCGTCGCCGCGGACCTCGATGGCGGCCCCCAGGCGGTTCAACTCGCCCGCGTGGCGGAAGCGGTCGTTGAAGATCGTCTCTTTGACCCGCGAGACGCCCCGGGCCTGGGTGAGCAGGGTGGTCAGCTGGGCCTGCAGGTCGGTGGGAAACCCGGGGTAGGGCTCGGTGACCACCGCGACCGGCCGCAGGGCGGCGCCGCCCCGGGCATGGAACTCCTCATCGTGAACAGCGACATCGGCGCCCATGGCGTCCAGGATGCCCAGCAGGCTGCCCAGGTGCTCGGGCATCACCGCCTTGACGCGGATGTCGTTGCCGGGGAAGCAGCCGGCGATCAGGTAGGTGCCGGCCTCGATGCGGTCGGGGATGACGCGATGCCGGGCGCCGTGAAGCATCGCGCGGCCGCGAATGACATAGGTCTCCCCGTCCTCGCTGCGGATGTCGGCCCCCATGGCGACGAGCAGGGCGGCCAGGTCGGCCACCTCGGGTTCCAGGGCGCAGTTGCGCAGAACGGTCGTTCCCTCGGCCAGGGCGGCGGCCATCAGCAGGTTCTCGCTGCCGGTGACGGTCTTGCCGGGGAAGGTGAAATCGACGCCGCGCAGGCGGTCGCAGCGGGCGGAGAGATAGTCCCCGGCAACGAGGATCTCGGCTCCCATGCGTTCCAGCCCCTGCAGGTGGAAATCGATCTTGCGCTCGCCGATGGCGCAGCCGCCGGGCATCGAGACCCGGGCCTCGCCGCAGCGGGCCAGCATGGGGCCGAGCAGCAGCACCGACGCCCGCGTGGTGCGGGCGATCTGGTGGGAGACCACGGGTGAGCGCAGCGCCGGCATGGCGATGCGCAGCTCATGCCCCTGAAAATCGGCGCCGTTTCCGTCAGGCGGGGCGTCCGGCTCGGTCTCGGCGCCGATCTCGCGCAAGGCGGCGACCATCACCTTGATGTCCTCCACCTGCGGCAGGTTGCTGAAGGTGATCGGCTCGGCGCTGAGGCAGACGGCGGCCAGTTCGGGCAGGGCGGCGTTCTTGGCCCCGGAAACGGCCACGCTGCCGGCCAACGGCCGGCCTCCATGGATCGAGATGATGATGTTGCGCATTGTGGAAAACCCGGCCCCGCGGGCAGGCCCAACGGCTCGACAAGGGGACCACTATACAATCTTCACCCGGCAAAGTCAAGAATACCGGCGCTGAAGCGGCTTGCCATCAACGAAAGAAATCGCTACAATGAAGGCGATGAAAGCCCCACCACCCGCCCGCGGAGATGCGCGCCGGCTTGCCGCTCACGCGGCGGCCCTGGCGTTGCTCCTCGCCCTTGCCGCCTGCTTCAGTTTCCGGGTCGCCGTCCCCCCCGATCCCTCCGGAGTGGTCGGGGCGCTGGCCGTCGTTCGCTCCCAGCCCGGCGACCTGGACATGGAAAAGCCGCTCGCCGACGAGCCGGTCTGCGAGGATGACGCCGGCATCCACTCCCTGGTCAAGGTCCTGCAGGTGAGCCGGCCCATGATGCTGCAATGGCACTGGTACTCCCCGGACAACCTGCGGGTGCGCAGTTCCAAGGCGGTCACGGTCAACGCCAAGGCCCGCTTCCTGGCCTACTTCGCCGCCTGGGATACGCTGCCCCGCCAGTATTACGCCGGGAAAAAGGGGAATTGGGCGGTGGTGATCACCGCCGACGGCCGCTTCCTCGCCAGAAAGGAATTCACCATCAAGTAAGCAGGTCCCTGGAGAGGACCGCCCGCCGTGTCTCCCGCCGCGAATGGGAAAAAACCAGCCTGCCGGCCGCCTTTTTCGCCCGGGCGGCCGCGCCGGGCTCCCATTCCCCGAGCAGTTCCACGGCCGTGACCCGGCCGTCGGCGCCGATCGTCACTTCCAGCGCCGATCCTGCCGGCAGCCACTCCCGGGCGTCGTGAAGGCCGGGCGCGCGCAGATCGCCGCCGGCAACATCGCCCTCGATGCGCACGAGAGGCCCCGCGGCCAGCTCGACGATGCCCAGGCTCGGCGGCGCGGCGGCGCGCCCGCTCGTCGCCAGGAAAATCTGCAGCGCCCCGGAAGCCGCGTCCAGGCCCGCCGCGGAATGCGATCTGCGCGCCGCGACCATGGCCGCCCCGTCGCCCGCTGCACGAGGCATCGCCTTCTGTGCGAAGACCGCCTCCATCTCCTCGCCCCGGTCCTTTTCCGCCGGGGCCTCGACGCCGCCAAGGACTCCGCCGATCACGCCTCCTGCCGATTCGCCGTACCGGGCCGGCTCCGCCTTGTCGGCCTCCTGCAGCCGCTCCCGCTGCACGGGCGCGGCAGCGGGCGCCGCTTCCGGCAGCGGCGGCAGCGCCGCGGTCGGCAGGGAACCGGGCGCTTCGGCGGCGAGCTTCTTTTTCGCATCCGCGCCGCCGCCCGTCCCTGACCAGGCGGGGCCGGATCGATCTTCCCCGGCCATCTCCAGCGCGGCAATGGGCGGAGAAACGGCCTCATCGCGGGCCGGTTTCGGCGCCTCGCTCTTGGCCGCGGTCTGCTCAGCCGCCTCCCTTTCGCGGGACCGAGGCAGTTCCATGCGGTCGCGGCCGAGGAAGAAAAAGCCGGCGATCACCGCGACAAGGAACACGGCGGCGACGCCGAAGGCCGGCCGCAGCCGCAGAGGTCTCCGCTCACGGGCCTCTGGCCACCGCCCCGGGTCCCCGGCACCGGACGCCTGCAGGCCCTGGCGCAGGAAATCGGCGGGGGCTTCTTCCCGGTGCGCCAGCATCCCGACGACCTCGGCCAGCGCCTGGCGGCACTCGCTGCAGCGGGAAAGATGGGCCTCCACGGCCGGCCGTCGCCCCTTTGCCAGGCGATCGTCGATATAAGCCGCCAGGGTCTCGCCCGTCACATGCTCATTCATTGGCTTCCCCCTGCAGCGCCTCGGCGATCTCGTCCCGGCTGAGCTGCTGCGCCCCCTCCAGCTCGACCCGGATCTTTTTCAAAACGCGGGCGAGGTACTTGTAGGCCGAGGGGAGCCGGAGCACCCGGCCCGCCTCGTTGATCCGCATGCCCTGGAAATAGACCAGCTGAACGGCCAGGCGCTCCCGGTCGTCCAGCTTCTCCAGGGCTTGCAGCAGTCCTTCCTGCAAGTACCGGCGCTGCTCCTGTTTCTCGTTCGCCGCCAGCACGGTTTCCGGGGTCCTGGCATCGGCCAGCAGCTTCGCATACCCGCTCTCGTCGTCAATGGAGACGACGCGGATCTTTTTCAATTCGAAGTCGCGGCCGTATCTCGCGCGCAGGAAATCGATGGCCAGGCGCCGCGCCACCACGGTCAGCCAGGTGGAGAGCTTGGCCTGGAAGGCGAAGCGGCGCAGCCGCTGGAAGCGGTCCTCGCGCAGCTTCTCCAGGACGTGCAGGTAGACGGCCATCTTCTCGTCGTAATCGTCGGTGTACTTGATGATGGCGTAGTAGATGAAGCCCGAATATTCCAGGATGAATTTCTGCCAGGCGGCGGTGTCGCCCGCCAGAATGGCGCGCACCAGGCGGGCCTCGCTGTCCCCAAACACCCTCATGAAAGCGATTATAGCAGGAATCGCCCGCTCGAAGTCAAGCGGGCGGGTTTTCAACCAGCCGGCGCTTGCCGGAATGAACGGATGAACGAAGAGTACGGTCTCCATGGCGCGCCCCCACTTGCTACATCCGCTTAGACGGCAGGCCGGCGGCATATTTCTTTCGCCTCCCCAAAGGGACAGAGCCCGGCGGGGACACCGGCCCGCTGGAGGGATGGCACCCCGGAGGGGTTGTTGACTTTGCGGGCATTTTTTTCGATAATCAGGCCTGGCAAGGGGCTCAGCCCTCAGCGGGGATTTGCAGGATCAGAGAGGAGACAACATGGAATACGCGGAGATCGGCATCATCGGCGGCAGCGGCTTCTACGACCTGGAGGGGCTGGAGGAGGCGCATTCCGTCCGGCTGCGCACGCCGTTCGGCGCGCCGTCGGAAAAGCTCATGCTGGGCAAGCTGCACGGCCGCGCGCTGGCCTTCCTTTCGCGCCACGGCCACGGCCATCGCCTGAACCCCTCGGATGTGAACTACCGGGCCAACCTGTTCGCCATGAAGATGCTGAAGGTGGAGCGCCTGGTCTCCATCACCGCCGTGGGCTCGCTGAAGGAGGAGCTGAAACCGGGCGAACTGGTCATCCCCGACCAGTACGTCGACCAGACGTTCAAGAGAGAAAAGACCTTTTTCGAGAACGGGATCGTCGCCCACGTCTCCCTGGCCGACCCCACCTGCCCGGCGCTCGGCCAGCTGGCCTATCGCCTGGCCGGCGAGGCGGGCCTGGCCGCCCACCGCGGGGGCACCTATTGCAACATGGAAGGACCGCAGTTCTCCAGCCGCGCCGAGTCGCTGGCCAACCGCCGGATGGGCCACGCGCTCATCGGCATGACCCAGGCCGTGGAGGCCAAGCTGGCCCGCGAGCTGGAAATGTGCTTCCTGCCCCTGGCCTTCGTCACCGACTACGATTGCTGGCACCAGAGCGGGGAGTCGGTCACCGTGGAGATGGTCATCGCCAACCTGAAGACCGGAGTGGCGGCCATCAAGCAGCTCCTGCCGCTGGTCATCCGCGAACTCCCCCGCGACCGCGGCGCCTGCTCCTGCTCCGGCGCCCTGGCCGCCTCGATCATCACCGCGCCGCCCCTGATCCCGGAAAAGACCTACCAGAAGCTCGAGCTCATCATCGGCAAGTACATCCAGTCCCGCATTTGAGAGGAGATCATGCCCCAAGAACTCATCCTGGTCATCAACCCCGGCAACACCTCCACCAAGGTGGCGGTCTATGACGGCGCCGCCCCCGTTTGCAGCGAGTCGATCAAGCACGCCGACGAGGAGCTCGCCCGTTTCGCCGACATCAACGCCCAGCGGCAGTTCCGCGAGGAGCTCATCGAGGAATTCCTGAAGCGGCAGGGGATCGCGCTGCGCGCCATCCGCGCCATTGCCGCCCGCGGCGGGCTGCTCAAGCCCCTGGCCAGCGGCACTTATGCCGTCGGTCAGCGCATGGTCGACGACCTGGTCGAGGCGCGCCAGGGCCGGCACGCTTCGAACCTGGCGGCGCAGATCGGCTTTTCCCTTGCCGCCAAGCTGGGGATCACCTGCTACATCGTCGATCCCGTCTCCGTCGACGAGGCCGAGCCCCTGGCCCGTTATTCCGGCCACCCGCTGTTCCAGCGCGTGATGCTCACCCACGCCCTGAACATGAAGGCCGTGGCCAAGCGCTTCTGCGCCGAAAAGAAGCTGCGCTACGAGGAACTGACCCTGCTGGTCATCCACCTGGGCACGGGAAACTCCATCTCCCTGCACCGGAACGGGCGCATGATCGATGCCGTCAACCCCTCCGAGGAGGGCCCTTTTTCCATGGACCGCAGCGGCGGCCTGCCCGTCCTGCAGGCGGTGCGCCATGTCTGCGCGAACGGCCTGTCCTTCAAGGATTTTGAAAAAATGGTCTTCGGCAGCGGCGGCCTCTACGCCTACCTGGGCACGAAGGACTTCCTGAAGGTGCGCGACCAGTACCTGGAGGGCGACGCCCGGACCATGGAGGTGGTGCAGGCGATGGCCTACCAGGTGGCCAAGGACGCCGGCGGGCTGGCGGCCGTGGTCAACGGCAAGGTCGACGCCACGCTCATTACCGGCGGCATCGCCTTCAATGAGTTTTTCATCGACCTGCTGGGCCAGCGCCTCTCCTTCATCGCCCCGATCCACGTCTACCCCGGCGAGGACGAGATGCGCTCCCTGGCCGAGGGCGTCCACCGGGTGCTGCGCGGCGAAGAAGAGGCAAAGACCTACTGAATGGAAGAATATACCGGAATTTCCCGCTGCCTCGGCCTGCCCGGGAGGCTGCCATGACCGTGAACGACCGTCTCAACCCGCTGTCCACCACCACGGAGCAGCAGGTCGCCCAGCTGGAAAAGAAGATCGACGACCTCAAGGCCGAATACATCCTGTTCTTCAACGGCGACACCCGGCAGCCCCCGGAAAAGAAGCGCGAAGACCTGGAAAAAGCCGTCCGCAGGCTGATCTACGGCGGTTCCAAGTCGGCCAAAATGGAGATGATCATCCAGAACGTGGCCCAGCGCTTCAGCCTCTACAACAACCTGTGGCTGAAAAAGCTCAACGAGCTGGAGTGCGGGACGCCGCTCACCGGCAAAAAGAAGGCCGCCGCGCCCCCCCCCAGGCCCAAAAGCGAGAAGGAAACGCGAGAGCTGTACCTGACCCTGAACGACGAGGAGACCTTCGAGCGCTTCGCCGCGGTCTATCGCGACATGCTGCCCGAAAGCGGCGGTTCGGAAAAGGAAAGGGAGAAGCTCATCGAAAACATCAAGGCCAAGATGCTCACCCACAACCTGGTCGAGGCCCGCGTCACCTTCAGCAGGCAGAAAGGCAAACTGAGCATCCGCATCAAGAAATAGCCCGGCCGGCCGCCGCGATCAGCGGGAATACAGATAGCGCTTGATCTTGCTGGTGGCGGTCTTCTGGAACGGCTCCTTGTGCTCGATGAAGCGCGTGATCTGCGCGAACGCCGACAGTTGCGGGTTGATGGTTTCCTTCAGGCGCTGCAGCAGCTCGTCGATGTACTCGCGCTTCTGCGGATGGGTCCTGCCCCGCGTCTCCTCGTCGATCAGGTCGTAGTCCAGGTAGACCAGGGCCTCCAGGCGGCCGCCGCTTTCCACGATCAGCGACTCGGCCACGTGCATGCAGGAGTTGATCTTGTCCTCGATGGCCTCGGGATAGATGTTCTCGCCGTTGGACATCAGGATCATGTTCTTGGAACGGCCGCGGATATACAGGTTGCCCGCCTTGTCGAAATTGCCCAGGTCGCCGGTGCGGAACCAGCCATCCCTGTCGAGGACCAGGCGGGTGGCCTCGGGGTTCTTGTAGTACCCCTTCATGACGTTGGGCCCGCGGGCCACGATCTCGCCGATGCCGCTGCGGGGATCGGGATCGTCGATGCGGATCTCGACGCCGGCGATGGGCTTGCCCGTCGAGCCGACGGCGATGGTCTCGTCGCCCCAGGGGCCGCCGGCCAGCAGCGGCGCCGTTTCGGTCAGTCCATAGCCGATCAGGTAGGGGAAACCCGATTTTTTCAGGAAGATCTCGGCCTCGCGGTTGATGGCCGCCCCGCCGATGGCCATGGTTTTCAGCTCGCCGCCGAAGAATTCGACCAGCTTGGCGCAGATCTTGCGGTAGATCTTCATCTTGAGGCCGGGGATCCTGGCGATCAGCTTGAGCAGCCGCTTCTTTTCGAAGGCGGCCAGAACCTTTTTCTTGTAGATCTTCTCCATGATCAGCGGCACGGCGGGGATGACCTGCGGCTTCTCCACCTTGCAGATCTTTTCCAGTATGGTCGGCGTGGGCATTTTCCCGACGTAGACGATGCGCGCGCCGTTGAGCAGCGGGAAGAGGAAGCCCAGGGTGAACTCGTAGGAGTGGGAGAGGGGCAGGATGGAGAGGAAGGTCCACTCGGGAAGGATCTCGAGGATATGGTTGGCGGAGGTCAGCACGTTGGATATGAAGTTGCCGTGGCTGAGCATGACCGCCTTCGAGTGGCCCGATGTCCCCGAGGTATAGATGATGGAGGCGATGTCGTCGGCATTGACGGCCGTCGAGCGCAGGCCGATCTTGTCGGGGAGCTGGCGCAGGAAGCTCCGCGCCTTCTCGATGAAGTTGGAGATGGGTTCGACGGGGAGCAAGTCCGACTCGGCCCGGAAATCGTCGAGGGTGATCACGGCCAGCAGCTTGCTGTCGCGGATCCCCAGCACCTTGTCCATCTGCTTCTCGGTGGTGAAGAGGATCTTGGCCTCCGAGTCCAGGAGGATGTGGTGGATGTCGGACTCGGGGAAATCGGGCAGGATCGGCACCACGATGGCGCCGATGCGCATGACCGCGAGGCAGGCGATGCACCAGTGGGGGGAATTCTCGCCCAGGATGGCGATGCGGTCGCCCTTGACCACCCCCTCCTTGCGCAGCGTTTCGGCCATGCCCGTGACCTGTTGGAAAAGCTCGCTGTAGGTCAGGGGGCGCTCCAAGGCCATGCCCAGGGCCGGGCGCGAGCCGTAGAGCTCGGCGCTCGTCTCCAACAGACAATTGATCGTGTTTTCCCTCAGGGAGATATTGCGTGCCATGAAAGAACTATACCTGAAAATATTTAATTTTCAACCTTTCGCCGGCCCCCTGCCCCCCTGCCGCGGGCGATAATTTTGCGGCGGGCACTTGACAACATTCTTTTTCTTTGCTACATTAGTTCCTGCAATCGAGGAGGTCCCGTATGAGTGTCGATATTGGTGCCAGCAAACAAAAATCCGAACCCAACGTTGTCCCCCTTTGCGACATTCTGCTCGTGCTGCTGATCATTTTCATGGTCATCACCCCGGTCATGCAGAAAGGGATCGACATCAAGCTCCCCGAGGTCCAGCCTCCCGGCGGCGAGGGCGATCAGCCTCAGGATGTCAGGGGCATCGTGCTGACACTCGAAAGCGACCGCACGGTCAAGATCAACCAGGACGTCGTCGACATGAACGTGCTGGAGAACACGCTGCGCGACCTCTACCAGACCCGCACCGAAAAGACCATCTTCATCCGCGCCGACGAGAGCCTCAACTACCAGGACGTCCTGCATATCATCGACATCGCCAAGGGCGCCGGCATCGAGGTCCTGGGCGTCATCCCCGAGCGTTATAAAAGCGGCCTCTAGCCTTTCCGCGCCGCGCCCCTTTCCCGCTTCAGCCCCAAGGGAATGGGTTTGTCCCGTTTTTTCCATTCTTATCGGAAGCGGTTGAAAAATCCCCGCGAAAGATGTACAATAGGGGCCCGGAGGTCCTGCCAGCCATGAAACTGAAAGAAGAAAAGGAACTGCAGTCCATCAGCGAGGAATACGAGAAGGCGCTGCATCTGTTTCTTAAAAAGAGCTACGCCAAGGCCGGCGAGATCTTCGCCAGGATCGTCGAATCCTACAAGGACTCGGAGTTCTACAGCGTGCTGGAGATCCAGACGCGGGCCAAGGTCTACCAGAGCATCACCCACGCCCAGACCCACCCGCTGAAGATCAAGCTGGAAAACGCCCAGGACCACATCTGGGAAGGGGCGTTTCAGCTGAACGCCGGCGATGTCGCCAAGGCCCTGGAGCACTTCGCCTACGCCGAAAAGAGCAACTGCCGCGACGCCTACCTCTACTATCTCATGGCCGCCGCCTATCTGCGCCAGGAGGACACGGCCGGCGCCCTGCGCTACATTGAAAAATGCCTGAAAAAGGACGAGAGCTACAAGGTCATCATCTACAACGAGCCCGACTTCGAGCCCCTGCAGCAGAACCCCGATTTCCTGAAACTGGTGGAATGATCCCCGCCTTCATCGACGGCGGCCGGAGCGCCGCCGGGCGCCAGCAATTCCGCGGCCGCGGCCTCGCCTTCTGGATCGAACAATCATTTCCCTTCTGCCGTTTTTTCGCCGGCGGCGGCAGCGGCACGAGCAGCGGGCCCATCGTTGTCTTCAGCCTCGACCTGTTCCCGGTGTTGGGCATGGGCGGCGGGCGCAGGTTCCAAAACTGGCTCCGGGCCCGTCCCCGGGAAGGTCTTTTCGCCCCCGCCGGCAAGCCTTTTTTCGCGGTCTCCAGGTCGTTCTTGAGGCAGAACGGCTTGCGCCTGGAGCCGGGAGTGTTCCGCAGGCTGCGCGCCCTTTCCGGCGCGATGGAAATGGAGCTGAAAAGCCCCGTCAGGGCCATCGATCCGGTTCGCGAGCCCCTGGCGGTCGAGGCCGCTGTCACCGCCCTGCAGGTCGCCTTGCTGCAAAGGGGCGGCGTCCGCGTGGAGAACGCCGGCAACCTCTGCATCGAGGGGCTGCCGCTCATCGGCCGCGGCTCCATGGTCGGCTCCGGGGTCGTTATCCGCGGCGACTGCCGCATCGGCCGCAACGTCGCTATCTACCCCAATTGCTTTATTGAGAACTCGAGCCTCGGCGACAACTGCGTCATCCTGCCCGGATCGGTCATCAGCGATTCCTGTGTGGAAAAGAACGCGCAGCTCGGCCCCTATTGCCACGTGCGCCTCAATTCGCGGGTGCGCGCGGGGGCCAAGATCGGCAATTTCGTCGAAATGAAGAAAAGCGTGTTCGGCCGCGGCTCCAAGGCAATGCACCTTTCCTATATCGGCGACGCCACCATCGGCCGCAAGGTCAATGTCGGCGCCGGCACCATCACCTGCAACTACGACGGCAAGAGCAAGAACCCCACCCGCATCGGCGACAACGTGTTCATCGGCTCGGGCACCGAGCTGGTGGCCCCGGTTACCGTGGAGAGCGACAGCTATGTCGCGGCCGGCTCGACCGTCACCGAGGACGTGCCGCGCTACGCCCTCGCCGTCGCCCGCCAGCGCCAGCGCAACATCAAGGGCTGGGTGCTGCGCAAAAGGAGGAAATAGTCTTTCAGGAAGGATCTTCGTGACGCGTAACACGTGACGCGTGACGCGAAAGAAAACATCCTGAAACGACAAATTCCAAACTCAGATTCAACTATCCATGCAATAGCCTTATGATGAACTCATTTCGGAAAATCGCTTTTATTTTGGTCCTTGGGTCAACATCATCGCCAGGGAAGCGGTACCGGCAGTTTATTTGAGATTGGTGCTCGAAATTCGGGCTTATTGTCTTACTCGTCACGCGTTACGCGTCACTCGTCACGAGAGTTCGCCCTATTCCATCTGAGCCACAATCACCCTCTCGATGCCGGCATAGTCGCGGACGCATTCGCGCTCGCGCAAGCCGGCGCCCTTGAGAAACCCGCTCACGGCCCGATGCTGCCCGCGACCGATCTCGAGCAGCAGCCGGCCGCCCGGCTCCAGGCGGCCCGGCGCCCCGGCGATGATCCGTGCCAGCGCCTCGGTCCCGGCCGGGCCGGCCTCAAGGGCGGCCCGGGGCTCGTAGAGCCGGACCGTCGCCGGCGCCCTGCGCCAGTCGCGGCGCGAAAGATAGGGCGGGTTGGAAACGATCATCTGAAAGCGCTCCGCCCGGAGCGGAAAAAGGTCGCCGGCCAGCGGCCGCACCCGTTCGCGCAATCCGAAGCGGGCGATGTTTTTTTTCAGTACGGCCAGGGCCGGCAAGCTCTTCTCCAGAGCCGTCACCTCGGCCCGCGAGCGCAGGGCCAGGATGACGGCAATGGCGCCGCTGCCGGCGCCGATGTCGAGGACGCGGGCCTTGCCCCGCCCCAGGAGCTGCAGGGCTTTCTCGACCAGGAGCTCGGTTTCGGGCCGGGGCACGAGAACGGCCGGCGACACGAGGAGCGTTTCCCCGTAGAATTCCTTCGCGCCCAGGATATAGGCCAGCGGTTCGTCGTCCAGCAGGCGCTGCAAACGGCGGCGGAAACGGCGCAGTCCGGTTGCATCGCGCACGGGCTGGTTCTTCTGGATCCAGAAGCGGGTGCGGCTGATGCCGAACGAGCTCTCGATCAGGGCTTCGACGGCGGCGGAGAGCTCCCTCTTTCTTGAAGCGCGCAGGGCGGCGGCGAAGAGTTCCGAGTACAGCACTAGGCGGTCAGGCTCTTGATCTTCTCTTCGATGCGGGCGCGGACGTGGCTCGCGGTCAGGTCGACGACCAGGTCGTCCATGTCGCCGTCGATGACGAAGCCGATATTGAAGTTGCGGCCGCTGACGCGGTGATCGGTCACGCGGTTCTGGGGGAAATTGTAGGTGCGGATCTTCTCCGAACGCTCCCCCGAACCCACTTGCGAGCGGCGGTTCTGGGCGATCGACTCCTCCTGCTTGAGCTTCTCGTGCTCGAACAGCCTGGCTTTCAGCACCTTGAGGGCCTTGTCCTTGTTCTTGTGCTGCGACTTCTCGTCCTGACAGGTGACCACGATGCCGGAGGGGATATGGGTGACGCGGATGGCCGACTCGGTCTTGTTCACGTGCTGGCCGCCCGGTCCCGACGCCGCGTAGGTGTCGATGCGGATGTCCTTGGGATTGAATTCGACCTCCACGTCCTCGACCTCGGGCAGCACGGCCACGGTCACCGTCGAGGTATGGATGCGGCCGGAGGCCTCGGTCGCAGGCACGCGCTGCACGCGGTGGACGCCGCTCTCGAACTTGAGGAACTTGTTCACCTCGGTCCCCTTGACGTAGAGGATGACCTCCTTGATGCCGCCGATGCCCGAATACGTCGTGGAGATGACCTCGGCCTTCCACTTCTTCCTTTCGGCCACGCGCATGTACATGCGCAGCAGGTCGGAGGCGAAAAGCGAGGCCTCGTCGCCGCCGGCGCCGGCGCGGATCTCCAGGAAGGCGTTGCGGCTGTCCTCCCCGGGATCGGAGACCATCAGCACCTCGACCTCGCCGACCAGCGCCTCCTCTTCCCGTTCCAGGGCCGACAGCTCCTCCCGGGCCAGGGCGATCATTTCCGCGTCTTCGGCCGCCAGCAGCCCCTCGGTGCCGCGGCGACACCGGATGACCCGGCCCAGCTGATGGAATTTTTCCTCCTGGGGCTTGAGGGAGTAAAGTTCCTTGGACAACTCGCGGAATTTTTTCTGCTGCTGGGCGGTTTCGGGCAGGCTCAGCTCAGCGCTGATCTGCTCGAAGCGGTCGTGGATCTTTTGGAGATAGGCGAATATCTTTTCACTGTTCCTTGTAGCCATACTTTTTCTTGAATTTCTCTATCCGGCCTTCGGTATCCACGTACTTCTGCTTGCCGGTGAAAAAAGGATGGCAGGAAGAACAGATCTCCACTTCGATCTTGGGCAGGGTGGAGCGGGTCTTG
Organism: Candidatus Aminicenantes bacterium UBA2190; assembly: GCA_002335385.1. Lineage (GTDB taxonomy): Bacteria > Acidobacteriota > Aminicenantia > UBA2199 > UBA2199 > UBA2199. Next base: position 22,195 of record DCVK01000009.1, read on the forward strand.
AAGGTGTTGCCGCAGGCACAGACCACCGTGCATTCCATATATTTGGGATGGATATCTTTCTTCATGGTTCCTCCACAGGTTCGATTGTAGCATTTTTGGCCCGTCGTTGTCAAATGGCCCCCTGTTGGGCCGCCGCGGTGATCAACTTGCATTCGCAGCGCCAAAACGCTATAATTTCCGTCTTAACAAAAGGAGAAAGCCATGAAATTCACTGAAGACCTGTACCGCATAATCGCCGAGAAGGAGGGCGTCCTGGTCAACCCCAGGCGCCGCGAGCTGATCAAGGCGGTGGTCAAGAACAAGGAGGCCCTGGTGAGCGCCAACGGCGCCCTGGCCACCTGGACGCGCATCGAGTCGACCGGCCGCAGCCCCAAGGACACGTTGATCGTCCGCTGGCCCGAGATCGAGGCCGAGATCGACTGGGACTCGCCCAACAACCTGCCGCTGGCTCCCGACACCTTTGCCCTGATCCTGGAGGACGCGCTGAAGCTGGCCGGGGGAAAGGACAGGCTGTATGTCACCGACCGCGTCGTGGGCGCCGACAGCCGCTACGCCCTGCCGGTGCGCACTGTAAGTGACCATGCCCTCACGGCCCTTTTCACGATCACCATGTTCCGGCCGCTGCCCAAGGACATCGGCCGCAGCATCTACCGCGACCAGCCCTTCACCCTCGTGGCCTTGCCCGCCGACAAGCTGGACAAGCTGCGCTATTTCGGCAAGCTGCGCAAGCTTCCCGACGGCACGGCCTCGGACATGGTCGTGGCCATGGATTTCGTCAACCGCATCGGCGTCATCATCGGCTCGGCCTACGCGGGCAGCGTCAAGAAGCTGATGTTCACCGTCATGAATTACCTGCTGCCCAAGGCGGGGATCCTGCCCCTGCACGCCTCGGCCAACGAGGGCCAGGACGGCGACCTCGCCCTCTTCCTGGGGCTTTCGGGGACCGGCAAGACGACGCTTTCGGCCGACCCCGACCGCTTGCTGCTGGGCGACGACGAGCACGGCTGGAGCCGCCACGGCATCGCCAATTTCGAGTTCGGCTGCTACGCCAAGCTCATTCACCTCAACCCGGCCAAGGAGCCGCAGATCCACCACGCCATCACCCACAAGGCGCCCTACCTGGAACACGGCGCCATCGTCGAGAACGCCATGATGTATCCCGACGGCACTTTTGATTTCAACGATTCGCGGCTGATCGAGAACTCGCGCGGCTCCTATCCCCTCTCCTTCCTGCCCAGCATCAAAAAGTCCTCGCGCGGCAAGCACCCGCAGACCATCATCTTCCTCACCGCCGACGCCAACGGCGTGCTGCCTCCCGTGGCCAAGCTGGACCAGGACCAGGCCATGTTCTGGTTCCTGATGGGCTACACCTCCAAGCTGGCCGGCACCGAAACCGGCATCGTCGAGCCCGTTTCGACCTTCTCGCGCTTCTTCGGCCAGCCCTTCATGCCCCGCAACCCCAACGACTACGCCGCGCTGCTGGGCCAGAAAATCAGGAAGCACCGCACCAGCGTCTACCTGGTCAACACCGGCTGGAGCGGCGGCCCCTACGGCGTGGGCCAGCGCATGGACATCAACGTCACCCGCGCCATCATCAAGGCCGTGCTCACCGGCGGGCTGGACCAGGTGGCGGCCGTCGAGGACCCGACGTTCCACATCAACATCCCCGTTTCCTGCCCGGGAGTTTCCGCCGAGATCCTGCAGCCGCGCAGCACCTGGAAGGACCCCGAGGCCTTCGCCGCGCGGGCGCTCAAGCTGGCCGGTGAATTCAGCGCCCATTTCGACCGCGTCTACGGCGGCAAGGGCCTGCCCGGAGCCGTGTGCAAGCAGTGCCCGGGGAAGTAGGCCTCAACGAACTATCGTGACGCGTAACGCGTAACGCGTGACGAATAGCCAGCATAACCACAGAAGTTTACGAATCTATCGCAAGCTGGATGGTTTAGGAAAAGAAATTCACGCTTTTTCTTGCGCTTCACGATCCAACTTACATAGGAAAGCGAAATGACGATAGAAATCGCTTTTTCTTCCGTGTTACGCGTCACGCGTCACTCGTCACGATGCCTCGCTTCGATTTAGCGATGGCGCTTGCTCTCCCTGAAGGACGACCGGGAATAGGAATTGAGGTACAGGTCGTAGTAGTTCATATTGGGAAAGGCCGCGTACTTTTCATAGCCCAGCCAGGCGATCATGGCGGCATTGTCGGTGCAGTAACGCGGTTCGGGCAGGTACAGCGGCAGTCCTCTTGCGGCGCAGGCGTCGGCGAAGCGCCGGCGCAGCAGGGTGTTGCGGCTGACCCCGCCCGAGACGATCAGCGAGCGGACCTTCAGGCTCACGGCCGCCGCCAGCGTCTTGTCCAGCAGGTAGTCGACCAGGGAACCCAGGAAGGAGGCCAGCAGGTCATAAAAATCCTTGCTGCCCGCGACGACGTCCAGTTCCCGCGCCTGGCGCAGCAGCGCCGACTTGTAGCCGGAGAAGGAAAAATCGTCGCCGCCGTCGCTCATGCGCGGTCGGGTGAAACGGAAGCGCCCCGCGTCGCCCTTATCGAACAGGTTGTCCAGCAGCGGCCCGCCGGGATAGCCCAGGCCGAAATGCTTGGCGACCTTGTCCATGACCTCGCCGGCGGCATCGTCGCGCGTCTTGGCGACCATCCGGCCGCAGAATTTGCTCTCCTGAAAGAAAAGCGAGGTATGGCCCCCGGAAACCACCAGCGCCAGCAGCGGGTAGGCGATATGGTTGTGGCTGATGAACGGGGCCTCGATATGGGCGGCGATATGGTCGACGGCCACCAGCGGCAGCTCATGGGCCATGGCCAGCCCCTTGGCGAATGCCAGCCCGATCAGCAGGGAGCCGACGAGGCCCGGCCCCAGCGTCACGGCCAGGACCTCGATATCGCCGATGCCCAGGCCGGCCTGGTGCAGCGCCTGGCGGCAGAGCCGGTCGATGGCCTCGTAGTGCGTGCGGGCGGCGATCTCGGGGACGATGCCGCCGAAGGGAGCATGCAGCTCGACCTGCGACTTGATCGCCTCCGAGCGCACGGCGTTGACCACTCCCCTTTCGACCACGGCCACGGCCGTCTCGTCGCACGAGGATTCGATGCCCAGGATGTACAAATGCCCTCCTGGCGATCATCATAGCAAAACGCGGCTCAAGGGGCAATCGCCAGAAAAATTCAAGCCAGCGTGACGCGTAACATGTGAAATAGGAAAAATTAAATCCCAAATCCCAAGCACCAAATCACAAACAAATTCCAAGCACCAATGACCAAATGACCAAAACAAAGAAAAGAACCTGCAGTATCTTCGTTTGGGTCAAAGTCCCCGTCAGGGGATTGGAATTTGGAATTTGTGAATTATTTGGAATTTGGTGCTTGGGATTTGGAATTTAAGTCCTAATATTGCTCTTTCTGACCGTACGCGTCCCGGCTATTACCAATCCCGGTAATAGGTCCCGTCCAGCGCCTTCTTGTCCGAATCGCAGTAGACGTCCCAGACATTCTGCCCCCCCCAGCTGCGCGAACCGAGCTTGTCCTGGTAGGAACGCAGCCCCCAGTCGTCGGAGCCGCTGATGGGGTCCGGGGGAATGCGGCGCAGGAACTTGACGACGCGGGTCTTGTTCTTCTTATCCTTGTACTCGATGCCCTTGACCAGGTCCTCCAGCTTCTCGGGATAGCTGTACGTGTCCTCGTCGACATCGATCTTGTTCTCGACGACGAATTTCTTGTGCTCGTCGATGGCCGTGCGCAGGAGGCGCAGCGCCCGGCGCAGGTCGAGCTCCTTCTCGCGCTGGAACGCGTTGTGGGCCAGGGGGATGGCGGCGACGGCCAGCACGCCGATGATGACGGTGGCGGTGATCAGCTCGATCAGGGTGAAGCCGCGGCAATCGCCGCGCGTTTCCGGGAACGCCGGACTCAACGCCCTGCGGCCTTGAACGGACATGGTCACGCCTCCCGGCCGGGCGGTACGGCCGCCCTGCTACCTGTCCCCGTCGCGCGAACCGCTCTCCAGGACCTTGTGGCTCAGCTTCATCTTGCCGTCGCGGTCCAGGGACATCACTTTCACCTCGATCATGTCACCCAGCTTGTATTCCTGGCGGACGTCGCGGATGCGGCGCTGGGAGACCTCCGATACGTGCAGCAGTCCGGTGACGCCGGGCATGATCTCGACGAACAGCCCGTAGTCCTCGATGCGGTTGATCTTGCCGTTGTAGATCTTGTCGACCTCGGGAGAGCCGGTCAGTTCCTCTATACGGGCGATCACCCTCTCCCCCAGCTCGCGGTTGGCGGCGGCGATGGAGACCTTGCCGTCGTCCTCGACGTTGATCTTGGCATTGAAAGTGGCCACCAGCTCCTTGATGGTCTTGCCGCCCGGCCCGATCAGGTCGCGGATCTTGTCGACGTTGATCATCATGGTCAGAATGACCGGGGCGTACTCGGAAAGCTTGGGCGACGGCGCGGGGATGGCCGCCTTCATTTTGGCCAGGATGGCCTTGTAGGCCGCGGTGGCATCCTCG
>DCVK01000009.1:26709-56359 GCA_002335385.1 Candidatus Aminicenantes bacterium UBA2190
CCGGCCACCTTGAAGTCCATGTCGCCGAAATGGTCCTCGTAGCCGGCGATGTCGGTCAGCACGGCGAATTCGTCGCCCTCCTTGACCAGGCCCATGGCGATGCCGGCCACCGGGGCCTTGATGGGCACTCCGGCGTTCATCAGCGCCAGGGTGCCGCCGCAGACCGTGGCCATGGAGGAGGAGCCGTTCGACTCCAGGATATCGGAGACGACGCGGATGGTATAGGGGAAGGTTTCATTGTCCGGGATCATGATCTTCAGGGCCTTCTCGGCCAGGTTGCCGTGGCCGATCTCGCGGCGGCCGGCCCCGCGCAGGAAGCTGACCTCGCCCACCGAAAAGGGCGGGAAGTTGTAATGCAGGAGGAACTTCTTCTTGGCGTCATCGCCGCTGAGCAGGTCGAGGCGCTGGGCGTCGTCCTCGGAGCCCAGGGTGACGGTCGACAGCGACTGGGTCTCGCCGCGGGTGAAGACGGCCGAGCCGTGGACGCGGGGCAGTATGCCCAGCTCGATGTGGATGGGCCGGATCTCGGTGAAGGAGCGGTTGTCGGTGCGCCGTTTTTCCCTGAGCAGCGTCTCGCGGAAGACCTGCGACTCGACCTTTTCGAAGGCGCCCTTGATGCGGGCGACCTCATCGGCCTCTTCCCTGCCCTGCTGGATCTCTTCCATGATGGCCTTGATCTTCAGGCGGCGCAGCACGCGGTCCTGGGTGAAGATGGCGTCGCGGATCTGGGCAGAGAACTTGGCGCGCAGGTCGGCGGCCAGGGCATCGGTCTCGGGCCTGGCGGCCACGACCATCTTGTCGGGATTGATCAGCTCCTGCTGCGCCTGGCAGACGCGGGCGATCACTTCCTTGGCCCGGCGCAGCCCCTCCAGGAAGACCTGGTCGGAGAACTCGCTGCCGCCGGCCTCGAGCATGACCACTTCCGTCTCGGTGCCGGCCACCAGCAGGATCATGTCCAGCTCCTTGCGCATGTCCAGGCCGGGATTGACGTAGTACTGACCGGCCTTCCAGCCGATCTTGACCGCCGCCAGCGGGGTGGAGAAGGGGATGGTCGAGGAGAGCAGGGCGGCGGAGGCGCCGATGATGCCCATGGCGTCGTAATCGATGCTGAAGTCGGCCGATAGCAGCATGGCGATCACCTGGGTGTCGTGGTGGTAGTTTTCGGGGAACAGCGGCCGGATGGGTCGGTCAATGAGGCGGGAGAGCAGCACTTCCTTCTCGGAGGGCTTGCCCTCGCGCTTGAAGAAGCCGCCGGGGATCTTGCCGGCGGAATAGGTGTTCTCGCGGAAATCCACCATCAGCGGCAGGAAGTCCTGGCCGGCCTTTTCCTCGTCGCGCATGTTGGCGGTGACCAGGATCACGTTGTCCTTGTAGGTGAGCAGGGCCGAGCCGTTCGACTGGCGCGCCCAGCGGTGGATGTCGATTGTAAGGGTAGAACCCTCTATTGCGATCTGGATGGTTTTTTGCATGGTTATCTCCTGAAAATAAATTACTTTCTGAGTTCCAGTTCCTGGAGGATCTTCACGTATTTGTCGTAGTCGGTGCGCCGCAGGTAGTTCAGCAGCTTTTTCCTGGTGGAGACCATGGTCAGCAAACCCTTGCGGGAGTGATTGTCCTTCTGGTGGGACTTGAAATGCTCGGTCAAACTGCGGATCCTCTCGGTCAAGACAGCGATCTGAACTTCAGACGAACCGGTGTCCTTGTCGTTTATCTGAAAGCGACCGATCAGCTTCTGCTTGGTTTCCTTGGTAATGCTCACAAATTCCTCCTGTTATTGTGCAAAACTGGAATATATTTTACCAGAAAAGAACATCCATGTAAACAAGAATGAGAAAATCGCCTCTTTTTTATTTCTTTTCGTCCAGGAATTCACTGAATTCGATATTGTGCGTCTGCAGGGTGGCGCCCAGTACCTTGTCCACCCGCGAAAGGGCCAGGTTATAGTCGATCAGCGACTTGAGCTCGGCGATCTGGGCGTTGGCGAAATCGCGCTGGTACTGCAGCACCTGGTAGTTGGTCGAAAGCCCGACCGCCAGCTTCTTCTGCTCGGCAGCCAGCTTCTGGTCGGCCAGCTCGCGCGAGATGCGGGTGGCATCGACGATCTTGGCGTTGGTCTCCAGGTCCATGATGATCTGCTTGACCTCGGAATAGATGGTGCTCTCGACCTTCTTCAGGGTCAGCAGTGACTGCTCCAGGTTGAGCCGCGCCTGCACCAGGTCGGCACGGGCCGAGGTGTTGGCCACCGGGATGGAGAGCTGCAGGCCGACGGAGTAGTTTTCGTAAAGGCGCTTCAGCGCGTCGCGCAGCGAATCGCTCAGGTTGCCGCCGATGCTGCCGGGGGTGGAGCCGGCGGGCAGCAGGTCGAAGTCGACGTCCTGGGGCGTGCCGCTGAGGCCGCGGGTGTAATAAGAGGCGGTGAGCTGCAGGTTGGGCAGCGACTGGTTGCGAAAGTAGCGCACGTCGATGTTCTTGCTCTTGAGATCGAGGCGCACCTGCTCGATGTCAGGGCGCTGTTCCAGCGCCGTCTCGAGGAATTCGTTGAAGTCGGTCTGCCGCGGGCGGAAAAGCGGCGTGTCCTCGGGGACGATGGCCTCGGGCGCCTGGCTGATGTTCAGGATGCGGCGCAGGTTCTCCTCGTAGGTCTGGATCAGGCTGCGGGCCTGCAGCGCCTCGCCATCGCGGGCGGCCACCTCGGCCTGGGCGGTCAGGATGTCCATGGGCGCCGAGACACCGACCTTGACCTGGATCTCGTTCTGCTTCAGCAGGTCCTTGGCCAGCTGCAGCGACTTCTCCTTGACCGCCAGGTTCTGGTGGGAGTGGACCAGGTTCCAATAGGCTTCCTCGGCCTGGTAGATCAGGTCGATCACCCGCTGCCTGAGGGCGGAGAGCGACCTGTCGCGGTTGTTGCGGGCGATGTATATGTTCCTCTTGGTGGCCGTCAGCCCGAAATTTTTCAACAGCGGCTGGGCCAGGTTGAAGCGCAGCAGCGAGTTATAGCGGGGGTTGATCTGGCTGAAGCGCGAGTTGGTCGAATTGCGGGAATTGTCCAGCACGACGTCCAGGCTGCCTCCGGTGAGCAGTTTCTGCGACAGGGTGAACGACAGGACGCCGGAATCGGCTTTTTCCACGTCGGCGCCGGTGAAGATGCTGGAACTGGGGGTCGAGGTCGAGGCACTGTTGAAGTTGAGGACCAGCTGCGGGATGAAGATGGCCTTGCTCTTGCTCCAGAGGGCGCCGGCGATCTCGGGGTTGGACATCTCGATCTGCAGGTCGAGGTTGTTTTTCAGGACCTGATCGATCACGTCGGCCAGGGTGAGGGTTCTCACCTGCTGTTCCTGGGCCGGAACGGATAAGCCCAGGGCGAGAACCAGCACGGACAGCAGCAGTAATTTCTTCATCGGATGCCTCCAGCGGTCAATACAAAATACGGAATGGGAACAAAAAAGTTCTGCCGAACTTGCAGCAGGGAGCCGTTGGCAGACTTTCCTTTCCCCTATTTCAAGCCCTTGGCCTCGAGCCACTCGTCGTTGTAGATCGTGCTCAGGTAGCGGGAGGCGCCGTCGGGGAAGATGGTGACGATGCGCGCCGGGCGCTGGATCTTCATCGCCAGCTGCCGCACCCCCCACAGGGCGGCGCCGCTCGAGCCGCCGGCCAAAATACCCTCGCGCAGCGCCAGTTCCCTGGCTGCCCGGAACGCGTCGCGGTCGGTCACCTGCAGCATGTCGTCGATGTGGGTGAAAACGGCGCAGCCGATCAGGAACTCGTCGCCCAGCCCCTCGATCAGGTACGGGCCGGGCTTGGCCATCTTCTTGTGGTGAAAATACTCATGAAAGACCGATCCCACCGGGTCGACGGCGATGACCTGGATCCTGGGGTCCTTCTCCTTCAGGAAGCGGGCCGTGCCGCCGATGGTGCCGCCGGTGCCGATGCCGGCGACGAAATAATCGATGCGCCCATCCATTTGCTCCCAGATCTCGGGGCCGGTGCCCAGGTAGTGAGCCTCGTTGTTGTCCAGGTTGTTATGCTGGTCGGGGAAGAAGCAGTTGGGCGTCTCCCTGGCCAGCCGCGGCGTGATGTTGTTGTAGCTGTCGGGATGCTCGGGAGGCAGCGTGGCGTCAACCTGGTGGATCTCCACGCCCAGGGCCTTCAGCTGGTCGAGCTTCTCGCGGCTGATGCGGTCGCGAACCACGACCTTCAGGCGGTAGCCTTTCTGGATGGCGATCATGGCCAGCCCCATGGCCGTATTGCCCGAGGAATTCTCGATGATCAGGTCACCGGGCTTGATCTTCCCCTGCCGCTCCGCCTTCTCGATCATGTAGCGGGCGATGCGATCCTTGCAGCTTCCCATGGGATTAAGGAATTCCAGCTTGGCGAAGACCTCGCCGGGGATGTCGCCGGCCACGCGGTTGAGTCTGACCATGGGGGTGTGGCCGACCACATCGACAATGCTCTCAAGACAGCGGGTATTGTTCATTTTTTCCTCGGGATCGCGTTCAAAACGAGCTGGCAAGGTCGAATTTTACCCCAACGGCAGGGAATTGTAAAGGATGAACCTATTCGAAATCCGGTTCTTGGATCTTGGTGCTTTGTTTTTTCTTGCCGGTTTTTGTACGCCGGGCACCAGCCGCCGGGTTCGCTCTGGTCTTCAACTTCGAACGTCGAGCCCCGAACGTCGACCCTTGCTGCATTTTTGAGATCAGTCGTCCATATCCCGGATCCGCCTTCTCGATCTCGATGCCCAGCCCCACCGGTGCTTCTTCCTTCCGGGCGTCCTCTCTCTTCCTTTTCCACACCACCAGCCCGGTAACCGCATGAATATCGTCGCCTGCGGCAAGGAGGATTTGCAGCCGGCTGCGCTTGCGGATGACCTGAGTCGTGGCGATGCACATCCCCCGGGGCGAGACGTCCACCGTGACCCCCATCTGGTCGAGGCCGCGGCGGCTGATGTCGACCAGCAGGCTTTTCTTGACCCTGGCTTCCCTGCGTTTTTTCATTGCACGTCAATAATTATGTAAACTACTACTCCGAAATATCACAAGCAATAGCCGTGCCAAGACTCCTTCAAGACAAAGCAACAGCGAATCATCAGTAAAGATGATGTTCCTATGGGGACATGCTGACATTGTGAAAAAAATATTGACAATATTTGACAATTTTTGTGAATTAATCCTGTACATCCACTCCGGGTAATAAGTATACAAGTAGAACAATCGAATAACAAATAACGATTGTTGTTGACAACTGGTGAAATCAATGCTATTTTTTTGATATCATTTCGATAGCATTGAAGGAGGCATTCATGACTAACGAAAAGAAGGGAATGTCGTTCAACGGTTGGGCGGTCGTCGCGCTGCATGCCCTATTGATCGCGGCCATCGTTTTCATTCTCATCACCGGGGCGAACACCGCCCATTGGTCGCTGCTTCAGATCCTGTTGATGCTGGCCCTGCTGGTCACCGCGGCCGCCATCCTGCCGCCGGGCTATTTCACCCTGCAGCCCAACGAGGCCAAGGTATTGGTCCTGTTCGGCAAATACAAGGGTACGATCAGCAGCGACGGTTTCCACTGGACCAACCCGTTGGCGCTCGCCGTACCGCGCGGCCGCTACACCGTCTCGCGGCGCATCCGCAACTTCGAGATCGACAAGCTGAAGGTCAACGACAAGCGTGGCAACCCCATCGAGATCGCCGCCGTGGTGGTCTGGCGCGTCGTGGACACGGCCCACGCCCTCTTCGACGTCGACCACTACGAGCACTACGTCAAGATCCAGAGCGACGCCGCGTTGCGCCACCTGGCCAACTGCTACCCCTACGACCACGGCGAGGAAGAGGAGGAGATCACGCTGCGCAGCGGCATGGACGAGGTGGCTCAGGTGCTGAGGAAAGAGCTGCAGGAGCGGCTGGAAAAGGCGGGAGTGCAGGTCGAGGAAACACGGCTGACCCACCTGGCCTACGCCCCCGAGATCGCCGGCGCCATGCTGCGCCGCCAGCAGGCCGAGGCCATCATCGCCGCCCGGCGCAAGATCGTCCACGGCGCCGTCTCCATGGTCGAGATGGCGCTGGAAGATCTGAAGAGCAAGAATGTCGTCGACCTCGACGAGGAGCGCAAGGCGGCCATGGTCAGCAACCTGCTGGTCGTGCTCTGCGGCGAGGCCGAGGCCCAGCCCGTGATCAACACCGGCACGCTCTACAAGTAAGCGGCCGGCGATACGTCCATGCCGGCAAAAAAAGCATTCCTGCTGCGCCTCAGCCCGGAGATGTGGGAGGAGCTGGAACGCTGGGCCGACGACGATTTCCGCAGCGTCAACGGCCAGATCGAGTTTATCCTGCACGAGGCCATCACCCGCCGCCGCAAGAGGGCGCCGAAGCCGCAGGACCCGGCGGTTGCCCCCGCAGGCGATGAGCGGGCGGCCGGGGAGGAACCATGAAAAAGATCATTTTTCTCATTCTGCTTTTTATCCTGCTGGCGGTCGCTGCCACAGGCTCGCCCCTGGACGCGGAAAGAACCGGAGCAGGGTCCGCGCGGGCTGGCCTGGCCGCGCGGCTTGTCGGCCAATGAGCCAAGGAGAAAATAATGAAGAACGGTACCTGCCCCCTGTGCGGGGCCAAGGAAATATTCAGCGGCGCCGCGGTGAAGGGGAAAACGGGAATGCACTACAGCAACACCATCCCCATCACGGCCCTGCGCGTCACCGCGCTGGACAACTACGTCTGCGGCCAGTGCGGCTATGTGCAGAGCTTCGTCGCCAGGGAAAAGCATCTGGCCATGATCAGGAAAAAATGGCCGCTGGTGTTCTAAGAAGGGTACAGGGTTTAGGGTACAGGGTATAGGGAAGAAAAACAAGCAAAGATAATGATCTGTTTATTCCGTGTCACGCGTCACGACAGTTCGTTTTTTTTCCACTTGGAAAATAAACTGGGGTGAGTGACGGGACTTGAACCCGCAGCGGTCAGATCCACAGTCTGATACTCTACCATTGAGCTACACTCACCGCCCGGCTTCATTTTATAGCAAAAACCCGCTCCTGTCAACGAGAAACAGGCGCCCGGGCGAACAACCGAAGGCGGCGGGCGCTGGATTTCCGGTCCGGAACACGCTATAATCGGGTGCACTCGCCACGAGGATCGAGAAACATGAGCAAAGCGCAAGTCGCCATTCTGCGGACCGGGCCCCAGACCGTGCTCGACGACTACATCCGCCTGTTCGAGCTGGCCGGCGGTCCCGCCGTCCTGGACAAAAGCCGCGGCACCATCATCAAGGACAACATCTCCTGGCACTTCCCCTATCCCTCGGCCAACACCACTCCCTGGCAGCTGGAGGCGACGGTCCTGGCCCTGAAGAAGCACGGCTTCGGCGACATCGCCTGCGTTCAGAACAAGACCGAGGTGACCGACGCCTTCAAGGGCGAGGACCTGAACAGCTACAAGCCGATCCTGCGCGACCACGACATCAAGGTGCTGTTCAATTTCCGGGAAGCGGACATGAAATGGATCGCCTACAAGCCCAAGGCCAAAATGCTGGCCCTGGAGAGGATCTACGGCGACGAACTGCGCATCCCCGACTATTTCATCGGCAGGAACATCGTCCACCTGCCCACGGCGAAGTGCCACATCTACACCACCACCACCGGCGCCATGAAGAATGCCTTCGGCGGCCTGCTCAACCACAAGCGCCACCAGACCCATACCTACATCCACGAGACGCTGGTCGACCTGCTGGCCATCCAGAAGGAGATCCATCCCGGCCTGTTCTGCATGATGGACGGCACCAGCGCCGGCAACGGCCCGGGACCGCGCATCATGCGCCCCGAGGAGAAGAACGTCATTCTGGCCGGCTCCGACCAGGTGGCCATCGACGCCGTTGCGGCCAAACTGATGGGGTTCGACCCCATGGCCATCCGTTACGTCCGCCTGGCCCACGAGAACGGCCTGGGCGTCGGCAAGCCCGAGGAGATCGAGATCACCGGCGACCTGGAGGCGGCAAGGGAGAACTGGAATTTCCGGGTCGGCTTCTGCTTCCACAAGGCCGTGGGCTGGGTGACGTGGTTCGGCCCCACCCGCTTCCTGCAGAAGGCCATGACCCGGCCGCCCATCCTCTACCTGGGCAACTTCTACTCCTATTTCTACCACGACATCCTGCATTGGCCGTTCAGGGAGAGCAGGATCTACAGGAAATGGCTCAGGGAATCGCAATGGGGCAAGTTATTTCAGCAGTATCTGGATCAAGGATCACTGCGAAGCAAATAGAGGTTCGAAGTTCGACGTTCGAAGTTCGATGTTCGAAGCAAAAGAAAAGGCATTACTTCATCGTGTCACTTAACATCAATTTCGCATGTCTTCTTGCTGACACTGTCACTGACACTGACACTAATATTTCAGCCTGATCAACGAATTTCGAAACTCACGATATATTCATAATTAGCTGGTGTCCCAGGCACCCGGGGATCCAGGTCCCGCCATTTGCCTTCCAGTCCGGCTTCGGCGGCCGCCAGCTCGAAATGGCACATGGCGATGCCCAGGTCGATGCGCTGCAGGTCGGCCAGCGGCATCATGGCCGAATAGGCCTTGTCGCGGGCAAGATAAAAATGGAAGGCGTTCCCGAGGCGAACGATGCGCCAGGGCTGCTTGTTGGAAGCCGAAGGGGCGAGGCGCACGCACTCGAGGACCTGCGCCCATTGCCCCGCGCTTTCCATGGCAACAGGCGAGTCCCATCCCCCCGCGAAAAAAAGGCCCGCGGCGGGCTTGCGCCGGTCCCCCCGCGAGCTCCAGCGCACCAGACGGTCGCGCAACGACTTCTTTTCCGCCGGCCAGCCAACGGCCACCACGGCCGGCAGTTGCTCGCCGGCGCGGATGCCCAGGACGCGGCCGAAGCGCTTGCGGTCGAAGACGCCGCCGATCCAGCAAGTGCCCAGCCCCAGGCCGGCGGCATGGAGCACCGCCGCTTCCAGGGTGAAGCCCGCGTCCTCCCAGCGCCGCGGCTCGTCCCGCCTCACCAGGGCGGCCAGGTAGAAGCGCGCCCCCTTGATCAGGCCGTAGCTGCCGCTGGAAAAAAGGTTCTCAGCGCGCACCTTCTCGTTGTCGATGATGCCGAAGCGCGGCCGGCTGCCGAAGGGCGCTGCCGCTCCGGCGGCGGTGCGCTCCAGCTCTTCCAGCACCGGCGATTCCAGGGCACGGCCGGCGAAGCTGCGGCAGGAAAAGCGGCGGCGGACCAGCTCGGCGACAGGGGGGCCATTTATGTCAGGGCGGTTCATGCCCCGATTATAGCACAGCCGCACCGCATTGCCCGGCGGATGGAGAAGCGCTATAATCCCCTATTCCGGACGCGCCCGTAGCTCAAAGGATAGAGCGGCAGCCTTCGAAGCTGCGCGTTGGGAGTTCGAGTCTCTCCGGGCGTAAACTTCCCGGAATTTTTTACTTTTTTTGAGATATCACGAAAAAAGTCCTATCACCATGTGATGAATAAGCGAAGGATCGCGGTGTTTGCCTTGTTCGCCCTGCTCACCCTGCCCCTCTTTCCCCTGCAGGCACCCGACCGCTTCATCCGCATCGAATATCCCAACGGCGGCGAGGTGTTCATGGCCGGCGGCCAGGCAGCGGTTCGCTGGCTCTCGCTCGGCGTCGACGGCCCGGTGGCCATCCTGCTCTTCAAGGGCAGCGAGCAGCACGCCGTCGTCGCCGCCAGCACCCCCAACAGCGGCGTTTACTCCTGGGCGGTACCGGCGGGGCTGCCCGACAGCGGCCAGTACCGCCTGCGCATCTGCTCGCTGCGCGACCTGCGTGTCAACGACTTCTCCGACCGCGATTTTGCCATAAGGAAGTAGCAGCCCTGAAGCCTGCCAGCGGGTGAAAAGTGATCAGTGAAAAGTGAAAAATAAACGGCAAAATATCGAACCATGGCTTTCTCATTTCACTTTTTACTTTTCACTTTTTACTTAGGTCCAGCCGTACGCCGAGTTCAATACCCCGTTCCTGTCTGCTCAAGCGATCTCGTGCTATAATCTCCCCGGATCACAATCACCATGGAAAACTCTATCCTGCTGAAGGGCATCCGCACCAACAACCTGAAAAACATCGACCTGGCCGTGCCGCTGGGAAAGATCACGGCGCTGGTCGGGGTCAGCGGCGCCGGCAAGTCGTCCCTGGCCTTCCACACCCTCTACGCCGAGGGCTACATCCGCTACATCGAGTCGATCTCCCCCTACATCCGCCAGTTCCTGGACCAGGTGGAGAAGCCCGACATCGACCGCATCGAGAATTTGCCGCCGGCCATCGCCTTCCGCCAGAAGCGGCCGCACAAGAACCCCCGCTCCATCGTGGCCACCGCCTCCGATATCTTCGACTACCTGCGCATCCTCTTCGCCAAGATCGCCGATTTCCATTGTCCGGACTGCGGCGAGCCGCTGCGCAAGTTCAGCATCGACGAGATCGTCCAGGAACTGTTGGCCGCCCCCGCCTGCCGGCTGCGCGTCTGCTTCCCCTACCAGGGCGACATCGCCTTCCTGATCAATCGTGGCTTCCGCTTCCAGGTGCGGGGCGGGGCGGCCCCGTCGTTGCGGGGCGGTGCGGCCTCCCGGTCCGAAAAAACCGGGACGTCGGGACTCAGAGGTCCCCTCCAGCCGTCGTTGCGGGGCGGTGCGGCCGCCATTGACGGACGCTGCAAGGGCAAGCCCATCCAGGTGCTCGTCGACGAGCTGGAGAACACGGCCGCCAACCGCGCCCGCATCTTCGAGGCCGTCGACGCCGCCATCACCATGGGCCGGAACACGATCAGCGTCTTTCTGGGTTCCCGGGAACGGAGCTTCCCCTTCTCGCTCTTCTGCCCGCGCTGCCGGAAGGACTATGAAAGCCCCGACGAGAACCTTTTCTCTTTCAACAGCGCCCGCGGCGCCTGCCCGCGCTGCAACGGCTTCGGCGACGTGACCGCCATCGACCCCGGACGGGCGTTCGCCGAAGACCTCTCTCTGGAACAGGGGGCGGTCCTGCCCTTAAACACCCCGGCCAACCGCGAATTCCGTGATCATTTCCTGTTCCAGGCCCGCCAGGCCGGCCTGGACCCGCGCCGCCCCCTGCGCGAGTTCAGCCCGGCGCAAAAAGAATTCCTGCTGCGGGGTGCGGGGCGCTTTCCGGGTCTGGAGGGGCTGTTCGCCTACCTGAGGAAAAAGTCCTACAAGGTCCAGGCGCGCGCCTTTCTCAGCCGCTTCACCGCCTACCTTCCCTGCCCGGACTGCCGCGGCAGCCGCTTCAACCCGCTGGTCCTCTCCTACCGCATCCAGGGCCGGACCATCGCCGACTTCCTGGCCATGACCATCGGCGAGGCGGACGCATTCGTCCGCGACCTGGACCCGGAGCGCTACCGCCAGCGCATCTCCCCCGACGTCTTTCACGAGATCTCCGCCAAGCTGCGTTTCCTGATCCAGAACCGCCTGCACTACATCCGGCTGGACCGTCCCACCTTCACCCTGTCGCGCGGCGAGCACCAGCGCATCAACCTGGCCTTCATCATGGGCTCCACGCTCTCCGACTCCCTGCTGATCATCGACCAGCCGTCGGCCGACCTGCACCCGTCCGATTACGGCAAGATGGACCGTTTCCTGCGCCGCCTGAAGGAGCACGGCAACACCGTCGTCTTGATCGAGCACAACCCGCAGCTGGTGCGCTGCGCCGACCACGTGATCGAGCTGGGCCCCCGCGCCGGCAGCGAGGGCGGCCGCGTCATCTTCAGCGGCGGCTGCGACGAGTTCTTTTCCGGCCGCTCCACGATCACTCAGGAGTATTTCCGTCGTCGCCCGCGCCTGGCCGCCGGCAGCCGCCGCAGCGCCGGGACCATGATCTTCAGCGGCGCCTGCGCCCACAACCTGAAGCATTTCGACCTGCGCCTGCCCCTGCGGGCGCTGACGGTCATCGTCGGCGTCAGCGGCGCCGGCAAGAGCTCGCTGCTGTACGACGAGATCTTCCTCAAGAACCCGGAGATCCCCGGCGTACGCGAGAAAGTGCACATCGACCCGGGCATTCGCTCCCTGCGCGCCAACAGCAACATCGCCGGCTTCCTGGGCGCCTCCGCCCCCATCCGCGACTTCTTCGCTTCCCTGCGTTCCAGCCGCCTGCTGGGCTACCAGCCCGGCCACTTCTCCTTCCACTCCCCCCTGGGACGCTGCCCGGAATGCGGCGGCCGCGGCTTCAAGGAGATCGAGATGCAGTTCCTGCCGGCGGTGCGCGCCGCCTGCGGCCATTGCCGCGGCAACGGCTTCGCTCCCGAGGTGCTGAAGATTACCCACAACGGCCGCAGCATCGCCGACGTGCTGGCCATGACCGCCGAAGGCTTTTGCGGCGAATTCGCCGCCGACGTTCCCGCCGCCGCCGCCCTGCTGCGCGGATTGCGCGAGAACGGCATGGATTACCTGCGGCTGGGGGAAAAGCTAGGCGCCCTCTCCAGCGGCGAGCTGCAAAAGCTGAAGCTGCTCAAGCACCTGATCGGGGAGCAGGCGGGCACGCTGTTCCTGCTGGACGAGCCCTCCTTCGGCCTTCACCCCTACGACATCGAGGTGATCCGCGAGCTCATCGCCCGGCTGCTGGCCAAGGGCGACACCGTGGTGGCCGTCGAGCACAACCTGGCCCTGATCGCCGGCGCCGATCACGTCGTCGAACTGGGGCCCGAGGGCGGCGCCGGGGGCGGCCATCTCCTGTTCAGCGGCAGCCCGCGCCAGCTTCTGGCGCGGGGAGGCTCGCCAACCGGCCGGCATCTGAAAAAATATCTTAAAACCCCTTGACAAAAAGAATTTATCCTCTTAAATAGAACCAATAAAATCCTGAAGGAGTGCGCGCCGATGGAACAATTGGAAATCATATCGTGGCAAACGCTTGACACCCTGAAGGCGGCCGCCACAAAGATCATAGAAGTGGTCGGCGACCTGGACCGCGATGAGCACATGTCGGTCTTCTGCACCATCGAGGACGACTATCTGGAACTCTTCTACAGCGAGCTCGACGCCAACTTCATCCGCCATTACGAAGACGAGGACGAATTCTACAAAGCCATCGAGACCCGCAAGAACGAGTTCGGCGAGGAGGACTTCGACGCCGCCAACTACTACGAAGAAGAGGAGAATTTCGGCGACGAGGAGTCGGAAGAGGACCTGGACGGCTTCGACCTGAAAGATGACGAAGAGGAAGAGGATTACTGATCCGCGCCGGGCCGCCGCCGGAACGGCGTGAGCCATGCCCCGCGCTCCGCGCGAAGCCGGCAAGAGCAAATGGGTGGAATATTCCTCGGTGGGGCTGATGTTCCCCGCCTCCATCATCGTCGGCTTTTTCATCGGCCATTTCCTGGACCAATGGCTGAAGACCGGCCCCTGGCTTACCCTGGTCTTCATCCTCTACGGTATCGCGGCCGGCTTCACCAACCTCTTCTCCCAGGCGAGGCGCCGTGAGCCGAAGGAATGAGCGCTCCCTCCCCGGCGCCGCCATCCGCGACGCCGTTGTCGCCGAGGCCCTGGCCCTGCTGCTGATTTTTTTTTTGCAAAAAACGCCAAGTATTGTATAATTTCCCTGGCGGGCGCTGCCGTCGGCATCGCGGGGTTTTTCATCCTGGCGCGGCAGGCTGACCGGATCCTGGAAAGAGGCAAGGGCAAAACGATGTATTTCATTTCGAGCTTGGCGAAACTTCTGGTCATTGCCGCGACATTCTTCGCCATCAGCCGCCTGCCCGGGCCCGGCGTCCTCTTTTTCATCCAGGGGCTGATGATGATCTACCTGGGCATCGCCTGCGCCGGACTGCGCCAGGCCGCGCGCGGCAACCGTCATGGATCATAACCCGCTCATCGCCGTCTGGATCAACGATCTGCTGCGATCGGCCGCCGCGCTCGCCGGCGTCAGCGTTCACGGCGACCCCCTGCCCGCCCACGTGATCATGGCCATGATCGCCACCCTGGGGCTGGTCCTGTTCTTCAAGTTGGCCGCCCGCAACCTGTCGTTCTTCCCGGCCAGGATGCAGGCGCTGCTGGAGTCCATCTACCTGTTCTTCCGCTCCATCGTCGACGACATGATCGGCCGCGAGGGGCGTCCGTTCATCCCGGTGCTGGGCACGCTCGGGCTGTTCATCGCCACCGCCAACCTGCTGGGGCTGCTGCCCGAGATGGCCTCGCCCACGGCCAACCTGAACGTCCCCGCCGGCTGCGCGGTCTTCATTTTCCTCTACTACCACGCCCAGGGGGTGAAGAAGCACGGCATCCTGGGCTACCTGAAGAAATTCGCCGGGCCCAAGTGGTGGCTGAGCTTCCTGTTCTTCCCCATCGAGGTCATCTCCCATTTTTCCCGCCCCATGTCGCTGACCGTGCGCCTTTTCTGCAACATCTTCGGCGAGGACCTGGTGATCATCATCATCGTGTCGCTGGTCCCCTTCGTGGCGCCGCTGCCCATGATGGCCATGGCCATCTTTACTTCGCTTCTCCAGGCGTATATCTTTATCATGCTGTCGTCGGTCTACCTGTCCGGCGCCATCGCTTCGGAACACTAACAAGGAGGAACTCATCCATGAGAAAAAAAACACTGCTGGTCGCCGCCGCGCTGCTGGCCCTGACCACGGCGCTCCCCGCCCAGGGCGTCGAGAAGGCGATGCCCGCCACTTCGCTGTTCTTCTGGACCATTCTCATCGGCAGCGTCTGCCTGACGTTGGCCGCCATCGTCGGCATCCTGGGCCAATCCAAGGCTTTCTGCACCGCCTCGGACAATATCGCCCGTAACCCGGCCTCGGCCGACTCCATCCGCGGCCTGCTGATCATCGCCCTGGCCCTGATGGAATCGCTGGTCATCTACGTGCTGCTCATCGACCTGATCCTCTTCTTCGTCAAGTGGGGCGGCTCCACCCTGTCCACGCTGGCCCAGTAGCCATGCCGGGAAGGCTCGCGCCCCCTGCCCGGGAGCGCTGAGCCTTTCCTTTCCGACCCGACCATGAGCAGCTGGAGCAGCGTCCTGACGCCGCCGAAAGTCCTGGGCGCCGCCCGGGGGGCGTTGCGGGACTTCCTGGCGGAGAGCGGCATCGACAAGTCGTCGATCCTGGCCTATTACTCCATCTTCTCCTCTTTTTTCCTGCTCATTTTCTTCTCCTACCTCTTCGCCGGCACCCTCGGCACGCCCGACACCGCCCTGCAGAACGTCTACCCCTTCTCGCCCGAGTTCTTCCGCTTCATCGCCCCGGTCTTTTTCCAGCAGGCCGCCGAGCTGTCGGCGCGCATCGGCCACCTGGGGCTGGTTGGCCTGGGCTTCTTCCTGTTCATGGGCATCCTGGTTTTCAAGAAAATGGTGCAATTCGTCAACGACATGTTCCTCCTCGACATCCAGCACGTTTTTTTCGTCAAGAGGATCAAGGAGTTCGGCCTGCTGCTCATCGTCGTCCTGCTGATCATCGCCTCGTTCCTGGCGACGAGCCTTTCCTCGGCCATCGAGGCCATCGTCGAGCGCGACGCGGGCATGCGCCTGGCGATCGACCCGGCATGGGTGAGCGCCGTCAACGGCTTTCTCGTCAAGTACGCCATGCCCTTCCTGATCACCTTCCTGCTCTTCTATATCCTGTTCAAGTGGATCCCCGAGAAAAAGGTGGCGCTGCCGGCGGCGCTGGTCTCCGCTTTCTTCGCGGCCCTGCTGTGGGAGGCGGTCAAGCGCCTCTACACCTATTACCTGGTCAACGTTTCGCTGCTCAAGAACATGCGCGACCCGATCGTGGCCATCATCCTGTTCGGGTTCTGGATGGAGATCACCATGGGCATCATGCTCTACGGGGCCAAGATGACCTATCGGCTCGACAAGGAGAACCATGCCTAAACTGAAGGAACTCGCCGCCCTGCTCGGCGGTGTGCTGCACGGGGACGGGGAATTGGAGATCGCCGGCGTTCAGGCGCTGCACCGGGCCGGGCCCGGCGACATCGCCTACGCCGCCAGGGGCAGGGAAGAGAACCTTGCGGGCGTGCGCGCCGGAGCGCTGGTCGTGGCCCGCGACGGCAGCGCCGTTCATGCCAACCGCATTCTGGTCGAGGATCCCCAGCTGGCCTTCGCCCGGCTGCTGGAGTATTTCCATCCGCGCCGGCCGTTCTGGGAAGGGGTGGCGCCCAGCGCCTGCGTCGCGGAAACGGCCGTGCTGGGCGAAAACGTCCACATCGGCCCCTTCGCCTTCATCGGAGCCAACAGCCGCATCGGCGCCGGCAGCGAGATCCACTCCGGGGCGGCCGTCTACCGCGACGTCGCCATCGGCCGCAACTGCCTCATCTACGCCAACGCCGTCATCCGCGAGAACGTGGAGATCGGCGACCGCGTGATCATCCACCCCGGCGCCGTCATCGGCGCCGACGGTTTCGGCTTCGGCCGCGCCGCCGACGGCGCGGCGGTGAAGGTGCCGCAGGTGGGCAAGGTGATCATCGGCGACGGCTGCGAGATCGGCGCCAATACCTGCATCGACCGCTCGACCATCGAGGAGACGGTGCTGGAGGCGAACGTCAAGCTGGACAACCTGGTGCAGATCGGCCACAACGTGCGCATCGGCCGCGACAGCGCCATCTCCGCCCAGACCGGCATTTCCGGCTCCACGCGCATCGGCTCCCAGGTGATCATGGGCGGCCAGGTGGGCGTCGCCGATCATATCGAGATCGCCGACGGGGTGCTGGTCGCCGCCAAATCGGGGATCACCGGCTCGATCAAGTCGAAGATGATCGTCGCCGGCATCCCGCACCAGGAGATGGGCGAATGGCGCAAGAACATGGTCCTGGCCCGCAACCTGGCGGCCATGCGCGAAAAGCTACGCCTGCTCGAAAAGAAGATAAAGGAATTGGAGGAAAAATGAAAAAAAGCATAGCCCTGTTCTTCATCCTGCTGCCGACGATCGTGTTCGCCAAGCCGGCCATCAAGTTTAAGAGCACGACCTTCGACTTCGGCGAAGTGTCCAGCGGCAAGACCATCGACATCGCCTTCGAGTTCGAGAACGCCGGCAACGAGGTATTGCTGATCCGGAACATCATCCCCGCCTGCGGCTGCACCACGGCGGCCCTGGACAAAAAGGAGTACCAGCCCGGGGAAAAGGGGGTCATCAGCGGCAAGTTCAACACCAGCGGCTACCGGGGCAAGATCGTCAAGACCATCACCGTGACCAGCAACGACAATTCCGCGCCGGAGATTCGCCTGGCCGTCAGCGGCACCGTCGTGGTCAAGGACTTCGCCCAGGCCGACATCAAGCCCGACCACATCCCCTTCGGCGCCGTCCGCGTCGGCAAGGCCTACGTGCGCAAGCTCAACCTGAGCAACCTGGGCAACCTGGACCTGCGCATCCTCGAGGTCAGCTGCAGCCCGGAAGTGTCGCTGGAATTCAAGACCAACAGCGTACCGGGGAAGAACAGCAGCGAGATCACCCTCACCTTCACCCCCTTCGACAAGGGGGTGTTCAACAACATGGTCAAGATCCGCACCAACGATTTCCGCAGCCCCTACGCCTTCGTGCGCCTGGAGGCCCAGGTCGACTGAAGGCCCTCCCGCTCAGCGCCGGGTGATCGGGAAGATGGTGAAGCGCCCGTTGGAAAAGACGATGTCCTTGTCGAAGTCGAGCATGGTGACCACCGGGTATTCGCCCATGGGCATGCTGTCGTCGACGCGGTTTTTACCCCAGGACATCACGGAGTACAGATCGAAATTGTTCCCGGCGCCCGACGTGTAAGCCAAAAGAGTTCCCCAGCTGTCCCGGGTGGAAAGCACTTTGATATAGAAAGGGATGAACCAGCTTTGATCCAGATCGGCCACGAAATTGCTTCCCGGACCGGGGGCAATGGCCCAATCCACGATATAGGATTCAATGGCGGTTCCCACCGAGGCGATGTCGCCCATCGTTGATTTCTGCTTGCCTTTCTGCAGGGCGACCATCAGGTTGGGAATGGCGATGGCAGCGATGATACCGATGATCGCCACGACGATCAGCAATTCGATCAAGGTAAAACCTTGGTTTTTCATCGATGCCTCCTATAGAACCCGAAATATTCAAGCATAATCGCTGCCAAGCCGCCACCCATTCTATTCCTTCTTGGGCAGGCGCGGCACCTCAGAAAGATGGAAAAGATACGAATCGGGCCTGGCGCGAAGACGCCCGAATTTCTCGCGAATTTCAGCCAACCGCCGGCAAAACTCGGGATCGTCAGCTGGGAGCCCATCCAGTTCGTGGATAAAAACCAGCGCCGCCGCAAAATCCGGCTCCAGGTCGAGCGCGGTGCTGGCAAGGATCCTCGCTTCAGCAAGCCGCCCGAAACGCCGCAGCACCTCCGCCTGGCGCAATTTCAGGAAAGGGTTGAATGGAGCCAGATCCGACGCACGGTATAGGGGCTCCAGGATCTCATCGCAGAGGGCGGGGTAGCTCATTCCCTGGCTCTCAAGGCTTTTAAACAGCTCCGCTTCGAATTCAAGGGCAGTGATGCTGTTTTTGTTCAGTTTCCGGGCCGCGATGGTTTGCTCCAGGGCATCCGTCCAGGCGGATCCCGCCGGGAGACCCTTTTGATCCTGGCCGGAGCGCAAACGGGCGAAGCTGAGCAGCAGCGCCGCCTTGGCCAGCGGCACGCGCTCGTCCAGCGGGCTCATCAATGACGCTTGATGCAGGAGATCGTAGCGACTGACGATATCTTTCTTCAAGGCGGACCGGGCCAGGCTGCGGTCGGCAAGGAACGGCAGCAAGTAGATGGTGAGCAGCACCAAAAGGACCAATCCTGACGCCAAGGTCCTGAGGCCGGGCCTCAGTGCGACGAAATGGCGGCCGGCGGGGAAAAAGCCCCGCAACAGGAAAAGGAAAATCATCAGGAAGAAGAACTGGAAAACGAAATTGAACAGGAGCATTTGCGCCAGCAGGAAAGCCAGCAGCCACCCGGAGAGGGAGGACGGCCGGAACAGGCGGCGGATGGCAGAGAACAGGAAAAGCATGACCAGGATCAGCCCGAGTATTCCGGTCTCGACGATGACCTTCCAGTAGTCGCTGTGGGACGACTCGGGGATCTTGAAATAGCGCGCCGGGCCTCTTTCCTGGGGAAAATTGAAGCGCGGCGAAGCCTCGGCGAACAGGTCGGGGCCGACCCCGGTCCAGGGATGGGCACGGAACATGCGCGCCGACATGCTCCAGATATCCAGGCGGTTCAAGACATAAGGGTCATCGCGGATCGAATGAACGACCATGCGCCGCAGGGGGTTGGGAAACAGGGCGAGCAGCAGCAATAGGGAAAAGAAATAGGGCAGCCAGCGCCGCTTGCCGCGAAAGATCATGACGGCGGCAAACACGGTAAGGCCCAGGGCGGCCGCCTTGGAGGCGCTGATGATTACGGCGGCGCAGTTCAGCGCCAGGAGCGCCAGTTCCCCATGCCGGTATTTCCGCAGCAGGACATGGAGAAAGACCATGGCGGCCAGGGCCGAGGAGACGCCCTGGAGAATGGGGTTCTTGAAAATGACCGTCACCGGCCCCCTTCCTCCCTGCACGGCGAACTCGATCACCGCGATCAGCGAGGAAACGGTGATGATCCATGCCGCCAGCCGCAGGAGATGATCCATGTCCTCTTCTTCCAGGTGGAAGAGCATGAACCATGAGGAAACCATCAGGACATCAGCGACAAAAAGGAGTGACTTGTAAGGATGGGGTGAGAAAAAAGAACTGAAGATGAAGAGCAGATTAAAAAAAAGCAGGTAAAGCGAAAAACGGTCGATGGCGATATTTTTCAACCGCGACGCTTTGGCAATGGTAAAAAAGGCGAGGAGAAACATGAAGCCGAGGTAATATGAATAACCTATCTTGGCTGGGTAGAGCAGGGCCCACCCCAGGAGAAGGGAAAATTCAATTTCCTGGAATCGCGGGCTGCCGGGAGAGATTGTTCTGAACAAATTCATGCCACCTCTGGTATTCCTTGTTCTTCAGATTGCCTTTTGCCGCCCGGGCGGAAGCCGCCAGGGCCGTCCCATAGGCCCCGCGGCGCCATAAGGAGAGGGAGACCAGATAATTCGCATAGGGCTGTCCGGGAAATATTTCCAGCACCTTTTTCAAGGCGAGATCCGCCGCGGATTGGTCTTTCCTCTGCCAGGCGATATGGGCCAGGCCGAGCCAGCTTCGGTAGGAAAACGGGTTGACCTTCAAAGCGGAACGGTAAAGGGCTTCCGCCCGGCCCGGCTCCTGGCGGCTGAGCCACAGGTCACCGGCCTGCTGGCGGTTCACGCCGATATGATGGAACAGCAGCACGGCAGCCAGCAGTACGACCGCGATGACATGGCCCCGTCGTGACAGCCCCTGCACCCGGGCAACCTGGGAGAAGGCGACGACAAAACTGATCCCGGCGGCAAAAAAATAGTTGCCGATGTCGAACATGTTGAACAGCAGGATCAGGATGCAGGCCGAGGCAAAGAGGGCGTTTTCCGGTTTCAGGAACATGGGCAGTCTGGCTTTCAACCAGGCCAGGCCGATGACGGCCAGGAAAAGGAACAGGGGCAGCCCGGTCTCTGCGGCCATTTGCAGGAAGAAATTATGGGCATAGATGGAAACAGGCTCATCGGGCATCACGTGGGGAGGGACCGCTGTTTCGTAATTTCCCAGCCCGACACCCAGAACCGGCGCTTGGGCGATCACCCGTCCCGCCTGCATCCAGTTGGCGAAGCGCAGCTTGGCCGGCGCCAGCTCCCGGGCCTCGGCAAAGCGCAGGGCGATGACCAGGAAGAACACCAGGGCCAGCACCATGAGCAGCGGCGCCAGCCAGCGCTGCCGGAAGGTCCGCGAGGCGAACAGGTAGAAGAGGATGCCGGCGGTGAAGAAGAGGATGCCGCCGAATGACTCGGTCAGGACCAGGTTAACGGCGCCGAGAAGGAATAGCGTCCCCCAGAAGATGCGGGCAGGGCCGTGGGCATGATACAGATAATGAACGATGAAGATCAGCAGCAGGCCGCAGACCATGGCATACAGGGTGGGCAGGGGGAAAATCGAAAAAATGCGTCCCGATGAGGCCCGGGCGACCAGGGCCTGCGAATAGAAGGACGGGCCAGATTGATAATTCTCAAGGATCATCGGGAAGATGACGAATTTCTGGACGATGCCGTAGATGAAGACGATCAGGGCGATGCCGCCGCTGATCGGCGCAAGGATCTTCTCAAGACGGAAACGGGCGCACAGGAAGAAAACGGCGGCCAGAAAGAGAAAATAGAGCAAACGAACGAAGAACAGGCCCTTGACCTCGCTGGCCGAAAAATTGACCAGCAAAAAAAAAGCGGCTGGAATAAACTTCCAGCCGCTTCCGGACAAAAAATGTGCTTCGGTTATCTCTTGACCCTGGGGCCGGCGGTGAAGATGCCGTTGGAGTAGATCACATCCTGGTTGAAGTCGGAGAGCCTCGTCACATCATAAAGAACATTGAACGCGAAATCGACTGCGCTCTTGTCGCGCCCGCCCGAGCCGATGGAATACAGGTCGCCCGCATGCTCATAATAGAATACGGTGCCCCAGGCATCGCGATCCGGCATGATCTTGATGTAGAAGGGGACAAACCAGGTAGCGGTGGAGAATGTGGCGATATCGGTGTTGGGAGCGATCGACCAGTCGGTAATGTACGACTCGATGGCCGTGCCCATCGATTTCATGTCGCCCATCGTGGCCTTCTGCTTGCCTTTCTGCAGGGCGACCAGCAGGTTGGGTATGGCGATGGCGGCGATGATGCCGATGATGGCAACAACGATCAGCAGTTCGATCAGGGTAAAACCTTTCTTGTTCATTCTGAACCTCCTTATATAGATTCAATTGTATGAAAGCAATTATAGTGCCAAATAATTGCCGTGATTTGCTTAACCTTATACCTTCCAATCCTGACATCTTTGACAATAAAGGTCATCTGGAGTGACAATTATTGTCACCTAGAGCAAATAGACCTGTTTGCCAAGGGAAATATGTTTTGCTAACATAATAGTATGTTTAATAATTGGATCAACATCCATGACTTGAGCCGCCTCAAGGACAAGGTCCTTCACGGGGAGTGGCGCGGGGTCTTTAACAAAGCCAGGCAAAACACCGCGGCAAGGATCCGCTCCACCTGGGAGCATACCCAGGGACCGCCGCTGGATGCCTGGGAGATCCCGCTGCTGCGCCGGCGCTGGAACCTGCTGGTCTCGGGCGACGAGGAGGTCGGCCATATAGAATACATAAGGAATAAATTCCTGGTCGGGAAAAAGGACCTGGCTGCTTTCTCTCCCTGCTGCGGCAGCGGCAACAACGAGATGCGCTGGGCCGGGATGGGCCTCTTTTGCCGAATCGACGCCTGCGACCTCTCGGCTCCGCGCATCGCCGCCGCCCGGGCGGCGGCGGAAAAGGGAGGGCTGTCCGGCATCATCGGTTTTTCGTTGTCCGACTGGCGGGAAGCCCCCATGAGCGCCCCGTACGACCTGGTCATCGCCGAGGGCGCCCTGCACCATCTGTATCCCATGCGCTCCGCGCTGGCAAGGATACGCGGGATGCTCAAGCCCGGCGGCCTGCTGCTGGTCAACGATTTCGTCGGCCCCTCGCGTTTTCAATGGACGCCGGGGCAATTGCAGGCGGCCAATGCCCTCCTGGCCCTGATCCCCGCGGACTATCGCCGGCGCTGGAGCGATGACCGCGTCAAAACGAGAGTCGACGCCCCGGGGCGGTTGCGCATGAAGCTCGCCGACCCCTCCGAGGCGGCCGAGTCGTCCCTGATCCTGCCGCTCCTGGGAGAGATGTTCAACACCCTGGAATTGAAAAACAAGGGCGGGGGCCTCATTCCCCTGGTCTTCCACGGGATCGCCCATCATTATATCCAGCCGGACGAGACCGCCGCGGAGATCCTGCGCTTGTGCTTCGCGACGGAGGACCTGCTCATGCGCAGCGGCGGGATCGCCAGCGATTACATCCTCGGCGTCTTTCAGAAATCCATGGATTGAAGCCAAGCCTGCAGGCCGGAATTTTTACCCCGTCGCCCAGTTGCCAAACCGGGGCAATCAAGGTATTATCATTGAGGATCGGCTTGAGTCAACGTTCTGCCCAGCACTCCCGTTGGACTACCCCAGGCAAGCGATGGCAGCACAGCTCGAATCCCTGAGGAGACAGGAAATGCAATTCATCGACCTGGCGGCGCAGCAGAAAAGGATCCGCGAGCGGATCGAGACCGGATTCAGGAAAATTCTGGACCACGGCCAATACATCCTGGGACCGGAGATCAGGGAGATCGAGGAAAAATTGGCCGCCTATGCCGGCGTACCCCATGCCGTCTCGGTGGCCTCGGGCACCGACGCCCTGCTCATGCCCCTGATGGCTGAGAATACAGGCCCAGGAGATGCCGTTTTCGTCCCCACGTTCACGTTCATCGCCAGCGCCGGCGCCGTCGCCCTCACCGGGGCGACGCCGGTGTTCGTCGACATCGACCCGGAAACGTTCAATATCGACCCGGCCAAGCTCGAGGTAACGATCCAAAAAACCTTTGCCGCAAAAAAGCTCACGCCGAAGGGGATCATGCCGGTCGACCTGTTCGGCCAGCCCGCCGACTACGAGTCCATCCAGGCCATCGCCGGCAAATACAAGCTGTTCGTCCTGGAGGACGCCGCCCAGAGCTTCGGTGCCAGCCGGAACGGCCGGAAAGCGGGGGCGCTGGCGAAGGTGGCGGGGACGAGTTTCTTCCCGGCCAAGCCGCTGGGCGGCTACGGGGACGGCGGCATGATCTTCACCGACGACAAGGCCGTTCACGAGGAACTGCTTTCCATCCGCGTCCACGGCCAGGGCGCCGACAAGTACACCAACGTGCGTGTCGGCATCAACGGCCGCATGGACTCGCTGCAGGCGGCGGTGCTGCTGGCCAAGATGGAGATCTTTCCCGAGGAGATCGGGCTGCGCCAGGAAGTCGCCGGCCGCTATGACCGGCTGCTGGCCGGAAGCGTCACCATCCCGAAGATCCTGCCCGGTAACATCTCGGCCTGGGCCCAGTACTCGGTCCTCCACCCGCGTCGCGACGCGGTCATCGCCAGGCTGCGGGAAGCCGGCATCCCGACCGCCATTTATTACCCGATCCCCCTCCACATGCAGCAGGCCTTCGCCCAACTGGGATACAAACGCGGCGATTTTCCAGTCGCGGAGAGGATCGCCGGCGAAATATTCAGCCTGCCCATGCACCCCTACCTGGAAGCGCAAGCCCAAGAGAGGATCGCCGAGGTCATCACGGGCAGCCGGTGAAGTGCCTGGCCGGCAGGCGCTTCATCGTGAGCCTTTGGTTACGGCTGGGGTCCAGTTCAGAAGAAAAGCGGAGCTGCCCCCGTCCTGATTGTTGACAACGGCGGGCAGCAACCATTTCGAGGAGAAAGGAGACAGGTTCGTCGCCTATTTTACCGGATAGAACAAAGCGCGAATCACTTCCCTGGTCCTTCTGAAAAGAAAAGCGCCGAGCGCATTTCTTCTCTGCTTTCGCCGCCATGCCCTCGCCAGCGCCAGCGCCTCTTCCCTGGAAATGCTTCTTGCCATCGCCAGGTCGTAGTTCAGCCTGCGCCGGTTCCGGGCAGCAAGGGATTTTTCGACCGTCTTCAAAAAACCGGGAGCCAAGCCCTCATACCTCGGTAACGGTCGCCCCTCGCGCCCGGCCAGCTCCATGAAAGACGAGAAATCGAGGCGTTTCCTCTCGATGTTCTGTCCCTGGAACACCCGGTCCATGCCGATCTTCTCCAGCCGCAGAACACCATGCGCCGCCGCCTCCTGGAGCAGCAGGACGCCCTTTTCGCTCCGCGCCAGGATCACCGAGTCCCCCCTTGCCGACGGCGATATTCCCCAGGCGTCGCCCACTGCGAGGTCGCTGAAAACATTCAGCTTGTCAAAGCACAGCCTGCATCGCGGCGGGGTAAAAAAATCCTTGAGGTTCGTTCGCAGGGATGCAGGGAAAAAGCGCTTTTCTCCGGAAACAAGGGTGAAGCAGACCTCTCCCGGCCAGCCATGGCGTCTCTTGGAACGGAATTCCAGGCCGGCAATATCGTCCATCCTCAGGCGCGCCTGCCGCGCCATCATCTCCATGCAGGAAAAAAACAGAGTGCGATCACAAAAAAGCCCGATCCTGTATTCGATCCTGTCCGCCAGGGGACTCCCCTGCCGCGACAGGTTATGGATGCCGTGCATCTGGCACGGGATCCCCACCATCGCGATGCGCTCTTCTTCCCTGACATCTTCCAGCAAGGCGCAGGGCGCCACCGGGCAGTACTTCGAACCCTGGGAGGCCAGTATCTCCGCCCTTGTCCGCGCCAGCACGGGGCGCGGGCGCAGGGAGCCGTCCTTGGGCATTGCCACGACCAAGGCCGCGTCGATGCGCCCGCTTTCGAGGAGGTAAAGCAGCAGGGCGCCCACGATCCCGCCGCTCTGTCCCGAAGCGCGGATTGCTTCGTTTCCCGCGTGCCCGACATACGCTTGGAGCACATTCCCCTTGAAAGGATCGACGCCATGCAGCCCTTGAAGAGAAATTCCCGCCCCGGGGCATATCGCCCGACAGAGCCCGCAACCATCACATTTTTCCTCGTTGATGGATGCCACCAGCAAGCCGGACGGGGTCTCCCGCATCCTGATCGCCCGCGAGGGGCAGACCGGAACGCACGCCCCGCATTGGACGCACAATTGGTCCTCCACCACTTGCGTTAGGGAAGAGGGCGATCGCTCCGTTTCAGGACTCATGGATGCGCGCCGCGACTTCGTCGAAAAGAGAAGCTACTTCGCCCCGCAAGCGCTCGGCCTTCGCCAGGAGCCTAGGCGCGAGAGCCTGCCGCTCGGGCCAGGCGCTCTCGAATTTCGCGATCAATCCTTCGGCGTCGAGATCCCGGCATTCCTGCACATGACCCCCCAGCTCGAATTGCGCGAACAATTCGCGGTATTTATGCAGCCAGCTCACGGCCAGTCCGGGGACGCCCTGGGAGAATCCGAACACGAACGAATGAAAACGGGAGCCGATCAGGAACCCGAATCGCCCGACAAGGGCTTTGGTGGACTCGGCGTCGAGCGGCTCACGGGTCCAGAAGCAGCGATCCGGCCGGTTCACGGCAGCAGCGACGAGGCCGCAAAGATACCGGTCATCGCGCCGGGAACCGAGGGAGTCGATCTCGTTCGCCTGCAGAACGATATCGACATCGTGCCGGTCCAGGCAGTGCCCGGTCAGCTTAACCAGCGATTGCAGGTACGGGTTCGCGGCCCCTTTCCCCGGCAGGCGCTCGAAGACCCGCATGTTCGGAGCCACGCCGATAAGCGGGCGCTTCAAGGTGCAGCCCATTCCAGCCAGGATCTCCCGGCCTCGCTTCTCGCCACCGCCTTGAAAGCCGAAAACGATGTCCGGGTAAGACCGGATCGACCCGGCCGGTCTGGCGAGGGCCTTTTCCAGGAAACGGCAGGAGGTTTCGTCGCGTGAATAGAATACGGTTTTCCTACCGCCGAGGAGCCGCCGGATCTCCTGGCGCATACCCGGTTTTTCAAAGCTGCCCCAGGCCTGGGGAAGAAAGATCGCCGGCCGGTCCTTGAAAGTGAAATAGGCCAGGAGCGGACGGATCATCCGGAAGCGGGTCTCGCCCAGCTCGTCCCCGTACGCGAAGCCGCTGACGTCGATCAGCGCCGCAAAGCCGTCATTGGTGCGGTCCAGGAAATTCCGGCATGCGGCCGCAAAAAGGCCTTTCCTGCTGAACAGGGCGGCAAGCGGTCCGGGATCGCGGCCGAGGACCAGCTGCTTCAGGCTCCACAGCGCCTTGTTCGCAGCGGATTTTTCCCACCACGAAGAGCTCCCCGTCCGTTCGCAGGGAAGAGCGACCGGGATGAATCCGCTGGCGGCGGCGGCTTGACCGTAATGCTCCGGGAGCCGCCAGAGGTAGAATGCGGCCCCGGGGATGCGCCGGGCCAGCTCCGCCTGCACGGTCCGCAGCATGGCCTCGGCGCCCTTGTTCACGAAGCTGCCTCCGGTAATGATGATGTTCATCCGTCAACTCCGCATCCCATTTTTCCTTCGGGCTCGGGGCGCAGCCCGGCGAGGACCAGGCCGATCGTTTCGCGGACCGACCGCCGCCGCCAGGAAAGTAGAACGAACGAAGCGATGAAAAGACAGGAATAAAGGCCGTGCACCAGGAGTGAGCGGCTCGGCCAGAAATGCCTCGCCAGCATGACGGCGGCAAGGGAAGGCATCGCCGCGAGTAGCGGCGGATAAAACGTGCGCAGGAACATGGCGACCGTCACGGGCGTTCCGCGAAAGCAATACAGCAGGGAGGGGACCAGGATGACGTAGTTGGCGATCGTGTAGGCCAGGGCGACCCCCTCGATCCCGAACGGCAGCCCCGCCGCGAACGAGGCGACCATCAGTATCGAATTGAACAGACCCCAGTAAAAATAGCGGCGGGAAAACCCGAAGCTGATCATCACCAGGCCCCGGGTCGTGGAGATCGCCTGGATCAGGCCCGCGATCGCCAGGATGCGGAACACCGCCACCGTGCCGATCCACTGGGGGCCAAGCAGCAGCCGGACGAGGAAGTCCGCTTCCAGCGCGCAAAGCAGCGTCAAGGGCATCATGATGTGGATGTAAATCTCAAGCAAACGCTGGAAAAACCTGGCATAGCGCTCGGGCGCGGTGCGCAGGGAACTCAGGGCGGGCAGCGCCACCTGGTCCAGCGGGGCGCGGATCTGGTTGAGAGGCAGCATCAACAGCTGGTATGCCCTTGAATAGAGTCCCAGGGCGACCGTGCCGATGAATTTGCCGATGAGGATGTTGTCCGCGTTCCTGGCGAAATAGTTCACAAGATGGAACCCGGTCAAGTGGCCGCCGAATCGCAGCATGCCGCGCACGCCGGCGCCCTTCGTCATCTTCCCGGGAAGCCACGGGCAAAAATAAAAGATCAGCAGAGTCCAGGCGACCGCCTGGGTGATCGCCCCGGCGACAAGCGCCCAGTAACGAAAGCCCAGAACGGCGACGACGACCGAGACGACCAGGCCGATCGCCAGTGAGACGATCTGGATGAAGGCCAAGGCATTGAAACGCATATGCCGGCGCAGCAAGGCCTCGTGCTGCACGGCGAGCCCGGTGACCAGGATGGAAATAGAAAATGCGGCCGTCACTTTCGTGAGCTCGGGCCGCCCGAAGAACATGGAAAGGAGCGGGGCGCTCAGGAGAACCAGGACGGCTAGCAAGGCGCCGATCATGACATTCATCCAAAACAGCGTGCTGATCTGTTCGCGGGAGATGCTTTCCCTCTGCACGGTGGCCGTTGCCAGGCCGGCATCCTTGAACAGCTGCACGAAGTTGAGGACAACCATGGCCATGGCGACAAGCCCGTAATCGGCGGGAGAAAGGATGCGCACCAGGATCACCATCCCCAGCATGCGCAGGATGAACTGGGTCGCCTGCGAGGTCAGCGTGATCATGCCGCCGCGGATCGATCTCCTGGCCAGATCGTCCTCGACAAGCAAGGATCCAAAAAGAACGGCCCGATCAATTCTTTTCATGAATGGCGCTCATTCTGCACGCGGCTCGCGTGCAAGGAACATTCTTGATCTTTCGGGCAGGATTGTCAATGATCGCCCGGGCCCTGCTTCCATGCGCTGCCTCAGCGCGAACGACACGGTGCAGAAGTTCAGATACATATTGGACTCTTAGAAGAACTCACGAAGTGAGTTCCTGAAGGCGGGCGGGAGTCCAAAATGCGGGCTTTTTTCTTATTCCGCGGTCTTCGTGGCTATAATCGGTCTATGCTACGCATCCAAGAGATCGGGAATCATCCCCAGAAGGCGGAGATCGAGCGCCGGCTGAAGGCGATCTACCTGCTGGACCGTGGTTTGGTGCAGGAGATAAAGATCGTCTATGGAGTATCGCGTTCGACGGTGTACGGCTGGAAGAAACGCCTGAAGCAGGGAGGCAATGATGTGCATGTTTTGGCCCCCGGCAGCCGGGCGCCCCACAAGCGCCGGCAGCGGCAGATCGACATACGCCTGATCGAGTTCATCCGCAAATACCGCGTACAGAGGCCAGGAATAGGTAAAACAGGCATCAAGGCAGACCTGGATCGCTTCTGCCGCGAGCAACGGCTCGAGACGATCTCCGAGTCGTCGGTTGGACGAGTGCTGGACGACCTCAAGTCCAGCGGCCGCCTGCCAGGCCGGGGGGTGTGGTTCAAGGTGCTGGGCAACAGCGGGCGCCTCATTGATCGACATCCGAAGCCCAGGCGGGTGAAACAGAGACGCAATGGCTACCAGCCGCAGAAACCCGGCGACCTGGTGCAGATCGACTCATTGGCCCTTTTCCGCGACAGGATCAAACGATATCTGATTACTGCCATCGACGTATGCAGCCGCATCGGCTTCGCTTGCTGCTATGACAAACTAAACAGCCGCAATGCCGCCGACTTCCTAAAAAAACTCCTCCATGTCCTGCCCTTCATCGTCCATCACCTCCAGAGCGACAACGGCTGCGAGTTCGAGAAAGACTTCATCCAGGCTATCCGTGCCAGCCCCATCATCCACTTCAATACCTACCCCCGCCATCCCCAATCCAACGCCCATGTCGAACGCTTTAACCGCACCCTGCGCTCTCAGTTCCTTGACCATTATGACGACACTATCGACGATGTCCAATCCCTCAACCAGGAACTAACAGACTACCTCCTCTGGTACAATACCC
>DCVK01000064.1 GCA_002335385.1 Candidatus Aminicenantes bacterium UBA2190
GAGCAGATTTGGGGTCAGGTCTTGAATTATCAGGTCGATCATTGACCTTGTTCATATCTCCTCAGGACCAAGCTAATGCTCGAATAATGCATTCCTATGTATTCCCCGATCTCGCGCATGGTATATCCGCCTTCCACATAAGCCCGGTAAATAGTGACTTCCTGGCGTTCGCCCTGTTGCGCCCCCTTCTGGAATATCTCGTCCAGTTCAGTCCCGGCTGAGTATCTTTGCTCGCGGGGAATTTCCTTTTTCAGTGAACTTTTATTCACTTGCTTGGCAATGTTGCGGCAAAATCTTTTGTCACCCAGGATGATTTGACCGGTCAAGGTTTCATAAGGATATTCCGCATCGATACCCTGAAGGACAAAATTCGCATAAGCTTTTTTTGCCTTGCCTTCATCCTTCCCAAACTGCAACCGGATCCAGTCAACTGTCAGAAAATCCGGAACCTTCTCCAATCCGGCCAGCGCCCGATAACTGCTCCACTTCCACTCCTCAGGCTTCTTTACAATTCTCGCCCGCACCGGATTCAATACAATATACCGACTCACCTCTAACAGATATTCATCCTTATCGACAACGATGGCTTTATAGCGACCCTGAAACAAATGACCAACACGCTGATGAATGCGGTTGAAATCCTGGGTAAAAACACCATTGAGCTGGCGCATGCCGCGGCTCAAATTGGCTTCCGGAGTTTCGATCAGCAAGTGGTAATGGTTATCCATAAGAGCATATCCATGACAAAGCCAGTGAAAGCGGCTGTTGGTTTGACGTAAAATGTTTAAAAACAGCTGGCGATCTCCGTCACTTTTAAAAATGCTTTTCCGCTCATTGCCTCTGGATGTGATATGGTAAACTGCTCCAGGATATTCCACCCTTAACGGACGTGACATGCATTTAAACTAACATAACAATACTGTCAATTCAAGACCTGACCCTAATTCATTCCCCTTGACGATGAACCCGGTGAAAGATAAAATCCGGCCATGTGGAATGAATTGACCGAGAAACAACGAACCGCACTGGTTTACTTGAATTATTTCTTGGGTCGGATTGGCAGCGCCAATGACGCGGAAGACCACGGTTACCACGATGACGCCCGGCGCATGCAGGAAGAATCCTGCGACAACATCGGGCGTCTGCTGCGGGATGCCCCTTTTATCGCCGATCTTTTCCCCCAGCTTGAGTCGCAAATCAAGGATCAGAGCCTGTTCGTCGTGGGTTGGGCGCTCATCCAGCGGGAGATTGACGCCTTGCTGGCGCTGCCGGCAGCGGAGAAGGTTCGCGATGGCAACGCGAAGTGATTCCCGCGCGCGAAAGGGCGTGAAAACGAAATGCGCCTTCTGCTTGAGGATCGGCAGCGGACTTTCGGTATACCTCAGCCGCGGCCAGACCGTTCCCCGGGAACTGGATCAGTTCACCGTGCTGTTGAACTCCGTCGCCAACTACAATCTGTTGCGCTGCCCGGATTGCGGGACCTATTTCAAGAAGTACACGGTCACCGACAACGAAATCATCAATGGCTACGTGTCCGTCGAGATCGAAGAGATCACCGAGGAGAGGGTCCGCGAACTGCGGCGACTGGAAGCAAACTGGAAACGTCGGTTTTCGCGCCGCGTTCACTCCCGGCTGAAAAGCCTCCGCGTCGACTTCACTCCCCTGGAGCATGAGGTGATCGCGGCGTATATTGCCCGGCAACAAGAGGAGCTGTCGATCTACGAGCTAGCGCAATCGCTGCCACGCGAGGACCGCTCCGAATTGCAGAAAGCACTGGACGCGTTGGCGGCGAAGCGCGTGCTGAAAACCTCAGAGTTGCAAGGCATCCGCCACTACCGGATACTGTAAGCTGTCAGATTGGCCCTGCCTGTACGAGTGGATCGTTAAATGAAACACGTCACTGAAGCCAAAGCAGCGCCAGTTTGCTACGGAAAACATTTAACTTATTAAAGGATATTTCCAAAGAGGAAAATGGAAAATGGGAAAATGTTGGGAAAATGGGGTCAGGTCTTGGGAAAATGGGGTCAGGCTTGAATTATCAAATCTACCTTTAGAATAATCTTTTTAATCTATTTTTGACCTAGCTAATAATCAAAACTGTCATTTCAAGACCTGACCCTAATGCCTAATGCCCGGCGAAAGGTCTCAGCTTTTTTTAGCGGCATTGGCGCAGCCGCGGACGATTTCCGCAACGGCATCGTAGTTCTCCGGAGTGCAGAACAGTCGCGTCACGACCCGCCAGGAGTTTTTCAGCGAGATCACTCTCCGCATTGGATACTCCTTGATCCCGCGGATCTTCGTCCAGGCGATATTCCCGGAGCGGCCGGCCAGGGCAAGCGCTCCCGCGCCGGCCAGCGCTGGCTTGCGTGCCAGTAGCCCGGCGATCAATGCCAGCGGGCCGGCCATGCGCCCGGCCTGGCTACGCGTTTCCCAAGACACCTTCTTCTCCGTGAGCGTGAACCTCATGCCGCTTCTGTTGGCAAAGACAAAAAGGGAGACCAAGAGCGAGAGCATGGCGGATCCAGCCACGATATAGAAAAAGATCTTGAGCATGAAGGGGAAGCTGGCCATTTCCCCGGACAGGGCACAGATGAACAGCGAGATCCCCGCCGTGACCAGGTAGGTAAAGAAAAAGAGCTTGCCCAGGTCATAGAGAAAGAAGGGGTTGCCGACCAGGGGCATGTTGATGTCCCATGAAGCCAACGGCTGATCTGCCTTGTTTCGCGCCTTGTTCTCCATCATTTTTCGCTCCTATTACTGCGGGCGGTGCCAAGGACGGATGGACCGGAAAAATGCTTCCAGCGTCTTTTATTCAGTATAGCATTTTCAAAAATGATTATCATGATGAAATGTTTTTTCGCTGGACAACATTGGCATAGGGCTGAATCCAAAGGACATTTTCCTTGGGCGCCGGCGGCAAAAGCAGACACGGAGCCTGCTGGCTGGAGACCGCCCTCCGCACTTCGCTGCGGTGGAGGGAAGTGCATCGGATCTGCGAGCGGGCCCCGGAATCGATCCCCGGATTGCGGTTTTGACATTTCGGAAAACTATCGCTAGAATCCATCAATAAATATAATTGCTTGTTCTTTCGCTCTAACCAGGGAGGTAACGAAAATGAGTTATCCCAAAGCATGCAAGCCAACAAGCCGGAATCGCAGGAAGAAGGCAGGCCTGCTGGTCGCCTTCACCTACGGGTTCCTGCTGGCAAGCGTCACGCCGGCCCAGGCGGCGGACGCGCCGGAATATTCGATTCCAACCGCAATCTCCCTGCAGGTCCAAAGAGACCTGCTCGAAGCTCAAATTGCGGACCTGCAAACGACCCGCGCGAAGGATTGGAAAGAAGCCCGGCACAAGAAGGCTCAGTACGATCAGTATGTTCGCAGCAAAGAGACCGCCTCCCCTGCCGACATGATCCCCAGCCCCACGATCGACCGGGTTGCCGCCGAGGCCCAACAGGCGACGGGGAGGGTCGAGATGGCGGATCGGATCCTTGCCGCCCTCGAGCGGCACCTGAAATCGCTGGGCGCGGACGACGGCCGACGCGAAGCCGTAGGCGCCGAAGTACAGCAGGCGATTGAGATGGAGCTGCTCACTACCCAGCAGTCGCAGTGGCAGCTCATCCGCTTGAGCGAATGGGAGACGAAGATCGAAAAGCAGAACAGGTACAACGAGTACGCACGTCAGCACCCGGATCACCCGGTGGATCGATCGGGCAGCGAGGCGAACATCGCGATCGGGCGAGTCGAAATCCTCGACCGGCTTCTGGATTCCCATCTCCGCCGACTGGAGTCCATCGAAAAAAAGATGGCTGAGGCGGGGACAATAAAAACCGGCGCTACTTCAAAGACGGCCACAACAGTTTCAATCCCAGGCCAGCCCGGCTGGCATCGGGACGGGGACCCCAAGACGGAAAAGACCCTGCCCCAGACCGACGCCTGCTACCCCAGTTCCACGCTGAATATTTCCGACGGCGCCGCCACCGGAATACGCGAGTGGGCGGAATGCCCCGGCAATCCCCCGAAATGCACCGGCACCTACGTGGGCTCGGTGACCTGGTCGCCGCCGCCCGCGTACCTGCAGCCGGGAAAGGAGGTCGATATCACGGCGACCGCCGGGACCAAGGCCAACAATACCTGCGGCAGCAGGAACTTCGGGTCATGGCTGCAGATCAAGCTCAACGGCTCGAACATCGTACTGGCCGGAGAATCGCAATATACGGGCCCGCCCAGGGCCACCGGCAGGTTCACCGCGCCGCAGGGAAAACCCGGTGACCGCATGGTCATCGAAGTGATCCTGCAGGCCGCAAGTTTGAACGGCAAGGTGCACTACACCTTCGTTTACAGGTGACCCCAAACTCTCAAGAGAGATCTAGCCGCTGGCTCCTTCAGGGACGGTGCTTGTTTATATGCACAAATCATGCTCGCCCCTT
Organism: Candidatus Aminicenantes bacterium UBA2190; assembly: GCA_002335385.1. GTDB lineage: Bacteria > Acidobacteriota > Aminicenantia > UBA2199 > UBA2199 > UBA2199. The sequence goes on from DCVK01000064.1 coordinate 4,430, forward strand.
TTTTTCATGGCGATACATCGATCCAAGCGAATTCATCCTGACGCCGGAAAACTCCGGAAGCCTTACGATCTCTTGATATGTTAGCCCGATTCAGCCTCTCCCTGCGCATGGTTTTTTTGCCGCCAAAGTAACAAAGTCAAGCATCGTCCACAGGCTCTTCTCTTAGGCTCTTCTCGACTTTTTCCGCCGTCCGCGGCGCCGAGCCCTCGTAGTGATTGTTGATGTTGATATAGACATGCTTTCCGCGCTTGCGCAGCCGCTGCGCCATGGAAACGATGCGTCGCAGCTCGTCGTCCTTGGGATCGCGGACAAGGCTCCAGTCGTCGTTGCTCCTGGCCTCGATCCCCTTGCGGTCGGCGCCCATCAGTCGGATCACGGTCGTGCCGGTCAACCGCTCCGCGAATTTCTCCTCCAGCTTCCAGACCGGGGGCAGGTAATAGCCCTGGCAAAAGACGTGGTGGACGTCGTGGCGGCTCAGGAAAGCGAAATAGGCGTCATTCAGGTAATTGGGATTGCGGCACTCGACGGCCAGGGGAACGACGCGTGGCCGCGCGGCCAGGAATGGCTCCAGGCGCTCCAGGAACTCCGACTGCGCGGCCATTTTTTGGCGGTTAAGGTACTCGAACTGGAGCATCACCAAGGCGACCTTGCCGATCATGGGTTCCAGGCGCTCCAGGAACTCGGCGTAGAGAGGCAGCGACAGGAAATGGGGGTTGGCCCGCAGCGGCTGGGCCTTGTCCTTGCGGTAATGGTGGGTCAGGGAGATGCTGTTGGGCGCCTTGACCGTGAAGCGGAAATGGGCGGGCACGGCGGCGGCGTACTGCCGCGCGACGGCCGGCTCTGGCAGCGCCGCCTTCTCCGTCTCGAAGAGCGACCAGAACCACTGGTCGATCTCGACCGTGTCGAAATGACGCGCGTATTCATGCAGAGGATCGAACTCGCCGGTTTCGGGATAGACGATGCCGCGCCAGGAATCGTATTTCCAGCTGCAGGTGCCGATGCGAATTTCCGCCATGGACATATTATAAGGAGAGCACCGGCAAAATAAAAGGGCCCTTCAGGGACGCCCTATTGTCTAAAGCAGGGGCGCTGGCTGAAGGATCTCGGAGCAGGGCATGGGGTGCAATGCGAAAGGTAAGAAAAGAGCACTCGGTATACGGCTGACGGCAGACGGCTGACGGGAAAACCAAAGATCGATCTGTCGTGATTCGTGATTCGTGATTCGTGACTCGTAATTCGTGATTCGTAATTCGTGATTTGGAGGAGCAATGGGACGATCGGATAAGGATGAACAGGGGTAAAGCAAGTGCTTTTCTTACTTTTGCCTTTTTACTTTTGCCTTTTTACTTTTGCCTTTGTCTTCCTCTTCCCATCCGCCTTACGCCCTATGCCCTACGCCTCCCGTGGCGAAGCTAGAAGGAAAAGGCCACTCCGGCGGCGAAATAATGGATCCAGGCGAAGTTATAGACCTCGTCGACGTCGGCGCCGCCCTCGACGAAGCGGTAGCCGACCCGCAGCTGCCAGCGCGGCGACGGGCGCCAGGTCAGCGCCAGCAGCACGTCCTCGGCCCGCCCCTGCTTGGCGGCCGCGCCGTCGGCTTCCAGCATCAATCCCAGCCGGTCGTTCCAATCCCAGATCAGGCGCAGGTGCAGCAGCGGCACGAAGCCGACGTTGGTCTTGCTGGCGGTCAGCCCGGGGGTCGTCAGCGCCACCTCGGCGTCACGGACCTTGGCGGTCAGGCCGATGTCCAGGCGCAGGCGCCACTTGTCCAGCAGCCGGTAGCGGTAGGTGAAGCGGTAGGAGTTGAAGGTGAAAATCCCGTCGGCCGCCGCCCCCTGGGGGAATTGCACCCCTTCGAAAAAGACCGGCCCCGGCAATGTTCCCTGCGCCTTCAGGGTCAGGGGCGCATAGAGCATCGAGAGCTCATGACGCCGCGAGATGGCATACGAGAGGCGCAGCCGGTAATACGCCTTGGCCGCAATGTCCAGGTCCCGGGACAGCGAGAACAGCGTGCCGCCGGCGTTGGGAATGCGCACATCGTTGTAGCCCGAGAAAACAGCGCCTCCCTCCAATTCTACCGTCCAGGGGCGATCCCCGGCGGCAGTCGCCGGCATCGCCATGGCCAGGGTCAGCATGACCAATATGTACAAATCGTTCAATTTCATGAATTCCTCCGCCTAGAACATACCTGAGCCAGTTATAATTTTCAAGCCCCCTATCCCTGGCGGTTGCCACGACCGCTCTTCCCGGGTACAATGGCAGCGGTAAACCGCATGGGCAAGAAATATCTCCTGTTCGACATCGACGGCACGCTGGTCCACGCCGGCGGCGCCGGCCGCCGGGCACTGAGCGCGGCGCTGGGCGGGATCGGCGTGGCGGAGGAAACCGTCCGCAAGATCCCCTTCGCCGGCAAGACCGACCGTCAGATCGTCCTCACCGCCCTGCGCGCCGCCGGCTTCGTTGCCGGCGAACTGCCCGGCCGGCTGGCGAGCGTGCTCGACGCCTACCTGCTCCATCTGGCCGGCAACCTGCAGGAGCAGCCGGTGACGCCGTATCCCCTGGCGCGCGAGCTGCTCCAGGCCTGCAGCCGTTGCGATCACCTGGAACTGGCCCTGCTCACCGGCAACGTGCCCGAAGGCGCCCGGCTCAAGCTGAGTTCGGCCGGCCTGTGGGATTTCTTCTCCTGGGGGGTCTTCGGCGACCATTCCGAGGAGCGCTCCGACCTGGCCCGCGAGGCGCGGCGCCGCATCGCCGCCGGCAACGGCAGGGTCGATCCCCGCGACATCTTCATCATCGGCGACACCGCCGCCGACGTCGCCTGCGGCCGGGCCGTCGGCGCCTTCACCGTGGCCATCGTCTCCGATTTCGAACCCCGGGAAAAGCTCCGGGCCGCCGGCCCCGACCTGCTGCTCGACGGCTTCGCCCCGCTGTTCGCTCTCTGGGAGCTGCCGCCGCCGGAATAAGCCGCGCTGTTCCAAAATGGGACAACCGCGTCCCCAAGACGCCCTGCGGACAAGGCTTTCCCATCCCGGGCCGCAGTGTCCCAAAATGGAACAAAAGGAAATCGCCTGAAATCCTTTACGGACAAGACTTTTCGCCGGCCGGCACCCGGAGTGTTCCAAATTGAAACAACAGGCGCCGGGCCGTCATGGGCCGGCATGGATGAAGATCCTTTACCTGCAAGGGTTTCACGATATCCCCTTGCTTGGCACGCGATTTGCATTCTCATCGGCATGCTGACCAAGACCCTGTATTACTGCCCCAAGGATGAGGACATGCTGCTGTTCGAGGATGTATATGACGAGCGGCTCGACTTCGTCTACCAGCCGCTGCACGAGGTGCCCCGCGTCTGCTCCAAGTGCGGCTCCATCTGGTTCAAGAAAGACTGCCTGGTGATCGAGGAGCTGTTCGCCGCCCCCGGCACGCACCGCCCGGCCGTCGCCGGCAGCCGTTGCGAGAATCCATGAAGATCCACCAGATCTTCGCCGCCGAGAATTTCAGCGATCCGGCCAAGATCGATTGGGTGCGGCAGGAGGCGGAGTACATCTTAAAGGTCATGGAGGCCGACCCGAGCTTCACGCTGGCCGAGCGTTGCGGCCGGGAAATGCCCCCCGAATCCCTGCTGCGCTATTTCCGCCACCGCGAGCGCAACGAGAAGGCCTGCCGGATCCTGCAATACCTCCTCACCTTCCTCGGCCACATCCCGACGAGCGCCGAGATCGGCGAAGAGCCGGTCGACCCGGCCGAGCAGTTCCGCTCCTTCATCGCCTATCAAACCGACCTGCTCCTGGAGGAGGACGTCAAGAACGCCGTGTTCCAGGAGACGAACCATGTCGGTCCGCAGCGGGCCGGCACCGTCTGGGACTACCAGGAGCGGATCATCCTCACGAACCGCGCGCTCCGGAACATGCTCGCCAGGAAGGAGGGCAACGTGGCCGTGGCCATTTCCAACCATTGCCGCGTCCTGGAGCAGATCTCCCTTTTCTGGTTCGACGTCCGCCGCCACGACCTGCGCCGGGCCCGGCGCAGCGACATTTTCATCTACCTGCTGTCCCAGCTGGTCCGCAGCCGCTGCTGGCAGGCGGGGTCGGCGTAAGCGCCGCGGGCCCCGTCTCGCGCGGCGCTAGCCGGCCCGGCTCTCGGAGATGCCGGCCTGGAAGCGGCGGGCGATCTCCTGCAGCTCGGCCACTTTTTCCGGGAAACGCTCCTTGAGGTCGTGCAGTTTCTTCAGCGCCGTTTCGCCTTCCCTGCCCAATTGCTCGACCATGGCGCGCGCCCGCTCGTAATCTTCGCGCAGCGAGTCTTTCCTGACCTCCCAGGCCTTGCCGGCCCCGTCGCACAGGGCAGTCAGCTGCCGCCGCGCCAGCACGTAGTCGTGCCGCAGCCGGGCGAACCTGTTCTCGAGCGCATGGATGGTCTCGTCCTTCAGCGTGACCAGGCTCTGGATAAAGGCCGCTTCGTACTCGTGCTTCAGGCCGTCCAGCAGCTCGGCCACCGGCACGATCTTTTCGACGCGGTGGGCGTTGGCGCCGCAGAAGGCGAAGCCCTGGTCGAGCAGACCCTGGCGGGCATTGTCCAGGGCGATCGATATGCAATAGTCGGCGTGCTGGATGTCGCACTGCTCCAGGCAGCGCCAGGCGCAGCGCTTGACGTTGCGCACGCCGGCGGCGGCGTTGTCCAGGAAACGGTTGCGGATGGCGCGCCCCGGCAGCCCCACCGGGCTCTTGATGATGGCGATGTCCTCGGGGCGGCAGGCGACGTAGGCCTCCTTGAAGCGGCGGTCGGCGTCGCATTCGTCGGTGGCCACGAAGCGCGTGGCCATCTGCACTCCCTGCGCGCCCAGCTGCAGGAAGCGCAGGATATCTTCGCCGGTGTAAATGCCGCCGGCGGCGATGACCGGGATCTTCTTGCGGAAGGTTTCTTCATACCGGGCCAGGGCGGCGACGACCTGCGGCACCAGCACCTCGAGCTGCTGGTCGGCATCCTCGAGCCGGTCGGCCTTGAAGCCGAGATGCCCGCCCGCGAGCGGTCCCTCGACCACCACGGCGTCGGGAACGTCGTGGTAGGCCTTTTCCCAGTATTTGAAAATGAGCTCGGCGGCGCGCCCGGAAGAGACGATGGGGATGACCAGGCCGCCGGCGGCACGGATCCTGTCCACGGGGATGTTCTTGATCGGCAAGCCCGCGCCCATGAACAGGGCGTCGGCCTTTTCCTCGATGCAGGTATCCAGCAGCTGCTGGAAATCGTTGGCCGCCACCATGATGTTGACGCCGATCAGCCCCGAGGTCTTCGCCCGGGCCTTGCGCAGCTCGGAGCGCATGGCCCGGATGTTGGCGGCGCGGCCGTCGGCGAAATAGTCGGGCTCGATCATGCCGATGCCGTTGGCGGCGATGACGCCGATGCCGCCCTGGCCGGCCACGGCCGCGGCCAGGCCGGACAGCGAGATGCCGACCCCCATGCCGCCCTGGACGATGGGCAGCGACGCCGTGCGCCTGCCGATGGATAATCTAGGCATTCTGAACAATATCATGGGACCTCCTCGACGCCGATCCTCTCGAGGGAAAAGAACCGCCGCGCATACGCGGTTTTCTATGATAAAACCGTATCCTGATCTCGATAACAATCACCCTGACCGTATTATAGGACGTTTGCGGGGAAATTGCAAGTCAATATCCGGCCTGAAGCGGCGGCCGGGGCGGAAGAATGCTGCCGGGCTAGTGTTCGGCGGCCCACTCCCGCACTTTGGCGGAAATGCGGTCGCGCAGGGCGCGCACCTGACGCATTTTTTCCTCGTCGTCCCCTGTGAAGGCGGCGGGGTCGGGGAAGCTCCAGTGGTCGCGACGGCCGGCGCCGGGAAAGATCGGGCACCCTTCCGCCTGGCTCTCGTCGCAGACGGTGATCACCCAGCCGAACCATTCCCCCCGGCGCAGCAGGTCGAAGGCGCTGCGGGTCGTTTTGGCGGAAATATCAATGCCGATCTCGCCTATGGCTTTGACGACCAGTGGGTTGAGGTCTCCGGGCTCCAATCCGGCGCTCTCGGCGGCGAAGCGGTCGGAGCCGAATTCGTTTAAAAACGCTTCGGCCATCTGGCTGCGGGCCGAGTTGTGGACACAAATGAACAAGACCTTTGTCTTTTCCATATACACTCCTTGAGGACAGGATAGTCGGGAATGGTTAATTCCATTTTAAAACAATATGAATTCAGTGTTAATATAAAAAATTTCTTAACCGAAAATTAACCATGATTTTATTTCATCTTAATCGCCCGGGGCGATACTCCGGGCGGAAACGCAAATTTTTTCGGAGGAAAAAAATGAAACGTTCGATTCTGTTCATCCTGCTGGCCCTGTTCGTCCTGAGCGCCGTGAAGTTGCCGGCCGCCATCTCGGCCTACGCTTTCGGCGACTACTACTTCGTCCTCGCCCATCACAAGGAGACCGTGGAAGACCAGAACGGCTTTTGGCTGCGCCGCGTCTACCTGACCTATGAGAGCGACATCTCCGACAAGTTCAAGGCGCGCGCCCGCCTGGAGTTCAACAGCCCCGGCAATTTCTCCACCTCGGCGGCCAACATCGTCCCTTATCTGAAGGACGCAACCATCTCCTACCAGTATGCCCCCCTGCACAAGCTCACCGTCGGCATCCAGGACAGCCTGGCCTACGGCAACATCGAAAAGTTCTACGGCTACCGCCACCTCGAAAAGACCATGTTCGACCTGTACAAGAACCGCTCCTCGCGCGATTTCGCCATCGACTTCAGCGGCGCCTTGGATAGCAACAAGAAGTTCAACTACAGCGTGCAGTACGGCAACTACTCGGGCAACAAGAACGAGACCGACAAATACAAGCAGGTCGGCGCCCGCCTGTTCGTCAACGTCACCCCGGAGCTGATGCTCGAAGTGAACGGCGACATCAGCACCGTTTCGGCCACCAAGAAATCCTATCTCTACCAGGCCTTTGCCGGCTACAAGGGCGACTGGGGCAGGCTGGGCTTGAATGTCGGCCAGGAGACGGTCAAGGAAGACGGCGAGGACGATGCCAGCATGGCCGTTCTTTCCGCTTTCGCCGTGGCCAAGCTCGGCAAGAAGTTCGAGGCCGTGGCGCGCTACGACATGAGCATGGACCCTCAGCTCCATGGCCAGGGCGATTACCTGCTCATCGAGAAAGGCTACAAGACCAACCTGGCCATTCTCGGCCTGGCCTGGAACATCCACCCCAAGTTCCAGATCATGCCCAATATCAAGATGGTGTCCTACAAGGAAAACAACGGGGTCAAGCCGGCCAGCGACACCTATTTCAACCTCACCTGGTATTATCAGTTCTAAAATAGAAAAATAAGGAGAAAAACATGAAAATTTTATCCACCATTTTTACTCTGGTCCTGATGGCCGGCAGCCTCGGCTTCGCCGCCGACGCCAACAAGATCGTGGTCGACGGCTCCACCACCGTGGGTCCCATCGCCAAGGCCTTCGCCGAGTTCTACATGAAGCAGAACCCGGGCGTCAACATCACCGTGTCCGAATCCGGCTCCGGCAACGGCGCCAAGAGCCTGGTCAACAAGTCATGCCAGGTGGCCAGCATGTCGCGGCTGCTGAAGCTGAACGAGTACGAGGCGGCGGTCCACTCCGAGATCCTGCCCGTGGTTCACGTCGTGGCCCTGGACGGCATCGCCATGATCGTCCATCCCGGCAATCCCATCGCCAAGCTGTCCATGGCCCAGGTCAAGGACATCTACCTTGGCAAGATCAAAAATTGGAACCAACTCGGCGGACCCAACGCCCCCATCGTCATCATCTCGCGCGACACCAACAGCGGTACCTATGAGACCTTCGAGGGCAAGGTGATGCAGGGCGAGAAGATCGCCAAGAACTGCGAATATGTCGGCTCCAACGGCGCCATCCGCCAGCGCGTGCAGAGCACGCCTTCCGCCCTCGGCTATGTCGGCATCGGGTTTCTCGACAACACCGTCAAGGCCCTGCCCATCGACAATGTCGTCCCTTCCGCAGAGACGGTGAAGAACGGCAGCTATCCCATCGCCCGCCCTCTCTACATGGTCACCAACGACTATCCCAGGATGGGCTCGCACCTCTACCGCTACGTGAACCTCTACCTGTCCAAGAAGGGTCAGACCATGATCGAGGAGATCGGCTTCATCCCGGTCACCAGCTATTGATGCCCCGCGGCAGAACGTGAAAGCGAACGAACGCAACCTTGTAATGAGCGACGCGGCCAGCCGCCTGCGGCGGCTGGCCGCCTTTTTTTCCCAGGGATTCCTGCTGCTGGCCACCGCCTTGTCGCTGGTGGCCGTGCTGCTGATCATCCTGTATATCGCCCGCGACGCCATTCCCTTTTTCAAGCTGCGCGGCCTGAAGGAGCTCTTCACCAGCACTTCCTGGTTCCCCAGCGGCAACCCGCCCGAGTTCGGCGCCCTGGCCATTTTTGTGGGCAGCGGCCTGGTCACCCTCGGCGCCATCGCCGTCGCCGTGCCCCTGGGCATCGCCGCCGCCATTGCCCTGAGCGATATCCTGCCATACCGGGTGCGGCAAATGGTCAAGCCTGTCATTGAAATACTCGCCGCCCTGCCCTCGGTGGCCTACGGTTTTTTCTCCCTGGTGATCTTCGCGCCCCTGCTGCAGAACCACGGCGGCTCGCTGCTATCACTGGCCGCCTGGCTCATCGCCCTGCCGTTGGGGCTGCTCCTGATCTCTGTGATCTCCGAGATCGCGACGCGCCCAGTCCGCGCAGACGTGGCCAAAGCGGCGCGCCTGATCGTCGCCGCCACGCTGGCCGCCGTCCTGGTCCGCGGCCTGCTGGCGCTGTCGGCCGCACTGAACAAGGTGACGATCAGCAGCGGCACCAATGCCCTGAACGTCTCGATCATCCTGGGCATCATGGCCCTGCCGACCATCGTCAGCGTCGCCGAGGACTCGCTGCAGGCGGCCGGCCGCGAGCTGCGCGAGGGCAGCTATGCTCTGGGCGCCACCCGGGCCGAGACGCTCTTTAAGGTGGTCATCCCCGCCGCCGGCAGCGGCATCATCGCCGCCGTCATCCTGGGCGTGATGCGCGCCATCGGCGAGACCATGGTGGTCTGGATGGCATCGGGCAACGCCGCCCAGATCCCCAGCCCCTGGTTCAACTTCCTGAGCCCGGTGCGTACCCTGACCGCCACCATTGCCGGCGACATGGGCGAGGCCGACCAGGTGCTCGGCTCCTCCCGCTACCACGTGCTGTTCGCCCTGGCCCTGTGCCTGCTGCTGATCTCGTTCGCCGCCAACCTGGCCAGCGAGTGGATCCTGCGCCGCCAGCAGCGGCGGCTGGGTGGGTTGAAATAACATGGACCTGCAGGCACGCAAGCTCTTCGACCGCTCGCTGACCGGCGTCAGCATCATGGCCGTCATCCTGATGGCGCTGGCGCTGCTTTTGCTGCTGGCCCCCATTTTCTCCCGCGGCCTGGGCGCCTTCATCTTCCGCGGCACCAGCGAGTTCCGGCGCCTCTCCCTGGAGCAATTCAACCGCGGCAACGCGCAAACGGTCGCCGCCGAGTCGCGAGTGGTCACCGAGGCGCGTCGTCCGGTCTTCGCGATGCTGGCCGCATTCGAGGAAGAGCTGGACGGCTTGGATGCGAACAGGCGCCGGGAGCTGCGGACGCAGCTGAAGGAGGTCACGGGACTGCTGCGCGAGCTGCTGGGGCCGTTGCCCGGCGAGCTGGACGCGGTGATGCTGCGCCAGCAGTACGGCCAGACACGCTGGGACCGGGCTATGGTCAAGCTCGGCCGGATCCTATTCAGCGAGCAATGGGATCATTCCGATCCGAACAGCATGGGCAAAAAGATGCTGGTCTCCCGCCGCCAGTTCTTCGCCGGGACCGAGCTGGAACCGCTTTTCCCCTATCTGGAGAAAAATCTGGGCAGGATGCTGCAGCCGCGCCTCACCTTTTACTGGCGCTTCCTCACCGACAAATCGCTGGACTCCCATTTTTTCGGCGGCATCTGGCCCGAAGTTCTCGGAACGATCTACCTGACAATGGGAGCCATGCTGCTGGCCATCCCCTTCGGCATCATCGCCGCCATCTACCTCAGCGAATTCGCTGCCGGCGGACGGCTGGTCAGCCTGCTGCGCGTGTGCATCAGCACCCTGGCCGGGGTGCCCAGCATCGTCTTCGGCCTGTTCGGTCTGGCTTTCTTCATCAACACGCTGCACTTGTCCGGCTCCAAGAGCGTGCTGGCCGGCTCGGCCACCCTGGCGCTGCTGATCCTGCCCACCATCATCCGCGCCTCCGAGGA
>DCVK01000066.1 GCA_002335385.1 Candidatus Aminicenantes bacterium UBA2190
CACAACATTTGACAATATCTCGCAAGGAGCTTTCGTTTTGGAAATTGGAATTTGGAATTTGGTGCTTGTTTGTTATTTGGAATTTGTGATTTGGAATTTAAGTCCTCGTATTGCTTTTTTTTCTTCCCGTAAACCGTCCACCGTGAACCGATGTCATCCTGGTTCTATTTCATTGCCATTTGATATTGCTTTCTTTACAATGGATATTACTGACACCCAGGGAGGATGAGCATGGCACTGCGATCGATCAATCCTGCAACCGGCGAGCTGCTCGAGAGCTTCGCCGAGCAATCGCCAAAGGAGGCGGCGGCAGCCGTGGAGAAGGCCCACCAGGCGTTCACGTCCTGGAGCGCCCTCGGCCTCGAGCGGCGCTCCGCCCTGCTCAGGAAGGCGGCGGCCGTCCTGCGCGGCGAAAAGACCGCCCTGGCGCGCATGATGAGCGAGGAAATGGGCAAGCCCGTCCTGCAGGCGATCGCCGAGGTCGAGAAGTGCGCCCTGGTCTGCGAGTACTACGCGAAAAACGGAGCGGCCATGCTCCAGCCGGAGCGCATCGCTTCCGACGCCGCCGACAGCTATGTGCGCTTCGACCCGCTGGGGGTGATCCTGGCCGTCATGCCATGGAATTTTCCCTTCTGGCAGGTCTTCCGCTTCGCGGCGCCGGCGCTGCTGGCCGGCAACACCTGCCTGCTGAAGCATGCCTCCGGCGTCAGCCGCTGCGCCGCGCGCATCGAGGAGATATTCCGCCGCGCCTCCTTTCCCGAAAACGTCTTCACCGCCCTGCGCATCGGGCCGGCGCAGGTCGAGGCGCTGCTGGCCCAGCCGCTGGTGCGCGCCGTCACCCTGACCGGCAGCGACGCCGCCGGCCGCGCCGTCGCGGCGGCGGCGGGCCGGTACCTGAAAAAAACCGTCCTGGAGCTGGGGGGCAGCGACCCGTTCGTCGTGCTGGCCGACGCGCCTCTTTCGCCCTGCGTGGCGGCGGCCGTGAGCTCGCGCATGATCAACAACGGCCAGAGCTGCATCGCCGCCAAGCGCTTCATCGTCGTCCGGGGCATCTACAGCCGCTTTCGCAGGGAGTTCACCGCCGCCGTCGCCGGGCTGAGGACCGGCAACCCCCTTGACGAGAGCAACGACCTGGGACCGCTGGCGCGCGGCGATCTCGTCGAGGAGCTCGAGCGCCAGGTCAAGGAGTCGGTCCGCCGCGGCGCCGCGGTCCTGACCGGGGGCAAGCGCCTGAAAGGCGCCGGGTACTATTTCCAGCCCACGGTCCTGGAGGGCGTCCAGCCCGGCATGCCGGCCTACGACGAAGAGTTGTTCGGTCCCGTGGCCGCCCTGATCCGCGCCGCCGACGAGAAGGACGCCCTGCGCATCGCCAATGACACCGCCTTCGGGCTCGGCGCCTCCATCTGGACCGCGGACCGGGCCAGGGCGGAGGCGCTGGCTGCGCGCATCGAGGCCGGCTCGGTCTTCATCAACGGCATGGTCAAGTCCGACCCGCGCCTGCCCTTCGGCGGCGTGAAGATGTCGGGCTTCGGCCGTGAGCTGTCGAGTTACGGGATCAAGGAATTCGTCAATATCAAGACGGTGGTCATTTCATAGAATACTGAGCTCGGTTGACGGTAGACGGTTTTGGGTTGACGGCAGAAAAGAAGGAATCGGAAGACTTAAATTCCAAATCACAAATTCCAAATACCAAACAAATTCCAAATTCCAATCCCCTTAGCGGGGACTTTGACCAAATGACCCAAACAAAGAAAATGTCATTTCAAGGAGCTTTCGTTTTGGTAATTGGAATTTGGAGCTTGGAGTTTATTTGGAATTTGGTATTTGGTGCTTGGTATTTTATTCTTACTATTACTTCTTCATCTTCCCTTCGACCGTCTACCGTCCACCGTAAACCGTAAACCGATTTCATCTATTCTCTCGTCATGCGGTACGCGTCACGTGTCATGAATTTCATTTTCATAAGTTATGAGGTATAATGTCACTGGACCCTTAGGAGGAAACACCCATGAAAAAAACGATTTTTATCGCCATGTTTATCTTGCTCTTCGCCGCCAGCTCCTTTGCCGGCGTCGAGTGGCGCACGCGCACCGTGACCCAGGCCGAGGCCAAGGGGCAGAGCAATACGGTCGTCCAGCAGGTCTTCGCCCAGGACGGCAACGTCAAGATCGTATTCGAGAGCGTGGCCTACGAGAACGAGATGTTCAGGAAAGACTCGTACTGGCTGTTCAAGGCCGCCGACGATTCCCTCTACATGGTGAACCCGGAGGAGAAGACCTACGCGCGCCTGCCGATCAACGCCATGATGCAGATGGCCGGCGTGGTGGGCAAGCTGGTCAAGATCAAGATCAGCAATCCCGTCATCAACGTGGAAAAGCTGGGAACGGAGACGATCCTGGGCTATCCCTGCCTGCACAGCAAGATGCTCATGGAATACGACATGGAAGTGAAGATCGCCATCATCAAGAGCAAGAGCCACGAGCGGATCGAGAAGGAGACCTGGTCGACCCCCAAGTTCAAGGGCATGGAAGAGATGGCCGAATCGTTCCGCTTCCGCGACTTCAAGACCGGCATGGAGGACCTCGACGCCCTGGTCGAGCAGCAGATGAAGGCCGAGGCCGGGCTGGGCTTCCCGCTGAAGATGATCACCGTCAGCACCTCGATCGGCAAAAAAGGCAAGGAAAAGGAGAAGAGCCGCCAGGTGCTGGAAGTGCTCTCGCTGGGCAGCAAGAACCTGCCGGCATCGTTCTTCGAGATCCCCGCCGGCTATACCGAGAAGAGCATCATTCCCGGAACCGAAGAATAGGAGAACAAGTTCTTCGTGACGCGTGACGCGTGACGCGTAACGAGTAGAAAAAAAGACTTTCGTTATGCGTTATGCGTTATGCGAAAAATTAAAAAATTGGAAGAATAAGGTATTAATAGGACTTAAATTCCAAATAACAAACAAATTCCAAGCTCCAAATTCCAATTACCAAAACGAAAGCTCCTTGAAATAGCATTTTCTCTTCGTTTGGGAAATTGGGTCATTGGAATTTGGAATTTATTTGGGATTTGGTGCTTGTGATTTGGAATTTAAGTCTTCTTATTGCCTCTGTTCGCCTATCGTGTAGCGAAAATCGATTTCATGTATTCCCGTGTCACGCGTCACGCGTTACGCGTTACGCGTCACGTAGTCCATTTCATACTAACGCTGCAGCAAGAACTATTGAATAGTACTTGGAATCGTCGTCGTCGGCCCTGGAAGTCAGAATCGCCGGGAAGGATGCGCCGGTGACCACGGCGGCCAGCATGCCCTTGGCCAGCAGGGTCGTCGCCTTGTAGAAGATGTTCCCCGCCTCGATGTTGGGCATGATCAGGATGTCGGCGTAGCCCTCGACCGGCGACTTCAGCCCCTTCACTTCGAGGGCGTGCCTGGAGATGGCCACGTCCAGAGCCAGCGGGCCGTCGATGATCGCCCCCTTGATCTGCTTGCGCTCGGCCATCTTGGAGATCACCGCCGCCTCCATGGTGCAGGGCATCTTGTCCGAGACCTTCTCGTTGGCCGCCAGGATGGCCACCTTGGGGTTCTCGATGCCCAGCTTGGCGGCGATCTTGACGTTGTAATTGATCATCTGCACTTTCTGGTTCAGGTCGGGATAGGGGATCATGGCCACGTCGGAGACCAGCAGCAGCTTGTCGTAGGTCGACACTTCCAGGATGGTCGTGTGCGACAGGACGCCGTTCTTGGGGACCAGGTTGTAGTCCTTGTTCAGGATGGGCTTCAGGTAATAGGGGGTGGAGATCAGCCCCTTCATCAGGATCTGGGCCTTGCCGTCCATGATCAGGCGCACGGCCGTGTCGCCGCTCTTCTTCTCGTCGGGCTCGTTGACGATCTGGAACAGGCCGGGGTCGACCTTCAGCTTGGCGCAGAGATCGCGTATAGCCTTCTCGTCGCCGACCATGATGGCGTCGACGATCTTCTCCTCGACGGCGCGCCGGACCGCCAGGATGGTATCCTCGTCCTGGCCGTAGGCCACGGCCATGCTGAAGTTCTTCTTGGACTTGACCAGGGTCTCGATCTCGCTCAGCTTCTTCATCGGCTTCATGCGTTTCCTCCTGCATGTTTCCATTCCTTCGGCTTCTCTTCCCCGAGCAGAACGCGCAACGCCCCCTGGGCCAGGGCTGTCATCTCGTCCTCGCCGGGCAGGACGATCAGCCGCCCCGCGAACTCGACGCGACGGCGGATGAGCTCGACGAAATACTTGTCGTAGGCAATGCCGCCGGTCAGGACGATGGCGTCGATCCTGCCTTCCAGGACGGCGGCCAGCGCGCCGATCTCCTTGGCCACGTTATAGGCCATGGCCTCGAAGACCAGGGTGGCCTTGGCGTCTCCGGCCTTGACCATGTCCTCCACCTTGCGCATGTCGTTGACCTGCAGGTGGGCGACGATGCCGCCCTGGCCGGTGATCATCTTCTTCAGGGCGGGCGGATCGTATTTCCCCGACAGGGCCAGCTCGACCAGGCTCCAGCTGGGCAGCGAGCCGGCGCGTTCGGGAGCGAAGGGGCCGTCGCCGTTGAGGGCGTTGTTGACGTCGACGACATTGCCGTCGATGTGCGCCCCCACCGAGATGCCGCCGCCCAGGTGGGCGACGATCAGGCGGCATTGATCGTAGGGCTTGCCGAGCTGCCGGGACGGCCTGGCGGGCGGCCGCTTTCTGGTTCAGGGCGTGGAAAATGCTGATGCGCGGGATCTCGGGCCGGCCGGTGATGCGGGCCAGGTCGGACATCTCGTCGACGGTCACCGGGTCGACGATGTAGGCCTCGACCCCGATGTCGCCGGCGATGTCGCTGGCCAGGAGCGCCCCCAGATTGGATGCGTGCTCGGTCTTCGTCTGCTTCAGGTATTCGGTCATCTCCTCGCTGACGCGGTAGGTTCCCGAGGCCATCGGGCCCAGCAGCCCGCCGCGGCCGACGACGGCGGCCAGCTGCCGGACATCGAAGGCGTGCTCCTGCAAAAAGCGGAGGATGACCTTGTGGCGGAAATGATGCTGGTCGATGATGCGCGGAAAGGGGGCCAGCTCATCGGCCTCATGGGAGATGTTCTGACCGAGGATCTTCTCGTCACCGTTGAAAATGGCGATCTTGGTCGAGGTGGAACCGGGGTTTATCGCGAGTACGAATTTGTTTGCCATTTTTAAATTTACCTCAAAAAGCCGGCGATTTCAAGGGGGATCCCTATTTTTTGTACTTTTGCAGCAGCAGGGCGCCGGCCTGCCGGTCCTTTTCGGTCTCCGGCAGCCAGAGAGGGTCGGGCTCCATGGCCTGGAGCTCCTCCAGCGTCCTGACGGCCAGGCTCTTTTCCCCCAGCGACCAGTAGGTCTCGGCAAGGAAAAGGAGGCAGACCGAGCTTTTTGGGGCGATCTCGCGGCAATTCTCGAGGTACTGCCGCGACTTCTTCTTGCTGCCGCCGAAAATGCCCGGCACCTTGAAATAAAGGCGCCCCAGGACGCAATAAGCTCCGGCGTTCTCGTAGGAGCCGTCGATGGCGATCGAGCGCTCCATGGCGCGGATGATGTCGTTCTTCAGGAAGAGGGACTTGAGCACGCCCCGGGCCTCCCCGTAGCTGCCGGTGTGCACGCCCAGCCAGTAATGGCCCTCGACGCGGTCGGGACGCAGCGCGATCGCCCTGCGGCTGAGGTCCATGGCCTCCTTGAACACCTTCTGCTTCTCGTCCCTGCCGTTGGCATGGTCGCCGATGAAGTACATGGCCTGCAGGTTCTTCACCATGGCCTCGAAGCTGCCGGGGGCCAGCTGGAGGGCTTCCCGGTACTTGGCCAGGGCGTCGGCGGCCATGCCGGCTTCTCCGCGCCGGGCATAGAACTCATCGCCTTTTTGGATCAGTTCCCCGACGGTATCGCCGCAGACGGGCGATGGGAAAAAAAAGAATGAAAGTAACAGGATGGAGAGAGATTTCTTCATGATGCCTCCGATATGATTCTACCAATAGTACAAGGGAAATTTCAAGAATGAGGCGGAAGGGCATTATTTAGGGAGGGCATCAACATACGCCCCGATCGTTCGAAAAGATCAGGAAAAGATGATGATTATTGGGCGTATGTTTATTCGTCTCTGCGTATTCAACATTGTTTTTCATCTTTGTTTTGTAGCGAATAATCATTCGCCCCAATATCAATTCGTCTCGATCTCTTCTAGCCTCTGCATCGCATTCTCCCAGAGGGACAGCTGGCGCCAATATACGGCATACGATGACCGCCTTGCTGCGCCAGCTGTATTTGGTCGGTTGGCGGGTTATGAAGACACCAACGACGCCGAAATATCAGGGTTCTTGTAAAATATCAATCAAGATGAGAGAATCCAATCAAAAAAGGAGGAATCGAATGGCATCCCTAGAGTCATATGGGAAATCCCGGTTTAGATCGTTAAACTGTAATCTCTGAGATTTTCGAAAAAATGAATGTAGGATCAAGAGATTAGATATGAAATCCAAAATAGTCATTCTTTTTTTACTGGTTGCATTCCCATCTGCCTGCCTGATTCAGAAGCCGGATCATAAAAAACTGAAACTGAAGGGGATCAGCTGGAGAGCGTACTCAACCGCTGACACCGGGCTTCAAAAAACGGCGTTTCATGTTCTGACCATCGATGACAGCGGGAACAAATGGTTCGGGACGATGTATGATGGGCTGGCCATGCTTTCTGCGGACGGGAATTGGATCAATTACAATGCCACAAACTCGAAATTGCCCGATAATTGCATTAGATCTATCGCTTGTGCGCCTGATGGGATCCTGTGGATAGGTGCATCAGAAGGAGGTTTGGTAAAATTCGACGGTACGAATTTTACCATCTTTGACACCTCCAATTCCGCGCTCCTTTACAACCACGTGCGCACAATGACTGTGGACAAAAAAAACACCGTTTGGTTTTCCAGCAGTGTCCATAGGGTTGGTGGGTTGATGAGCTACAACGGGAATGAGTGGAAACTCTACACTCCTGCGAATTCCCTCCTTCCGACAAACCTGATCCAAAGCGTATACGCCGCCCCCGACGAGAGCATTTGGGTGGCAACGGCATTGGATGGAATTCTCAGGTTGAAAGACGGAAAATGGAGCGAGTACAAGGACTTCTATGCACCGGGACTCCCAAAATTCCCATTGGATGATATATGTTCCGATTTCAAAGGGAATGTTTGGGCATCCAGTTCAGCATCATTATCAAGCAATAAGGGAGGAACCCTGGCAAAATTCGATGGTAACGAGTGGAAAGAATATCCGCCATCGACGAGCGGATTTTGTTCAGACTGTGTTATCTGTATGACCAGTGACCGCCATTCCAATATCTGGGCATCCATGACGGGAGACTGTTATTATGGGAATACCCTGATCATGTTCAATGGCGATGAGTGGTTCAATATCCCCAGTATCGATCCGTCCTTTCCCCCCGGTATCAATTTTTCCGACATAAAAGTGGATGAAAACAATACGATATGGGCCACCTGTCTTTGGCCCAATTACAGCGTTTTTGAAATCCACCCTGAATACGAATAGGGTCTCCACCAAATTCGTCAGCGCCTATTAATTATGGGGACGCCTGACTTTGTGGCTTAATAGGACTTAATTCCCAAATCCCAAGCACCAAATAACAAACAAATTCCAATTTCCAAAACGAAAACCAAGGCAAGTGTCAGTGTCAGTGACAGTGTCAGCAAGAGCCTTGGGAAAAGCTCTTTTTCTTTCGCTTCAACGCTTCAACATTTCTACGCCTCAACGCTTCAACAATTTTTGCTCTTGAATTCTGGATCTTCGTTTTGGTCAAAGTCCCCGCCAGGGGATTCGAATTTGGAATTTGGAATTTATTTGGAATTTGGTGCCTGGTATTTGGAATTTTGGTCTTCGTATTGATATTTTCTGACCGTCAACCCTAAACCGTCCACCGTAAACCGATTGCTTTCATCTCTTGCTGACACTGACACGGTCACTGACCCTTGTATTGCTCCGGCTACCACTACCACTATCACTACCACTTTGGCCCGTAAGGCCTCCTGCTGACACTGACACTGTCACTGACACTTGTCCTGCATTTCGACTTCTTCCAACCTCTTCATTGCATCTTCCCAGAGGGGCAGTATTCCCTTCAGGCGCCGTTCCACGTCGCCGAGCTCTTTCATCAGTTCCTGGACCCGCGGCGAATCACGAAGCACCTCCGGATCGCACAGCAGTCCCTGGTTTCGAGCCTTGACCGCCTCCAGGGCAGCGATCTCCTCCTCCAGCGCCTCGATCTTGCCGGTTAGTTCGCGACGGGCACGGCTCTGGCGGTTGCGCTCATCGGCCTCGAACCGCCGTTCCTCGCGCGTCCGCCCCTTCCTGGGCGGGGCGGCGGTCGGGTCCGAACAGGGGGAGGGGAGAATCGCGTTTTCATCGGCCGCGAGCTCAGCCTCGCGCTTGGCGATGAAATGGGAATAGTTTCCAATGTACTCGTTGAGCCGGCCGTCGCGCAGCTCGAGGACGCGCCCCACCAGGTCGTCAAGGAAATGGCGGTCGTGGGATACCAGGATGATGGTGCCCGAGTAGTGCAGCAGCGCGTTCTGGAATATCTCCTTGGTCTTGAGGTCGAGGTGGTTCGTCGGCTCGTCCAGGATCAGGCAGTTGCTGTCGCCCAGCAGGATCTTGACCAGGGCCAGGCGGCTCTTCTCGCCGCCCGAGAGGACGGCCACCGCCTTGTGGATGTCGTCCCCCGAGAAAAGGAATGCCCCCAGCAGGTTGCGCACCTCCAGGTCGCTGGCCTTGCCGTCGACCTCCCTGGCTTCCTGCCAGACGGTCAGGCCGTAGTCGACGTTCTGCTGGCTTTCCTGTGAAAAAAAAGCGGCCTGCACCTGGTAGCCCCACTCCAGCGAGCCGCGGCTGGGGGGCTCCACGCCGGCCAGGATGCGGGCCAGGGTCGTCTTGCCGGCGCCGTTGACGCCCAGCAGCGCGATCTTCTCGCCGCGCTGCACGGTGAAGTTCACGCCGGAGAACACTTCCCGGCCGCCGTACGCTTTCGCCAGCTCCCTGACCGCCAGGACCTCCCTGCCGCTGCGCCGACCCTCGGGGAAGCGGAAATGCACCTGCTTCGCCTTCTGGTGATCGGGCAGCAGCTCGAATTTTTCCAGTTGCTTGATGCGGCTCTGGACCTCGGAGGCCTTGCTGGCCTTGGCGCGGAAGCGGTCGATGTAGGCCTGGATGCGCTTGATCTCGGCCTTCTGCAGCTCGCGTTTCTTCTCCAGCGCCGCCGCCTGGCGCTCCTTCTCCTTCAGGTAGTGGGAGTAATCGCCCTTGAAGACCGTGAGCCGGCCGCGGGCGAGCTCGGCGATCTGGCCGACCATCTTGTCCAGGAACATGTGGTCGTGGGAGATGGCCAGCAGGGTGCCGGCGTAGCCGCGCAGAAAACCCTCCAGCCATTCCATGCTCTCGGTGTCGAGGTGGTTGGTCGGCTCGTCCAGCAGCATGATGTCGGGCTCGGAGAGGAGGATGACGGCCAGGAAGATGCGCATCTTCCAGCCGCCGGAAAATTCGCGGCAGTTCCTGGCGTCGTCGCCCTCGGCAAAGCCCAGCCCCTTGAGGATGCGCCGGGCCCGGGCTTCGAAACCGTAGCCGTCGCGCAGCAGGAAGGCCTCGGAGACGGAGTCGAACTTGTGCAGCAGGGCGGCGAAGCCGTCCTGGCGATGGTCGCCGGACGCGACCCGCTCATGGCTGGTGCGGATGGCGGTCTCCATCTCCTCATGCCCCGTCTGCTTCTTGAGGTAGTCCATGACGGGCAGCGGCTCCAGCTCGACCAGGTCCTGGGGAAGATAGCCGATGCGCTGGCTCCTGGAGGTCTCGATGGCGCCGTCGTCGAGCGCCACATCGCCCTGGATCGCCCGGAACAGGGTGGTCTTGCCGGCGCCGTTGTCGCCGACCAGGCCGATGCGGCTGCGGTCGTTGACCAGCCAGGTGATCCCGGAAAAGATGGGCTTGTCGTTATAGGCCAGTTGGATGTTCTGCAGGCGGATCATGGGTCGCGGTACCTCTTGGGGAATGGGCCGGGCCGGTCGCGCCGCCGCTCCGGCCGTTCCGGGTCAGACCTTGTTGGCCAGGAGCTTGGCCGCCTCGATCGATTCGGTGATCTTGTTCTCCTCGATCAGTTTCTGCAGGACCTGGTTGATGCGCTCCAGCAGAACGGCGTCGCCCTTGCGCACCGCGGCGGCCGAGCCGAGAGGCTGGCTGTCGGTACTGCATTCCAGGTTCAGCAGGGAATTGTCCTTGAGGACGAAGGTGTCGGCCACGGGTTTTTCCAGGATGACGGCGTCCACTTTCTTCTGCAGCAGGGCGGCGACCAGCCCGTCGATCTCCTCGTGCAAAAAGAAGACGGCGCCGGTGATCAGGTTGCGGGCCAGGTCCTCCTGGATGGATCCCTTCTGGGTCCCCACGATCTTGCCGCGCAGGTCCTCCAGCGTCTTGATCCGGTTTCTGTCCTCGGCGCGGATCAGCATGTTCTGTATCGCCTGGTAATAGGGGATGGAGAAATCGACGATGTGCTTGCGGCTCTCGGTCGGGGTCAATCCGGCCAGGGCGATGTCGATGTTGCCGGCGGCCAGCTCATCGAAGAGCTTGCTGAACACGATGTCCTTGATCTCCAGCTTGACGTTCAGGTTGGCGGCGATGGCTTCGGCGATGTCGATGTCGATGCCGACCATCTCGCTGTCCAGCTCGGGGAGCAGGTAGAACTCGTAGGGCGGGTAATCGGCGCTGGTGCCGACGATGATCTTGCCTGCGGCCTTGATCTTCTCCAGCCTGCCGGTCTCCTTGCGGATCTCCTGGCTCTGCATGCGGCAGCCGGACTGCCAGAACATGCCGAGCAAACCGCTGACCAGGAATACCGCCAGGAAAGTCTGGGACGGCTTGAAAGATTTGCTTGACATCGCAACCTCCCGAATAGATTAGATGACCCAACCTTAACAAATCGTTCACGCAATGTCAATCGGGCCGCCCGGTCGCCGCGCCGTCGGGGAGGAGGGCGGGCGGCCGATTTGACAACCCGGGTCATTGGTGATATTTTCGCCCCGGCGGCCGCGAAAGTGGTGGAATTGGTAGACACGTCAGACTTAGGATCTGATGCCGCGAGGCCTGGGGGTTCGAGTCCCCCCTTTCGCATTGCCCCCGTCCCTTCGAGGAAAAGCCATGATGACCGTCATCCGAGTTTTCAGGGAAGCCAGGTACGTCCGGCTGCTGCCGGCGCTGGCCGTCCTGCTCGCTGTTTTTTGGGCCTGCGCCGTGCGCCCCAAGCCCCCGGTTCGCAGCGTGTTGCGCCGCCAGGTCGCCGCCCTGGCCGTGAGCCTGGCCGGCCTGCCCTATGCTTACGGCGGCAGCGACATCGACGGTTTTGACTGCAGCGGCCTGGTGCACTATGTCTACGACTGCTTCGGCATCCGCCTGCCGCGCAGCGCCCGCGAGCAGTCGAAGCTGCCGGGCGATGTGCGCCTGCAGCGGGCCGCCGCGGGCGACATCCTGGTTTTCCGCCTGAAGAAGGCCTGGCACTCCGCCATTTACCTGGGCGACGGCCGCTTTGTCCATGCCCCCAGCGCCCAGGGCTGGGTGCGCGTGGAAACGCTGAACGATTACTGGTTGCCGCGCCTGAAAACCGCCATCGTGGTCCTGCCGCCGCACCGCCCCGCGCCGGCGGGGGGGCGGAGCTGAAGGGAGGGGGCCATGAACGATCCGATCCTGGAGGCACTGGAGATCGAAAAAAGCTTCATACAGCCGAACCGGGAGCGCCTGGTCATCCTGCAGGACCTCTCGTTGAGGCTGGAGCAGGGGAGCGTGGTCTCCGTCACCGGGGCGTCGGGCTCCGGCAAGAGCACCCTGCTGCATGTGCTCGGTTCGCTGGACGGGATCGACGGCGGCTGCATCCGCTTTGACGGGGAGGACATCGCCGGCTTCGGCAGGAGACGGCTGGCCGCCTACCGCAACCGCGACATCGGCTTCGTCTTCCAGTTCCATTACCTGATGCCCGAGCTGACGGTCAGGGAGAACGTCGCCGCACCCGGGCTGGTCGGCGTCTTTCAGAAGCGCCGGGCCCTGGGCGCCGCCGCCGCGCTGCTGGCGGAGGTCGGCCTCGGCGACAAGCTCGACGCCATGCCCTACCAGCTGTCGGGCGGGGAGAGGCAGCGCGCGGCCATTGCCCGCAGCCTGCTCAACGGGCCGCGGCTGCTGCTCGCCGACGAACCGACCGGCAGCCTCGACTGGAAGACCGGCGAGAGCGTCTTCGCCGTGCTCAGGCGCCTGATCCGCGAGCGCGGCCTCAGCGCCATTGTGGCGACGCACAATCCCCAGCTGGCCGAGCTGACGGACAGGAAGTACCTGTTGCATGGCGGCAAATTGCAGGAAATATAAGAACGATATTTCGAAAAGATGAAATCGGTGTACGGTATACGGTGGACGGTCGACGGAAAGAAAAGAGGCAATACGAAGACTTAAATTCCAAATCACAAGCACCAAATTCCAAACAAATTCCAAGCTCCAAATTCCAATAACCCAAACGAAGAAAACTCCATGGCAAATTGAAGGAGATCTGAGCTCGGCGTAGGGCGTACGGCGCAAGGTGGAAGATAGTCATTAAATAGGACATAAATTCCAAATCACAAGCACCAAATTCCAAACAAATTCCAAGCTCCAAATTCCAATAACCCAAACGAAGATCCCAAACATGGAACAGAAATCGTTGAAGCGTTGAAGCGTTGAAGCGAAAGAAAAAGAGTTTTTTCCAAGGTTTTTGCTGATATGGTCACTTGCCCTTGTATTGCTCCTGCTACCACTACCACTTCAGCCCGTAAGGCCTCCTGCTGACACTGTCACTGACACTGACACTTGCCTTGTTTTTCGTTTTGGAAATTGGAATTTGGAATTTGGTGCTTGTTTGGGATTTGGAATTTGTAATTTGGAATTTAAGTCTTCCTAATTACATCGTCTCTTACCGTAAACCGTAAACCGTCTGCCGTAAACCAATTCCTTTCATTTCATGCTGACGATGATACTGACATTGTCATTCGTAAAAGTCTTGACATTGATCCTGCCAGAACCTATCATCACTGCATGAAAGACGTACTGGCAGTGATCCTCGGCGGCGGCAGGGGCACCCGGCTCTATCCCTTGACCAAGTTCCGGGCCAAGCCGGCCGTTCCCATCGGCGGCAAGTTCCGCCTCATCGACATCCCCATTTCCAACTGCCTGCACTGGAATATCAAGAAGATCATGGTCCTGACCCAGTTCAACACGGCGTCGCTGCACCGCCACATCGCCCAATCCTACCGCTTCGACGGCTTCTCCGACGGCTTTCTGCAGATCCTCGCCGCCCAGCAGACGATCGAGGATTCGAACTGGTACCAGGGAACGGCTGACGCCGTGCGCAAGAACATCCATTACATCAAGCACCAGAAGGTCGGCACCGTGGTGATCCTTTCCGGCGACCAGCTCTACCGCATCAACCTGCGCGATTTCCTGAACTGTCACCAGGAGAACCGGGCCGATATCACCATCGCCGTCAAGCCGGTCGCGCGCGCGCAGGCGCGGGAATTCGGCATCCTGCAGGCCGACGAGCGGCGGCGCATCATCCGCTTCGTGGAAAAGCCGAAAACCGAGGAACTGCTGGACGAGCTGGCCGTTCCCGCCTCCTACCTGGGGCTGCCGGACCCGAGCCTGAGCCATCTCGCCTCCATGGGCATCTATATTTTCAAGAAGGACGTGCTGATCGACCTGCTGGAGCACAACGTCAAGGAAGACTTCGGCCGCGAGGTCATTCCCGACGCCATCGCCGGCAGCCAGGTCTTTGCCTACGTCTTCAACGACTACTGGGAGGACATCGGCACCGTCAAGGCCTTTTTCGAGGCCAACCTTGATTTCGCCAACCCCATCCCGCGTTTCGATTTCTATAATGAAGAGACGCCGATCTACACCCGCAAGCGCTTCCTGCCCGGCTCCAAGATCGAGAACTGCGACATCCATTATTCGCTGATCTCCGACGGCTCCATCATCGAGGGCAGCAAGCTGGCCAACACCGTCATCGGCACGCGCTCGATCCTCCGCTCCAACTCCTACCTGGAGCGCGTGGTCATGATGGGGGCCGATTACTACGAAAGCCCGGAGGAGAAGGCCGAGGACGAGCGCCGCCAGCGCGGCCAGGTCGGCATCGGCCGCGACTGCGTCATCCGCAACGCCATCCTGGACAAGAACGTCCGCGTCGGCGCCGGAGCACGCCTGCTCAACGAAAAGGGGCTGGTGAACTTCACTCACGACCGCTACAGCATCGTCGACGGCATCACCGTGGTCCCCAAGGACATGGAGATCCCCGCCGGTTTCGTCATCTGAAAGGCCGCAACCTTTCTAGCGGCTGCGGCGTAGCAGTGCTTTACGGAGGACCCATGAAAAAGTTGATCCTGCTGCTTCTGGCCTTCAGCGTCGCCCTGCCGGCCGGGGAAATGAAGAAGCTGACCATCGACCAGGCTTTCCTCAACCGGGGCGAGGCCCTCCTGCAGCCCCTGCCCGAGGCCGGCCCCTGGCTTGATGACTCCGCCTACGCCGAGGTGCGCCTTGGCAAGGCGCTGCGGGTCGACGCCCGCAGCGGCCGCGCCCGCATCCTCTTCGATCCCGCCCCGTTCAAGGGGTCCGGCCCGGAGGGCCTGGACTGGCTGCGCCCAGCCGGGCGCAGCGGCGATTACGCCCATCTGGCGTTCATTCACGCTGGAGACCTCTACGTTTTCCGCCAGCGGACGGGAAAGCTGCTGCGCCTGACCGAGACGGCCGGCGTCGAGCAGAATCCGCTCTTTTCCCCCGACGGCAGCCGGGTGGCCTGGACTTCGGGAGGCAACCTGTTCGCCGGCGCCAGCGCCGGCGGCGCCCCGGTCCAGCTGACCGGCGACGGCAGCGACGAGATCCTGAACGGCTACGCCTCCTGGGTCTATTACGAGGAGATCCTCGGCAGGGCGAGCCGATATCGCGCTTTCGAATGGAGCCCCGACAGCCGAACGATCGCCTTCATGCGCTTCGACCAGTCCCGGGTGCCGCAGTTCCCCCTGTTCGACGTTGCCGGCGCCTACGGCCGGCTGGAGATGCAGCGCTACCCCAAGCCGGGTTTCCCCAACCCGGCGGTCAAGGTGGGCTTCGCCGACCCCGGCGGCCGGGGGATCGACTGGGTCTCCTTCGCGGACGGCGGCGACCACTACCTGACCTTCCTGGCCTGGGCGCCGCGCGGGGACAAGGCATACGTCCAGTGGCTGAATCGCGGCCAGGACGAGCTGCGGGTCTATGAGTACGACCTGGCGGCAAAGAAACTGCGCCTCGCCTACAGCGAAAAGCAAAAGGCCTGGATCGATTTCCTGGACCAGGAGAGCTTTGTTCCGCTGGGCGACGGCGGCTTCATCCTCGTCAGCAGCAAGGGCGGCTGGAGCCACCTCTACCGCGTCAGCGCCGCCAGCGAAGAAAAGGCGGTCACCGGCGGCGAGTGGTCGGTCGGGCGCATCGAGGCGGTCGACGAGCGGCGCGGCCTGGTGTTCTTCAGCGCCGACAAGGAGGAATCCACGCGCAGCGACCTGTATCGCGTGAGCTGGAGCGGCGGCGCGCCGCAGCGCCTGACCGCCGGCACCGGCTATCACCGCGTGACCGTCTCTCCGCGCGGCTCCTTCTTTCTCGACCGCTGGTCCTCCCTGAGCCAGCCGCCGCGGCTGCGCCTGTGCCGCGGCGACGGCAGCGTGCTGCGCAGCCTGGGCGAGAGCGCCACGCCGGCTCTGGCCGGCTACGCCCTGGGCCGGGCGGAGATCTTCCGCATCCCCGCAGCCGACGGCCTGCAGCTTCCCGCCGCCTGGATCCTGCCCC
Source organism: Candidatus Aminicenantes bacterium UBA2190 (assembly GCA_002335385.1). GTDB lineage: Bacteria > Acidobacteriota > Aminicenantia > UBA2199 > UBA2199 > UBA2199. Next base: position 15,885 of record DCVK01000066.1, read on the forward strand.
CGGGATTCGCTGCCGGCAATCAATACCCCGTGGTCCTGAGCATCTATGGCGGCCCGGGCGCCCGCTCCGTCCTCGACGCTTTCCCCCGCCGCCTCGACGATCATTACCTGGCGCAGCAGGGGATCATCGTGCTGGCGGTCGATCATCGCGGCGCGGGCCACTTCGGCAAGAAAGCCATGGAGGGGATGCACCGCTGCCTGGGCAAATGGGAGATGGCCGATTACGGCAGCGCCGTTGCCTGGCTGCGCACGCAGCCCTTCGTCGACGGCGACCGCATCGGCATCAGCGGCGGCAGCTACGGCGGCTACGTCGCCGCGCTGGCGCTGGCCTCGGCACCCGATCTCTTCGCCTGCGGCATCGCCGAGTTCGCCGTGACCGACTGGACGCTGTACGATTCGGTCTATACCGAGAGGTACATGGACACGCCCGCGGAAAACCCCGAAGGCTACCGCCAGGGCTCCGTGCTCTCGCATGCCGGCACCTACCGGGGCGGCCTGCGCCTGACCCACGGCAGCATGGACGACAACGTCCATATGCAGAACTCGCTGCAGCTGCTGGATGCGCTGCTCGACCTGGGCAAGACGGTGGAGCTCATGGTCTACCCGGGCGAGCGCCACGGCATACGCGGCAAGAAGGCGGCGGAAAGCGCCGTTTCCGCGGTCGAGTTCTGGAAAAGGCATTTCTTTCCGGAAGAGGTCCGACCGGTCAGACCGGTCGGACACGTCGGACAAGAGAATACCGACCGGAAAGAAAAACAGGAATGAAGCTCACCCCGCTCGACCGCTGCCCCCTGTGCCGGAGCGAGCGCATCCGCCTGTTCAAGAAGGGGACGGTCGAGCCCCGCACCGTCAGCGCCGGCGACTTCAAGATCACCGACAGCCATTACGGCTCGCGCTGGACCTTCTTCGCCTGCCGGGAGTGCGGATTGGTATTCGCCAACCCGGTACCCGATCCCGAGGCCATCGCCCGTTTCTACGCCGCCCTGGAGGACGAGGAGTACAGCCAGGAGGGGGAGGGGCGCGGCCGCAATTTCACCGTGGTCCTGAAGCGGCTCGGCCGTTTCGTCCCTTCGGGAAGCACCCTCCTCGACGTGGGGGCGGCCAGCGGCATCTTCCTGAACCTGGCGCGCGCCGCCGGCTACCGCGTGCAGGGCATCGAGCCTTCGTCGGCATTGGCGGATGACGCCGAACGGCTGTTCGGTCTGAAGCTCTTCCGCGGCACCGCCGGGCAGTTCCCCGCCGGCGCAGAGTTCCAGGCCGTCACCCTCCTCGACGTGCTGGAGCATGTGACCGATCCCAACGCCCTGCTGGCGACGCTGGCGCCGCTGCTGGCGCCCGGCGGGGTGCTGGTGGTCACCACTCCGGACATCGGCAGCCTGGCCGCCCGGCTCATGGGCGGCCGCTGGTGGCACTACCGCGTGGCCCATGTCAATTTCTTCGGCCGCCGCGCCCTGGAGCGGCTGCTGGACGCCCATGGCTTCGACATCGTCCTGCGCAGGCGCTTCGCCTGGAATTTTTCGGCCTATTACCTGATCACGAGACTGCTGCCGTTCCTCAAGGGAACGGCTTTACAACGCCCCCTGAAAAAGCTACACTGCAAGCTGCAGTTGTTCGATTCATGGGAGGTTTATGCCCGGAAAAGGGAAAAGTAGCCTGTACCTGGCCTCGCTGCGGCTGGAGCGCTGGCCGCGCAGCACCGCCATCGTCGCCGGCACGGCGGCCGTGTTCCTGGTGTATCCCTCCCGCTTCCCGGCGCAGCTGAACCTTGAGCTGGGACTGAGGCTGCTGCTGGCATTCATCCTGACCTGGATGATCTCCACCGCCAATTACATCGTCAACGAGATCACCGACGCCCCGTTCGACGCCCACCATCCGCAGAAGAAGAACCGCCCGCTGGTGGCCAAGGAGATCAGCGTCCCGGTCCTCATCGGCGTCTGGGTGCTGCTGACCGCCGCCGCCCTGGGCATCGCCTACCACGCCTTCCACCCGGCCTTCCTCTGGAGCCTGGGGGCGCTGCTGCTGGCCGGCATCGTCTACAACGTGCCGCCGCTGCGCGTCAAGGATGTCCCTTACCTCGATTCCACGCTGGAGTCGGCCAACAACCCCATCCGCTTCCTGGTCGGCTGGTACGTGCTGGCCGCCGCCTTCCCGCCGCTGAGCCTGCTGGCCGCCTGGTGGGCCTTCGGCAATTTCCTGATGATCGGCAAGCGGGTGGCCGAGAAGAAGTTCCTCGCCCCCGAGGATGCCCGCAACTACCGGCTGTCGCTGGGCCGCACCAGCAGCGCCGGGCTGGTCGCCTTCATGACCGCCAACGGCCTGGTTTTCCTGGCCATGTTCATCGTGTTCTCCATGCGCTCCGGCCTGGGCACGTTCCTCTACGCCCTGCCCTTCATCGTGTTCTATCTGGTCATCTTCATGTTCAAGTCCATCCAGGACCGCGACGCGGCCGAGGAGCCGGAAAAGCAGCTGAAGAACCCGTATTTCGCCTTGTATACCCTTTTTCTGCTCGTGATCTTCGCGATCGCATTCCTGCTGAGGTGAACTGATGGAGATCGACATCATCCTGAAGATCCTGCTGGCGGCCATGCTGGGCGGCATCATCGGCCTGGAGCGTGAGCTCTCGCACAAGGAGGCCGGGCTGCGCACCAACATCCTGATCGCCATCGGCAGCGCCCTGATCACCGTCATCTCCTTCAAGATCGCCGCCCTGGCCGCGGTGGCCGACCCGGCGCGGCTGACGGCGCAGATCGTCAGCGGCATCGGCTTCCTGGGCGCCGGCGCCATCATCCAGGCGCGCTTCGCCGTCCACGGCCTGACCACCGCCGCCACCATCTGGACGGTGGCGGCCATCGGCATCGCCGTCGGCAGCGGCTTCTACCTTCTGGCCTTCCTGGTCACCCTGCTGGTGGTCATCGTGCTGACCGCCTTCAAGCATCTGCAGGCCTATATCGAGAAGCAGAAGCAGAATTTCGTCTATCTGATCTCCACCGACGAGAAGGCGTCGCTGCTGGTCGAGATCCGCCAGGTCATGACCGAGCTGAACATCCGCTACGCCAGCGCCCGCCTGAAACGCCGCGGCGGCGGCTACGAGCTCGAGATCATCTTCAACACCTCGGAGAACAAGAACCGCGATTTCCTCGACAAGGTCATGCTGCTCCAGGGGGTGAACGAGGTCCTCTCCGAAAACCTATGACCGCGCTGCTGCTGGCCACGCGCAATCGCGGCAAGAAGCGCGAGCTGGAGCATTGCCTTTCCGCCAGCGGCGCAGCCCTGCGCCTCCTTTTCCTGGCCGATGTCGCCGCCGGCGAGGACATCGAGGAGACGGGGCGGACGTTCGCCGAGAATGCCCGCTTGAAGGCGGACCACTACAGCCGGGTCAGCGGCCTGGACACGCTGGGCGACGACTCGGGGCTCGAGGTCGCGGCCCTGGGCGGCCGACCCGGCGTCCTCTCCGCGCGCTACGCCGGCCCGGGCGCCGGCGACGACGCCCGCATCACCAAGCTGCTGGATGAGATGCGGGAGGTCTCTGACCGGCGCGCCCGCTTCGTTTCCGCCGTGTGCATCTCGCGCGGCGGCACCGCGCTCGCCCAGTTCATCGGCACGGTCGATGGCGAGATCCTGCGCGGGAAGAGGGGAGCGGGCGGCTTCGGCTACGATCCTCTCTTTTTCTATCCGCCGCTGGGCAGAACGTTCGCTGAATTGCCGCTCGAGGAAAAGAACAGGATATCCCACCGCGCCCGCGCCCTGGAGCAGGTCAGGGAATTCATCCTGCAGGGCGGATTGAAATAGCGCCAGCTCGTCGGACCTGTCAGACGGGCCCGCTGGCGCCGGGCCACTTTCAAAAAGTCGGGAAAAGCATTATCATGATGACCAAGGAGGCCTCAATGGACCTGGAAAAGTTCATCCGCGACGTGCCTGATTTTCCCCAGCAGGGGATCCTGTTCAAGGACATCACCACGCTGCTGCAGGACGGCGACGCCTTCCGCCTGGCCGTGAACCGCATGCTGAAGAAGCATCTGGACGGGGGTGCGAAGATCGACAAGGTCATGGGCGTCGAGGCGCGCGGCTTCATCCTCGGCGGCGTCATGGCCTACAAGCTGGGCTGCGGCTTCGTGCCGGCGCGCAAGCCCGGCAAGCTGCCGTACCGCTCCGTGCGCGAGGAATACACCCTGGAATACGGGACGAACTGCCTGGAGGTCCACGAGGATGCCGTCCGCCCCGGCGAGAGGGTCCTGGTCGTCGATGACCTGCTGGCCACGGGCGGCACGGCGCTGGCCGCCGCCCGGCTGGTGGAGAAGCTGGGCGGCGAGGTGGCGGCGATCGAATTCATGGTCGAGCTCGCCTTCCTCAAGGGGCGCGAAAAGCTCCCCGGCTACACGGTCCACAGCCTGATCACCTGCGGATGATGCTCAAGACGCTGCTGCTCCTCCTGCAGGTCACCCAGCACTACCTGGTCATGCAGCCCATGCAGGAGGCGATCGTCAACGGCCGCTTCGAGGCCCTGAACCCGATCTGCCGCCTGCGCGTCGTCCTCAACCTGGAGGAGCCTATCGCGCTCAGCGGCGCCATGAGCCGCGAACAGTTCATCGGCGACCTGGCGGCCCGCTTCGAGGACCTGCAGGCGGAGACGATCGAATGGTCGTCGCTGCAGGTCGAGGGGAACATCGCCGTGCAGTCGCTGAACCTGATCCTGAGGCGGCACTTCTCCGGATCGCGCGTCCCCTACAAGCTGATCCTGTTCATGAGCAGCGACACCTCCCCGGGCGAAGAAAAAGAATGGAAGCTGTATTACCTGCGCGGATTAAAAATATAGCTCTCGCCGCGCTGGCCGTCGCCCTGGCCGGCGCCGCGCTGTGGGCCGCCTCCGCCCCCCGGGGAAAGAAGGGGGAAGCCGGCGTCCGCACCGTGGTCGAGAGGGACGCCGGCCGCATGGAGGCCCTTGTGGCCGCGGCCGTGCGCGGCTGCCTGGAGCGGTCCGGGCGCCTGGGCCGTTCTTTCGCCGCCGGCAGCCTGGATGCCGCCGATCTGGAAAAACGCGAGGCGCTGGTCGTTGAAAAAATGGGGATCATCACCGATTATGTCGGCGAGATCTATTTCTTCAGGCCGGTCGAGCTGCCCGAGGGGAACTGGCGGCTGATCCAGAAGAACCAGAACGTCTATTTTCTGCGCCGGGTCGCCCCGGATACCTATTACCTGCGCTTCTTCATGGACATCCGCTCCGGCCCGCTCCAGGAGGCGGCCTCGTACCCCTATCCCGTTTTCGACCTGAAGTTCGCCGACCGGCCCCTGCCCGACACCGGGGACGGTTTTTCCTATGACCAGGCACAGGAACGCTTCTATTTTACCCGGGCGTTGCGGTCCAGCCAGAACCAGCTCCTGCTATCCCTCGTGTTTTCCCGGGCGACCCTGGCGCAGCCGGGGCTGAGGACGCGCAAGGCCCTGGCCTATGCGCTGGTCTTTCTCTCCCTGCTGGCGCTGTTCCTGCTCGCTCGCGGCAGCGGCGCCTGGCGCCTTCTGCTGCGCCTCCTTTGCCTGGCCGGCATGGCCTTCACCGCCTGGTGGGCGATCGCCTGGCTGAGCGAGCGGAGCATCTACATCCCGGGATACGCTTCGGCGGTCCGCTCCGTTTTCCAGCCCCTGGCCCTGCTCGTCTTCCTGCTGCTCGCCGCCCGCTGCGGCCCGGGACGGGTGAGGCGCAGGAACGTCATTGCGGCCCTGGCCCTGTTCAACGCCCTGACGGCGCTGGCGTTCCCTGCCGCCCGCGTCGTCCTGAACCACGTCGATTTCCCCTACGGCGAATTCGCCCTGAACCCGGAATATCTCGCATTGCTGGCGCTGGTCGCCGGCCTGCTCGCCGCCCCGCTGCTGGCGGCGGCGCCTTTCCTGGACGGCCTGTCGTTCCGGCGGGCCTGGCCGCTCGTCGCGCTGCAGGCGGTGCTGCTGCTCCTTCTTTGGCGCCTGCTGCCCTTTGCCTCCCTCAGCCTTTCCCTGCTGGCGCTGGCCTTTGTCATCCTGCTCCTGCTGCCGCGGCCGCCATGGGCGCGCGTCCTGGCGCCGCTGCTGTTGCTGGCGCTGGCGGTCAGCGTCCTGCTGGGCGAGCATTCGTTGCGCGAGCGCCGGGCCTTCGTCAGCGAGAACCTGAAACCGATCTTCTCCAGCCAGGACGATTACGCCAAGCTCGTGGCCCGCGAGATCGTCTACGAGCTGAACTCGCAAAGCGAGCCGCTGCACGCTTTCTTCGAAGGGGGCCGGGACGAGGGGCTGGGCGACTGCTGGAAGAACACCCTGGCCGCCCGCGAAAGCATCGCCTCGGGCATTCACGTGGTGCGGGGCGATGGCGCCGTCCTGAGCTCTTTCTCGTACCAGATCCCCTATATCCCGCTCGACAAGGAGGATATTTTTCCCTTCTGGCACGTGGAGAACGTGGATGCCGTTCTTTTCGGCAGGAACGTAAGGCTGGCCGTGGCCACCATCAGCGTCTTCCAGAAGGAGCGCTACCTCGGCTATGTCATGGTCCAGGTCCTGAACACCGCCGATCTCATCCTCAAGAGCCGCGAGCCGCGATCCATCCTCACCGTGGACCGCAAGATCCGCGACGCCGGGCTCGGCTACATCAAGCTGGACGAGGAGCAGCGCATCCTGGAGAACCCGGCCAACATCAACGTGGAGGACCTGGCGGCGCTGACGGGCGCCGGCGACGCCTGGGTGCGCTTCCGCTCCATGGGCCAGGCCTTCAGCGGCCATGTTTTCCGCATCGGCGACGAGACGGCCGTCATCTTTTACCCGGAAGACACATTCTTCCGGTCCTTCTCGGAAACCATCAAGGTGCTGGGCTTCCTGCTGCTGCTGGCGGCGCTGTTCCACCTGCGGCGGCTGGGATCGTTCCCCTGGCGGCTGGTCCTGGGCTCGTTCTCGGTGAAGGTATTCGCCATCCTGGTCCTGCTCTCCATGTTCACGGCGGCGGCGTTCTCGCTGTTTTCGCTGAACTTCAATTTCCGCTCCCTGGAGGCGCAGCGCACCCAGGCGGCCCACGCCCGCGGCCGCGCCGCCCTGAACGTCATCAACAACCTCCTGGCCGGCGGCGGCGAAATGACGCAGGACCACATGTTCCTGCTGCAGAAGATCCTGGAGAACGACATCAGCGTCTACGAGAAGGGGACGCTGCTTTTCACCTCGGACCACCGCAAGATCATCCGTTCGCAGCTGCCCATCTACCTGAACTCCGCTATCCGCGACGTTTTCCGCCAGGGCGGCCGGCAGTTCGAGCTGCGGCAGAACGAGAACACGCTCGACCTGTTCTTCAAGGCGGCGGGGGACTACGTGTTCGACATCGAGTTCCCCTTCGACAGCGCCGACCAGCTGCGGGCGCGGCGCTACAACATCGACTTCCTGGCGACCGTCTTCTTCGTGCTGATCATCATCGGCCTGGGAGCAGCCTTCTTCTTCCGCAACCAGATCGTGGCCCCCATCCATCGCCTGAACCGCGGCATGGCCGAGGTGCAAAAGGGCAACCTGAGCCCGCTGGCCGACATCCCGGTCGAGAGCGAGCTGCGCGAGCTGTACCTGGGATTCAATTCCATGCTGCAGGGGATCCAGGAGCAGAAACAGAGCGCCTCCGAGATCTCCAGGATGAAAACGCTGGTCCAGCTTGGCCGCCGTGTGGCCCACGAAGTGAAGAATCCCCTGACCCCGATCCGCCTGTCGGCCGAGCAGATCCAGCGCTCGCTGCAGGACGGCGGCGAGAAGAGCGGCGAGGTCATCGCCCATGCCGTGCGCTACATCATCGAGGAGACCGAGCACCTGCGGCGGGTGGCGTTCGGCTTCCTGAACCTGTCGAAACTGGACGAGCTGAAGCCCGAGCATTTCCGCCTCGACGATTTGGTCGCGGAGGCGGTCTGCCACCTGCGGCCGATCTACCCCCAGGTGCGCTTTTCCGTTTCCGGCGGCGCCGGCGGGGGCATCAACGTCGTCGCCGACCGCCAGAAGATCAAGCAGGCGGTCGACAACGTGCTGACCAACTCGCTGGAGGCGCTGGGCGCGGGCGCGGGCGAGATCGACGTCACCATCGGCCAGGACGAAGGCTTCGCCCTCATCCGCATCCGCGACAACGGCGCGGGGATCGACCCGGAGGACCTGAAGCGCATCGCCCGCGAGGAGTTCTCCTCCAAGGGGCTGGGAACCGGACTGGGACTGGTCATCGCCCGACGTTTCCTGGAGCTGCATCGTGGCGCGCTGGAGATCGAGTCGCATCCGGGAGCGGGCACCACCGTCGTCATGAGGTTCGCCAAGCATGCAGCACCGGCCTGATCCCCTGGTCCCCGGCGACACGATCGGCGTCTTCCTGCCGTCGTCCCCAGCGCGCGAGCCGTTTCGCAGCCAAGGGCTGCAGGTCCTGCGCGACATGGGGTTCCGCGTCCGCGAAGTGAAAGACCCGCTCGCCGGCGCGGATTTCCGCGCCCGTCCCCCGCAGCAGGCCATGGACGACCTGCAGGGCTTCTTCAGCGACCCGGAAATAAAGGGGCTTTGGGCCGGGCGCGGGGGCTACGGCTCCAATTACCTCCTGCCCCTGCTCGATCAGCTGATCCTTCCTGCGCCCAAGGTCATCGTCGCATCTTCCGACGTCAGCTACCTCCTGTGGCACCTGCTGGACCGGCGCGGCCTGGTCGTCTTCTACGGTCCCATGGCCTACGCCGGGCTCGCCGCCGGCGAGTACGACCGGGAGCAGGTGCTGGCCGCCCTGACCGCCAACCGGGCGCCGCAGAGTTTTCCGGGGGAGGTGCTGTGCCCGGGCCGCGCCCGCGGCCTGATCACGGGGGGCTGTTTGTCCAACTTCGCCTCCCTGATCGGCACTCCCTATCTGCCGCAGGTGAAGGGACGCATCCTGCTGCTGGAGGACGTCAATGAGCGGCCCTACCGCCTCGACCGCCTGCTTTGGCAGTGCGAACAGGCCAAGGTGTTCCGCCGCCTGCGCGGGCTGCTGCTGGGGGAGTTCCCCGGATGCTTCAAGGACCCGGCCGAAAAGGAGGCATTCTACCGGCACTGGCGGGAGAGGCTTTCCGGCCTGGGCATCCCGGTGCTGTACGACATCCCCTGCGGCCATGCGGCCTGCTCCCGGATCCTGCCGCTGGGAGTGAACGCCGAGGTGGATGCCGAGGACGAAAGCGGGAGCCTGCGCTGCGAGATCGGGGTGAAATGGTGAAGAAGGTCTTTCTCAGCGGCATCGCCGGCACGGGCATGAGCGCCCTGGCCGGCCTTTTCAAGGAAGCGGGCTGGCAGGTCTACGGCTCCGACAGCCGTTTCTACCCGCCGGTGGACCGGCTGCTCGCTGACCTCGGGGTCTCCCTGTTCCAGGGCTACGACGCGAAGAACATCCCCGTTGGGGTCGACCTGTGCGTGATCGGCAACGCCATCAGCCGCGGCAACCCCGAGGCCGAATTCATCCTCGACCGCCGCCTGGAGTACCTCTCCATGGCCGAAGCCCTGCAGCGTTTTTTCCTTCACGGCAAGCGTTCGCTGGTGGTGGCCGGCAGCCACGGCAAGACCACGACCGCCTCGTTCGTGGCCCACATGCTCGACAGCGCCGGCCTGCGCCCCGGGTTCTTCATCGGCGGCAAGCCGGGCAATTTCGCCGTCAACTACCGGCTGGCTGCCGGCGAATTCTTCGTCAGCGAGGGGGACGAATACGAGACGGCTTTCTTCGATCGCTCGGCCAAGTTCTTCAAATACCGGCCCGAGCTGCTGCTGATCACCGCCCTGGAGCACGACCATATCGATTTTTACCCCAGCGAAGCGGCCTACCTGCAAAGCTTCCGCAACCTGGTCAACCAGGTGCCGGGCTCCGGCCGCATCATCGTCAACGGCGACTATACCCTGGCCCGGCAGGCTGTCGAGCGCTCGTTCACACCGGTTATTTTCTACGGCGGCAAGGGGTGCGCCAGCGAGATCTCCGGTCTGCAGCCCGCGGGCGGCGGCTATTCCTTTTTTCTGACCGTCGGCGGCCGGAAGCGTCTCTTTCACTCGCCGCTGCCCGGGCCCTACAATGCATGGAACCTGGCCGCAGGCATCCTGCTGGCCGCCGAACTGGGGCTGGAACCGCGGGTCGTGGACAAGGCCATCGCCACTTTCCAGGGGGTGGAGCGGCGGCTGACCCTGCTGGGCCGGGCGGGGAACACGGTGTTCCTCAGCGATTTCGCCCACCACCCGACGGCCATCGCCGGCGTGCTGGGCGGCCTGCCCGACACCTATCCCGGCCATAGGATCGTAGCGGTGTTCGAGCCGCGCTCCTGGAGCCTGCGCCGCAATTTCTTCCAGGAGCGGCTGCCGGACGCCCTGGTGCGGGCCGACGAGATCCTCATCCGCGACGTTTATGAAAAGGAGAAGATCCCTCCCGGGGAGCGGCTTGCGGTCGAGGCGCTGCGTGCCGAGCTGGAAAGGCGGGGCAAAAAGGCGTACGTCTGCGCCGATGACGGGGAGATCAGGGGCCATGTCGCCGCCCTGGACCTCGCCGCCGCCCAGGTCGTCATCCTTTTGTCAAACGGCGACGTGCGCGGCTACAGCGACTGGGTGCGGTCCCTCTGCGCCGGCAGCCGCGCTTGACAAATAATCTCCAGCCGCTAAGATTGAAAATTCGAAACAGCCAAGGAGGAGCGAACATGGATATCGCCCGGGAACTGGTCCCCCAGGAAAATCGGAAACCCCTTTTCGACGACCCGTTGAAGCTGCCGTTCGGCCGCAATTTCACCGACCACATGTTCACCATGGAGTTCACGCCGGGATCGGGCTGGTGCCGTCCGCGGATCAAGCCTTACGGGCCGCTGCTGATCGATCCCTCGGCCAACGTCCTGCACTACAGCCAGGAGGTGTTCGAGGGACAGAAGGCCTACAGGTCGCCCCGGGGCGAGATCCTGATGTTCCGTCCCCGGGAGAACGCCCGGCGCCTGAACCGCTCCCTGAGCCGCATGTGCATGCCGGAGATCCCGGAGGCTTCGGTACTGGAGGCCGAATGCGCGCTGCTCAAGGTCGAGGAGCGCTGGGTGCCGGCGCAAAAGGGCGCGAGCCTCTACGTGCGGCCGACGGTGATCGGCACCGAGGCGGCGCTGGGCATCAAGCCCTCCAGCGATTACCTTTTCTATATCATCCTCTCGCCGGTGGGGCCTTACTTCAAGGAGGGATTCAACCCGGTCAGCCTCTGGGTGAGCGACACGTACTCCCGCGCCGGCAGCGGCGGCACCGGCGAGGCCAAAACCGGCGGCAACTACGCCGGCAGCCTGCTGGCCACCCTGGAGGCGACGAAGAAAGGCTACAGCCAGGTCCTCTGGCTCGACGCCGGCGAGCACCGCTACGTCGAGGAGGTCGGCGCCATGAACATCTTCTTCGTCATCGACGGCAGGCTGGTCACGCCGGCGCTGGGCGGGACGATCCTGCAGGGCATCACCCGCAAGTCGGTGCTGGAGCTGGCCCCGGAGCTGGGCATCCAGTGCGAAGAGCGCCGCATCGCCATCGACGAGGTCGTCGAGGGCATCGCCTCGGGCCGGGTGAGCGAGATCTTCGGCGCCGGCACGGCGGCGGTCATCAGCCCGGTGGGCAAGATCGGCTACCGCGGCACGGACTACACCGTCGACGGCGGCCGGACCGGTCCCTGGGCCGGGAAATTCTTCGATACGCTGACCGGGATCCAGTACGGCGAGCTGGAGGACCGTCACGGCTGGATGTACGTCGTCCAGTAGACCCGTCCCATGAGGATATTCCGAATGGCGCCGCTGCTCCTGCTGGCGGCGCTGCCGTTGCGCGCCGATGAAGCGTTTCCGCGCGCCCAACTCATCGATCCGGTCGTCACCCTCCGGGAGCCGTCCCAAAGCTATGTGCTCTACCTGCCGTCGGGGTATGACGCGGGACGGCGCTGGCCCGTCCTCTATTGCTTCGATCCCCGCGGCTGCGGCCGCGTCCCCGCCGCCCTTTTCCGCGCCGCGGCGGAGAAGCACGGCTGGATATTGGCGGCATCGAACAATTCGCGCAACGGCCCCTGGAAGGACATCTACCTCGCCGCCTGGGCCGTGTGGGACGACACGCGCGCCCGCCTGCGCATCGACGAAACGCGGGTTTACGCGGCGGGATTCTCCGGCGGCGCGAGGGTGGCTTGCGCACTGGCCCGCATTTTGGAGATCCGGACCGCCGGCGTGATCGCCTGCGGCGGCGGATTGCCCGAGTGGCTCGAGCCCGCGGACATGGCCGCCATTCCCTGGTTCGGCACCGTGGGCCGCCACGACTTCAATTTTCATGAGATGAAGGACCTGGAAAAAGATCTTCGCCGGCAGGGGAGCCACTGCCGGCTGGAAGTTTTCCCCGGCAAGCACAGCTGGCCTCCCGCTCAGCTGGCCATGGAGGCGGTTTCCTGGCTGGATCAGCTATCCACTGGCGGGAGTGTCAGTATCAGCAAGAAATAAAAGAAATCGGTTTACGGTTGACGGTTTACGGTTGACGGGAAGAAAAGAAGGAATCGTAAGACTTAAATTCCAAATCCCAAATTCCAAATCCCAAACAAGCACCAAATTCCAAATTCCAATTTCCAAAACGAAAAACAAGGCAAGTGTCAGTGACAGTGTCAGCAAGAGATCTAACGAGTCCTAGTGGTAGTGATAGTGATAGTGGTAGTCGGAGACCAGAGCAATTCTTTTTCTTTCGCATAACGCATAACGCTTAACGAGGGAATGGATGTAATCGGTTTACGGTGGACGGTGTAAGGTTGACGGTCAGAAAAAGCAATACGAAGACTTAAATTCCAAATCCCAAATCCCAAATAACAAATAATATCCAAATTCCAATTTCCAATTTCCAAAACAAAAGCCAAGGCACGAGTCAGTGACAGTTTCAGAAAGAGCCATGGACGGAGCGAACGCCGTCGTCCGGCGACCTGGCTCTTTGGCTCGCATTATTTGACGGCTTCCAGTTCCTCCAGGAAATCAACGGCCCGCCGCAAATGCGGGATGACGATCGAACCGCCCACGACCAGGGCGACATGAAGCGTTTCGATGATCTCCTCGCTGCCCGCCCCCTTATCCCTGGCCTGGATCAGGTGGTACGAGACGCAATCGTCGCAGCGCAGCACCAGGGAAGCGGCCAGGCCGAGCAATTCCTTGGTCTTGCCGTCCAGGGCCCCGGGCTGATAGGCCTGCTCGTCCAGGGCGAAAAAGCGCTTGATCCCCAGGTTGCCCCTCTCCAGGATCCTGGCGTTCATCTTCTGGCGAAAGCGGGTGAATTCCTCGAAGCGACTCATGGTCCTATTCCTGCTCCACGGCTTCGATCTTCACCTGGAACACGTGCGACTTTTCGGGCTTGGCATCGCTTTCCCAGGGGCGGACATACTTCATGGCGATCTCGGCCTCGCCCGACTTCAGGGCCCTGAAAGTCCAGCGGAACGTTTCACTGCCGCCCACGATGTGCGGGTCTTTTTTTCTTTCCTCGATCGTTTCCCCCAGGAATTCCAAAAGCTCATTGTCGGGTTCGGCGGCAAGGCTCCAGGTGTACCCGGTCCCCGGCCGGCCCTGGAAGCTCAGGGCGAACGTCTGCCCCGGTTCGACACGGATGGGAGTGCTTTCCTCCTGCGACATGGCGAAAACGGGCATGGGCACCTCCCCGGCTGCCTGGCTTTGGGACTTTGGCGTCGCGGCGCAAGATGCCAATGCCAGGATGCATGCAAGAATAAATAGAGTTGTTTTCATTGCGGCCTCACCATTCAATCATAATCCCGGGAGCACGAAAACGCAATAGAAATAGAAGTGCATTTATGGTGTCAGTGTCAGTGACAGTGTCAGCAAGAGCCTTGGGAAAAGCTCTTTTTCTTTCGCTTCAACGCTTCAACTCTTCAACGCTTCAACAATCTCTGCATTTAAGTTCTGGATCTTTGTTTTGGTCAAAGTCCCCGCCAGGGGATTTGGATATTGGAATTTGGAATTTATTTGGAATTCAAGTCTTCGTATCGCGGATTTCTGACCGTCAACCCTAAACCGTCCACCGTAAACCGATTACTTTCTTTCTTGCTGACACTGACACTGTCACTGACACTTGTCTTGTTCCCCGACCAGGGCCTGGAAGGCCTCCTTCTGGTAATTCAGCAGCTGCACGCCCATGCCGCCGGGGAAGAGCAGCCAGGGCTTGCCCAGATCGTCCTTGCTCCATATGATGAATCCGGCCAGATTGACCCTTTCCTCCCGGCCTTCGAACTCGACATTGATCCCCTTGCCGGCGGGGCAGGGATGGGGTGTCTGGATGAAGATGCCGCGGCGTGAAATGTCGCCGGTGAAGGAAAGGAAACCGTGGCCGTCGTAATAGAAGCGCACGGGGATTTTCTTTTGCACCCGCTTGTCCCGTCTCTTGTCCATGCCGCCTCTCCAAAATCGATTCTCTGATAAAAATATGCTCCGGATCGCGGAAAATGTCAACCGGGATTTTTCCGATCCTCAGGCCGAGCCCTTGTCACGGCACTGGCTGCGGAAATCGCAATGGCGGCAGAAGGGGGTCTCTCTGGCCGGGAAGATGCCGGCGCCGATGCGCTGCACCATGTCCCCGATCATGGCCAGCAGGCTGTCCACTGCGCCTTCTTCGGGGACCACGCGCAATGTCTGATGGCGCACGCTGCCCGCCGTCCTGCCGTAGAAGACCTCGTATTTCAGGCTGGCCGGCAGCGGGCCGAAGCTGCGGTCGAAAAGGTACCTGTAGATGACCATCTGCGGCGAATTACGCGCCCGGCTGTCGCTCCAGCGGCCGGTGGTGGTCTTGAAGTCGGTGATGCAGTAGTCCTCCTCGACCAGGTCGATGACCCCCTTCAGCATCACGCCGCTGCCGGGAAGCTCGGCGCATAGCTCCTTCTCAACCATCAGCGGCCGCGCATCCGGGGCGAGGTGACGGAGGAAGTGCTTCAGGAAGGCCAGCCCGCGCTGGCGGGTCTCGTGGCGGGGAGATCCCCAGGAGATCTCGCGCCCACAGGCGTCGCCGTCGAACCTGGAGCAGAAATAAGCCTCCACGGCTTCGTCCGCAGGCATGGCGCCGCCTATCCGCTGCAGGAAATAGTGCTCGATGGCGGAGTGGAAGACCTCACCGAGAAAGACCTTATCGTTAATGGGCGGCTGGATGTTTTCAACGTAGGCGAAAAAGTACTTGCGCGGACATTCGCGGTACGCACGGATCTGACTGTGGGAGATGTAGCCGCGGGGCAGGGCCATCCGGCAGAACTATTTTGCGTTTTTGCTGACCAGGTGGAGCAGTCGCGATTTGTAGCGCGAGCCGGTGTTCTTGTGGATCGTCCCCTTGCGCACGGTCATGTCGATGATGGAAATGGTCTTGGGGAGCATCTTGGCGGCCTCGTCCTTCTGGCCGGCTTCGACCTTCTTCTTCAGGGCCTTGATTTTATTCTTCATCTTGGAACGGTTGCTGCGATTGACCATTCTTTTCTTTTCGTCCTGCCGATGCTTCTTCACAGCCGAGTCATGATTTGCCATTGATATTCCTCCAGAATCACGCCCATCATACACAATATAGCCCGTTCTGTCAATGCTTTTTAAGTGTCAGTACCAGTGAGAAATGAAAGTAATCGGTTTGCGGTAGACGGTTGACGGTTTATGGTCAGAAAAAGCGATACGAAGACGTAAATTCCAAATCCCAAATTCCAAATCTCAAACAAGCACCAAATTCCAAATTCCAATTTCCAAAACAAAAGCCCCTTCCACAATGACAGGATTCTCTTCGTTTGGGTCATTTGGTCATTGGATTTTGGAATTTATTTGGAATTTGGTGCTTGGGATTTGGGATTTAAGTCCTATGAATATCTTTCTTCCTCCCTGCACCTTACGCCCTGAACCCTGCGCCTTACGCCGATGGCCGTTTCTTTCTTCTTGAGTTCTCAGGGCTCTTGTCCCATGGCCCGCTCTGCAGGCCTCCCAGGTCGAGGGTGACGAAGCCCAATCCGCGCCGGCGGCAGAATTTCAGCAGTTCATCCTTCATGGCCAGGATCCTCGGGATCAGGGCGGCATCGGCCTCGACGCGCACGCCGTCGGGGATGTAGCGCACGCGCAGGGGGAAAACGCCCTTCAGGGCCAGGTAATGCTCCACCTGGCCGATCGCCCGCACCTGTTGCGCATCCAAACGCTGGCCGTAGGGAAAGCGGGTGGCCAGGCAGGTCGAGGAGGTGAGGTAGAGTTCCTCGATGCCCGCGCCGGCCAGTTCGCCGGCGATCTCGGCGGAGGTGATGCCGGCTTCGCTGAGCGGCGAAGCGACGGCCATTTCCTGCAGGGCGCGGCGGCCGGGGCGGTGCTCGGCCGCGTCGGAGCGGGTCGAGCCGTCCATCACCGTCGCGATGCCCAGCCGGGTCGCCTCCTGCTTCAGGGCGCGGAACATGAGTCGCTTGCAGGCGTAGCAGCGGTCGCGCGGGTTGCGGCGCAGGCCGGATCCGGGCGGCAGTTCGAGGCGCAGCCCGCGCACGGGCACGGGCAGCATTTTGCGGAAGTACTTCACCCGCGCCCGCGCCCCCGCGCCGCTGAACGGTGTTTCGACATGGCAGGCGACGACGTTGCCCTCGCCCAGCGCCGCCGCGGCTGCGCGCGCGAGGAAGAACGAGTCCTTGCCCCCGGAGAACGCCACCAGGACGCGGCCATGGCGCTTGAGGGCTTCAAACAGCCTGGCCTTTTTCCGCGCGGGGACGCAGGGGAGCGGCTTCATGCCGTTGGCGCGCCGTTGCGGGCGTAGCGCCGGAGCACTGCGGCGAAGACCCGTTCCAGGTCGGGGTTGCCGTCGATGAGCGTCAGGTTGGGGCCGCGCAGGGCCAGGTAGTTGGCGCGCACCTTGCGCAGGAAGTCCTTTTTCTCGAACAGCCTGGCGACCGCCGCCCGTGAACGGCCGATGCGCTCCAGCGCCCGCTCGACGTCGACGTCGATGATGAAGACGAGGTCGGGCTCGGGCGCGAACTCGCGGTTGGCGCGCAGAATGGCCTCCGGGTCCAGCCCGCGCGCCCCCTGGTAGCAGGCGTTGGAGTAGTAATAGCGGTCCATGACCACGGTCGTCCCCGAGCACAGCGCCGGCAGGATGTTGTTCTCCACGTCCCAGCGCCGGTCGGCGAGAAAGAGTTCCAGCTCCTCCTGGATGGAGATGGCGTCGTTCTCCTGGGCGGTGCGCCGGATCCTGTCCCCCAGCGGCGAGTCCGTTGGCTCGCGCAGCCAGGCGGCGGCGATGCCGCTTGCGAGCAGATGGTCATGGAACATCCGCGAGAGGGAGGTCTTGCCCGAACCGTCGATGCCCTCGAAGACGATCAGGTCGGCCATCTACTACACCCCGAAGCAGGTGCCCACGGCCCGGGCGACCCTGACCAGGTCGTTGTCGGCCTGGATGCGCCGCGGCACGGCCACGGCTTCCCTGATCGGCGTGGTGCGGATGTCCTTGCCGCGCAGCCCCACCAGCTGGCCGAACTTGCGCCCGACGGCGGCCTGGACGGCGTGATAGCCAAAGCGGCTGGCCAGGATGCGGTCGAAGGGCGAGGGGCTGCCCCCGCGCTGCACGTGGCCCAGAATGGTGAAGCGGCTCTCGATGCCGGTCAGGTCCTCCACCTGGTTGGCGACCAGGGCGGCGATGCCGCCGAGGCGGATGGGATCGCTGGCGTCGTCCACCTGGCGGGCGACCACCAGCTCGCCCCCTTCGGGCCGGGCCCCCTCGGCGACCACGACCAGCGAGAAGCGCTTGCCGCCGTCGCTGCGCCGGCGGATCTTCTCGCAAACCTTTTCGACGCGGTAGGGGAGCTCGGGGATGAGGATGACGTCGCCGCCGCCGGCCAGCCCCGCCTCCAGCGCGATCCAGCCGGCATAGCGGCCCATGACCTCGATGACCATGATGCGGTGGTGGGCCTCGGCCGTCGAGTGCAGCTTGTCGACGGCGGTGGCGGCGATGTTCAGCGCCGTGTCGAAGCCGAAGGTGACGTCGGTGCCGTCGAGGTCGTTGTCGATGGTCTTGGGCACGCCGATGACCGGCAGCCCGTGCTTCTCGAAAAAGGTGTTGGCGATGATCTGCGTGCCGTCGCCGCCGACGGTGATCAGAGCGTCGATCTCGTTGTACTCGATGGTCTTCAGCGCCTGCGCCGAGACGTCGCGATGCTCCTTTTTCGCTCCCGGGCCGGGCTCGGTGTAATGGAAGGGGTTGTCGCGGTTGGAGGTGCCCAGGATGGTGCCGCCGCGGGGCAGGATGCCCGACACGTCGGCCAGGGTGAGCGGGCGGACGTTCTTGTGGATCAGCCCGGCGTAGCCGTCCAGGATGCCGCAGACCTCGAGGCCGTGGTCGCGACAGGCCGTGTGCACCACGGCGCGGATGACGGCGTTCAGCCCCGGGCAGTCGCCGCCGCCGGTCAATATCCCGATCTTCCTGATCTTTTTCATCGCTGCTCCTGTGCCTGGCGCCATCATAGCAAAAAAGCCGCGTCGCGCCAATGCGAGGCGGGCGGACGCTAGGCGGGATCGGCGCCGCCCCGTTCCTGCAGCGCGTCCAGCCTTGCCGCCAGCAGGTCCATCTCCCGCTCCAGCTCGACGGCGGAGAGCTCGGGCTGGATGCGCAGGGGCGTTCCATAGAAGAAGCGGATGCGGCCGAAGGGCAGGGGAACCAGGAAGCGGTCCCAGCTTTTTTCCAGTACCCTGACCCGCGTCGCCGACCAGCTGATGGGCACCACCCAGGCGCCGGTCTTCGCCGCCAGCTGCACGGCCCCCTCCTTGACGCGGCGCGCCGGCCCTTTGGGGCCGTCGGCGGTGATCAGCACCCGGGCCTTCTCCTCGCGGATGGAGCGGGCCATCTCCAGGAAGGCCCGCGCCCCGCCACGGGAGGAGGAGCCGCGGATGGGGTCCATGCCGTACTCGGCGGCGACGGCGGCCACCAGGTCGCCGTCGCTGGAAAGGGAGATCAGCGGCCGGGCGCCGCAGTTCTTGAAACGGTGGATGACGAAGAGGATGTGGCGGTGCCAGAAGATGTAGATCAGCGGCGTCGCGCCCTGTTCCAGGTCGCGCAGCTCCTGCCAGCCTGCGATCGTCACCTTGTTGCAGGCGACGATGCCCTCGATCAACAGCCAGGCCAGCTTGCTCAGCAACAGCAGTTTAATCCTTTTCAGCCAGGCCATATTCCTTGATCTTGTCCAGCAGGGTCTTGTAGCTGACCTCCAGGATCGCGGCCGCCCGCGTGCGGTTGAAGCCGGTCTCGGAAAGGACCTGGGCGATCTTCTGCTTCTCGGCCAGCGCCCGCGCCCGCGCACCGACCTCCTTCAGCCCGCCGTTGAAGTTCATGCTGTCGGGGACGGGGAAAGGGCGGCCGGGCAGGATGATCTCTTCGGGGCGGATGACGGGGCCGGCGCCGATGATCACCGCCCGCTCGATGGTGTTCTGCAGCTCGCGGACGTTCCCCGGCCAGGGATAAGCCAGCAGCTTCTCGCGCGCCGCCGGCGCCAGGCTGAACTCGCGCTTGCGCACCTCCAGCGAGAGCTTGCGGGCGAAATGGTCGGCCAGGAGCAGGATGTCGTCGCGGCGCTCGCGCAGCGGCGGCAGCTCGATGGGGAAGCTGGTGATGCGGAAGTAGAGGTCCTGGCGGAAGCGCTTCTCGGCGACGGCCTGCTCCAGGTCCTGGTTGGTGGCGAAGATGAAGCGGATGTCGAGGGCGATGGCCCTGGGGCCGCCCAGGCGTGTGATCGACTTCTCCTCCAGCACGCGCAGGACCTTGCCCTGCAGTTGCAGGGGAAAATCGCCGATCTCGTCGAAGAAGAAAGTGCCCCCCTGCGCCAGCTCCAGCTTGCCCACCTGGCGCATGTGCGCCCCGGTGTACGAGCCCTTCTCATGGCCGAACAGCTCGTTCTCCAGCAGGTTGTCGGGTATGGACGCCGAGTTGATGGTGATGAAGGGGCGGTCGCGGCGCGGGCTCAGGGCATGGACGGCGCGGGCGAACAGCTCCTTGCCGGTGCCGCTCTCGCCGCGCAGCAGCACCGTGGCCTGGGTCTGGGCCACCTGGCGCACCTTGTCGGCCTCGTGCAGCAGCTCGCGGCTGCTGCCGATGATGACGGTGCGCCCCATCTCCGAGCGCAGCACCTCGCGCAAGACCAGGTTCTCGCGGGCGACGTGGGTCGTGTCCAGCGCCTTGCCGATCATCAGCAGCAGGTAGTCGGGGTCGACCGGCTTGGCGATGAAGTCCCAGGCGCCCTCCTTGATGGCTTCCACCGCCTTCTCGATGGAGCCGTAGGCGGTGAGGATGATGAAGGGGATCTGCAGGTCGCGCGTCCGCTTCAGGAAGCTCAGCCCGTCCATGTCGGGGAGCTGCAGGTCGGAGACGATCAGCGCGTAGTCGTCGCGCTTGAGCAGCGCCAGGCCGGAGGCGACGTCGGCGGCGGCATCGACCGCGTAGCCCTTCTCGGCGATGATGCTGGCGAGCATCTCGCGCATGGCGGCGTTGTCTTCGACGAGCAGGATCTTGACCATGCCTCCATTATCGGCCAGCGCCGCCAGAATTGTCAAACGCAAAGGAATGGCCGCCCGGTCGTTCATGCTGGTCCCGGCTTGACATCAGGGCTTTTTTAGGATATTTTTAGCCCCACATGGAGAAGAAAATGAAAGAATTCCAGGGACAGCTCATTTTCAAGGGTTTCAAGGTGGCCATCGTCGTCTCGCGCTTCAACAGCTTCATCAGCGAGAAGCTGCTGGACGGGGCCAAGGACGCCCTGATGCGCAGCGGCGCCAAGGAGGGGGAGATCGACGTCGTCCGCGTCCCGGGAGCCTTCGAGATCCCGCTGGTGGCCAAGCGCCTGCTGCTCGGCAAGAAGCACGACGCCGTGATCTGCCTGGCGGTGATCATCCGCGGCGAGACGCCCCATTTCGACTTCATCGCCTCGGAAGTGAGCAAGGGCATCGCCCAGCTGAACCTTGAATTCGCCAAGCCGGTGACCTACGGCGTCATCACCGCCGACAACACCGACCAGGCGATCGAAAGGGCCGGCAACAAGATGGGCAACAAGGGTTTCCAGGCCGCCCAGTCGGCCATCGAGCTGCTGAACCTCTTTGCCGATGCCAAGATCTGATGTTCCGCATCAAGTACAGCCGCGAGATCGCCTTAAAGATCCTCTATGAGCTGGATGCCCTGAAATACGACGCGGCCCAGGCCGGGCCGGTCATCGACGAGTACTTCAGTTATTTCCGCGGCCCCAATCCCGACGAGGAGCAGTTCATCCGCCGCCTGGTGCAGACGGTGCTGGACGACAGGAAGGAGATCGACGACGCCATCTCCGCCAACCTCATCGGCTGGAAGCTCAACCGGCTGGCGCTCATCGACCGCAACCTCCTGCGCATGGGCATCGCCGAGGCCCGCTTCAACTCGGAGAAGCCGATCATCATCGACGACATCCTGCGCATCGCCAAGAAGTACAGCGATGCCGATTCCTACAAGCTGATCAACGCCATCCTGGACAAGGTGATCCCGTGAAGGCCCTGCTGCTGCTCCTGGTCGCCTGGACCTCCCTGAGCCAGGAGAGCAGCCTCGAGGTGTTCGTCGCCGTCCGCGCCCCGGAGGTCTTCAGCGCCTACCGCAACTTTAATTTCCGCCAGGATGTCGCCCCCGCCGCCGGCGGCCTGAACGTGAAGCTCAAGAGCCACAGCCTGCGTTGGCGCCACTTGAACCACCGGGTCGTCGTCGCCGAGGGCTACCTGGCCGCCCAGGGAGAGGAAGTGCGCCGCGCCTTCGAGCAGGTGCGGCTCGACGCGCTGTCCCTGGCCGATTACCTGCGCAACATCTCCCTGTTCCTCAAGAACCGCATCGTTTACGATGAGGCCGACCTGCCCCAGGAGGCGGCGGCGGTACTGGCGCAGGGGCGGGGCCACTGCATCGGCTTCGCCAACGTCGCCCAGGCGCTGCTGGCCGGCGTGGGCATCGCCGGACGCCCGGTGAACGGCTTCTTCCTGCGCGAGGAGGGCGGCCGCGTGGAGCCGGTGCCGCATCGCTGGCTGGAGATCGACCTGCCCGGCGGGCGGCGGGTTTTCTACGATCCGCAGTACCAGGATTTCTCAGCGCGTTACCTGGTGACCAACCTGGGAGTGCCCCTGGAAAGCATCGAGCGCTTCGCCGGCATTGTGGTCAGGAAAAGCAAAAAAGTACTGGATGAATGAGGTAGCCCCATGGAAGAACAGTTCGCCGTCCGCCGGGAAAAGCTGAAAAAGCTCCAGCAGCTGGGGGTCGCCCCCTATCCCTACCGCTTCGAGGTCACGCGCCGCTTCAGCGACATCATCGCCGCCTGCCAGGGGCAGGACGCCGAGGCGCTGAAGCAGTCGGCCGCCGCAGTGCGTTGCGCCGGGCGCATCCTGGCCATCCGCAGCATGGGCAAGAGCGTGTTCATGCACCTGTTCGACGGCGAGGAGAAACTGCAGGTCTACGTGCGCAAGGACGAGGTCAGCGAACGCGACTTCGCCGTCAACGACCTGCTGGACATCGGTGACATCATCGGCGTGCAGGGCACGGTCTTCAAGACCCGCACCGGCGAGCTCTCGGTCCTGGTCAAGGAGCTGACCTTCCTGGCCAAGTCGTTCCATCCGCTGCCGGAGAAGTGGCATGGCCTGCAGGACAAGGAGGTGCGCTTCCGCCAGCGCTACCTGGACATGATCGTCAATCCCGAGGCCATGGAGGTATTTCGCAAGCGCTCGCGGCTCATCCAGGCGGTGCGCCGCTTCTTCCACGAGCGCGGCTACGTGGAGGTGGAGACGCCGATGATGCACCCCATTCCCGGCGGCGCCTCCGCCAGGCCCTTTGTCACCCACCACAACGCCCTGGACATCGACCTCTACCTGCGCGTCGCCCCCGAGCTGTACCTGAAGCGGCTGCTGGTGGGCGGCATGGAGAGGGTCTTCGAGATCAACCGCAATTTCCGCAACGAGGGCATCTCGCTGATGCACAACCCCGAGTTCACCATGATCGAGTTCTACGAGCTGTACCGCGATTTCGGCGACTACATGGAGCTGAGCGAACAGCTGCTTGTGGCGTTGTCCGATGAACTGCTTGCCGACGCCACCCTCCGCTGGCAGGGCAAGGAGATCCCCCTGGCGCCGCCTTTCCCGCGCGTGAAATACATGGACGCCATCGCCGAACGGTCCGGCCTTCCCGTGGAGCAGCTGTGGGACGAGGCGGCGCTGCAGGCCCATATCCGCGGCCTGTTCCCCGGCGTGCCCCTGCCGCCGACATTCGGCAAGATGCTGGAGCTGCTCTTCGACCATTACGTGGAGAAGGACCTGGTCGAACCGACGTTCGTCACCTACTTCCCCAAGGCCATCTCGCCGCTCTCCAAGGTGTCGCGCCTCGACGAGCGCGAGACCGAGCGCTTCGAGCTGTACATCGCCGGCATGGAGATCGCCAACGGCTTTTCCGAGCTGAACGACCCCCTGGAGCAGCGCCGGCGCTTCGAGGCCCAGGTGCAGGACCGCGAGAAGGGCGACGACGAGGCCCAGCGCATCGACAACGGCTTCCTGCAGGCGCTGGAGCACGGCATGGCCCCGGCGGCGGGGGAGGGCATCGGCATCGACCGCCTGGTCATGCTCTTCACCGGCGCCGCCTCGATCAAGGACGTCATCCTCTTCCCCCTGCTGAGGCCGCGGGAATGAAATTCGCCTGGTTCATCGCCCGGCGCTACCTGGCCAAGGGCCGCAAGAATTCATTCATCTCCATCATCTCGCTGGTCTCCATCCTGGGCATCGCCATCGGCGTGGCCGCCCTGATCATCGCCCTGGCCCTGATCAGCGGCTTCCAGAACGACATTCGCGACCGCATCCTCAGCTCGTCGGCGCACCTGATGATCACCGACCGCTTCCAGGAGGGGTTCGCCGACTTCCGTGAGGTGAACCGCGGCCTCGAGGAGCGGTTCCCGGACGTGAAATCGGTGAACCCGGTGGTTTACGGCACCGTCCTGGTCAAGGGGGGCGAGCGCGATGTCGCCGGGGCTGTTTTCCGCGGCCTGGACCTGGAGCGTGCGAACCGCGAGCCCTGGCTGGAGCGCCTGGAAATGGGCCGTCTGCCCGCCGGCGACGGCGAGCTGCTGCTCGGCGGCGAGCTGGCCGGGAAGCTGGGCGTGTTCGCCGGCGACAGCTGCCTGGTGATCACGCCGCAGGCGGCGTTGTCGCCCATGGGCATCATGCCCCGTTTCCGCCGCTTCCACGTTTCGGGGATCTTCCGCTCCGGGCTGTTCGAGTTCGACAGCGGCACGGTGATCTCCGGCCTGAACGCCGCCCAAAAGCTTTTCGCGCTGAAGGACAAGGTCTCCTACCTGCAGGTGAACCTGCACGACATCTTCCGCGCCGAGAAGGTCGCCCTGGCGATGCGCGGGCACCTGGGCTCCCGCTACATGGTGATCACCTGGAGGGATCTGAACCAGTCCCTGTACTCGGCGCTGAAGCTGGAAAAGACCGTGCTGTTCTTCACCCTGACCCTGATCATCATCGTGGCCTCGCTGAACATCGTCGCCGGGCTGATCCTGATGGTCATGCAGAAGATGAAGGACATCGGCATTCTCCTCTCCTTCGGGACGAGCGCCGCCCAGATCCGCCGCATCTTCTTCCTGCAGGGCGCCGTCATTGGCGTCCTGGGCACGGCGCTGGGGATGATCCTGGGGCTTGGGTTCTGTTACCTGGCCAACCGCTACGAGCTGATCCAGGTCCCCACCGAAATCTACCAGGTCAGCTTCGTCGCCTTTCGCATCGGCTGGATCGACCTGCTGGCGGTGATCTGCGCCTCCCTGCTGATCAGCTTCTGCGCCACCCTGATCCCTTCGCGCAAGGCCGCCGCCGTTTCGGTGGTCGATGCGGTCAAGTACGAATAGGCCCGCGAAAAAATAATAAAAAATGCAAATCAGTTGAAATTGTATCATTTTATTTTTTTTTTGTTTATAATTTGCAGGTTGAATCCGTCCAATGGAATGGAGGGAAGGCATGAAGCGACGACTGATTCTGCTTGGCGCATGCGCGTGGCTGGCGCTCTCGACCGCGGCAGGGTTCGCACAGGCTCCTGCGGCCGTGGACTGGACTGGGCTGGAGGAAGCCTGGAACCAATACTACGCGGCTCCCAACGAGGAGAACGCCCAGAAGATGCTGAACCTGCTTCCCGCCGCCGGGAAGATCATGGACATCAAGAACGGGTTCGCGGTCATCAACTCCATCAACGACCACCTGGGAGTACTGGAAGGAGAGGTCTATTCCGGCAGCCCCACTTCGGTCAAGCTGGGTTTCCGCCTTTTCACGATCTCCTACGGGGCGTTCGAAGTGAACATGAACAAGATCATCGGCAACCTGATCGCCTTCAACCCCCGGATGTTCCTGGAGGAGCTGCAGGCCCACCGCGACCTCTTTCCGTCCCTCGAGCCGGTCCTGGGCAGTTATCTGCGCGATACCACCAGTGACGCGGTCGCCCGCGAGCTGGAAAAGAAGCTGCGCATCAAGGCTCTGGAATCGGTCGAGGAAAAGGCCCTGAAGTCGATGCGCAGCGAGTGCATCAAGATCCTGAAGAAACTATAAAAGTTCGACGTTCGAGGTTCGAAGTTCGAAGTTTTCGGAAAAGAGAATCAACCGATCTCTTTACGTTCGAATTTATCTGACGGATTTCGTTTAAATGCCTTTTCTTACAACATCGAACCTCCTGTCTTCGCTATATCGATTCAGCCCTTTTCGCTTGACTTTGCCGGCGATTTGTATAAACTGAAAACTTGAATTCCCCGCCAAGGAGCAAGTGATGCAGATCAAGATCGCAGCGCGTCATCTGAACGGGCTGGTCGTCATTGAGCCGGAAGTGTTCGCAGACGAGCGCGGCTTCTTCATGGAGGTATACCGCGCCGACCAGTTTCATGACCTGGGGCTTCCCGTCGACTTTGTCCAGGACAATCACTCGCGCTCGCAGCGGGGCGTGCTGCGCGGGCTCCATTTCCAATGGCAGCCGCCGATGGGCAAGCTGATGCGCGTGACCCTGGGCAGCGCCTACCTGGCCGCCGTCGATATCCGCAAGGGTTCGCCCAGCCTCGGGCAGTGGTTCGGTCTCGAGGTCTCGGCCGCCAACAAGAGGCAGGTTTACGCCCCGGCCGGTTTCGCCCGCGGCTTCTGCGTCCTTTCCGACGTGGCCGAGATCCAGTACAAGTGCACCGGGACATACAACAGCAAGGCCGAGTCGGGGATCCTCTGGAACGACCCGGCGCTGGCCATCGACTGGCCGCTGCAGGAGCCGGTGCTTTCCGAAAAGGACCGCGCCGCCCGTACGCTGGAGCAGTGGCTGGCCAGCCCCGAGTCCGACCAATTCATCTACCAGCCCTGACAAGGAGATCCTGAATGAAGATACTCATCGCCGGCGGCGCCGGCTACATCGGCTCCGTGCTCATTCCCAAGCTGCTCGACAGAGGGTACGAGGTCAGCGTCATCGACCTCTTCTGGTTCGGCAACCACCTGCCGAAGGAAGTGCACATCGTGCACAAGGACATCTTCGATCTCCAGTCCGACGATGTGCGCGGCTTCGACCAGGCGATCTTCCTGGCCGGTCTTTCCAACGACCCCATGGCCGAGTTCTCTCCCAGCAAGAACTTCATCTTCAACGCCGCCGCCCCCGCCTTCCTGGCCTACCTGGCCAAGGGCGCCGGCGTAAAGCGCTTCATCTATGCCGGCTCCTGCTCGGTGTACGGCTACACGGTGAACGAGCTCTATGACGAGACGCAGCCCGCCGTCTCCAACTATCCCTACGGCATCTCCAAGCTCCAGGGCGAGCAGGGGGTCATGCAGCTCCAGGACGGGGACTTTTCCGTGATCGCCTTCCGCCAGGGGACGGTCAGCGGCTTCAGCCCGCGCATGCGCCTCGACCTGGTGGTCAACACCATGTTCAAGTCGGCGCTGGCTTCCGGCGTGGTCACCGTGAACAACCCGGCCATCTGGCGGCCGATCCTGAGCATCCAGGACGCGGCCAGCGCCTACATCCGCGCCATCGAGGCCAACGAGGGCATCTCCGGCATCTTCAACGTCGCCTCGGGGAACTACACGGTGGGCGAGCTGGGCGACCTGGTCAGGTCGGGCCTCAAGACCCACCTGCAGGCCGACGTGCAACTGAAGATCAACCATGTCCAGGATTTCCGCAACTACAAGGTCAGCATCGACAAGGCGCGCAAGGTCCTGAGCTTCCACCCCAAGCATGACGTCGAATCGATCATCAAGGACCTGGTGGACAACCTGCCCCGCTTCAAGGACCTGGATAATCCCGCCTACTACAACATCCAGGTGTTCAAGGCCCTGGAAAAGAAGGGCTGACCCCGTGGCCGCCGCCGTGAAGATCGCCGTGATAGGCGCCGACGGCCAGCTGGGCTCGGACATCGTCGCCGCCTGCCGGGCCGACGGCCATGAGGTCGTTCCCCTGACCATCGCCCAGCTCGACATCACCGACGAGGCGCAGGTGCGGCAGGCCGTCGCCGCCGGCGGCGCCGGCGTCATCGTCAATACCGCCGCCATGCACCAGGTGGAAAAGTGCGAGGCCAACCCGGCGCGCGCCTTCGCCGTGAACGCGCTGGGAGTGCGCCATGTCGCCCTGGCCGCAGCCGCCGCCGGCGCGCTCCTGGTCCATGTCAGCACCGACTATGTTTTTGACGGGGCCAAGGCGGCGCCCTACCTGGAGAGCGACTGTCCGCTGCCGCTGAACGCCTACGGCAACAGCAAGCTGGCCGGCGAGCTCTTTGTCCGCTCGCTGGCGGCGAAGCACTGGGTCCTGCGCGTGTCCGGCCTTTTCGGATGCAATCCCTGCCTGGAGAAGGCGGGCGGCCTGAACTTCGTCGACCTGATGCTCAAGCTCTCGCGCGAGCGCCGGGAAGTGCGTGTCGTCGACGACGAGATCCTGACCCCGACCTCGACGCGGGAGGTGTCGCGCCAGCTGCTGCACCTGCTGCGCCGGGGGGCCGAAGACGGGCTGTACCACGTCACCGCCGAGGGCGAGTGCTCCTGGTACGAATTCGCCCGCGAGATCTTCCGCCTGAGTGGCAGCGCCATCGAGCTGAACAAGGCCGCCCCCGGGGAATTCCCCATGAAAGTGCCGCGCCCCAAGTATTCGGTGCTGGAGAACGCCTGCCTGAAGCGGCAGGGATTGAACGTCATGCGGCCCTGGCAGGAGGCGCTGGCCGAGTACCTCAGGGAGAAGCACGGCATCCACTGAAGCGATTGACGGATCATCGGGACCAGGCTGGTGGCTATTGGCTACAGGCAATAGGAAAAGTTTCAGGCATTTCCGAATCACGAATCACGATTCACGAATTACGAATCACGAAATCTTACATTTGGCTTTTCTCATCACTCATCACTTATCACGAAAACTCATCCCGGTCTTTTGCGAATCACGAAGCATGAACCGGGGCCTGGCTCAGTAGCGCAGGATGCTCTTTTCCTCGATCTCCCTGACGATGCGCCTCTGGGCGGCGTACAGCTTTCTCTTCAGCGGCGAGAAGCCCCTGTTCGCCGTCTCCGCGGTCAGGACGCCGGCGAACTTGCCGAAGAAATCGGCGCTCAGGGTGCGGATGTTGTACGCGCTCCAGTAGAATCTCTTCCCCAGAGGCATCCGGACCTTGAAGAAGGCGAAGTAGGTCCGCTGCAGGCTGCGCAGGACGATGGCCTTGAGCACGCCGCGCAGCCGGGTCACGTAGAATATGTCGAATTCCTTGACGCTGAGGTAGGAATCGTAGCACATGCGGCGGAACATGTAGCTTGGCGTGACCTTGTGCCAGTGATGGAAACGCGCCTCCTTGACCTGGGCCACGCGCCCGCCGTTCAGGATCAGCAGGCGGGCGAACAGCATGTCCTCGCCGTAGGGGACGGGGGGAAATTCCAGGCGCAGCAGCGTCGCGCGGTCGATGCAGGATGCGCAGTTGTCGAAATTGCACAAACGCCGGCGCAGCTCGGGCGGGAACTTCTGCCAGCAGTAGGCGGGGATGGGCTCGACGATGTCATCGAAGCCCCGGTACCACTCATTGTGCATGTAGGCGTCGACCGGATCGTGCCACTCGGGGTGGATCTGCCAGACGCCGTAGGCGGCCGCGGCGCGTCCCTGCAGCACCGGCGCGGTCAGCCGGGCCAGGAAATCGGCGCCGATGGGGACGATGTCATCGGTGAAGAAGACCACCGCCCTGCCGCGGGCGGCCCGCGCCGCCTCCATGCGCGTGCGGCTGTGGCTGAACGCGCCCTTTTCCACGTCCATGACCCGCGCCGGCAGGCCGGTCAGCGACCCCAGGTATTCCCGGGTGCCGTCGCTGGAGGCGTTGTCCATGAACAGGATCTCATGGGGGGTGGCGAAATCCTGGGCGCGCAGGGCCGCGACCAGGCGCTCGACCACGCCCAGCGAGTCGCAGGTCAGGATGACGATGGAAACGACCGGGTCCATGCCCGCCTCACCCCGGCGCGCCGGCCCCGGGCCGGGCGGCGTAATCGGCGGCCAGTCCGCCCAGGAGATCGCGCACCTTCTCCGTGAAGACAGCGCGGCTGAACTCCGTTCCCCGCCGGCGCGCCTGCGCGCCGAGGCGCTGGCGCAATCCCGGTTCGCGCAGCGCCAGGAGCGTTCGTTCCAGCAGCTGGGCGGCGCTGGAAAAGCGGAAGCCGGAGACGCCTTCCTCCACGATCTCGCGCTGGCCGCCGCCATCAAAGACGATCGGCAGGCAGCCGTTCTGCATGGCCTCGACCGTCGACATGCCGAAGTGCTCGACGTTGGCCGGGTTGCTCTGGCCCAGGCCGCAGAAGTGCCAGAAGACCGCGGCCCGGGCGTACAGGCGCCTCAGCTCGTCCAGGGCGATGTTCACCCGCAGTTCCACCGGCAGGCCGGGGCGGGAGGCAAGATCGGCGCGGAGGCGCTCGAGGTAGGGGTTGGGGGAGGCGCTGCCGCCGCAGAGCACCAGCTTCCAGCCGCGGGTCGCCTGCGGCTCGCGGGCGAGCAGGCGCGCGAAGGCAGCGACCATCTCGGCCTGCTGCTTGCTGCCGCCGCTCTCGAAACGGGCCACCGACAGGATGATGTTCTCCTTGGGCGCCGCCGCGCCGGACGGTTCCATGTCCACGGGCGGGTAGATGTGGCGGCCGCCGGCGATGCCCCACTTTTTCTGGATCCAGCCGGCGGTATACCGGCTGTTGTAGATGAGATGCGGATAGCGGTCGGCGTAAAAATAAGGGCCTTTCGGCCGCTCGGGGAAATGACAGACGAAGAGGGAGACGGCGGCCAGCGGGTAGACCATCTCCAGCATGCTGTTGTTGACGAAGAAGTCGTAGTTGCCGCTCTCGCGGCTGACGGCGAAGAAGGGGTTCTCGCTGCGCTCCGAGACGCGGTCGGGATTGATCGCTTCATCGCCGGGGAAGAAGCTGAGAGGCATGATCTTGATGCGGCAGCGCGACAGGTCCAGGTCGTACCACGCCATCAGGTCGGCGGTCGTGACCGGGCGGTGGGCGATCAGCGTCACGTCGAAGTCGTCCTGCAGCGCCTCGGCCATGGTGCAGCCGTATTTCTCGCCGCCGCCGATCAGGTGCAGGGTGTGGTCGTAGATGGCCAGGCTGGGCTTGCGCCAGCCGGCGGCCACCTCGGCGCGCAGCAGCAGGCTGTAGGCGGCCTGGGGCCCTGAGCGCTGCGCCAGGGCCGCGGCGTCGCGGGCGATGGCGGCGGGGGAGGACGGCGCTGGACCGGCGGTTGCGGCCTTCGTCATGCGGGGGGGATGCCGGCGTCGTCGATGCCGCTGCGCTCCCGCTCCAGGCGTTGCAGTCTCTCCTCGATGCGGCGCAGGCGGATGAAGGAGGCCAGGTGGAAGGCCACCAGTTGCTCGTTGAAGCGGTTCTGGCGCACGAACAGCGAGTTGGTATAGGGGCGCAGGGCCTTGAGCAGCAGTTTCTTGCAGAAGACGATCACGGGGCCGATGAAGCGGCGGTGCGAGGTGACGGCCGCCGTCGGCCGGCAGTCGATGTCGTCGTTGAGGAAGCCCAGGCGCTTGCCCATCTCGTTGTCCAGCTCGCTGTCGGAGAGCGACCACGGGTCGACGGGGTAGTGGTGGCGGACCGGGCCGCCGGCCAGCTCGTCCAGCGAGCGGGACTCGTCCCTGCGGGCGCCGTAGGCGTCCTTCAGCCGGGCGATCTCTTCTTTGAGCTTTTCGTCCATAATGGCTTCCTGGGTACCGGACTTCATCATAGCACGGTTGGCCGGCCAAAAACAAGGAATGAAGGCGGCGGCGCGCTCAAGCGATCGGCTTCTCGTAGATGGCGTAGCTCTTGGTGATCGCGGCGTTGATGTGGCGCAGGACGCGGTTCATGGGCTCATTGCTCTCCAGGATCCAGGACATCTCAGCCTTGAATATGCCATGTTTATAAGCGTTCTCCGCGGTCATCTTGTAGAATGCCAGGTCGATGCCCAGGTGGCGGAATTCCTTGAGAACGCCCATCAGGGTGACGCGGATGGCGTCGATGCGCTTCAGGTTGCGCCACAGGCGCAGCCAGTTGAACGGGGACAGGCGGCCGTTGAGCGGGCGCAGCGCCTGGTTGATGTCGGGCAGCGAGAGCGAGAATCCGACCGGGCGCCCCTCGCTTTCGGCGAAAAGGATGAGGTCGCTCTTGAGAACCGGGCGCATTTTCCTCAGGTCGTCCAGCCCCTCGGCCAGCGTCGCGGGCACGAAGCCCCAGTTGTCCGCCCAGGCCCGGTTGAAGAGGTCGATGACGATGGCCATGTCGCGCTCGGCGTGGCGGAGGTCGAACGGTCGGAAGCGGATGCCGTTGTCGAGCAGCCGGGCTTCCAGGCGCCCGATGGCGCGCGGGAAGCGGATCGTTTCCCGCGACGCCTCGTAGGCGAAGAACTTCATGGCCTGGCGGAAGCCGAGCTTCTCCAGCAGCTCCCGGTAGTAGGGGGGATTGTAGGCCATCAGCACCGCCGGCGGCCGGTCGAAGCCGTCGCTGAGCAGGCCGGCGACGCCGTTCAGCGAGAAGCTGGCGGGCCCGCGCAGGGTGTCGCAGCCTTGTTCCCGCAGCCAGGCGGCGGCGGTCTGCAACAGCTGCTCCGCCACGTCAGGGTCGTGGACGCACTCGAACATGCCGAAAAAGCCGCAGCGGTCGCCGTGATGGCGCTGGTGGTCGCGGTTGAGCACGGCGGCGATGCGCCCCGTTGTTTCGCCTCCTTGCCGGCACAGAAAGAGCTCGACCCGGTTGTCCTTCAGGAAGGGGTTGTGCCGGGGCAGGATGAACTTCTTTTCTTCGGCGATGAGCGGCGGCACCCAGTTGGGATCACCGCGGTACAAGCAGTAGGGGAACATGACGAACTCGCGCCGTTGCCGGGCGTTGCTGACGCGCAGGATCTCGACAGGGGGCAGCTTGGACGTTTTCATTTGCCGGGATTGTATCCCAGGACTTCGAGAATTTCAAATCAGGAAAATGGATGAAATCGGTTTACGGTTGACGGTAAACGGTAAACGGGCAGAAAAAGCAATACGAAGACTTAAATTCCAAATCCCAAGCACCAAATCCCAAACAAATTCCAAATTCCAATTACCCAATGACCAAAACGAAGATCCAGAATTCAAGAGCAGAAATTGTTGAAGCGTTGAAACGTTGAGATGTTGAAGCGAAAGAAAAGTGACGAGGAAAAGCCGCAGTTCTTACTTTTTGCTATTCCATTTCACTTTTCACCCAGGTTCGATCGCTGGCCGTAGAACCTTAGCATCAGTTTCCAACCTGGAACATGGAACGTGGAACGTGGAACGTGGAATCTTGCACCGAGATCTCGGTATTGAATTTCAAATGACCCCTGATGGAATCGAACCATCAACCTATTGATTAAGAGTCAATTGCTCTGCCAATTGAGCTAAGGGGCCATTGAAAATAAAAAATATCACAATTTTCGCTGCTTGTCAATCATCCGCCCTGCCCTTATAATAGCAGGCGTCGTGAGTGATAAAAAGCGCGTCTCC
This sequence comes from Candidatus Aminicenantes bacterium UBA2190, assembly GCA_002335385.1. Classification (GTDB taxonomy): domain Bacteria; phylum Acidobacteriota; class Aminicenantia; order UBA2199; family UBA2199; genus UBA2199. The sequence continues at coordinate 48,840 of DCVK01000066.1, forward strand.
CATCCCGCTGTCGTCGATCCGTTCGCCTTGCTGACCCATTTCGAACTGGAGGGACGACCGGCCTCGCTGCTCCCCTACGGCTCGGGGCACATCCATGAGACCTTTCGCGTGCGCATGCGCGCCGCCGCCCATCCCGGCTACATCCTGCAGCGCGTCAATACCCGCGTTTTCCCCGACGTGCCCCGACTGATGGAGAATATCGTGCGTGTGACCGGCCATCTCCGCGCCAAGACCAGGCGCGGCCTGCCGGTGCTCACCGTCATCCCGGCCCGCGACGGCCGGCCGTATGCGCGGGACGGGAACGGCGGCTTCTGGCGCTGCTATCGCTTCATCGCGCACCGGGAACCGGGTGCCCGCCTGCGGAGCCGGCATCTGGTCCCCTCGGCGGGGACCTTCAGGGCCGGCGAGGCGGGACGGATCTTCGGCAGCTTCATCATCCAGCTGTCGGACCTGCCGGCGCCGCCGCTGCACGAGACCATCCGCGGCTTCCACGACATCGAGGTCCACCTGGGCCGCTTCGGAAACCTGCTGCATGACGACCCCATGGGACGCCGGAAGGGGATTCCCGCCGAGGTCGACTTCGTCCGCGTTCGCGCCGCCGCCATGGGGCGTATCCGCGACCTGGGCCGCGCCGGGCGCCTACCGCGACGCGTCACCCACAACGACACCAAGTTCAACAACATCCTTTTTGGCCCCCGCGGCGGCCTGTGCGTCATCGACCTGGACACGGTCATGCCCGGCTATGTCCATTACGATTTCGGCGACGCGGTCCGCTCGGCGGCCAACAGCGCGCGCGAGGACGAGCCCGACCTGCACCGCGTCCGGCTGGACATGGCGGTCTTTCAGGAGTTCGCCCGCGGGTACCTGGCTGGGTTGCGCGGGCTGCTCAATGCCGAGGAGATCGCCCATCTCGCCTTTGCCGCCAGGCTCATGACCTACATGGTCGGGCTGCGCTTCCTGAACGACCATCTCGACGGCGACCGCTATTTCAAGGTCGACCGGCCGGGGCACAACCTGCGGCGGGCGCGGGTGCATTTCCGACTGCTGGAGGACATGGAGCGGCGTTGCGCCGAGATGGAGGAGTTCGTCTCCACCCTGGCCGCCGGGCTTATTTCCTGACGAAGACGGGCTGGCAGAAGGCCAGCTCGCCCATGGAAGACACCACCTTGGCGCGCACGTACGTCTCATCCCCGCGAAAGGCGTAAACGGCCTCCAGGCCGTCGACCCGCGCCAGTTCCCTGCCGCTGTTGCCAATGAAAAACGTGGTATAGCGCGTTTCGCGATGGGGCTTGACCGTCACCCGGTATTCCTTCTCGCTGCAAACCACGTCGGACAGCTCGATACCTGTGGAAGCGTAAAAATCGCCCTTTTCCAGTGCGGCGCATACGGCCGCCGCCGTGAGCTCGTTGACCCGCACCACCACCCAGCCCTTGCCCGGGTGGGCGAGCCCGGGCAGGAACTCGCCGCGGAAATCATGGGCGTCGTCAGCGGCAACCCCGTACAGGAGCAGGCCCGACGACAGCAGCTGGTCCCAGAGCCCCTCGGTGCCGCTTCTGCCACCGGCGGGGAAGTTGTTCGACTCGCGCGGCATGTTGAGCAGCTCCATGAGGCGGACATCGCGCAGGCCCTTCATGTCAGCGGCACTGAGCGACCAGCGGCGGAAGGGATGGTTGATATGCGGCACGCCCCCGGCCTGGCGGGCGGCATCGACGGCGTTCTGCAGGGTTTCGGCCACGGTCGCGCCCTCCCTGGCCTCGGCGGGGCGCCGGGGATTGAGCGAGTTGACGTGCACCTGGCGTCGCTGCAGGGAAAAGGAGATTTCCTCGCCGGGGATGAGGATGAAGTCGTCGGCGGCGTCGGAATCGATGGCCGCGGTCGCCGTAACCATGTTGTGGTCGGTGATGAACAGGAAATTGTAGCCGTGGTCCTGGTACCAGCGCGCCACGCGGTGCGGGTATTCGTCGCCGTCGGAGCGGTTGGTGTGCGTGTGGGTGTTGCCCTTGACCCAGCGGGCCTGCTGTGCGACCAGGCCGACGGCGGCCGCCAAAATAATGAACATGACCAGCGCGGTTTTCTTCATTGTGCCTCCGTGACCCGCCAGGGGAAAGAGGGATGATTCTAGATGAAAAAAACCGGCAAGTCAAAAATCAGGAAAATCGGAAGCGGGTTGCATATCAATTTTTATTTTTGCTACAATGAAAAGCAACAGGAGAGATGCCATGGCAGGGACGGTCATCAAAAGTAAAACATTCAGCGGCGGGCAGACGTTCACCATGGTGGTGAACGACATCCTGTTTGAGCCGGTGCAGTGCATCGTCAACGCCGCCAACGGCATGCTGGCCCACGGCGGGGGAGTGGCGGCGGCCATCGCCGAGGCCGCCGGCAGCGTGCTGCTGGCCGACTGCCGCGAGATCGTCAGCCAGCGCGGCCGCATCTCCTCCGGACACGCGGTGGTCAGCAAGGCCGGCGACCTGCCGTTCCGCGGCGTCATCCATGCCGTGGGGCCGAAGATGGGCGAGGGCGACGAGGAGAGCAAGATCGTTAAGGCGCTGCGCGAGGCCTTCGACCTGGCCGAGGAGCGGCGCTGGAAATCCCTCTCTTTCCCGGCCGTCAGCTCCGGCATTTTCCTGGTGCCCCACGCCACCTGCGCCCGGGCCTACCTGCGGGCGGTCAGGGAATTCTTTGCCGCCCACCCGCTGTCGGAGCTGCGCGAGATCAGGCTGTGCCTGTTCATGGGCCCGCTGCTGGAGACGGTCCAGAAGGAATGGCCCAAGGCCTTCGCCGATTGACAAGAACGGCCGTTCGCTCTATACTGCGGCCGGCATCGCCATTCCAGATCGAGGTGAACAAGGTCCATTGAAAATACACGCGGCAGCCGGCAAGGGACACAAACGCCAGACCCGTTGCGCCGCAGTTCCCGACGAGCTTGCCGGCGCATCGTTCTTGGCGGCAGCGCCCGGTTCCCCGGCGCAGGCAGGAGGCAGCCATGGCTTTTACCGTCCCTGAAGCGTTCGAGCCCGCCCCCACGGCCACCATCATCCATGCCTACAACAGCGAGGGCATCTCGCTGCAGGCCCTCAACGACGATGACATCTGGACGGTGATCAAGGCCTCGGGAGCCAACCTGATCGGCAAGCCCAACATGCAGCCGCGCGTCCAGGTCATGGACCGCTACATCCAGGAGCGCGACATCCATATCAGCCAGGTCGAGATGTCGCTGGCCATCGAGGAGTCGCACGCCAGCTATTTCTGGGAGCGGCAGGTCTCGGGGAGAAAATCGTTCGAGATGGCCAGCATGGAGGTCAATACCTGCGGCGACTCGCTGAGCCCCAAGGTCCTGGGCACCTTTCTCGACCTTTGCGACTATCCCGAGCTGGTCTCCTTCATCTACTTCGCACCCACGCCGCTGCTCAAGGACCAGAAGATCACCGACCGGGAATCGCTGCGCAAGCAGTGCTTCAAGGCCCCGGTCGACTGCTATTCGCGCTACGTCATCGACATCCAGGCGCCCATCGATATCCCCGAAGGGCGGATGTTCATCGCCCACCTCCACCGCCGGGACATGTCCAAGATCGTGCAGAACCTGCGCCGGGAAGTCATCGAGAGATATTCGCGGCATTCGCTGAAGCTGGCGCGCAACGACCGCAAGCTGAAGCTGATGGTCAACTCGCAGCAGGAGGAATACCTGGCCTGCGCCTTCTATGACTGCGACCAGAAATTCGTCAACTCGTTGTGCAACCCGCGCGTCCGCGAGGACGAAGCCCTTTACCTGCTCGAGGACTGCTTCGAAGACGTGCTGCTCTCCACCGATACGCCGTTCGTCTTCGAGCATGATTTCGATCCGCCGGGCTACACCAGCGTTTTTCTGACCGGCGGCACCGGCTACATCGCCCTGCATGTCACCCCCAACCCCATCGGCCAGACGAAGAATTTCGTAGAATTTTGCGCCTACATCCATCCCAGCATGTGGGTCTTCGAGCGCGAATCGCTGGTGCACGTCATGTGGCCGGTCCTGAAGCTGTTCCAGCCGGATCAGGCCGAGGTCCACTACCGCGTCTCCTCGCGCAACATCACCGGCAGCCGCAACCTGCACCAGAAGTTCATCCGCAAGCGCCTGATCGGCCTGGGCTATTCCTACGAGGATTTCGTCTCCTTGTACGACGAATACTTCGGCCGCACGTTTTTCCATCTGAACATCGAGAAGAAATAGCCGCGCCCGCTGCCGGTCTTGCGACTCAGGAATTTCCTGATTGCGCCCCCCCGCATCCCGGAGTATCGTGAAGCCAAGGAGAAGAGGGCCCGTGGTGTCACCCCGCGTCCCCAAGTCGCCATGCGCATTCGCTTCGATCTACGGGCGATTCCCGTGTTGTTGGCCGCCCTGGGGCTTTGGGCTGTCGTCGGCGGCTGGTACGTCGCCGTCGCCCCGGCCAACCTTTCCGGGCCCGACAATATCGGCATCGTCCTCTCCACTTTCGGTGCCTGCCTGTTCTTCGCCGACAGCCTGGCCTTTCGCTGGCTGAAGGTCGACGGCTGGGTCGTCTTCTTCAAACTCTGGTTTTTGGGCCTGCTTTTCATTGCCTGGGGCCTGCTGGAATGGCTGCGCGCCTATCAAAGCGGTTTTTGGCTGATCTTCACCCTGCACTGGCTGGTCGTCGCCGCGCTCCTGGCCGCCTCCTGGCGGCTGAGACGCAGGCCGGCGGCCGATGCACCCTCCCGGCGCCTGCGCGAATCCACCGGGCCTATTTCCCTGCGCTGAAAACAAATATCTTCCCTGACAGGAAGTCGCTGACCCAGACGCTGTCCCCGGCGCCGTCCCGTACCCGGCAGAGATCGTAGAGGCAATCGCCGAACTGGCCGCGCAGGAAAAAAGAGCTGTTGGCGCCGGCGAAGCCGGTTTCCCCATAGGGATACGGCTCGCGGTGGCGCAGCGCAAAGCGTTCCGTCGCCGGGTCATAACTGATGATGAGCAGCTCGCCGGCGGCATGGCTGGTGATCCAGAGCCGTTCCCGGTACCAGGCGAGCTGATCGGGATGGCCGGGGAAGGGGATGGATCGCGTGCGCGCCCGGGCGGCCAGCTCGGTCAGCGTGTTGTCCCCGTGGTTGATGACGAAGACGCGATCGCCGGCCAAGGCGATCTTCAGTGGCTGGCGGCCGCAGGGGACAACGCGGCGGGAAAAATCGGCCTTGGCGATCACGCTCAGGGAATCGCTGTCGAAGTTGACCACATAGATGGATCCTTCGTCGACGGCCAGGGCCGTGGGCGTGGTCCCGACCTCCAGGCGGCGGACGGTCTTTCCGGTCTTGGCGTCGATGACCTGCAGCACCCCGCTGTCCCCGTCCGTCTCGCCGGCGCGGCCGATCAGCAGCCAGTCGCGCCCGTGGTCGTGCGCCAGCAGGCGCTGCGTGGTCTCGCGGCTGACCGTGTCCTCGAGCTCCACCCGCATGTCCCCCTGGTTGGGGGCGCGCACCTCGTCAGGGAGAGTGACGTAGAACTGCTTCTCGTCGCCCCAGTTGTTCTGCAGGGCGTACAGGCCGCCGGCGGGGGAGATGGCCATGGCCTGGGCCAGGCGCGGGATGCGGCGGTCGTAAAAGGAGAGGTCCCTGCCGTCAATGCCCAGGATGCCGTTGCGCGCCGCCCAGATATAGACCACCGGCCAGTAGGACTGGTGAGCGCCGTAGGATAAGACGACGTTGCCGGCCGGGGTCGCGAGCGCCTGGTGCGGGTACGATACGGGCAGGGTCAAGGTCGTGAAGCTGCCGTCAGGGGCGATTCGGGCCAGCTGGTCCTCGTTGTCGAACACCAGAAAAGCATCGCTGCCGGGCTGACGCAGCAGCTCCTGCGGCGCCCAGCCGGTGCGGATCTTGTCCAGCCCGCCCGTGGCCGGGTCGAAGACGGTGATGGCCGCGCCGAAAGCGCCGTTGACCGCCGTGGCGCCCAAAGGAATGTACAGGCTGCCGTCGGCGGGGTTGAACGCCATGTTGAACATGTGGGGCAGGACGGCGGGCTGGAGAAAGCGACGGCGCAGGCGGCGCGTCTTCAAGTCGACCTGGTCGATCTCGCCGTAGGCCCAGCTCGCCACGTACAGGATGTCATGCGCCGCGTCCAGGGCCGTGGCGTCATTGCCGTAGGCCGGCAGCAGGATCTCGCTGAGCGCCCCCTGATCCTTGAAGTCGACCACATGCAGGCTGGCATGGTTGTCGTAGGGAATATAAATTTCATCCCGTTCCTCGCCGTAGCGAATGCCCACCCCCTCGCTGAAACCCGGCAAGGGGACGATCATATCGTCTTTGCCCGCGATACTGACCTTGGCCGCCTGGATGACCTTGCGCGCCGCCGTCTCCACCACCAGGACGATGGCCTTGTGCCCCGGGGAATACCCGGCGAAATGCCAGCGGCCGCCGGGCTCCAGGCCGAGCGCCCGCCGGCCCAGCGGCCGGAGGCCGTCGGCGCTGAAGAGATGCAGCGTGGCGCTGTCACCGTCCACGGCGGCGACCAGGCGCGCGGCGCTGTCGCAGACGACCTTGCGCAGGGGCGGCGGCGGGGTCTGGTTCAGGTTCTGGGCCGGCTCCTCCTTCCCGCTCCAGGGGATGTAGCGGATCCTGCCCTTTTTCAGGTCGACCCATGCCATGTCGCGGCTCTCGCGGCCGACCAGGAAGGCATTGCCATTGGCTTCGTCAACGGCCACCATCTCGAACTGCCGGCGCGTCGGGAAGGACCGCGAGCGCCCGGAATCCGGGAACACCACTTCCAGGGAGCGCTGGCCGATGACATAGACGCTGCCGCTGCGCGAGTCGACGGCCAGCGCTTCCGACTTGAGGTATTGCGGCACGCGCGTGCCGATCGGGATGTTGCGCACCGTTCGGCTGGCGCAATCGATGAGAGTGACCGAGGAACTGAGGGTATTGGCCACCACCAGACGGTTCCGCACCGCGTCCATGCGCACCAGCAGCGGTCCGGCGGCATTCACCTTCAGCCCCAGGGGCGCCAGCAGGTCGACCCGGGTAATCCCGCCGCCGGCAAAAACCGGCAGGGCCGGCAGCATGATGAGGAAAGAGATGATCCAGCGATGCATTGGGCCTCCTTGTCAGCGGGGAAATGGTATCCCGCCGCAGGCGGCGAGTCAAGGCGGCGAACCTTGTCAAGACATGGGCTTTGGGCTATCATGGCCGGAAAGCAGCATGGCGACAGAAAAAAAAAACCGTCTTGACCGGGCGCTGGTGGCGCGCGGGCTGGCGCCGGTTCTGAAGGAGGCCCAGGCGCTGGTCATGGCCGGCGAAGTGCTGGTCAACGGCCAAAAGGCCGACAAATCGGACCGGCAGGTCGGCACCGCAGACAGGGTCGAGATCAAGGCCAGGAGCCCTTATGTCTCGCGCGGGGCACTGAAGATCGCCAGGGCGGTCGAGGAGCTGGCCGTCGCGGTTCCGGGGCTGAAGGTCCTCGATATCGGCATCTCCACCGGCGGTTTCAGCGACTATCTGCTGCAGCACGGCGCCGCCGAGGTCTTCGGGGTGGACGTCACCATCCACCAGGTCGACACGCGCCTGCGCGCGGATCCGCGCCTGCGGCTGCTGGAGGCGAATGCCCGTTTCCTGAGGAAGGAAGACGTCCCCTTCGATCCCGACCTGGTCGTCATGGACCTCTCCTTCATCTCCATCACCGCCGTTCTGCCCGTGCTGGCCGCCTTCCCGGGCGTCCGGGTGCTGGCCCTGGTCAAACCGCAATTCGAGGCCGAGCGCGGCCGCGTGGGCCGCGGGGGAGTGGTCCGCGACGGCGAAGAGCGGCGGAGCATCCTGCTGGACCTGAAGCATCGCGTCGAAGAGCTGGATTATGGCGTTTGCGGCTGGTGCGCCGCCGGCGTCAAGGGGCGCCGGGGCAACCAGGAGTATTTTTTTCTGCTGCGGCGCGGGAAAAAATATTCCATTGATGATAGAATGATTCTTCATGCCGAAGAAATATGAACATGCCGTGATCGTGGCCAAGCCGCACCAGGACGTGGCCCACTACCTGCGCCAGGCCATCGCCGTGCTCAACGAGCAGGGCGTGGGCCATGCCCTGGAGAAGACCGCGGCCGGGCTGCTGGGAGTGCGCGAATTCCGCGAGCGCGATGAGGTGGCGCAAGGCGCCGACCTGATCATCGTGCTGGGCGGCGACGGCACCTTCCTTTCCATCGCGCGCCAGGCCGTGGAGGCACAAGTGCCCGTAGCCGGCTTCAACCTGGGCACCCTGGGCTTCCTGACGGCCATGAAAAAGGAGTCGCTGGCCGAGGGGCTGGCGCACATCCTGGAAGGCCGCGCCGCCGTCTCCTGGCGCAAGCTGCTGCAGGTCGACTTCAACGGCGCGACCCACACGGCACTCAACGACGTGGTGGTCAACAAGGGGACGATCGCCCGCATCGTCAAGCTGCTGCTGACCATCGACGGCGACACCATGGCCGAGATGAAGGGCGACGGCGTCATCCTTTCCACGCCCACCGGCTCCACGGCCTATTCCGTCTCCGCCGGCGGGCCGATCGTCAGCCCCGATGTCAACGGCATCGTCATCACCCCCATCTGCCCCCACGCCCTCACTTTCCGGCCCCTGGTCGTACCCGACGGCGCCGAGATCGCCGTGCGGCTGCTGACCCCGCACATGGACACCATCGTGACCATCGACGGCCAGACGGCCCTGCCGTTCAACTTCGAGGAAGAGATCCGCGTCCGCGTCTATCCCAAGATGCTGCCCATGCTCGTCGCCCCGGGAACGAATTATTACCAGTTGCTGAATGAGAAATTGAACTGGGGGCTCTAAAAGACCTGGCCATTCATGAATTGAAATCGGTTTACGGTTCACGGTGGACGGTAGACGGCATAAGCAGAGGCAATACGAAGACTTAAATTCCAAATCACAAATTCCAANNCAAACAATATCCAAATTCCAAATTCCAAAACAAAAGCTCCTTGCAAGCAATTTTCTTTGTTTTGGTCATTGGGTCAAAGTCCCCGCTATGGGGATTGGAATTTGGAATTTATTTGGAATTTGGTGCTTGGGATTTTGGAATTTAATTCTTACTATTACATCTTCATCTTCCCGTCAACCGTGTGCCTGGTCTTGTAATGCCAGGATCACTTGTATTTTGATTCCATTTGGTTATAATCGCCATAGAGGTTCAGAATGAAGAAATCCGCGATTTTTATCCTTTTGTCGTGGGCGGCCCTGGCGATTTTCCCCGCCCCCGCCAGCGACGATTTCAACCGCTCCATCGCCTACTATCTTGTGGGCGACCTGGAACTGGCCAAAAAGAGCTTGGACGCTCATTTCGGCCGCCAGCAGCAGCCGACCGTCAAGCTGGGATTCATCCTGCTGTTCCAGGACGAGAAGTGGGAGGCCACGAAGAAGTTCCGCGACTATCTGGAGAGCAGCCACCGCTCCCTGGAATCCCTGATCGGCCTCAGCCTGGCCACGGCCGATGTCAAGAACTCCCTGGCCATCGACAACCTGAACAAGGTCCTGCGCATGGACCCGGGCTACGCCCCCGCCTACGTGTGCCTGGGGCAAGAGCACTTCAAACGCGGCAACTATCCCGCCGCCGAGGATCATTTCAACAAGAGCCTGAGGTACGCCAATATCCCGGAATTCAGGATCCTGCTGGCGGAGCTGCTGCTCAAGACCGGCCAGTCGCAGAAGGCCTTCGACCTGATCCGGCCCCTGGCCGAGTCGACGCCCAAGAATTTCCATTATGCCTTCCAGGCCGCCCGGGCCGGCCTGGCGCTGGGCGACCTGGAGGCGGCGTCCCGCTTCATCGAGCAATCCCAGAGCGCGCGTCCGGAATCCAAGGAGGCGCAGCTGCTGCGCGGGCAGCTGCTGCTCGCCTCCGGCGAACTGCGCAAGGCCAAGTCGCTGTTGGGCCAGTTGAAATTCAACTACTACAACCCCGATTTCAGCCTCACCTTCGCCGAGGTCCTGGTCAGGCTGAAGGACGGCGACGCCGAGAAATACCTGTACGAAGTGTTTTCCCAGGCCCCATGGCACCCCGTCATCAACAAGCTCCTGGGGCTGTTCCATCTGAAGGACAGGAAAGCCAACATCCAGAACTGGATCCGGCGCGCCGTGCTCAGCGGCCTGCCGGCCCAGGAACTGCAGAAAGAGTTCCCGGCGCAATATCGCCACCTGGACCAGCCGTCGTTCGCCATCTTCGCGGCCAGGAAGATCCAGTGGCTGGGCGACGGTCGCATCGCGGTCGCCGGCGCCCTGCACAGCGGCGAGAAGGAAAAGCTGACGGTCCTGGATGCCGCCACCCTGAAACCGATCAAGTCGTTCGAGTATGAAGGCGCCATCCAGGAGATCTTTCCCGCCCCGCGGCTGGACAAGATCATCTTTTCCACCTCCGCCTCCGAGAACGAGAAAGTGTACCTCTATACCCTGATCGCGGAGAAGAACACCTACCGGCTGAAGCCGGTGGTCGGTTACGCCCTGGACCTGGCCAGCGTGCAGGTCGCATTCAACGACGGCGGCACCGTGGCCTACGTCACCGACGGCAGCCTGCCCGACCTGGCCTTCGTGTCGCCATTCTCGACGGTATCGGGCCTGGGCCGCAGGAAGTCGATCTATCCCGATCATCCCATCGCCGTGTTCAGCTACTCTTACGCCGGCGACCGCTGGACCCAGGTCAAGAACCGGGAAGCGTTGCGCAACGTTCCCCTGCCGGTCGTGCGCCGCTACTTCGTCGTGGCCGATGCCTGCCGCGACAACCCGGAGGTCGCCAAGCTCCTGGAAAAAGGGGCGGGCCTGGACATCGCCACATCCGAGGAGATGAAGATCCTGTTCGGCGCCGCCGACAGCCACTTCCTGATCAGCTTGTCCGACCTGAAGAACGCGTTCCGGGCTTGGGTTTACGACGCAGGCAGCGGCAAGCTGGCCCGCTTTGATGAGGCCATGTTCCTCGGCGACAAGTATTACACCGATCTCGACATCATCGCCTTCCATCCCGAAAAGGAGGAGATCCTGGCCCTGACCCTGGACAAGCACAGGAGCCTGTACCATTTCAACTACCGCTCGCTGCTGTACAAGAAGATCGCCGGCAATACGCTGAAGGCCGCGGTCACTCCCGATGGCAAGACCCTCTACCTGCTCATCGAGAGGAGCAGGTCCCACTATTTCAGCGAAACTACCCTGGAGATCGTCCAGCTGTCACCTTATCACCGCCGGAAGATCGACTCCCGGCGCGACCTGGAAGCCATCAGTGATTGCGCCGATCGCCAGGCGGCCTACTTCACGACCTACAACGGCGAGCTGCTGAAGCTGGACGAGGAGGGCAAATTCTCGAGCCGCCAGGTCTCCCTGGCCGGAGCGCTGCACCAGGTGTCGCCCGACAAGAAAAAGGCCGCCGCTTTCATCAACGGCCGCCTCTACGTGCTGGACTGGCAAGCATAGGGGGAGAGGGAAGGGGCGAAGCCGCGGCCATGTCGACGCGCTGCGAATTCAAGCCGGTGAAGTTCTTCTGCGGCTTGATCTACGGCCGTGAGCCGGCCGCCGAAACGGCGCTCGCCCGTCTTCAGGAAATCGTCTCCGGGATCGACGACCGCTCGCCGGCCATCCCCTTCGCCGCCACCGACTATTACCGGCGCGAGATGGGGGAGCCCCTGCTGCGCCGCTTCGTCTCCTTCCGTGAATGGCTGCCGCCCGGGCGCCTGGCGGCGATCAAGATCGCGGCCCTGGGCCTGGAGCAGACCCTCGCCGTCGCGGGCCGCCGGACGGTGAATTTGGATCCGGGATACCTCTCCGAGGCCAACGTCATCATCGCCACGGCCAAGAACCATTACCACCGCGTGCCGCTGGCCGACGGCATCTACGCGCATATGGAGTACGTATTGAAGGACGGCCGCATCCAGTTCCTGCCCTGGACCTATCCCGATTTCAAGACCGATGCCTACCTCGATTTCTTCCAGCGCTTGAAGGAACGGCACCGGAAAGAGCGGAAGGAAATGATCCGGATCACGTCCGGCGTCTAACGTCCTCTTTCTTCACTTTCGACTAACGTATAACGTCTGGCGATTTCTTCCTAATGACTGACGCCGCTGGCGGCGGCTTCCACGGGCTCCTGGTTGTAGATGGAGGATCTCACCTTGGCGATGTAGCCGGTGTTGTTGTACAGGTAGCCGTTGTTATAAAGGAAGAGAGCGCGGTGCAGGTCGCCGCCGGCGATGTCGTGGTACTGCTTCAGGATGCGCAACCCCAGGTCGATGTTATAGTCGACGTCGAAGATGCGCCTCCTGTCGATCCCCAGCTCGTCCTTCCATACCGAGTAGCGGACCTGCATCAGGCCAAAGGCGCCGGCCGCGGAGACGGCCAGGGGATTGAAGGCGCTCTCCACCTGGATGACCGACAGGACCAGGTTGGGATGGAAGCCGTAGCGCCGGGCCTTGCGGAAGGCGACGTCGACGATGTGCGAGAACTCGGGGAACTTCTTCTGGAAAGTGGCGCTTTTGAACTCCAGCAGCTCGAGGCGGTCGGTCTTCTCCTGCTGGGCCAGCTTCTCCTCGTTCAGCTGCAGCACCCGTTCGTGGGCAGCGCCCAGGCGTTCCTGCAGATACTGCACGTGAGCCAGGCTGCGTTCATAGTTGCGATTGGTCACGGTCAATTGCGCCAGCAGCGACGCCAGGGCGACCAGGGCCAGGGCCGACAGCACGACAGCGAACTTTTTCACGGGATGGGTTGAAAACATGAGCCACCTGCCTTAAAAAGCCCAATAAGTATATGGCTGTGAAAATGAAAACGCAAGCATCCTGCAAATAATTATCACGACCCGCTTGCGGCTTGGCAAAAAGGCGCTATAATGGCTGCCGGGCCCGAAACCGGGCACGGACAAGGAGGCCCCATGAGGCGATTCGCCACTTTTCTTCTTTTCTGTTTGATTTTCCTTGCACTCCCGGGAAACGCTGTCGCCCCTGAGAAGCTGTCGGGGCCCTGGGAGGGGGCGATCTCGATCATGGGCCAGGAACTGGGCATCATTGTCCGCTTTGACGAAAGCGGCGGCGTCCTGAAGGGAACGATCGACATCCCCATGCAGCTGGCGGTCGACCTGCCCCTGAGCAACCTGAAGCGGGAAGGCGAGCGCATCCATTTCGAACTCGCGGCCGGCCCCGGCGTCGCCGTATTCGACGGCGTCATGAATCAGGGCAGGCTTTCAGGCGACTTTGTGCAAGCCGGCATCAAGGGATCGTTCCTGCTCCTGAAGGCCGGGGAAAAGGCGCTGAAGCCGGCGGCCGTTCCACAACCGACCGTACCCTTGCCGTACAGGGCCGAGGAGGTAGCGCTGAAGAACGGCGAGATCCGGCTGGCGGGGACCCTGACCCTTCCCGAAGGCAAGGGGCCCTTCCCCGCGGTCGTCATGATCACCGGCAGCGGCACCCAGAACCGTGACGAGGAGGTCTTCGGCTTCAAGATTTTCGGCGTCATCGCCGATCACCTGACGCGCAAGGGGATCGCCGTCCTGCGCTGCGACGACCGGGGGCTGGGCTCCCCGCAAGCGGCCATGAGCTCGACCTCGCAGGATTTCGCCCTCGACGTGCTGGCCCAAACCGAGTATCTCCTGACGCGAGATGAGATCGCCAGGGACAGGATCGGCCTGTTCGGGCACAGCGAGGGGGCGATCATCGCTCCTCTGGCCAACCAGAGACGCCCCTGCGGCTTCATGGTGCTCATGGCCGGGACGGCGGTCAACGGCCGGGAGGTCCTCCTCGAGCAGATCGCTCTGATTGCCAAGGCCGACGGGGCTGGCGAGACGGAGATCGCCGAGGCTGTCGCCAGCCAGAAGCAGGCCTACACGCTCATCGGCAGGCCGGACGGGGAGAAGGAGATCGAAAAGATGATCGCCGACCAGGTGCGCGCCAGCCTGGCCAAGATGGCCCCTGAGCAGCGGCGCGCCGTCACCGACCCCGGGGTCTACGTCCAGAGCGCCACCGCCGCGCAAATGGCCGTCCTCCATTCCCCCTGGTTCCGCCATTTCCTGGACTACGACCCGGCGCCGGCGCTCGAGATGGTGAAATGCCCGGTGCTGGCCCTCTTCGGCGAAAGGGACACCCAGGTCTCGCCGAAGCAGAACATGCCGGCGATGGAGAAAGCTTTCCAGAAAGGGGGCAACCGCGACGTGACGTTCAAGGTCTTTCCCGAAGCCAACCACCTTTTTCAGAAGGCGCGGACCGGCAGCCCTTCCGAGTACGCTTCCCTCGAGAAGGCCTTCATTCCCGGGTTCCTGGATACGATTTCCTCCTGGATCCTGGAAAAGACTCACGGGGAAAACAAATGAAGCTTTCGACCCGGGAAACAGGCCGAATACCTTGTGCAGCGGTTTTCCCGGCTCCCGAATATGTGCCGGATGCATCGTCCCTGGAAAGGCCGTCGCATTACGGATTATGGGCGGAGTTCTCTTGCTTCCAGGTTTGTGATAATATGAATTCATGGCCAGACAGGCTCCAGTTGAATTTCCGGTTATAATCCGGCTCAGCACTCCCGGGGAGAATTGAGGGAACCCGTTCCTTTTGAAAGGTCGCGAACCAAAGAACCGGGTTCCGATGCGTATCGCCAATATAATGTGTACTTTAGAGAAATGGCTTGCCCTGGCTCGCGGTTCAACATGACAAGGAGGAATGCATGCATGTCCTGATCACTGGCGGAGCCGGTTTCATCGGTTCCAACCTGGCGGCGCACCACCTGCGGAAAGGCGATACCGTCTTTGCCGTGGATGACCTGAGCACCGGTTCGCGCGCCAACATCGCCCCCTTCGAGATGCAAAAGAATTTTCGTTTTGCCCAGGCTGACATCATCCATTGGGACGGCTTGGACAAGGCCGTGGCCTGGGCAGACCGCATTTATCATATGGCCGCCATCGTCGGCGTATTTCGCGTCCTGGAGGATCCCATCCGGGTTCTGGAGGCGAACATCGGGGGCAGCGAGCGGTTGCTGAAACTCGTCCAGCAGGGAGGATGGAAACCGCAGGTCGTCCTTGCTTCCACGTCGGAGGTCTACGGGCACGGGATCCGTTGCGATTTGCGTCCGGAAGGGGATCCGTCCGGCGCGCCGACATGCGTCATGCCCCGCGATTTCCGCGAGAGCGACGAGCTGATCATGAGTTCGGACATCAGCCTGCGCTGGAACTATTCAACCAGCAAGCTGGCGGACGAAGCCTATGGCCTTTCCTATCAGCGCCGCTTCGGGCTGCCCCTGGTGGTCGTCCGATTTTTTAATACCATCGGGCCGAGACAGACAGGAAAGTATGGCATGGTCGTACCCCGTTTTGTCGGACAGGCCCTTGCCGGCGGCCCCATCACCGTATACGGCGACGGCACGCAAACCCGTTGTTTTTGCGATGTGCGCGACACGGTGGTCATCCTAGACCAGCTGGCAGCCAACCCGGCAAGTTACGGACAGATCGTGAACGTCGGCAACAACCGCGAGATCTCCATGAACGACCTCGCCCGCCTTGTGATCGAGCGCAGCGGGAGCTCGGCAACGGTTATCCACGTACCGTACCGGGAGGCCTACAGCGAGGTTTTCGAGGAGATCTTTCACCGGCGGCCTGACATGAAACGCATGCTGGAGCTCTCCGGCCATGCCCCGCAATGGTCTCTCGAACAGACCCTGGACGATCTTATCGCAGCCAAGCGGCTGGAATCCGCTGCCCCTGCCGTGGGAGCCGCGATAGGCGGCGACGCGAAGCAATTGGAGTGAACATGGCCACGACACCCTATTTCGTCCTGAGCCCGAACACCATTCTGAGCATGATCGGCCTGCTGCACGGCCCGGACAAAACAGTGCCCACGCCTGCGGAAGACTGGCGCCTGGCCAAGATCGACGTCGTTATCCCGGCTTTCAACGAAGAAGAGAATATCGGCTTGACGCTGGCCGCCCTTTCCCGCCAGACTCTGAAGCCGGGGCGTATCGTGCTGATCGACGACGGCAGCAGCGACCGCACGGTGTCCTATGCCCGCGATTTTGCGACGGCCAATGGCATGGCGATCGAGATCATCCAGCGCCAGAGATCGATCGGCAAGACGCCCACCCTCAAGCGCCAATCCCGCGAGTCCAGCGCCGACGTCGAATTCATTCTCGATGCCGACACCATTCTCGAGTCCACTAATTACATCGAGCGCACCGTCGAGGAACTTTACAAGGCGGTGGGCATCGCCTGCGCTTGCGGCACCATCCTGCCCACTCGACCTCGGGATCGCGAAGAAATCATGCGCCTGCCGGCCATGGCTCATTTCCTGGCCGCAAGACCTTCCGCCGCCGCTTGCAGCCCCTGTGGCCATTGGCGCCGTTTCATGAAAGCGGTGACCAGCCTCTATCGGGACGTTCTGTACATGTTCCTGCAGAAGTTCGTCTACCATGGCCAGCTGGTCCTTTTCGGCACCATCACCAACCCGGTTGGCTGTGCCGTGGCCTATCGGCGGAAATACGTCAAAGAGCTTTTCGACCACTTCGAGCCGATCTTGGGCGACGACCTGACCAACTCCGAGGATATTTTCATAGGGTTCGCACTCAACAGTACCGGCTACCGCAATATCCAGCTGGGCGATGTCTTCGCCCGCTCGCAAGAGCCCGAATTGCCGCACCTGCCGCGCCAGGTTTACATGTGGTCTTCATCCTTCCTGCAAAGCTGCTTTTATTTCAACGATCTGATCAAGAGCCCTTTCAAGGCCTGGAAACGCGCCCAACTTCGTCGGCGGCAGCGCCGCGAGGCCCTGGAAGAGAAACGACTCATCGGCGAGCCCTACCGTCAGCCGTTCGGGCTCGATTTCACCCGGGAATTCGGCCGTCCGATTGGCTGGGTGATCCTGTTGTCGGCTGCGGAAAAGGTTTTTTTCCCTTTCGCCATGCTGCTGATGATGCTTTTGGGCTGGTGGGAGACGCTGGCCATTACTCTGGCGGCTGAAACCGCCGTCTCCCTGACAATTCTGGGCTTCGTCGCCCGCTCACCCAAGGAAGGGTTGTTCTATAAGTCGAATTATCGCGGTTTGCAATATTTCTTCAAAGGCCTGCTGGTCACACCGATCCGCTACCTGAGCTTGATCTACGACCTGGTGACGATCGCGATATTTGTCTTTCATGTTTGGATCCTGAAAGAGAGGAAATGGCGAAAATGAATCGAAGGAATCTCGCGATCTGCTGTGTCTTCTGTGTGCTACTGCCGACGGTCAACTGTCTCCGCGTCGCTCCGCCATTGACCGCGGTGCGCTCCGCCCCCCCGGCCGTCGCCATTGTCCCGGATGCTGCTATCCGGGCCGAAGAAGCGGGAGAGTGGGAAAAGGCACTCGCCATTTATGACTCTGAGCTGGAGAGTGACCCATCCCGCTCCGATCTCTGGCTGCGCATGGCTGACATCCATTCCCGCCTCGGTAACCTGGACGCAGCCATCACCGCCCTGGAAAAGGCGGCCGCGACGGGCGGCGGCAGCGAGCTCTATTTCAAACTGGCCCAGGCTCACTCGCTGGCCAACCAGGCCGAGGCCGCCTTCCGGGCCGTCGACAAGGCGGTGGCGCGGGAGCCGCGTCATCCCGAGTATCTGCGGGCCAGGGCGCAATTGGCCAATTGGACCGGACGGCCGCGGCTGGCCGCCGACAGCTACCGGCGATTGCACTTGATCGCGCCTGCCGATGACGACGCATTGCTGAACTTGGCCCGAGCTGAAGCCTGGAGCGGAAACCTGGATGACGCAATACGTCATTACCGCCGCTACCTGGCCGGCCATGCCAGCGAAAAAAGCATTTGGCTCGAATGCGTCAATGCCCAGTCCTGGAGAGGGAACTTTGCCGCCGCCCGCTCGCTCCTGGAACGCTACCGGGATATGTTCGGGGCCGACGAGTCCTTTGACAGGGTCCTGGTCGATTTGCTGGCACGCGCCGACCTGCCTCGTGAAGCCCGGGCCCATAACCGGCAGGCGCTGCAAGCGGGACCGGACAACTATCAGGCCCTGTTCAGCGAGGTTATCGCCCTGAAGAATGACAACCGTCCCCGGGCCGCCCTGGCTATGATCCCGCGCCTGGAGGAACTGCGCCCAGGGGCGCGCGAGAACCGCGAGCTCGAACGCTTCGTGATCACCCCGTTGCGCCCCGATGTCCGCTTGGCCCCCTACGGCTATTATGCCGATTCCGACGACCTGCATTCCTCGGCCAGCAGCCTGGAGGCCGGGTTCAATCTGAACCGCGAGCTGCGCCTGCGCGCCGGCTTCGAATTCGGCGCTGTGGAGGCGGCAACAGGTTCGCCTTTCGTCGCCGGCGACGGCCGCAACCGCGTCACATGGCAGCGCCCCTGGATCGGGGGCACCTTCATCCTGGCTCCGGCCGTCACCCTGGGGGCCACCGCTTCCTGGCAGAGGATTTCCGGGCTTGATGACCAACTGCTGGGAAGCGTTTTCGCCCGGGTGCGCCCCGCCGACCGCTGGCGCTTCATCCTGAGCCTGAAACGCGATGTGCTGAACGTTTCACCGCTTTCTCTGTCGCTGGGCATCCGCCGAGACTGCGCCCGGCTGGGCGTCGCCTGGGAACCGGGATGGCGCGGCGTGGTGGAGGCCGAAGCCGCCAGCGAGCATTACGGGGACGGCAACCGCCGCTGGGAGGCCAGCCTGGCGCCGCGCTGGAAACTGCTGCGCCTGGCCGCCTTCAACCTGGATATCGGACTTCGGGGCTGGTGGTTCGGATACGAGCGCGACCTGCATAACGGCTACTGGGATCCGAAGCTGTTCCGCAGCTACATGGCTCTGGCCTATGGGTACTGGAAGATCAGCGACAACGACGGGATCAGCATCGTCGCCGGCCTGGGCGCGGTGGGTGATGACACCGACGACCGCATGAGGTTCGGCTCCACCCTTGACATCGAAGGGACACTGGGCATCTATCGCGACCTGATGCTCAAGGTGCACGCCGCCCTGTATCACAACCTGAGGCAGGCCAGCGGCGCCTTCCGGGCCATGGGCTTGAGTTTCCAGATCGTTTATCGTTTCTGAAGCGAACCGCCGGATGCGGCAGCGGGGAAAGTCATTCGGTCTGGTACCTAGACCATCTCGACCAGCAGGTTCTTCAGCTCCTTGACGCGGTCGCGCAGCACGGCGGCGGCCTCACCAACCTTTCGCGGGCATGGCGGGCTTAGGTTCAGGAATATTGTTGCGCAGGGTTATTTTTTTTACCACTTTGAGTCCGCTGATATGATCCAGCACCGATATGGAAAACGCGTATTTCCGCCCCCGCGGCAGGCGCAATTCCACCGGGATCAGCACGCCCGGATCGGTCAGGGTGAATTCGCGCGAGTTTTCCACTTCGAGCGATCCGGCGCCGCGGGCGACCACGCGCACACGCACCCGGCCCTGCAGGCGCCCTGCTTCGAGGATGAGAGCGTAGCCGCTCAGGTTGAATGTGAGCTTGGAGTCGATGATGCTGGCATTGGCGATCTCCAAATCACGGGCATCCTGGGGGTCGATGTTCCGGGTGAGGACCACATCGAGGTCCTTGTCCAGGCAAGTCAGTTCAATCTTCATTTTCTTGCGAGTGTTCTCCGGAGCAAAGGAAATGACGTAGCAGATGTCCTCCTTGTCGGCCACCCGGTTCAGCGCCCGGGCCAGGTTGTTGTCGGTGATCATGGCGCCGCCGGTGACGCTGCTGATCTTGCGGAAGCATTCGTCGCGGTTGGAATAAACGACCTGCTGGCGGTAATGAACCGAGCGGCCCTGCTCCTCCAGGGAACCGGAGCCGAGGCGGATCAGGCTGACCGTGGCATCGGCGGCGATGAAGGCCGCACGCACCTTGTCGTTGAAGGCGTCGACCTCGACCCTGGCCTTTTTTTTCATCTCCTCGAGCCTGTTTCTAAAGGCGGGAATCTGTCCGTTTTCATCGAACTCGGGGAAGACCTCGTCCTGAAGAAAGATCAGCAGCCATTTTTCCATGCGAATGGATTTCAGCGATTCGGCCAGGAGGATCATGCCCCCCGGGTCGAGCTTCAGGAATTTTATGTGGAATTCCGACCAGGAGTCTTTGATTTGCGCCTGCAGCATCATTCGCGCCGCCTCCTCGTCCATGTTCTCGCTGCGGTCAACATAGCTGCTGATCGCGGCATCGATCTGGTCGTACAACTGGGTACGGGCAATGTTGCCCTGCTCGATGCTTTTTATCAGTTCGGCCTCGAATGTAGCCCGCACCGGGGCGATCTCTTCCGGCGATTTGATCAACGAAGTTTCTTTGCCGTGGGCCAGGATGACGTGATCGCCCGGCCGGAAGATTTCGCGGAAAAAATGATCGAGTGCTTCCTTATATTCCGCATGGCGGTCCTTCAGCCAGAAACAGAAGACAAACAGCCTTCCCGGCAAGCTCCGCGCAGCGGGAGCCGTTTTATCCTCTTTCGCCGGCGGCTGGCTGATGCGGCGGCGCACTTCGCGGAACCCGTTGATCTCGATTTTCTTGCCATTCTCGGCCAGGACGAAGTCGCTTTTTTGCAAACCGCCGACCGGCTGGCCATTCCTCTGCACCCGGGCGATCATTTCGACGTTGACCACGTTTACATATTCGTTCACATCGATATTGCGGTCCTTTTTGCCCTGATCGGCAGCCTGGGCCCAGACCAGGACACTGCAAACCGACAGCAGCCATATTCCCAGCCCATGCTTCATGTGCGCTCCTTGATCATCCCTGTTCCCGAATCAAAACAAGCAAGACAAATGCCGGCATTTTTCAATTAAGGATACCATTTCTGCCATAAAATTGGATATCGGGTGTCCATCCTGTTCAGAACTGCTTCTTTCCGTACGTTGGTTGCCGGTTCCGTCCGCAGGGAAAGGCTTCAGGCTAGAACAACTCGATCAGGATATTCTTGAGCTCCTTGACGCGGTCGCGCAGCACGGCGGCGCTCTTGAAATCCAGGGCAGCGGCCTTCTGCTTCATGGCCGCCGTCAGCCTGGCGATCTCCTTTTCCAGGGCCGCGCGCGTCTTGAATTCAACCGGGATCTCCTCCTCGCTCTTGCGCAGCCAGTAGTCGTCGTCCTGGAAGTTCTTGACCGTGCTGCGCACCGAGGCGGGACGGATGCCGTGCGCCTCGTTGTAGGCGATCTGGTAGCGGCGCCGGCGCTCCGACTCGGCGATGGCCCGGCGCACCGAGTCGACCATGCCGTCGACATAAAGGATGACCTTGCCGTCGATGTGGCGGGCGGCGCGGCCGAAGGTCTGGATCAGCGCCGTTTCCGAGCGCAGGAATCCCTCCTTGTCGGCGTCCAGGATGATGACCCGCGACACTTCCGGGAGGTCGAGCCCCTCGCGCAGCAGGTTGATGCCGATCAGGACGTCAAACTCGCCCTGGCGCAGCTTCCGGATGATCTTCACCCGGTCCAGAGCCTTGACCTCGGCGTGCAGGTAGGCGCAGCGAATGCCCTGCAGGGTGAGGTAGTCGGCGAGCTTTTCGGCCATTTTCTTGGTCAGGGTCGTGACCAGCACGCGCCCTGTGGAGCCCCGTTGAGGGGATCCTGAAGTTTCCCGTTTGCCTGGCAGGGATTTCCGTCCTTTGGGTCCCTTCGCCGCCGTTTCCGGGGCCAGGACGGCGCGGATCTCCTCCAGCATGTCCCGGACCGGGTCGGGGACCGTCTTGACGACGATCTCGGGATCGATCAGGCCGGTGGGCCGCACCAGCAGCGAGGTCACGGAGCTCTGCGCATCGGCGACCTCGAACGGGGCCGGCGTGGCCGACACGTAGAGGACGTTCTGCAGGCGTTGGGCGACCTCGGGAAAGTTCAGGGGCCGGTTGTCCAGCGCCGACGGCAGGCGGAAGCCGAACTCGACCAGCTTCTCCTTGCGCGAGCGGTCGCCGGCGTACATGCCGTTGAGCTGCGGCACGGTCACGTGCGACTCGTCGATGATCGCCAGGTAGCCTTGGGGGAAAAAATCGAGCAGGGTATAGGGTGCCTCGCCGGGGCTGCGGCCGGTCAGGTAGAGGGAGTAGTTCTCGATCCCCGGGCAATGGCCGAACTGCTCCAGCATCTCCAGGTCGTAGAGTGTGCGCTGGCGCAGGCGCGCGGCCAGCTCGTCCTTCCCCTGGCCCTGGAACCATTCCAGGCGCTGCTCCAGTTCCGTGCGGATGCCGGCCGCCGCCCGCAGGATGCGCTCGCGGCGGTAAAAAAAGTAGTTGACCGGGTAGACGCTGGCCTGGCTGCGCTCGCCCAGCGGCGCGGCGGTGAGGGCGTCGAAGAACTCGATGCGCGCCAGCCGCCCTTCGTCGAGGACGAAGCGCAGCGGGTTCTCCTCGCTGGTGGGGAAGATCTCGACCACCGGGCCGCGCACGCGGAATTCGCCGGCGGCCAGCAGCCCGTGGCTGCGGCGGTAGCCCAGATCGACAAAGCGCTGCAGCAGCTCCTCGCGGCGCAGGGGGGCGCCTACATCCAGCATCAGCCGCTGCTCGAGGAAATCTCCGGGGGCGCCGATGCTGTAGATGGCCGAGACCGACGCCACCACGATCGTTCCGCGCGCCTCCAGCAGGTTGCGCGTGGCGTCCAAACGCAGCCGCTCCAGCTCGGGGTTGATCGAGACCTCCTTGGCGATGTACAGGTTGCGCTGCGGCAAGAAGGCCTCGGGCTGGTAGTAGTCGTAATAACTGATGAAGTAGCCGACGCGGGCGGAGGGGAAGAAGCCGCGGAACTCCTGGAACAGCTGGGCGGCCAGGATCTTGTTGTGGCTGAGGACCAGGGTGGGGACGCCCAGGGCCGCGATGACGCGCGCCATGGCGAAGGTCTTTCCCGACCCGGTCACCCCCAGCAGTACCTGCTTGCGGCGGCCGCGGCGAAAGCCGTCGACGATCGCCTCCACCGCCTCCTGCTGGGCCCGGGTGACCGGATAGGGGGACCTGAGGTCGAACATGCGGGCCCCGTCGGAGCCGGACAAGGCGGCCGGGTCAGCACTCCTCGTCATTCGCCTGGCTGGCGGCGTCGATGATCAGCGCCTTCTTGAAGAAACGCTCCAGCACCCCGGAGCGGATGCGGG
This sequence comes from Candidatus Aminicenantes bacterium UBA2190, assembly GCA_002335385.1. GTDB lineage: Bacteria > Acidobacteriota > Aminicenantia > UBA2199 > UBA2199 > UBA2199. Next base: position 71,826 of record DCVK01000066.1, read on the forward strand.
CGACCTCTTCGGCGCCGAGCGCCTGGTTGCCCTTCTTCAGGATCAGGATCAGGTAGAAGCGCTGCTCCCACTCGAGGCGCGTGAAATAGATGTCGATGTCGGGCAGGTTCTTGATGAAGCGGCTCAGGACCTTCTTTTCCCGGCAGTAGGAGATGACGAAAATGGTCTTGGCCAGCTCGTTCTTGTACGGGTGGCGGATGCTCTTGTACTTGACGATCACGCGGTCCATGCACGCCTTGCGGGCGGACTTGATCGTGGAACAGACCAGCTTCATGATCTCGGCCAAAACCTGGGGCGGGGTCTCCAGGCGGTAGATCTCGTCGAGGTTGTAGTAGATCTCCTTGATCAGCAATGGATGCAGGGCGCGGACCTCGGCGGTCAATTCCACCAGCGAGCGCATGTCGCTGTCGCGCAGCCCCTCGTCGAAGTCGCGCACCTGGCCGTATACCTTCTTCAGGATGTTCTTGATGGACTGGAAGATGGCGGCGATGGACACGAACTCGGACAGCGTGACCTTGAGGTTCAAGATGCTGACCTCGATCAGCTTCTGGTAGAGGCGGGGAGGGGTGACCGACAGGATCTCGATGCCGCGGCCGCCCTCCAGCAGGCGCACCAGCTGGTTCAGGCTTTTCCGGCGGTTCTGGGGGGCGACGATGATGAGCTTCAACTGCATCATGAATTCGGTCTTCTTCTCCACGTTCATGAAGACCTGGCTGATGCCGGTCGTCTTCAGCTCCGCCATCAGGAAGGGGATGATGGCCCGCGCGTAGTGCTCATAGCCGCCGATCGACTTGATCTGCGAGAACTTCTCGTCCACGGCCGTGCTGATCAACTTCTCCAGCGAGACCTCGATGGAGCGGATGGCCTCGGGATTCAGCGGCAGCTCCTGGCGGTCGACGATCTCGATGCGGTAGACCAGGAGCTTTTCGGCCGACACGAAGCTCTTGTGGTGCTTGATGATATGGCCGGGCACGATGAAATCCAGGGTCTTGAGGAAGCCCTCGACGGAGAAGTTCTCCTCCCAGCAAACGAAGGTGATGCCGGTCAGCCTCTCGTCCAGGGTCTCGAAGTTCTTGATCTTGATCTTTTTGTCGGCGCGGCCCTCGCGCACCTGCTTCTGGAACTTGTAGTTGTCGATGATCAGCGCGGCCAGGTCGGAGATCTTCCGCTCCTGCAGGTACTCGCGCGAGCGCGAGGAGAAGAATTTCAGGGTCTCGCCGTTCTCGCCGATGATCTGGTCGATGTCAGGACCGCGGACCATGCGGCGGATGGCGCGCACCACCTGGTTGTACAGCTCGAACTTGATGGTCTCGTCCTCCAGCAGCAGCGTCTTGCCCAGGGTCCCCTGGGAGGCGTCCTTGAGGGTCTCCAGAAATGCGCCCTTGTCCTTCAGGAAACGGCCGTATTCCTCGGGGGTCTCGATCAGAAAGGAAAGGATGACCACCCCCAGCGGACGGTCGTTGAGCTTCAGGGTGAAGCCCTTCATGAACAGCACATTGCCGTGCTTCTGGTGGATGATGCCCAGGATCGAGTTGCCCATGCCGCTCCAGTCCTCGGCCAGCACCCCCATGACCACGGTCAGCGGCAGCTTCTTCTCCCCGAGTTCCTTCAGTTGCACGACCACTTTCTTCTTGCTTTTCTCATAGGTGTGCAGCAGCTGCACCAGCAGCGCCTGCTGTTGCGGCTGGGGGAAGATCTCCTGCGAGCGGGCGAACAGGGAGAGGCTGTCGGCGATCTTCTGCCTGGAGATGCGCAGCTTCTTCTCCGACAGGATCGACCGGATCTGCTCCAGGTTGCTGATTTGCTCGACCATGAAGACAATTTACGCCAGGGCCATGGCAAAGTCAAGGAAGCCAAGCAATGACCCAAAAGAAGACAGAAAAATGAGCTTTTCGAGGCAATCGTAAGACTAAAATTCCAAGCACCAAGCACCAAATTCCAAATAAATTCCAAATTCCAATGACCCAAACGAAGAATGCGCCTTTGGAAGGAACTTTCGTTTTGGAAATTGGAATTTGGAGCTTGGTATTTGTTTGTTATTTGGAATTTGGGATTTGGAATTTAAGTCTTCGTATCGCCTCTGTTCTTGCCGTCAACCGCTAACCTTCCACCGTAAACCGATTTCTTTCCCAGGCCTCACGAATTTAATTTTTCAGCGCCTGAATATTGTTTCGCGGGGAAAAAATAGAGAAAATAGTATAAAAATGAAAAATATTACCGACATGAGGGAACAAGTGAAAAGATGCCCATGGTGCCTTTCCAACCCCCTTTACATGGAATACCATGACCGTGAATGGGGCGTGCCGGTGCACGACGACCGCAAATGGTTCGAGTTCCTTACCCTGGAAGGCGCCCAGGCGGGGCTGAACTGGCTGCTGGTGCTGAAGAAGCGCGAAAACTACCGCCGCGCCTATGACCGCTTCGATTTCACCAAGATCGCCCGCTATGACGCGGGGAAGGTCGCGGCTTTGCTGGCCGATCCGGGCATCATCCGCAATCGCGCCAAAATAGCGGCATCGATCAGCAATGCCAAAGCTTTTATCCGTATTCGCGAGGAATATTCCAGTTTCGATCGCTATATTTGGCCATTCGTGAACGGCAAGCCGTGGCGCAACCATTGGAAGACCGACCGGCAGATTCCGGCCCGAACCGCCATATCCGACGCGCTCAGCGCCGATTTGCGCAAGCGTGGCTTTCAGTTCGTGGGCTCGACGATCATCTACGCCCATATGCAGGCGACGGGAATGGTGAATGATCATCTGATCACTTGCTTCAGGCATAAGGAGCTCATGGAAAATCCAGAAGGAGACGGCTAGAAAGGTGAATCGGTTGATTGAAACGGGAAATGCGTGATTCCCTATTGACAAACAATTGACTCTAAGTTAAAATATTTAACGTAAGGTTAAATTAAAACCCCCAAAGTTAACTTATTTTACTGGAGGTATTCATTGGAAAAAAACAAGGAAGACGTGATGCGCGACTTCATCCTGGACCGCAGCGAATCCCTTTTCACCCGCTACGGATACAAAAATACATCGGTAGACAAGATCGCCGAGCACTGCCAGATATCAAAGCCCACTCTTTACAATTACTTTAAAAGTAAAAATTCCCTGTTTTTAGCCCTGTTTTCCCGGTTTCAGGATGGTCTCGCCGCCAAGGCCCGCGAGCTGATGGGACAGGACAAGGACAAGTACCAGATCATCGAGGAGATCATTGACCTGTCCCTGCAGGTCATCCAGGAAAAACGTAATTTCCTGAGAATGTTGATCATGGAGCACCACATGGTGGTCCATGAATGCGATGACTTCGAAGAACACATGAACCTGGGCTTGCGAAGACGGGAGGAAGTATCGCGGAGCCTTGGCGAGTTCATGAAGGATATCGCGCGTCCCGAGGTCATCGAGGAGTTCGGGATCGTCATGGTGGGCACGTCCTTGAGCAACCTGCTGGAAGGCGCTTTCTGGGACTCGATCAAGGGCATTTCCCCCAGTCATGAGAAACAGAAGAAACTGATCATGGTTTTTTTGCGTAACGGTATCTTGGCTTAGGAGGCGTTGATGAAAAGAATCATATTCGTATTGCTGCTGCTGGCCGGCATGGGATTCGCGGCGGAGCCGCCCTTGGACCTGACGGTGGAGCAGGCCATCGATCTCGCCCTGGCCAACAATCCCGCCCACCAGGCCAGCCAGCAGGAGATCCGCCAGTACCGCTACCGCCTGATGCAGGCGTTCGGCTTCCTGCCCGAGGCGACCCTGTCGGGGTCAAAGATCCTCGACCAGAAGCTGATGACCATCGAGATCCCGTCGTTCGTTCCCGGGGGCGAGCCGACCAAGGCGTCGCTGCGCTTCCAGCTGGATTATTCCTTCTCCTTCCAGGTCGTGCAGCCCGTGTTCACCGGCGGCAAGATCCTCTTCAACTACAAGAACGCCGAGCTGGACCTGCGCCTGGCCAGGGAGAGGGAGAAGAACTCCCGGAGCGACACCATCCTGAACGTGCGCAAGTCCTTCTACAATATCCAGATCATGCAACAACTGCTCCAGGCTCATCAGGAGGCCCTGGCCCTGGCCTCCGGCAATTTTCAAAACGTCAGGAACAGCTTCGAGCTGGGCATGGCCTCGCAATACGACCTGCTGCGGGCCGAGCTGGCGCTCAGCGCCGTCAAGCCCGACGTGCTGCGCGTGGAAAACCTGCTGGCGACATCGCTGCTGGGACTGAAACTGATGCTGGGGCTCCCTCCGGCGCAGGAGGTCAGGCTGCAGGGCGAACTGGGATACCGCCAGGTGCAGCTGGAGCTGGCCGCCCTGCTGCAAGGCTCCCTGAACAACCGCTCAGAGCTGCGCCAGCTGCGCATGGAGCAGAAGAAGATCGACAACCTGCTGAAGATCACCTGGGCGCAGTACGTGCCGAACTTCTCCCTGGTGGCCGCTTTCAGCTACCAGTCCGATTACTTCAGGCTGCGCAAGAGCAACTGGGAGGACTACTATTCCGTCTCCCTGGGCATGAGCTGGCCCATCTTCACCGGACTGAAGCGCAGCGCCCAGGTCGGGGAGATGAACGTGCTGAAGAAGATCATGGACCTGAGCGTCCGGCAGTTGGGCGATGCCACGCGGCTGCAGGTGGAGAGCGGCTACCGCACCATCCGCCAGGAATATGAAAACATCCAGATGGGGTTGAAGAACGTGGAGAGCGCCAGGGAGGGGGTGCGCATCGCCGAACTGAGCTACAAGGAGGGGATGATCACCATCCTGGAGCTGAATTCTTCGTACAACGAGCTGACCCGGGCCAAGGTCAATTACCTGCAGGCCCTGTACAATTATCATATCGCCATCGCCGAGCTGGAAAAGCTGACCGGCATCGACCTGAACGGAGGAGTCGCATGAAAAAGATATCGATCGCACTATTGATGGTTTTCGTCATCGCCTTGTCCTTTTGCGCGAAAAAGCAGGAGGCGGTCGAACGGCAGCAGAAGCCGCTGCTGGTCAAGGCCGAGCGGCCGCAGCAAGGAACGCTGGCGAAATATTTCAACTACAAGGGGACGGTCAGCGCCTGGAAAACGGCGAACATCGTCCCCGACACCTCCGGCCGCGTCGGCCGCATCCTGAAAAAGCAGGGCGACAAGGTCGCCCAGGGCGAACTGTTGGCCACGCTGGACATGACCTCGCTGGAGCTGCAGCAGAAGCAGGCGCGGGCCGCCGTCGCCGTCGCCGGGACCGCCTATCAGAATGCCCGGTTGAACGAAGAGCGCATGAAAAAAATGCTGGAGAACAAGGCGATCTCGGCTATGCAGTACGAGAGCACGAAGCTGGCCCTCGACGCCGCCGACACCCAGCTGAAAAGCGCGAAAGCCACCCTGGACCTGGTGGATTACACCGCCCGGAACGCCGCCATGAGGGCTCCTTTCGCGGGCATCATCGCCGCCAAGAACATGGAGGAAGGCGACATGATCAACCCCATGATGGGCATGGGCCAGAGCATCCTGACCCTGATGGACCTCTCGCGGGTAAAGGTCACGGTCGAAGCTCCGGCGGAAGAGATCGAGCTGATCCGCGTCGGGCAGAAGTGCCGGGTGGGCATCGCTTCACGCCCGGGCGAGGTGTTCGCCGGCGAGGTCTATTCCAAGAACCTGGCCGCCGACCCCCTCTCCAAGACCTTCAAGGTCGAGGTCAAGATCGACAACCCGGAGATGAGGATCAAGGCCGGGGTCTATGCCGACGTTTCCATCGAATACATCCGCAAGGAGAACATTTTCCTGCTGCCGCTCACGGCGCTGCTGGCCGGGGACAGGGAGGTGCTGGTCATCGAGAACGGCGTCGCCCGCAAGCGCGCCGTGACCGTGGGTTTGCAGAACGGCACGCGCTTTGAGGTGGCCGCCGGCGTGGGCCCGGACGAACGGGTCGTCGTGGAGGGCAACTATGACCTGAAGGACGGCACCGCCGTCGTGACGGCCGGGGATCAAGAATGAAGATCGTCGATTTTTCACTCAAGAAACGGGTGACGATGTCCATGGTCGTCCTGGTCATCGTCATCCTGGGCATGATCTCCTTCACCAAGCTGGGCCTGGACATGCTGCCCGACATGGATTATCCCTACATCACCGTGATCACCACCTACGGCGGCGTCTCCTCCGAGGACATCGAGCAGAACATCACCCGCCCGCTGGAGCAGTGGATCTCGACCGTCTCGGGGATCAAGAAGCTGCAGTCCGTCTCGCTGGAGGGGCAATCGGTCGTCATGATCGAATTCGAGTGGGGCATCAACCTCGATTTCGCCGCCCAGGACGTGCGCGACACCATCGGCATGTATTCGCAGTTCCTTCCCGACGGGGCCGACGAACCCTTCGTCATGAAGTTCAACTTCTCGCAGATGCCGATCATCGCCTATGGCATCACCAGCGACGGCAGCATGAACCTGAGCAAGCTGCGCGACTATGTCGACAACGAGGTCGCCACGCGCCTGGAGCGCATCGAGGGCGTGGCGTCGACCGCGGTCTTCTCGCCCGAGATGAACGAGGTCCTGGTCAGCATCGACAAGGGCAAGCTCGAGTCGCGCGGCGTGAACATCGGCCAGGTGGAGGGGGCCATCCAGGCCTCCAACATCAACCTGCCCGCCGGCTACATGACCGAGAACCACAAGGAGTTCCTGCTGCGCAGCATGGGTGAGTTCAAGACCCTGGCCGAGGTCCATGACATCCTGGTCGGCGTCAGCCGCAGCGGCGCCCCGATCTTCCTCAAGGACATCGGCACGGTGGGCGAAGCTCCCAAGGAAACCCGCCTCAAGCTGCGCATGAACGGCCAGCCGGGCATCATGATGATGGTCACCAAGAGCTCGGGCGCCAACTCGGTGCTGGTCGCCCGCGCCGTGAAAAAAGTCCTGGCCGGGATCGAGCCGACCCTCAAGCACGGGGTCAAGTTCAATGTCTGGCTCGACATGTCGCGCATCATCGAGATGATGTCCGGCAAGGCCACGCAGAACATCATTCTGGGCGGCATCATGGCCATGCTGATCATTTTCGTTTTCCTGCGCAACCTCAAGCCCACCATCGCCATCGGCATCACCATCCCGCTGTCGATCGTGGTGGCCTTCATCGCTTTTTACGTGATGGGCTATACGCTGAACCTGATCACCCTGGGTGGGCTGGCCCTGGGGGTGGGCATGCTCGTCGACAACGCCGTGGTGGTCATCGAGAACATCTATCGCCATTTGCAGGAAGGGATGGCCCCCACCGAAGCGGCGCGCAAGGGCACGTCCGAGGTGGGCCTGGCCATCTCCGGCTCCACCCTGACCACCGTCGCCGTCTTCTTCCCCATGATGTTCGCCACCGGCATCGCCGGCCGCATGGCGCAGAGCCTGGCCGTCTCGGTGATCATCGCCCTGCTGGCGTCGCTCTTCGTCGCCCTGACCATCGTCCCCATGCTCGCCGCCTGGATGTTCCGCGTCCACCACAAGAAGGGGGAAAAAATGGCCGAGGGGGTCGTCGCCCTGGGTGAGGACAGGTTCACCCCGGTCCGTGACCGCTACGAGGGCTGGCTGCGCCAGGCGCTGGCCCACAGAAAAATTGTCCTGATCGGCATCATCGCCGCCTTCGTCCTATCCATGGTCGGCGCCTCCTTCCTGGGCACCGAGTTCATGCCCGCCACCGACAGCGCCATGCTCTACCTGAAGCTCTCCATGCCGGTGGGGACCAATGTGGAAGAGACCGACCGCATCGTCAAGTACCTGGAAAGCGAATCCCTGAAGGACCCCAACGTCATCACCACCTTCATCCAGGTGGGCACCAGCGAGCAGAGCGCCCAGGACACGGCCAGCGGCACCGGCGCCGCCGGCTCCTACGAGGCGATCATCTACGCCTACCTCAAGCCCAGCGGCGAAAGAAAGGAATCGGACAAGGAGATCCTGGAGCGCTGGCGGCAGTCGTTCCCGACCCTGGAAAACAGCAAGATCACGGCCATCGACATCGCCGGCGCCTCGATGATGGGCTCCTCGACCAACCCCATCGAGATCAACTGCTTCGGCAACGACATGGGCCGGCTGGAGCGCATCGCCGAGAGCATCCGCGCCCGTATCGTCGACATCGAGGGGCTGCGCGACGTCAAGGTCTCCCTGGAAAAGAGCAAGCCCGAGCTGCAATTGCATATCAAGAAGGAGGCGGCCTCCAAGCTGGGACTCACCCCCTATGCCATCTCCAGCCAGGTCCGCACCTACACCATCGGCACCGTCGTGTCGCGCATGTTCCTGGAAGGGGAGGACCGCGACATCCGCGTGCAGCTGAACGAAGGCGACCGCGCCACCATCGAGGACCTGAAAAAGCTTCCCATCCTGACGCCGGCCGGGGCCAAGGTCTACCTCTCCGAGGTGGCCGAGTTCAAGAGCCTCTTCGGCCCGGTGCGCATCGACCGCGAGAACATGGTGCGCAAGGTGACGGTCGGGGCCAACTTCATCGGCCGCGACCTGGGCTCGATCATCAGGGAGATCAAGGAAAAAACCGCCGACATCAGCTCCCGCTTGCCCGAGGGCTATTTCATCGAGCAGGCCGGCCAGTACGAGAACATGACCGAGACCTTCACCACCCTGGGCTTCGCCCTGCTGATCGCCCTGGTGCTGGTTTTCGCCGTCATGGCCTCGTTGTACGAGAACCTGAAATTCCCCTTCATCAACATGTTCACCATCCCCCTGGGCTTCATCGGCGTGGTCGTGATGCTGGCCGTCACCGGCACCACCATCAACATGGGCGCCTTCATGGGCTTCATCATCTTCACCGGCATCGCCGTCAACAACGGCATCGTCATGGTCGATTACATCAACCAGCTCATCGACGGGGGCATGGAGCGGCTGGAGGCCGTGGTCAAGGGGGCGGCGACGCGCCTGCGCCCCGTCCTGATCACTTCGATCACCACCATCGTCGGCATGGTGCCCATGGCGATGACCACCAAGCAGGGCGGCGAGATGAGCGCCCCCATGGCCGTGGCGGTGATCGGCGGACTGTCCGCCACCATATTCCTCACCCAGTTCTTCATCCCGGTCCTCTATACCTATTTCGCCAGGATCAAGACCAAGTAGTTCCTGAAAAAAAAGGGGCGGATCATTTCCGCCCCCTTTTTTTTGATCTATCGTGATTCGTTGTTCGTGATTCGTGATTGGGAAAATCCTGGCCGATCAATTGTGAAGAGATACGGCTCTTCCGAATCACGAATTACGATTCACGAATTACGATCGCTCAGCGAGCACTATGCCGGGGGGGGGGATCGAACCCCCACGAGGTCGCCCTCCCGGGATTTTAAGTCCCGTGCGTCTGCCAGTTCCGCCACCCCGGCGCAGGTCACATCCGCCGGTAGGGTAGCATAGGGCTTGCGGATGGTCAATACGGTGGCACTTACATGTATGGGGTTCGACGCTACGCTTCGTGTCCCCCTGGGGGATTCGAAGTTCGAAGTTCGATGTTGAAGAACACTCAGAACTATATGGTTCGACGTTCGACGTTGAAGAACACGGCTAACGATCGAGGCACGAGATGCATGACGCGAAAGAGATGCAAAATCTCATTGCTGGCCTGCGTTGACACGAATACTTATCGTCGGTGTTTTTGTGTGCTAAAATATGAATCGATGTTGAAAAAGTTACTGCTTCTGCTGCTGGCCGCCGCCTCTTTCCATTGCGCGCCGCGCCGTCCGGAGCTGATTCCCGCCGCCGGGCCTCACTTCCGCTCCCTGACCATGAAGTTCAGTTTCCTTGACAATGAAACCCGCCAGCACGGCAGGGTACTGTGGCGTTTCGACAGCCATGGCGCGAAATTTCTTTTTTTCACGCCGCTCAACCAGGCCGGTTTGGAGCTGGATGTCGCGGGCGAAGACGCCGTGCTGGTCAATTTCGCCAAAAAAACCTACTGGCGAGGAGAATTCGACGGATTGCTGGAACGCCTGTGGGGCATCGACCTGACCCTTGCGGCGTTGCAGACTCTGCTCATCGATGGGGTGGCGCCGCCGGGCGTATTCCTGGAAAAGGGGATCGCCGTATCTCTCGAGCGCGGCGGCGATGGCGCTCCGGCGGTGGTTCGCCTGCGGCGCGGCGGCGCCGAGCTGACGCTGCGCATCCACAAGAGCGAGTTCCGCCCCGGCCGCATCGTGCTGGTCGACTATGCGGGGCGCTACCGCCCCGACGAGCTGGAAAGCGTTTTGGCACGATGATCCGGCTGCGCTCGTTCGCCAAGATCAACCTGGGGCTCGAGGTCACCGGCCGCCGGCCCGACGGCTTCCATACGCTGCGGACGATCTTCCAGACCATCGACCTCAGCGATGTGCTGGAATTGCGCCCGGTCGCCCGCCCGCGCATTAGCCTTGCGGGCGACGATCCCCGCGTCCCCTGGGACGACCGCAACACCATCGCCCGCGCCTACCGGCTGATCGGCGAGAATTACTCCCTGCGCCGCGGCTTCGACGTCAGGGTACGCAAGCACATCCCCCCGGGGACGGGCCTGGGCGGCGGCAGCGGCAACGCCGCCGTCATGCTGCTGTTTCTCGACCGCTATTTCAATTTGTCGGTCCCTGCCGCGCAGCTGCAGGAGATGGCGGCGGTCCTGGGCGCCGATGTTCCGTTCTTCCTGCGCGGCGGCACGGCGCTGGGGGAGGGGATCGGCGATCAGCTGACCCCGCTGCCCCCCCTGCGGCCGCGCGCCGTCGCCCTGCACATCCCGGCCCGCTCCGTCTCCACGGCCCTGGTTTTCTCCCGTTTCCCCTTGACAAAAGCCGGTTTTGCCGGTAAAATACAACTCTTCCTGAGAAAGGGCGACTTCTCCATTTTGCAAAATGATCTGGAACGAGTTACCTTTGAATTGTTTCCGGAGATCAGGGAAATCAAGGAAAAAATGGCCAAAGCGGCAGGCGGGTTCGTTCAGATGACAGGCAGCGGCTCGGCGGTGTTCGCCATCGGCCATGGCCGGCGTTTGTCCGACCTGTCCCGGCGACTACCCGGAACGATCCTGACCCGCTTCATCGGCAAAAAATATTACCAGGAGCGCATTGGGGTGTGGCCAAGCGGTAAGGCATCGGCCTTTGGAGCCGAGATTCGGAGGTTCGAATCCTCCCGCCCCAGAAAAACCACATGATCAACGATAACAAGTTCCTGATCTTTTCCGGCACCGCCAACGAGAAGCTGGCCGGGGAGATCGCCCGCCACCTGCACGGCAGGCTGGGACAGTCGGTCCTGGACGTGTTCTCCGACGGCGAGATCCGCTTCCAGAGCCACGAGAACGTCCGCGGCGCCGACGTCTTCATCGTGCAGTCGCTGTGCGCCGACAGCAATTTCCACATCATGCAGCTGCTGCTGATGGCCGACGCCTTCAAGCGCGCCTCGGCGCGGCGCATCACGGCCGTGATCACGTACTACGCCTATGCCCGTCAGGACCGCAAGGACCGCCCGCGGGTGGCCATTTCGGCGCGGCTGCTGGCCGACCTGCTCGAGACGGCCGGCTTCTCTCGCGTGCTGACCATCGACCTGCACGCCGCCCAGATCCAGGGCTTCTTCAACATCCCGGTGGACAACCTCATGGCCCTGCCGGTCTTCATCTCGCACTTCAAGAGGATGAATCTGAAGGACCTGGTCATCGTCTCGCCCGACGCCGGCGGCGTGGAGCGGGCGCGCCTGTTCGCCCGCAAGCTGAACGCCGACCTGGCCATCGCCGACAAGAAGCGCACCGCGCCCAACGTGGCCGAGCTGATGCACATCATCGGCGACGTGCAGGGCAAGAACGCCATCATCGTCGACGACATCATCGACACCGCCGGCACGCTGGCGGCCACCATCAACGCCCTGAAAAAACACGGCGCCAAGAAGGTCTTCGCCGCCTGCACCCACGGTATTTTCTCCGGCAAGGCCATGGAGCGCATCCACGCCGCCCCGCTGGAGAAGATCTTCGTCACCGACAGCATCCCGCAGCACTGCCCGGTTCGCCAGTGCCCGAAGATCGAGGTGCTGTCCGTTTCCAGGCTCTTCGCCCAGGCCATCGCCAGCATCCACCGGGAAACGTCCGTATCCAAACTATTCCTAATAAAATGAGGTGAACATGGAGAACATCATTACGATCAATGCCGAGCAGAGAAAGGAAATAAGCAAGAGGGCCAGCAAGGGGCTGCGCGCCGCGGGCAAGATCCCGGCCGTCATCTACGGCATCACCGCCGAAAGCGTGCCCATCGCCGTGAGCCTGGCCGACGTCAAGGGCATCCTGAAATCGGAGAACAAGGACAACTCGATCCTGCGCATCACCCAGGGCGACAAGGTCAAGTTCGACGCCATGATCAAGGAGATCCAGTACGATTATCTCTCCGACCACATCATCCACGTCGACTTCATCCGCATCGACCTGAAAAAGACCGTCGACGTCGAAGTGCCCGTGGTGCTCGAGGGCGAGCCCGTCGGCGTCAAGACCGAAGACGGCCTGCTGGAGTTCATCCACCGCGAAGTGCTGGTGCGCAGCCTGCCCACCAGCATTCCCAAGGAGATCCGCATCGATATCTCCGGCCTGCACCTCAACCAGTCGATCAAGGTGGAGAACCTGGCCAAGAACGACGCCTACCAGTTCATCTCTCCGGCCAACACCGTGATCTGCGCCGTGGCCGCCAAGGCCAAGGAAGAGGTCGCTGCCGTGCCCGAGGCCGTTGCCGCTGAGGTCCCGGCCGAGGGAGCCGCTGCCGCCCCGGCCGCCGAGGCCGCCAAGGGCCCGGCCAAGGATGGGGAAGCCGCCGCCAAGGGGGCGTCCAAGGAAGCCGACAAGGGTGCCGCCGCCGCCAAGGGCGCCGGCAAGACCAAGTAGGAGGGCTGCATTTTTGCGTTCATCGGACTGGGCAACCCCGACAGGAAGTACGAGAAGACCCCGCACAACGCGGGCTTTTTGTGCATCGACGAGCTATGCCGCCGCCATGGCATCGAGCTGGCCGGACTGGGGGGCGTCCTGCGCTTCCGCAAGGCCCGCATCAACGGCAGCGATGTCGTCCTGGCCAAGCCCATGACCTACATGAACGAATCGGGTCAGGCCGCGGCCAAGCTGCGCCGCATGTTCGCGATCGACCTGTCGCGCCTGCTGGTGATCTACGACGACGTCGACCTGCCCCTGGGGGGCGTGCGCCTGCGCGAGCGGGGCAGCGCCGGCACCCACAAGGGGATGCGCTCGATCATCCAGCATGTCGGCAGTCAGGAATTCCCCCGGCTGCGCATCGGCATCCAGCCCGCCGGCACCCGCTCGGGCGACATCGTGCGCTACGTGCTCACGCCGCTGCGGGCCAAGCCGTTCGCCGCGCTCCAGGAGGGGGTGGTGCTGGCGGCCGACGCCGCGGAATCCGTTTTACAGAGCGATATTCATAGTACCATGAATATATTCAACAGGAGAAAACACTCCTTGCTTCTTCACGAAGAAGAGGCTAAATCATCCACAAGGAGGACAAATGACTAGCAGGTACGAGATCGGCTTCATCGTCACCCCCGAGGTGAACGAAGAGGAAGTCAAGAAGATCACCGAGGCGATCACCACGACCATCACCAAGGCCAATGGCGTGATCGAGAACCTCGATGAGTGGGGCAGGAAGAAAATGGCCTTCCCCATCCAGAAGCACCTCGAGGGCTATTACGTGTTCGTGCAGGCTGAGGTCGACGGCTCGATCATCGCCATCCTGGAGCGGCGCCTGAAGCAGATGGAAAAAGTGCTGCGTTTCATCACCCTGCGCCTCGACGACAAGCTGAAGAAGTCGAACAAGCTCACCAAGCGCTGGGCGAAGATCGACCGCATCCGCAAGAAGAGCATGGACAGCCGCAGCGAGGAGAAGGAGAGCGAGGCATTCAGCGAAAGCGAGGAGGATAGCGATGCAACCGAGAAGTAATGCCGGCGACGGCAAGCCCGTCAAGAAATATTATTCGGCGCGCAAGAAGTTCTGCGCCTTCTGCAAGGACAAGGTCACGCTGATCGACTACAAGAACCACAAGTACCTGGAGAACTTCATCTCCGAGACCGGGCGCATCTTCCCGGCCCGCGTCAGCGGCACCTGCGCCTACCACCAGAAGCAGTTGTCCAAGGCCATCAAGCGCGCCCGGCAGATGGCGCTCATCCGCTTCACCGAGGAAAAGAAGAGGCTGTCATGAAAGTCATACTGACGTCCGACGTGGACAAGATCGGCAACCTGGGCGACGTCATCGAGGTGAAGAAAGGCTTTGCCCGCAACTATCTGCTGCCGCGCCAGCTGGCCATGGAGGTCAGCGCCCACAACCTCGCCCTGATGGAGGGGCGCAAGAAGAAGCACCGCAAGAAGCAGGAGCAGGAGAAGCTGGCCGCCAGCGAGCAGCAGCAGAAGCTCGAGGGAGTGGCCATCACCATCCGCAAGAAGGCCGGGGAGAACGACGTGCTGTTCGGCTCGGTGACGACGGCCGAGATCGAGAAGGCCATGGCCGACAAGGGCTTCGCCGTGGAAAAGAAGAAGATCCACCTCGAGGAGCCGATCAAGCGCCTGGGCGAGTTCACCGCCAGGATCAAGCTGTTCCAGGGCGTCGAGGCCGCGATCCAGATCACCGTCCTGAAGGAAGAAGAAGAGGAAGCGCAAGCCTGAGCGGCCCATGGCGCTGGAAAACCACCAGGTCCTGCCCCATGACGAGATCGCCGAGAAGGCGCTGCTGGGGGCGATGCTGCTCGACAACCGCTACGTCAACCAGGTCTTCTCGGAGATCGCCAGCGAGGATTTCTTCCGCGACAGCCACGTCCTGATCGCCCAGGCCGTGCTGCAGCTGTCCAACGCCGGCTCGGCCGTGGACATCATCACCATTTCCAGCCTGCTGGAGAAGAGGAAGAAGCTGCAGTTCGTCGGCGGCCATGCCTTCATCACTTCTCTGGTCGACGACATCCCCGAAAACCTGGACATCAAGGAATACATCCAGATCGTCAAGGACCGCTCGACGCTGCGCCAGATCATCCTCGCCTCGCGCGGCATCATCCAGAAGGGAGTGGAGCCCGCCGCCGACACCATCAGCCTGCTCAACGAGATGCAGGAGGAGATCATCCGCATCGCCGAGGACCGCGAGAAGGTCGGCTTCAAGTCCACCGCCGAGATGGTCCCCGATGCCATGGACCTGATCGAGAAGATCCAGAAGAAAGGGGACAGCCAGGGGCTGAAAACGGGGTACTTCGACCTGGACGGCATCACCTCGGGCTTCCAGAACGGCGACCTGATCGTGTTCGCCGCCCGCCCCTCCATGGGCAAGACGGCCCTGGCGCTGAACATCGCCGTGCACATGGCCGTCAAGGAAGAGAAATCGGTGGCCTTCTATTCCATCGAAATGTCGCGGTTGCAGGTGCTGATGCGCATGATGGCCGTCCACGCCAGGGTCAGCATGGCCGCCATCCGCACCGGCAAGCCCAACCTGACCAAGAAGGAGTGGAGCGACCTGGAGCTGGCCGCCTCCGAGCTGCAGAAAGCCAAGCTGTACGTCGACGACTCGGCCTCGCTGTCCATCGTGGAGATGAAGGCCCGCGCCCGCAAGCTGAAGGCGGAGAAGAGCCTGGACATCGTCTTCGTCGACTACCTGCAGCTGATGAAGGTGACCGGCGAGCACCTGCGCCGCAGCGACACGCGCGCCCAGGAGGTGGCCATCATCACCGCCTCGCTGAAGGAGCTGGCCAAGGAGCTGCAGATCCCGGTGGTGGCCATGGCCCAGCTGAACCGCTCGCCGGAGACCCGCGGCGGCAAGAAGGAGAAAGGGCCCAAGTACCAGCTGTCCGACCTCAAGGAGAGCGGCTCCATCGAGCAGGACGCCGACGTGGTCATCTTCATCCACCGCGACGACCAGTTCGACAAGGACTCGGAACGCAAAGGCGAGGCCGACCTGATCGTCGCCAAGCAGCGCAACGGCCCCACCGGCAGGATCACCCTGGCCTTCCTCGACAAGTACACCAAGTTCGCCAACATGGAATTCCGCGAGAGGGAGTAGTGCGGGCGGCCAGGATCAAGCAGCCGCTGCAGCGTTTTGCCCTTGCCTGCGCCGAAATATTTATTTTAACGGGCAAGGCGATTTCC
This sequence comes from Candidatus Aminicenantes bacterium UBA2190, assembly GCA_002335385.1. Taxonomy (GTDB): domain Bacteria; phylum Acidobacteriota; class Aminicenantia; order UBA2199; family UBA2199; genus UBA2199. Next base: position 87,869 of record DCVK01000066.1, read on the forward strand.
TTGATCTTCAAAAGGCCGTTTAACTTCCGGCTGATCGAGAACCGCCTGTACCTGGACGGGATTAAGTCCATCCCGGTCGTTTTTTTGATGGCGGTCTTCACGGGCGGCGTTCTGTCCCTGCAGAGCTATTTCGGCTTGCAGCGTTTCGGCGCCGAAGTATTCACCGGTTCCCTGGTCGGGGTCAGCCTGACCAAGGAGCTGATCCCGGTGCTGACCGGATTGATGCTGGCCGGCAGGGTGTGCGCATCCTACAGCGCCGAGATTGGCACCATGGTGGTCACGGAGCAGGTGGACGCCCTGTTCACCTTCGGGGTCAACCCGGTCAAATACCTGGTCAGCCCGCGCCTGGTCGCCCTGGTCATCATGGCCCCCCTGCTCACGCTTTTCGGCGATTTTGTCAGCATCATGGGCGGCAGACTGGTCGCCGCGCTGGTGGTCCACCAGAATCCCTATTTGTTCGATTCACAGCTGTTCGTGGCGCTGGAAATCTGGGATGTGCTTTCCGGAATGATCAAGGCCGTTTTCTTCGGGCTGACCATCGCCGTCATCGGCAGCTATTTCGGCTTGAAGGCCCAAGGCGGAGCCAAGGGAGTAGGGCAGGCCACCACCACCGCCGTGGTCGTGGCCTCGGTGATCATCCTGATCTCCGATTTCTTCTGGACCAAGATCCTGCCCTTCAGCCTGCGATGATCGAAATCCGCGATCTTCATAAATCGTTCGCCGACAAAAAGGTGCTGCAGGGAGTGGACCTGGAGCTGGCCAGCGGACAGACGACCACCATTATCGGCGGCAGCGGCAGCGGCAAGAGCGTCCTTTTCAAGCATATCATCGGCCTCATGAAGCCCGATTCCGGCTCCATCCTGATTGACGGCGAGGATATAACCCAAGTGCGGGAAAGCGATCTGTACCGCATGGTGGACAAATTCGGACTGGTTTTTCAAAGCGGGGCCCTTTTCGACTCCATGACGGTCGGCAAAAACGTGGCGTTCGGCATCAAAAATCAAAAAAGCATGACGCCTGCCGATATTGACGTCATTATCGAGCATAGTCTGACCCAGGTAGGTCTCTCTGATATCTCCTGTCTGCTGCCGGCGGAACTCAGCGGCGGCATGAAAAAAAGAGTGGCCATCGCCCGGGTCATCGCCAGGAAGCCTCAGATCATCATGTACGACGAACCCACCACCGGCCTGGACCCGATCATGGCCGACATCATCAATGACCTGATCATCAAGATCAGCGGCAACAAGGAAATCACCTCCATCGTCATCACCCATGACATGGTCAGTGCCTACAAAATCTCCGACAAGATCGCCGTTCTCTTCGAGGGGCGGATCGTTGAAACCGGCAGCCCGGAAGAAATCAGGAACACCAAAAACCCCATTGTCAGGCAATTCATCGAAGGCAAGGCCGAAGGGCCGATCAAAATATGGTGAAAAAATGAAGAAAGAAATCAAATTGGGCTTTTTCCTGATGCTCGTTTCCGTGGTATTCGCCTATTTCCTCATCAAGACCGAATCCTGCAGTGAATTCTTCTCTAAAGGCAAGCGCTACCCGCTGATCGCCAGGTTTACCACCTCGGCCGGGATGTACCCGTCGGCTCCGGTTCGCCTGGCCGGGGTCAAGATCGGCATCGTCGATAAAATCTACCTGGAACATCGCAAAGCCGTGGTGCGCATGATGATCGAGAATAAATACAAACTACTGGAGGACGCCCGGGTGGTCATTTCCACCATCGGTTTCATCGGCGAAAAATATGTTGAGATCGTTTACAAAGATGAATACAACATCAAGAATCCCCAGTTCATCCCCCCGGGGGGCGAGGTGAAAGTCGTCGAGCCTTTCAATCTGGATAGTATCCTGGTCAAATTTGACAAAATTTACGAGCGAACGCTGAAGATCACCGATTCCATCGACGATATCATTTCCGACAAGCTTTCGAAGGAGTCCTTGCGGGCATCTTTCATCAACCTGAGATTTGTCACCGAAAATTTGAATTCCATGCTCGCTGAAACCGGTAATGTAGGCCGGCTTCTGGAAAACATGAATCGAATCTCGGTGAAAATGTCGCGCACCGTGGACATGGTGGATCATTTCGTCAAGGAATTGGATTCGGCTTTCGCTGACGACCAAAAAGGCCTGCTCGGGGATTTAAAGGATACAACCGGGAAGATCGATCGCGTTGCCGCTGATCTGAACCGGATTAGCGACGATCTGCGTCAAGGCAAGGGTACGGCCGGCAAATTGCTTCAAAACGAGGAGTTGTATAAGAAGATCGATGAATCGGTCAGTTCCGTCCAATCCCTGCTGCGGGACCTTGAAAAAAAGAAAAAATCCCTTGACACCATCCGCTTCAATTATGCCGTGCATTTCGATTATTTTTCCAGGCTGAAGAAGGCCCGCTCGGCACTGGACTTGGGCATCTCCACGCCGCATTTTCTGGTCATGACCGGCGTGAACGAGGACCCCGTCAACGGCGACCCGCGCTTCACCGCCCTGGGCGGGAAAAGGATCGCGGCTTTTTCCCTAAGCGCCGGATTGATCGAATCGGATCTCGGGGCCGCCCTGGGCTTCAGCCTGCTGAAAAACCGGCTGGACCTGGACCTGTATGCTTATCGCCTGCATCGCGAGAAGAACCCGCTTTTAAAGACCATGCTGCGCTTTTCTCTTTCACGGAACATCCAGCTGCAGGCAGGATACTACGACCTGCTGCGGCCCGAGAACCGTGAATTCATGGTAGGGGTCCGCTTTGGCAACTAAACGCACGAATACAGCCACCCAGTTCGAGTGCAGCGAATGCGGCTACCAGGCCGCGAAATACTTCGGCCGCTGCCCGCAATGCCAGGCCTGGAACACCATGGTCGAGAGCGAAACGGGCAACGACGAGGAGGCCGGGGCGGGCGCGGCCGACTCGGGGAGCCTGCAGCGGCTCAGCGAGATCGACCCGGCCGCCGCCCCGCGCCGGCTCACCGGCGTGGGCGAGTTCGACCGCGTTTTGGGCGGCGGCATCGTCCCGCATTCGGTGGTCCTCATCGGCGGTGAGCCCGGGGTGGGGAAGTCGACCCTGCTGCTGGAGGTATCGGCCGCCCTGGCCCAGCAGGACAGGACCGTGCTGTACTATTCGGGCGAGGAATCGGCCCAGCAGATCAAGCTCCGCGCCGACCGCCTGGGCATCCGCTCCGCGGGCATCTTCCTCTTCACCAGCGGCAGCCTGGAGGAACTGAAGCGCCATGTCCGGGAGACGCGCCCCGAGTTCCTGATCATCGACTCCATCCAGACGCTCACCTCCAGGAAGACCGCCCCGTTGAGCGGCTCGATCGCCTCGCTGCGCAACGTAACGGCCGAGGTCATCGACATGGCCAAAAAAATCGGCATCACCGTCTTCCTCATCGGCCATATCACCAAGGAAGGCCAGCTGGCGGGCCCCAAGACCCTCGAACACATGGTCGACGCCGTCCTGTATTTTCAGGGCGAGACCCAGGCCGACCTGCGGCTGCTGCGCGCCGAGAAGAACCGCTTCGGGCCGCTGAACGAGATCGGCATCTTCCAGATGTCGGAAAAGGGGCTGACCTCGGTCAATGATCCCACCCAGGTCCTGATCCAGAACCGCCTGTCAACGGCCCCCGGCACGGCCATCTTTCCGGCCATGAGCGGCACGCGCCCGCTGCTGACCGAAGTGCAGGCGCTGGTGAGCGAGAGCCCCTTCGCCGGCAACCCCAGGCGCATCGCCATCGGCTTCGACAGCTACCGCCTCGCGATGCTGATCTCGATCATTGAGAAAAAGCTGCGCCTGCCCTTCTACAAATCCGATGTCTTTCTCAACGTCACCGGGGGCATGGTCATCCGCGAGGCGGCTGCCGACCTGGCCGTCTGCCAGGCCCTGGTGTCCAGCTGCAAGAGCATCGCCCCCCGGCCGAACTCCGTCGTTCTCGGGGAAGTCGGGCTCACCGGCGAGCTCCGGCCGGTCAGTTTCCTGGAAACAAGGGTGAAAGAGGCTATAAGACAGGGTTTTTTAACCATACTCCTGCCGGCCGCGCAATGCACCCCGGGCGTTCTGCCGAAAAATCATGATATATCGGCTATTCCCATCGAAAGCATTCGCGACCTGCTGGAGCACCTGAACAAATAACCCGGGCAACCAAAGCCGGCGGCATTTGAAATCAGCGGCGAAATGGGGTACAATCCACTTGCAGAGACGCCAGGATCGACCTAAGGAGCCGTCATGATCATTTATATCTACAAGCTGATCTTCATCGTCATCTTTGCCCTCATCGGCTACACCTATCCGCCTTTTCAGGGGACCTCGCGCGCGATAGGCTCCGCTTTCGGCGCCGCCTTCGCCCTGTCCCTGGTCCTGCTGGTCTTCAAGATCCGGAAAGCGGAATTGAAGCATATCTGGAGCGCCTCGCTTGGCCTGCTCGGCGGCATCTTCATCGGCTGGATCACCTTCCAGCTATTCAACCTGATCGCCATGTCGTTCTCGGCCTACGTGTTCTTCAAGGCGCTGTTCCTTTTCGGCATACCGGCGACCGGCCTGTTCATCGGCCTCAGCAAGCCCAACATGTTCTCGCCGCTGAACATCCGCGAGTTTTTCCGCGGCAGCAGCGCCTTCACCCAGTCCTATCTGCTCGACACGTCGGCCATCATCGACGGCCGTATCGTGGCCATCGCCAACTCGGGCTTCGTCGAGGGCGAATTGATCATCACCCAGTTCGTCCTGGCCGAGCTGCAGTTCATCGCCGACTCGCAGGATGCCAGCAAGAAGGTCCGCGGCAAGCGCGGGCTGGACGTTATCGAACAGCTGCAGCAGAACAAGGAGATATCGGTCACCATCCTGAACAAGAACGTGCCCGGGGTCAAGGAGGTCGACCAGAAGCTGGTGCTGCTGGCCCGGGAGCACAAGTTCAAGGTCATCACCAACGACGTCAATCTGAGCAAGATCGCCAAGCTGCAGGACGTCAAGGTATTGAACGTCAATGAGCTGGCCTTCGCCCTCAAGCCCATCGTTTATCCCGGAGAGAAGCTGCAGGTCCGCATTTCCAAGGAGGGCAAGGAAAAGAAGCAGGGGCTGGCCTATCTGGAGGACGGCACCATGGTGGTGGTCGACGAGGCCAAGGCCGACATCGGCCACGATGTGGAGATCGAGGTGACTTCGGTGCTGCAGTCGACGTCGGGCAAGATCATTTTCGGAAAGAAGACCTCATGATCAAGATCCGCTCGGGCGTCGGCTACGATATCCACCGCCTGGTCCCCGGCGCGGGGCTGATGCTGGGCGGGGTCAGGGTTTCGGCGACCCTGCGGGCCGAAGCTCACTCCGACGGCGACGTGCTGATCCACTCGCTGATCGATGCCCTTTTGGGAGCCATGGGCGGGCCCGACATCGGCGAGCTGTTCCCGGACAGCGATCCGGCGTTCCTGGGTATCGCCGGCACCGACCTGCTGCGGCGGGTCAAGACCATGCTGGAGGCCGGGAATTTCGAGATCATGAACTTGGACTGCGTCGTGGTGACCGAAGCCCCGAAGATCGCCCCCTTCAAGTCGAAGATCGCCGAAAATATCGCCGCCATTCTGGGCATCCCCCGGAACGACGTGAACCTCAAGGGCAAGAGCAAGGAAAAGCTTGATGCCGTGGGAAGGGGAGAGGCCATTGAGTGCTTCAGCATTGCCATGATCCGTTTCAAAAATCAAAGTGTCAGTGCCAGTGACAGTGACAGCAAGACGTGAAGAGGATCGATAATAATGGATAGTTTCATGGATAAAACATGCGGATCTTTGCCATTGCATCTGATTGTTTCTTCTGAATTTCTATTTGCTTTTTTTGCTGACACTGACACTGTCACTGTCACCCTGCCATGAAAACCCTGCCGTTGGTCACCATTGTCGGGGTGCCGAACACAGGGAAATCGACGCTTTTCAACCGCCTCCTGGGCAAGCGCAAGGCTTTGATCCACAATCAGCCGGGGATGACGCGCGACATTTTCCGCCAGAAGGTCAGGCTGGGCGACAACTGGATCGATTTGCAGGACAGCGGCGGCTTTTTCCCCGACAAGGAGATCATCTCCGCCGAGATCAACAAGATGATATTCAAGGCGGCCGCCGACTCGGACCTGATCGTCTTTCTCTTCGACGGCAAGAGAGAAATGCTGGGCTACGAGAAGGACCTGTTCCTCGAGATCAGGAAGCTGCACAAAAAGATCATCGCCGTGATCAACAAGGCCGACAGGCTGGACGGTTTTCTGCCGCCGGTCTCCTACTACGAATTGAACGCCGACCTCATCCCCATTTCCGCCGAACACAATCTGGGGGTGGAGGTCCTGATCGATGCAATCGCCAGGGACCTGGAAGTCTCTTTGGCGCGAGGCCAGAAACCCTCTCCCCAGGACGATCTCGAGCTTGATCCCGCGGCCAGGATCTCCATTATCGGCAAGCCGAACGTGGGCAAGTCGTCGCTGATCAACCGCATCCTGAACGATGACCTGGTCATCGTCAGCCCATTGCCGGGGACGACCCGAGATTCGGTCGACCTGGAGGTCCGGCGTAACAACCAGTCGTTCATCCTGGTGGACAACGCCGGCATCCGCAAGATGCAAAAGGTCAAGGAGAACACGGAAAGCGCCGCCGTGATCCGCGCCGAGAACGAGCTGCGCCGATCGGACGTCATCATCTTCGTCATCGACATCTCGAAGCGGGTCGACCAGAACGACCTGCTGATCGCCCAGAAAGTGGCCAAGGCGGCCAAGCCGGTGATCATCGCCGGCAACAAGGCCGATCTCCTGGCTCCCGGGGTCGCCGACAACAAGTTTTTCGCCCGGGCGCGTGACCGCTTTCACGACCTGTATTTCGCCCCCTTCATCCCTGTTTCCGCCCTGACCGGAAAGAATGTTTTCCAGATGCTGGACCGGGCCCAGGAGATCAACTCCAAGCTCGACAGGAAGCTCCAGATCTCCCGTTTCAACGAGCTGGTCAAGGGGGTGTTGCACGAGAGGAAGCTCACTACCTCCGACCATCGCATCTTCAGCCCCAAGTATATCTCCATCGAGTCCATGCGGCCGTTTTTCGTCAAGTTCCACTGCAAGACGAGCTTGAAGCTCAATGCCTCGGACGAGATGTTCCTGAAAAAGAGATTGAACAAGGAACTGCAGTTCGAGGGAATTCCTATTTTTTTCAAGGTTTCAGCCTCCCGTTAAGGCCCATATCACTTAATTTATCAAAGAAGCATCTTCTTTTTGGATTTTACTGACACTGTCGCTGGCATTGACACTGAAATGTCGGCACGCCGACATTAGATCTTCCATCCTCTTTCACTTTTCACTTTTCACTAAAACAACTATTGACAATTTGGAGACCATCATTTATATTGAACTTCGAAACCAAGGAGAAAACGTGATCATCACCATCGCCAATCAGAAGGGGGGAGTAGGCAAAACCACCACATCGATCAACCTGGCGGCGGCTTTCGCCTTGATGGGCCACAAGACCCTGCTCATCGACATGGACCCCCAGGCCAATTCGACCGTGACCTTCATGGACCGCAGCGAGCAAAAGCACTCGGTGTTCGACATGCTGGAGAATACCGACATGCCCTTTGAGGAAGTGGCCCAGCCGACCAGCATCATCAACCTTTCTCTCCTTCCCGCTTCGATCGCGCTGGCCAAGCTGGAGTCGAAGCTGATAGGGGAGATCGACGGCCATTTTCGCCTGAAAGACAAGCTGGATACGTTCAAGTACAAGTTCGATTACATCATCATCGACACGCCTCCGACATTGGGGCTGATCACCATCAATTCCTTCGTGGCGGCGACCCATCTGATCATCCCGATCCAGGCGTCTTATTTCGCCCTGGAGGGGACCGACGATCTGCTCGACACATTCGAAAAGGTCCGCTCGCGCAGCAATCCCGAGCTCACCTTGCTCGGCGTGCTGATCACCATGTACGACCGGCGCATCGTTATCGCCAAGGACAGCGAAACCCATATCCGCAAGATGTTCGCCGACCGCGTCTTCAGCACCATCATCTCCAAAAACGTCCGCCTTGAGGAAAGCCCGGCTTACAAGGAGTCGATCTTCACCTTTGCCCCCAATTCCCGTGGGGCGATCGAGTACCAGGAGCTGGCCAAGGAAATCATCAAAAATGGCTAAAAAAGTCGGATTGCCGGAATTCATCAAGATGAAGCACGACCATCACCTGGTCGACGAGATCTCTCTCAGGACCAAGACGCCGGTCATCCGCAATATACCGGTGGAAAAGATCCTGCCCAACCAGATGCAGCCGCGCCGCGACATGGGCGATCTCAAGGAATTGACCAACTCCATCAAGGAAAACGGCATCATTGAGCCGGTGATCGTCAAGCCCAAGGACGGGAATTTCGAAATCATTGCCGGGGAAAGACGCTTCCGCGCAGCCAAGGAGGCGGGGATGACCGAGATCCCGTGCATAGAGCACGATATTCCCGACAATGAAGCCCTGGAGATGTCGATCGTCGAGAACATCCAGCGCAAGGACCTGAACGTATTCGAGCAGGCCTATTCGATCCGCTCGCTGGCCGAGATCTACGGCTACACCCACGAGGAGATCGCCAAAAAGATCGGCAAGTCCCGTGTTACAGTCACGGAGTTGATCAAGGTCACCGAGCTTCCCGCTGAGATCAGGGAAAAATGCCTTCAGCTCGGCATTGACTCCAAGTCCTTTCTGCTGGAGCTGGCAAAGACCAGCGACCTGGAAAAGATGAATGAGATCCTCAGCCAGTACGGCAAGAAGCCGGTTTCGCGTGAAGTGGTCAAGGAGCAGAGAAAAACCGACGGCCCCAGGACGTTTAAATTCAACTTCATGTCCGAGGACAAGAAGGTGAAGATCAATTTCCTTTTCAAGCAGGAGAAGGTCAACCGGGAGAAGGTGATCGAGGTGCTCGAGAAACTGATCCGCGATATAAGAGAAAACAGGTTGAAAAATTTGTCGGATTTATAAAAAAATAGTCTTTGGTTTACATAATATATCTTATCCGACGTTACGATCGCGACAAAACCTGGCTTTTATCTTAAATAATCGTCTTCACTTGCGAAGCTGGGAAAAAGCTCCTTTGATCTTCAAGGCCAGGCCTTATCTAATTCGAATCTCATTCTCCTGAGTTTTCGTTCGTTTTAATGCTTCAGAAATTTACACCGTCAGGATCTCCCGCCAATTATCACTATTTCCAGGAATTGACCTTTTTCTTTCTCGTCACGCGTCACGCGTTACGCGTCACGGATATTGTCCATTTCGAAATTTCGCGATTTAAGCCCCTTGGGAGCACGATCGCTACTCATAGTGCAGCGCATTGACCGGGTCCATCTTCGCCGCCTGGGTGGCCGGGTAGATGCCGAAAAACAGCCCGACCGAGGTCGACACGGCCAGGGCGGCAAGGATCGAGAAGGGATTGACCGAGATCGGCAGCCCGCTGAGGACCTTGATGAGCATGCTCAGCAGGATGCCGCAGGCGACCCCCGCGATCCCCCCGGTCATGGTGAGGACGATCGCTTCGTAGAGGAACTGGTTGCGGATCTCGATGCGCCGGGCGCCCAGCGCCTTGCGCAGGCCGATCTCGCGCGTGCGCTCCTTCACCGAGACCAGCATGATGTTCATGACCCCGATGCCGCCCACGACCAGCCCGATCGAGGAAATGATGATCATGACCAGGAAGGCGGCGCCGGTAAGCTGGTTGTAGAGGCCGGCGATGGTGTCCTGGGTGAAAACGGCGAAATTGTTCTTTTCGCCGACCTTCACCTTGCGGCGCAGGCGCAGGACGTTGATGATCTCGTCCCTGGCCTTTTCCAGGCTGGCTCCGGAACGGAGCTTGATGATCAGGGTCACGTCGTCCACCCCGGGGAAGAACTTGCGGAATGTCCCGGTGGGGATGATCATGCGGCTGTCGCGGCTCTGGCCCAAGAACTTGCCGATCCGGGCAAGAATCCCGATAACCATCAGTTTTTTGCCCTCAAACGAGACGGTCTTGTTCAGCGCGCTCTGGTTGGGAAAAAGCGCGTCGACGATCTCCGCCCCGATCACGCAGACCTCCCGCTTGTTCAGGTTCTCCGTTTCCGTGAAGAAACGGCCCGTCTCCACCGTGTACTCCTCGTAGATCTGCAGGTAGCGGGGGCTGGCGCCGAACACCTGGGGGTTATCGATCTCGTTGGCCATGTACTTCGCCCGCGTCGGCGGCAGGAAACGGAAAAACTGGATCTCGGAGGTCACCGCGGCCACCGACGGGCAGGAGTCCCCGACGGCCTCGGCGTCGTCAAAGGCGATCGGCTTGCGGCGGCGCAGTTCTTCGGGCATGCGCCCGACGTGGATCCCGGGCTCGAAGCGGTAGACGAACAGCAGGTTGGAGCCCATCGACTCCAGCTGCCGGGCGAAACTGGCGTTCAGCCCGTCGATGACCGCCGCCATGCCGACGATCGTCAGCACGCCGATGACGATGCCCAGGATGGTCAGCGAGGAGCGCAGCTTGTTCATGCGGATCGAGTCCAGGGCCATCAGGAAGATCTCCTTGACCAGCCCGCTCTTCATGACCAACTCCCCCGCCGCCTTCTGCCGGTGCTCATGGCTTCACTCCGAGCGCAGCGCCACGACCGGGTCGAGCTTGGCGGCGCGGTTGGCAGGGAAAATTCCGAAGAACAGCCCCACCGAGCTGGACAGGGCCAGGGCCAGCACCACCGACCAGGGCTCCAGGGCGGCCGGAAGCGAGGTCAGGGCCGAGATGACCTTGGCGAAGATGAAGCCCAGCGTGAGGCCGACCAGGCCGCCCACGGCCGATAGGGTGGAAGACTCGATGAGGAATTGCATGAGGATGTCGCGGCGCCGGGCGCCCACGGCCTTGCGCAGGCCGATCTCGCCGATCCTCTCGGTGACGGCCACCAGCATGATGTTCATGATGACGATGCCGCCGATCAGCATGGAGATGGCGGCCACGGCGATCATGGCCGCATACAGCGTCCCGGTCAGCTGGTTGTAGAAATCGATGAAGGTCTGCGAATCCTCGATGGCGAAGTCGTCCTCCTGGCGGAAAGACAGCCGGCGCCGGGAGCGCATGATGGTGCGCACTTCCTCCTTGGCGGCGGCGAGGCTCTCGGGGTCGCGGGCCAGGATGTTGATGGTCAGGCTGCGGCGGTTCGAGCCGTAGTACTTCTGGAAGGTGGTGATGGGGACGGACAGGAAGCCGTCCAGGCTCTGGCCCAGGATCTTGCCCATGCCCTTGACCACGCCGATGACGCGGTACTTGCGACCGCTGGCCGTCAGCCACTTGCCCAGCGGGTTTTCGTAGGGGAACAGCTCTTTCTTGATGTCGTAGCCGATGACGCATACCTGGCGGGCATTGGCTTCGTCGTCGGCGCTGAGGAAGCGCCCGGAATCGATCTCCATGGTGCGCCCGGTCAGGTGGTTGTCGGCGGTCTCGCCGCGGATACGCATGTCGGAGAGCGACTTGGCGCCGTACTTGACCGTGGCGCCGCGCCCGTACTCGGCCTCCACCATGAGGCTGACCCTGGCGCTGGCCTTCAGGTACAGGTAGTCCGCGTACTCGATCTGCTTGCGCTTGAGCATCTCCTGGGCTGCCTTCAGGCTGGTGATCATCTCCGGGGCGCGCTGCACCGTGAAGGAGTTGGTGCCGAAGGCGAACAGCTGGAACTTGACGTAGCGGTTCAGGCCCTGGATGATGGTGACGACGGTGATGACCGTGGTCACGCCGATGATGATGCCCAGCAGGGTCAGGAAGGAGCGCAGTTTGTTGGCGCGCAGCGAACGCAGCGAGATGGCGACCGATTCGCCCAGATTGATGCCGGGGTTCATCATCCTTTCTACGGACGAGGCGCGGATGAAGTTCAGGCGCCGGCCGGGCCGTTGCCCTTCAGCAGAAGAAAATTGAAGATGCGGCGGCCGCTGCCGCCGTCGCGGCGGAAGGAAGGGAACAGCCCCCGGGAGCAATAGGTGCACAGCCCGCAACCACTGATCCGCTCCGCGGCGACCCCCGCCGACAGCAGGGACAGCTCCAGGCCGGATCGGATGTCCAGGGAGTACTTTCCCGGGCGGACCGGACTGAAGATCCTTTCGCCATAGGACTTTTCGGCAAAAAGGCCCAGCAGCTCCTCCCCTACCTCATAGCAGCTTTTCTCGATGGCCGGCCCCAGGAAGAACGAGAAATCCCCCAGTTCCTTTCCCAGCCGCGCGATGAGCTTCTCCTCGATGCCCTGCTGCAGGCCGCGCCAGCCGACATGGAGAATGCCCCCCCGCCGCCGCGAATCGTCGCAGAAGAACAGCGGCAGGCAATCGGCGGTCTGGATGACGGCCACCATGCCCGGGCGCTCAAGGAGCAGCCCGTCGGCCTCGCTGCCAACGCGCCACTCCGCGTCGCTGACGATGCGTGCGGAGTGGACCTGCTTCAGGAACAGGAGCGGCCGGGCCGGGAAGAGATGCTTCAGATCCCTTGAGTTGAAATCTGCCGTCGTATAGCCAAACTGCAACTTATTTTCCTCGTGAATGAACAGGCGCTTGCCGGCGAAAGACCCGGCGACGGGGTCAGTCAGGGCCATGTTCGCCGCCCTGCAGGATGTATTTTCGCACCGCGCGGTTGTGCTCGGCCAGGCTCCTGGAGAAGTGGTGGCTGCTCCTGTCCTTGGCCACGAAATAAAGGTAGTCGGTACTCTCCGGGTAAAGCGCCGCCTCCAGCGAGGCCAAGCCGGGGCTGGCGATCGGTCCCGGCGGCAGGCCGCGATGCCGGCGGCTGTTGAAGGGCGAATCGCTCTTCAGGTCGTCCCAGCGCAGGTCGCCGTCCCAGGCGCCGGCCTTTTTCAGGGCATAGATGATGGTCGAGTCGCAGTCAAGGAGCATGCTGCGCCGCAGGCGGTTGTGGAACACCGAGGAGACGAGGAAGCGCTCGTCGCGGTTGGCGGTTTCCTTCTCCACCAGTGAGGCCAGGATCACCGTCTGGCGCACGCTGAAGCCGATGTCCCGCGCCCGCCAGATGAAGGTGTTGCTGAAATTCCGCCGGAAGCGGCCGACCATCAGGGCCGCCATTTCCCTGGCCGTGATGTCCTTGCGCACCAGGTAGGTGTCGGGGAAGAGGTAGCCCTCCAGGTCGCTCGCCTCGGGATCGATGTCGCGGACCAGGGCGGCGGCGCCGGCGGCGCGGCGGAACTCGCTGGCCGGGAACAGCCCGGCTTCTTCAAAGACCAGGGCGATCTCGCCGATCCACAGGCCCTCCTTGACCGTCACCCGGTACAGGATGGACTTGCCCTGCTCGAGCTTGTCGATGACCTGGCGCATGGAGAGGGGGCCGTCGAACAGGTATTCGCCGGCCTTCAGTTTTTTAGCGGCATGGAACAGCCGGTAATAGCGGGTGAACGCCTCGGCGCTGGCGATGACGCCGTGCTGCTGCAGCCTTTTCGCGATCGCCGAGACGGGCATGCCGCTCTCGATCACCACCACGACGCTCGGTCCGTAGTTCTGGAAAGGCTGAAAGACCGTGCGGTAGATTCCGTAGCCGAACCAGGCCAGCGCCGCCAGCGCCAGCAGGAGCAGGAGCAGAAGAAAGCGGCGCATGGTACGTTTGGTCGAGCGTTTCACCGTTGACCCCTGGCGAACGGCGGACGGCGGACGGCGGACGGGAGGGAAATGCTTTTTTTCTTCACTTTTGCCTTGCCATTTCGCTCTTGCCTGTCGCCTCCAGCCTCTTGTCCATTCTTCACTTTTGCCTTTCGCCTTTTGCCTTGCTTTATCCCTCTAACTCTTTATCTCTTTTTCAAAGAAGCTCTCCAGTATCACCTGGGCGGCCATGCTGTCCAGGAATGACTTGCGCTTGTGGAAATCGGGCTCGATCTCCTTGGCCAGCTCTTCGGCGGCGAAGCTGCTCAGTTTTTCATCGACCAGGTCGATGGGCAGGTCGAGGCGCTTGCGCAAAAAACCGACGAAGCGGTCGACCGCGGCGCAGGCCGCCCCCCGGCTGCCGTCCATGTTCAGGGGATAGCCCACCACCAGGCGCTCGACCTCGAACTCCCCTACCCGTTTCACGATCTCGTCCAGGACGACCCGGCGGTTGGCGGCCGCGACCTGGCCCAATGGCGTGGCGACGCGTGTCAGGGAATTGCCGACGGCCAGGCCGACGCGCCGGCTGCCGTAGTCAATGGCCAAGACCTTCATCGACGTTTTCCCTGCGATTCCGGAAATGGGCGAAGCCATAGGCGATCAGGCGGTCGAGAAGCTGGGCGAATGAGATGCCCTGCGCCTCCCACAGCTTGGGGAACATGCTGATGGCGGTGAAGCCGGGGATGGTGTTGATCTCGTTGACCAGGATGGCGTCGCTCTCCTTTTCCAGGAACAGGTCGACGCGGGCAAAGCCGTTCAGGAACAGGCTGCGGTAGGCCTTGTGCGCCGTTTTTTTGACCCTGGCCTCGATCTCTTCTCCCAGGCGCACCGGGATGCGGAACCGTGTCTTGCCGTCCAGGTACTTGTCCGCATAATCGTAGAATTCCTTCGCGGGCAGGAGCTCGCCGGGGCTGGAGACCATGATCTCTTCGTTGCCCATGACCGAGACCTCGATCTCGCGCATGTCGATGGCTTTTTCGATGATGATCTTGATGTCATAGCTGAAGGCCAGGTCCGCGGCGGCCAGCAGCTCGCCCGTCTCCCTGGCCTTGCGGATGCCCACCGAAGAGCCCAGCGAACTGGGCTTGACGAAGACGGGAAAGCCCAGCTTCTTGGCCACCAGCTCGCCGATCTGCTCAGGATTGTTCTCGGTAAAAAACAGAAAAGGGGCCTGCTGCAGCCCGGCCTGGGCGAACAGCATCTTGGCGGCGACCTTGTCCATGGCCAGCTGCGAAGAGAAGCTGCCGGCGCCGACAAAGGGCTTGCCGGCCATTTCGAAAAGGCCCTGGATGCGCCCGTCTTCGCCGTTGGGGCCGTGCAGCACCGGGAAATAGATGTCGGCGTCGACGGTTTCGGCCAGCCGGGAACTCCAGGGCATGAATGAGTTGAAGCTTTCTTTCTTCAGCTCCTGTTCGTTAAAACTGATGTTCCCGGTCAGGCACCACTCCCCCGCCCGGTTGATATAAATCAGAAAAGGCTCGTAGCGCTCCTTGTCCAGGTGCTGGTAGATGGCCGCCGCCGAGTTCAACGATATCGCGTGCTCCGCCGACCGGCCGCCGAAGATCAGCCCGACCTTGACTTTCTTCTTCATGTCCGCGTCCTGTTTCCTTTCATTCATATGGGGTCCATGTCCTTGCCAAACGCTGGATTTCCCGACCGCTTTAGGCATAAAAAGATTTTAGCAAAGCGCCGGTGGCAGGTCAATCGGTCGAGTCCTGTCCCAGCGGGCCGCCGGGTGATGATGCCGCCCCGATCCAGTCGAGAGCCTGGCGGAGCAGGCCGGGAGGAATGGCGTGCCCGCCCTTGAAGGCCTGAAAGCTCACCTGGAAACCGGCTTTTTCCAGCAGGGCGCGCGCCGTTTCACTCTGCCGGGGATGGATCTTCGGGTCGCGACTGCCGTGGGCAATGAAGATGCGCAGGGTATCGCGCGCCCGCTCCAGGTCGGCCGGGCGGATCGATTCTGCAGGGAAAACGCCGGCGACCGCCAGCACGCCGGCAAAGGTTTCGGGATGTCCGATGGCGGCCTGGTAGGCCAGGGCAGCCCCCTGCGAGAAGCCGAGGATGTAAACCGGGCCGACCTTGTAACTGGCCTTG
Source organism: Candidatus Aminicenantes bacterium UBA2190 (assembly GCA_002335385.1). Taxonomy (GTDB): domain Bacteria; phylum Acidobacteriota; class Aminicenantia; order UBA2199; family UBA2199; genus UBA2199. The sequence goes on from DCVK01000066.1 coordinate 103,572, forward strand.
AGCTCAACCACCGTCGCGATCATGGCCTGCACGGCCAGCGGATCGGCCAGTTCCCAGATGCGGCGGTCTTTCACCAGCAGGTACCAGGAGCGGCCCATGCTGCCTCCCTGCCGGGCGGAGAAGGGATAGGGGCCCTCGGGGGCGGCAAAGATGCATTGGGCTGCGGCATGCTTCTCCCACAGGGAGTCGAAGTTCATCGGACTGCCGCCGCTGCCGTGAAGGGCGACGAGCAATGGATACGTTCGGGCAGGATCGTAATCCGCCGGAAAGCGGACCTGGCAGCTCATCACATGGCGGATCTCGTAAAAATGAGTTCTCGCAGCCGGTTGGGCGGCCGTGAGCGGCAGTCCAGCCATCGTGATCAGCAGCAGGATGAAGGCGGTAAAAACAGGCATGGGGTCACCTCGCTGGTTCCGGACCTTGCTCCCTGCGCGCAGCGCACTTCATGCCGCGCTGCCCGCCCGGTAGTATTGATAGAAAAAATAATTGCGCAGAATGTTCTTGACATAGTTGCGCGTCTCGGAAAAGGGGATCATCTCGATGAACTCCTCCTCGTCGGCCAGGGGGAAGTCCTTCAGCCACTGGTCGGCGCGGTGCGGCCCGGCGTTGTAGGCGGCCAAGGCCAGGTACAGGCGGCCGTCATAGCGCTCCAGCAGCATTTTCAGGTATTGCAGCCCCAAACGGATGTTGATCTCCGGGTCGTACAGATCATTGACCTTGAGGCGGCTGCCGTTGGCCATCTGGCGTGCCGTGCCGTGCAGCAGCTGCATCAGGCCGTGGGCATTGGCCGGAGAGCGGACATCGCTGCGAAAGAACGACTCCTCGCGGATCAGGGCCAGCACCAGGGCGGGATCCACCTCCTGGCGGCGGCTGTAGGAAACGACCAGTTCCTCGTAGGGACGGGGGAAAAAGACGCCGCTGAGGAAATTGGGCAGGCGCACCCCCTCCAGGAAACGGAAATTGCCGCGAAACTTGCTGTAGGCCGCGAAATACTGGCTCTGGCGGTAGTAGAGCAGCGACTCGATCATCTTGAGCAGGTTGAGGTCGCCGGCGCCGAGCTCCGGATCGTCCTTGGCCCAATCGACGGCAGCGGCCGCCTCCGGCCACAGGCCGTTCGCGACCAGGGCCTTCAGGTCGTCGACGATCTCCAGGAAGCGCCGGCCGGGCGGATCGTCGAGGCCGCTCAGGAACTGCAGGTGCAGGTCCTTGAAGCCCGCCCTGTCGCCCAGCGTCTTGACCGCGTAATAGGAAAAGGGATAGGCGCCCAACTCCGGCGGGGCGGTCTCCTCCAGCTTGGCCTGCCAGTAGCGCGAGGCGACGCGGTAGGCCGGGACCGTGGACTCGCCGCCCAGGCGGAAATACGCCAACGCCCGGTCTTTTTCATCCCGGCGGTAGTGGATCCAGGCCAGCAGCCAGACGGTCTTCCAGTACTCCTCCCCCTGCCCGTCGCCGGCGGCGATGTAGCGTTCGTACAGCGGCAGCGCCCGCTCGAAATCGCGGCGTCCCAGCAGGATCTGCGCCAGGTCGAACAGCAGGCCGGGAGAAGCGACCGCCCCCCCGCCCGCCTGGGCCAGGCGCCCGTCCACGTCGAGGTCGACGTTCTCCCGCACGTCCATCTTGATGCGCAGGCGCTCGGCGGCATCGCGGCTGGCGCCGGCGAGCGGCGAACGCAGCAGCTGCCGGGCGCGGCCGTAGGCGCGGCTGCGGTAGGCGAACTCGGCCTGGAACAGCCGGTTCAGGTCGCGGTGGGCGCTGAAAGGGAGCACGCGGCGGAACTCGCCGCCATCACCGTCCTGCAGCAGACGGGCGAACTTGGCTCGCCAATCGGCCTCGCCCAGCCGCTGCAGCAGGGCCGCCAGGTCGGCGCCGGAGAGATGCCGCGAGAAGGCCTCGAGCCGCTGGCGGGCGAACAAGGGCTTGAATTCGTCGACGGCCTGCGGCAGGCGGCGGGTTTTCAGCAGGCTGTCCAGCCTCAGCACGCGGGCCTCCAGGTCCGCCGGCGGACGCTTGTCGGACAATGCGATGATTTCGCCATAGCGCCGGAGAGCGTGGAGGGCCCTCAAGCGCAGGACATCGCGACGCGGCGCCAGGAACGGGAAGCGTCCGGGCACCTCATCCAGGCTGGACAGGCTTTCGGCATAACGCCGGGCGTCCAACAGCTCCTGGGCGCGCTGCAAGCCGCCGATGGCCGCCAGCAAGGGCGGCTCCTGGGCTGCCGGCGCCGGGCGGGCGCCATGGAGGAAATGGTTCAGGATGCGGTAGTTGCGGAACAACTGCCGCCGGTCGAGGGCCGGACGCGCCTCGGGGAGGACGGGTTCCCGGCAAAGCCAGGCCGCGGCGAAGGCGGCGGCGAAAGAGAAGACGATGAGCTGGCAGAATAACAGGGTGTAGGATAAGCTGCCGCTCTTACTTGAGAACTTCAAACTTGTAGCCTTTCAAGGCCGTTCGGTCGCCCTTGGCCAGGACGTTGACCATTTGCTCCTCGAAATAGCGCAGATCGCTGGAGCGGCGCAGGAACAGCTCCTTGGCCTGCAGCAGGGTCTCCTTCAGGACCTCGTACAGATTGCGGTTCTTGATGCCGTCCTCCACCACCTTCTTGTTGTAAAGGATGATGTCGTTGATGATCACCCGGGCATAGCGCTCGGGGTCGTTCTCGCGCAGCGGCGCCGACGTCTTCTCCATCTCGTCGGCGGGCTCGTAGATCTTGTGCTCCACCTCGCTGTCCTCGACGAACTCCTGGGTCTTGATCTTGGCCAGCAGCTTCTGGCGGATGGGCAGCAGGTCGAGGCTGAGCTCCCCCACCGTGGCCAGGATCTCGATCGGCTTGGGCTTGATCGGATTGCCGCTGAGGGAATCGGCGTAGATCACCGCCTGCGGCTTGCCCTTGACGAAGAACGGCAGCACGAAGATCCTCTTGGGCTTGCCGCCTCCGAGCCGGTTGTAGATCAGGAAGTCGTCGGGCTTGTGCAGCGCTTCGCCCGTGTAGCTTTTCTTGGTTTCGATGACGCTTTTGAGGACCGTGTTGGCCGAGAGCGAGAAGAAGATGCGTTTCAGCTCCTCGTCGCTGATCTGGCCGTTCTCGCCCGAGAAGCCCTTGCCGCGCCAGCCGACCAGCTTGTCGTCCCGCAGCAGGAACAGCGCGGCGCGGTCGCAGAAGCGGTTGATGCCCTCGATGATGCCGCCGATGAGCAGCAGCTGGTTCGACGCCGAAGAGATCTTCTTCACGTACTCGTTCAGGGTGAGGACGTCGGCGGCCCCGTCGGCGTCCTCGTCCCGGGCGCTGAACTCCTTGGGCAGCGTGAATTGGGTCAGCTCATCCAGGTCCTTGAGCTTCTCTATGTCCCGGAACAGGTTGCTCTGGAACGCGTCGATGCGGTTGAGCAGCAGCTCCATCTTCTCATTGATCACTTTCTCGACGAAATTCCTTATCTCCTCATTTTTCATGCGACCTCCATGTTGGGTTTACACTCCCGCCTCCAGGCGGCTGGCCAAAAGCTCGGGCAATCCGGCAGCGCGGATCTTTTTCTGCGTCTTGCCCACCTCGTAGGTAAAGCGGTTGAAACTGATCTCCATCTTGACCGAATCGAAGATGATGTAGCTCGGCGCCGGGTTCTTGTCGCGCGGCTGGCCGATGGAGCCGGGATTGATCAGGTAGCGCGTGTTGCGGTCGAGCTTGATGCGCGCGTTCTCGCTCAAGGGAACGGCGTCGAGCTTCTCGTTGCGCAGGTAGTAGATGATGGGGAAATGCGTGTGGCCGAAGAAGCCGATCGACGTGCCCATGAAGCGGAACGACTCGGTGGCCTCGAACTGCGAGAAGACGTAGTAGTCCTCGTCGAAGGTGGAGCCGTGGCAGATGGTGATGAAGCGGTCGATGACCTGCGGCCCCTTGGGCAGCTTCTTCAGGTACTGGAAGTTGGCCGGCGAGATGTTCAGCTTGCTCCATTCGGCGGAAAAGGCGGCGGCCGGGTTGAACAGCGCCGACGACTCCAGGTCGGCAATGACCTTGTCGTGATTGCCGCGCACCGCCTTCAGGTGCGGCAGCTGGCGGAACAGTCCGATCACGCTGTCGGGATCAGGGCCGTAGCCGACCAGGTCGCCCAGGAAGAGGATCTTGTCGACGTTTTTCACCTTCTTCTGGCCGAGGAACTTCTCGAAGGCCTCGATGTTGCTGTGAATGTCACTGAATACGAGGTAGCGCACGGTTCACCGCGTGGAACAGCTGTTCGGCGTGATAGGAACTGCGGACGAACGGTCCGGATTCCACTCCCAGAAAACCAAGCCCCAGGGCCGCCTGCTTCAGCTCGGCGAACTCCCCGGGAGCATAATAGCGCTCGACCGCCAGGCTGCGCCGGTCGGGCTGCAGGTACTGGCCGATGGTCAGCAGGTCGACGTCCCGCTCGCGCAGGACGGCGAAAAGGTCAAGGATCTCGGCCTGGGTCTCGCCCAGCCCGACCATCAATCCGCTCTTGATGATCCCGCCGCGCTCCTTGCCGTGCTGCAGGACGCGCAGCGAGTCGAAAAAGGCGGCGGGACGGCGGTTGACCCTGGCGTACAGGGAGGGGACCGTTTCGATATTGTGGGCCAGGACATCGACCCCGGCATCGAGGACGGGATCCAGGAGCTCGGGACGGCCGGAGAAATCGGGGACCAGGGCCTCGATCCCCAGCTGCGGCCGCGCGCGCTTCAAGGCGCGGATCACCGCGGCGAAATGGCCGCTGCCCTTGTCGGGAAGATCGTCGCGGGTGACCGAGGTGATGACGACGTAGCGCAGATCCATCAGCCCGGCCATCTCGGCGATCTTGCTCCCCTCTTCGCCGTCCAGCGGCGCGGGCGAACCGGCGGCGACGGAACAGAAGCGGCAGTCGCGGCTGCAGACGGCGCCCATGATCAGGAAGGTGGCCTGGCCGCCGTTCCAGCACTCGTGGGCATTGGGACAGCGGGCGCTCTCGCAGATGGTGTGCAGCTCGCGCTGGCGCAGCTTGCGTTTCAGGGCGAAATAGGCGTCGCCGCCCGGCAGCCGCGCCTTCAGCCATTCCGGCTTCCTCGTCGGGGGGGATGCGCCGCCGGCCATGGCTTTCATCGCCCGGGCTTGACCAGCCACAGCTCCACCTGGGGCTGGGACAGGTATTCGGCGCCGGCGGCGGTGATGACGACCATCTCCTCCACCGTGGCCACCCCGAAATCCTTGATGTAGATGCGCGGCTCAATGGTGAACACCTGGTCCTTTTCCAGGGGCAGGAAGGGCAGGTTGCCGTAGCGCTCCCAGGCCGGCCCCAGCAGGGCGCCGCCGTCATGGGCATCGCGCCCCACCTGGTGGCCGAGGGCATGGGGATACTCGTCGTAGCCCCGGGAAACGATGTGGCCGCGGGCGACGGCATCGATGTCGACGCCGCGCGCGCCGGGGCGCAGCGCCGCGAAGGCCAGGCGGATCGATTCCAGAAGGACGTCAAAGCCGCGCTGGACCTCGGGCGGCGCCGCCTTCTCCCCCGGCCGCAGGATGTACCAGGTGCGCTGCAGGTCGGAGCAGTACTTCTCGACCTTGACGCCGAAATCGATGTTGAAGATGTGGCCGGGCCGCAGCACGTTGCCCGTGGGCGCCGAATGGGCGCCGATCTCCTGGGGCCCGCTGAAGACGGCCGGGCAGCTGTCCACGTGCCAGGCGGCCGGCAGACCCATTTTTTCCCGCCGCGCCGTGATCCAGGCGGCGAGTTCCTTTTCGCTCATCCCCGGCCGGGCCTTCCTGGCGACCCGGCCGTAGATGTCGAGAGTGATCGCGCAGGCCGCGCGCAGGCGGCGCAGCTCCTCGGCCGACTTGCGGCCGCGCAGCTTGGCGATCACTTCCTCCGCCGGCAGCAGGCGGTCGGAAAGGCCGCTCCCCTGCAGCAGCTCCAGCAGTTTCAGGAAGTTGCCGTGGGTCAGGCCGTCGGCGGCGGCGCAGTCGGGGGAATAGTCGATGGCGATCTTTCGCGGGTCGAGGCGCCGCAGCAGGCGCAGCAGGTCGTCCCTGGGGCTCCCCTTGTAGGCGGAAACGGTGTCGAAAAGCCCGGCGCGGCGGAAGGTCTCCACGTCGAGATTGCCGACGATGGCGTGCTTCTCCCCCGTCCTGCTGAACAGGAAGAATGAGAGCCAGGTGGCGTGGTTGCCGACGACGTAGTCCATCATCGGATCCGTGATGATCCCCGACTCGCGGTCGATGACCATCCAGAGATCGATGTCCAGCTCGCGCAGGATCTCGACGGCCTGGGCGATCTTCTCCTTCTCCATCAATCCTCCTTCCCGGCACGGCGCGAATCGAAGTAGAGATAGAGCGCAAGGGCGATGAACATGACCAGGGCGATGGGCTCGCCCTGGGCCTTCTCGGCCCAGCCCAGGTGGATGAAGCGCTCGAAGTCGAAGTACTTCAGGATGGCGCTGAACACGCCGATGATGGCGCCGCCGGCGATGAAGCCCGAGGCGATGAGGATGCCCTTTTCATAGCGCTTGTTGGCCCAATCCTTGTCCTTGCAGGAGCGCGATACCATATGGGCGATCAGGCCGCCGATCACCAGCGGCGTGTTCAGTTCCAGCGGGATGTACATGCCCAGGGCAAAGGCCAGCGGCGGCACGCCGATGAACTCCATGATCAGGGCGGTCAGGATGCCGACGCCATAGAGCAGCCAGGGCACCTGCGCCCCCGGGTTCATCAGCGGCTGGATCAGTGCGGCCATGGCGTTGGCCTGCGGCGCCGCCAGGGCATCGGAACCGGAAAAGCCGTAAGTCTGGTTCAACAGGAAGATGACCAGCCCGACGGTCATTGCCGAGACCACGACGCCGAGCATCTTGAATTTCTGCTGCTTGACCGGGGTCGAGCCCAGCCAGTAGCCGATCTTCAGGTCGGTGATGAAGCCGCCCGACATGGACAGCGCCGTGCAGACCACGCCGCCGATGAGCAGGGCGGCGTACATGCCGTACTGGCCGGTCAGGCCGGCGGCGACCAGCACCAGGCTGCTCAGGATCAGGGTCATCATGGTCATGCCCGAGACCGGGTTGGTGCCGACGATGGCGATGGCCCGCGCCGCCACCGAGGTGAACAGGAAGCTGATGACGAAGACGGTGAGCGTGGCGATCAGGCCCAGCTTCAGCGGCTGCGGCACCGGCTGGAGCACCGAGAAGCTGAAAAACACCCAGATGACCAGGATCGTCACCACCAGGCCGAGGATGACATACTTCATGCTCAGGTCGGTCTGGGTCCTGGGGACCTTGGCATCGCCAGCGGCCGTCTTGCGGAACATCTGCCGGAAGCCCATGCCGAAGGCCTGGACGATGATCTTCGACGATTTCAGGATGCCGATGATGCCGGCCATGGCGATGGCGCCGATGCCGATGAAGCGCACGTAGGTGCTGAAGATCTCCTCGGCGCTCATGGCCGAGATCAGCGTCGTGCCGTTGCCCACGATCTCGGCCGGGATGTACTGCCCGAAGTAGTAGATCACCGGCACCAGCAGAAACCACGACAGCAGGCTGCCGGCGGCGATGATCGACGTGTACTTCAGGCCGATGATGTAGCCCAGGCCCATGACGGCCGACAGGACGTCCATCTTGAAGACGATCTTGGACTTGTCGGCCAGCGCCTTGCCGAGGCCGAAAATGCGGCTGGTGAAGACCTCGTTGAACGCCCCGACCGAGTGCACCAGGAAGTCAAAGACGCCGCCGATGATCATGCTCTTCACCAGGATCTTGGCCTGGGCGCCGCCCTTCTCGCCGGCGACCAGCACCTGGGTGGTGGCGGTCGCCTCGGGGAACGGGAAGTGGCCGTGCATTTCCTTGACGAAGTACTTGCGGAACGGGATCAGGAAGAGGATGCCCAGCGCCCCGCCCAGGAAGGAGACCATGAAGATCTTGAACAGGTCGAAGCCGATCGCCTGGTCCAGGCCGAGGATGAACAGCGCCGGCAGGGTGAAGATCGCCCCGGCCACGACCAGGCCCGAGGCGGCGCCGATCGACTGGATGATGACGTTCTCCAGGATGGTGCTCTTCCGCTTGAACAGCGGGGCGACGCCGACGGCGATGATGGCGATGGGGATGGCGGCTTCGAAAACCTGGCCGATCTTCAGGCCCAGGAAGGCGGCGGCGGCCGAGAACACGATGGCCATGATCAGGCCCAGGACGACGGAACGGAAAGTCACCTCGGGCAGCACCGTATCGGCGGCGATATAGGGAGAGTACTCCTTGCCCGCGGGCAGCACTTCGAACGCCCCGGCGGGCATTCCCTTGACTTCAGGCGTTTGGCTCATGCGGCTTCTCCTTTAGCGGAACCGTGAAATGACGGAGTCCTTGACCTTTTCGAACATTTCGGCGTTGAAGCGGATCTTGTAATCGTCCTTCTTGCTCAACAGGTAGGAGCCGAAGCGGGTGTTCTTGGCCTCCTCCAGCCGTTTGCCGTAATAGGCCTCGCGCTCCTTGGCGAAATCCTCGTCGCTGACGACCTTCTTGCTCTTCAGCCGGACGATGACCACGGCGGTCTTCAGCGCCAGGGGCGCGGAATAAATGTTCTCCTCCAGGGCGAACACGGCCTCGTCCAGCCCCGTCGTTACTGGCAGGTCGGCCAGGCGGTCACCGCGCTGGTAGGTGGCGCTCTCGGCCTTCAGGCCCTCTTTTCCCAGGTACTCCTCGACCTTCTTGGCGTCGGCCAGGCGGTTCAGCTCAGCGGCTGCCCGAAGGGCCCGGGCCTCCAGGAGCTGCAGCTTCCTGGCGTTGCCCAGCTCGGTGGCGACCTTCTGGCGCACCGCGTCGAAGGGCTCGGTCTGCGGCTTGTCCACCCGGACCAGGCGCACCATGGCGATGCCCTCGGGAAATTCCACCGGCTCGGAGATTTCGTTCTCTTTCATGGCGAAGAGCTTTTGCGAGATATAGCCCATCTCATCCAGCCCCTTGATGGCCTGACCGCGGGTGAGCGGCCCGCTGTCGACCACCTTGACTCCCAGCTTGCCGGCGCCGGCACTCAGGCTTTCGGCCTTCTTGATCCTCGGCTGGGCCTGGGCCATCTTCTCGCCGGCCAGCTTCCTCAGCCGCTCGTTCTCCAGCACGCCGCGGATGCGGGCCTTGACGGCGTCGTAGCTCTCCTGCTGCTCCTCGATCTTCTCGGGGACGTACAGGAGCGAGAAGGCGTTGCCCGCGTCCACCGGGGACGAGATGCCGCCCTGCTTGAGGTTGCCGATCAGCGATTTTTCCTGGGCGCTGAAGCTCTGCCAGCCCCAATAGCCCCAGTCACCGCCTTCCTTGGCCTTGTCGTCGCCTGACAGTTCGCGGGCCCGGGCGGCGAAATTGTCCGGGGTCAAAGTGGCGGAGTTTTCTTCCATGCGCTTCAGGACCTCCTCGCGCGTTTTTTCATCGTAGGCCACCCAGATGCGGCTGACCTTGGTCTTGCCGGGGAGCTTGAACATGGCCTTGTTCCCCTTGTAGTAGGCGAACAGCTCATCCTCCTTGAGGGTGATCTCCTTCTTGAGGTCGGCGAACTTCAGGGCCAGGACCTCGCCCGCCCGCTTCTCGTCCCCCTGGAACAGCGCCGGGTTCTTGGCATAGAATTCGCGCAGCTCCGCCGCGCTGGTCACGGGCTCCTCCTTGACCTCGGCGAGGCGGAAGGCGATGTAGTCCAGCTCGGCCTTGTCGTTCTCCTTGCGGAAGTCCTCGCGCAGCGGGTCGCCGTCGAGGACCAGGCCGGCGGTCACCAGTTCCTTGAGCTTGTCGGCCAGGATATCCTGGCGCAGGCTCTCCTCGAATTCGACCACGGTGACGTGGTTATAGGCCAGCAGCCGCTCGTATTCCTCCGAGCCGATGAAATGCCCGTCGCGCTGGAAGGACGACTGGCTGCGGATGGCGTTCTGCAGCTCGGCGTCGGAAACCTGCAGGCGGAGCTTTTGCGCCTCGCCCTGCACGATGCGGCCGCTGATCATCCCCTGCAGCACCTGCTCGGCGATGCGCAGCTGGTCGATCATCTGCGGGCTGAAGTTGTCCTTGAACTGGTTGCGGTACATCTCCAGGGTGCGGGCCAGGCTCTTCTGGAATTCCTCGCCGCCGATGGTGGAACGCCCGACGGCGGCCACGTCGCGGTCCAGGCCCTCCGAGTCGAAGCGGCCCGCTCCCCACTGCACGAAGATGAAGCCGATGAAAGCCAGGATCACCAGCCATAGGGTCCAGGAAAGCGATTTCAGGTTGTTCCTCATGGATCTGAGCATTAGGGTTCCTCCGCATGCGTTTGCTTTTTGAAATTCTTGTCCGCGGCCTTCAGGTAGACCGTCACCGTGGCCCCGCCTTCCTCGTTGTTGCGGATGACGATGTTGCCCTGGTGCTCCTGGATGATGTTGTAGGCGATGGTCAGCCCGATGCCTTTCTTTTGGGTACGGCTCTTGGTGGTATAGAACGGGTCGAAGGCCTTGTCCAGGTTCTTGAAGCCGCCGCCGTTGTCGCTGATCTCCACGACCGCCTGCCGGCCGTCGAGCGAGCGCTTCAGGTCGATGACGATGCGGCCGTTGCGCACCTGGTTCTCGCGCAGGGCCTCGAGGGCGTTCTCCACGATGCCTTCGAAGACCTGCCACAGGGCGAAATGGTTGCCCTGGATGATCACGTCCTGGTTGAATTGGTTGCGGATGATGGCATGCTCGCTGTTCTCCGGCCGCGTGCCGATGACCTTGACCAGCTTTTCCAGCAGGTTGGAGAGACTGAGCTCCATCTTGACCTGGTCCATGTCGGGATTCATCTGGTTCAGCTGGTCGATGATGTTCTTGATGCGCACGGCCTGCTTCTGGATGCTGTTCAGCTTCTCGCGGATGTAGGGACTGGCGTCGTCGCGGATGCCGATCAGGTCGACGTAGCCCAGGATGCCGGTCAGCGGGTTGTTGATCTCGTGGGCGAAGCCGGAGACGATGGCGGTCAGCGACTTCTGCTTCTCGGACTGGATGATGTGCCGCTGCGTGTCGCGCAGCTCCTGCATGGCCACCTGCAGCTTCTGGTTGGACTCGTTCAGCTCACGGGTGCGCGCGGCGACCTGCTTCTCCAGGTTGCGGTGCGTGGCCTCGATCTCGGTCAGCATGCCATCGATCTTCTCGGCCATCTCGTTGAACTGGTTGCCCAGGTAGGAGAACTCGTCGTTGGAATGGATCTCGATGCGGTGGGAAAAGTCGCCGCGGCTGATCTTTTCCAGGCCGTTCTTCAGCAGGCCGATGGGTTCGGTCAGCCTGCGGTTGATCAGCGCGATCAGGGCCATGAAGACCAGGAGCAGCGCGCCGGAGATGACGATGACGGTCAGGCGCAGCCGGCCGAGCACGGCCTGGTTGTCCTCGTTGGAGTGGCCGAAGAGGATGGCGCCCCACACCGTGTCGGCGGCAGCGACCTTTACCGGCAGGCGGACCAGGATATAGGGCCGCGCGCCGAAGGTGGCGTCGCGCACCTGCTCGTCGTAGCCGTTACGCTGCGGCTCCAGCTCCCGGCGCACCCATTCCGGGCCCTTGAAGAATATCTCCCGGTCCTCGGCGTCGTACAGAGCGATGAAATCCCGCTCGTTGTCCTTGAGGACATCCTCGGCCTGGCCCTTGAGGTTCATGTAGTTGAAATAGATGAAATTCGGCTCAGCCAGGGTCTCGAAATCCCGCGCCCAGCGCACGAAACTGGCCCGGGCCATGCGGTTGTTGGCGGCGTCGACGATCGTGAGGATGAAAAAAGCGGAAAGGGCTATGTAAGCCAGGCTGAGCAGGACGAAAGACACCAGGAACTTGGCGCGCAGCGTGTTGATCTTGAACATTTGTTAAAGGCTATTTTATTATAATTACCGATAAATAGCAACCGGGGATTCCCCTACCCCCCGGCCGAGGTCGGATTTGCCAAAATGATCGATACGGCGGACTATTCGGTTATCGTAACCGTTTCCTCGCCGGCGGCACTGCCGCCGTCGTTGTCGGTGACCTTCTGAACCAAGAGGACGCCCATCGTCCGCGGGTCAATCACCGCACCGTTCAGTCGAAGATGTCGCGGATGACCTGCGGCGAGTTGCGCCAGCCGGGCACGACCTTGACGAAGAGGTCGAGGAAGACCTTCTTGCCGAAATACTCCTCCAGCGCTTCGCGGCCGTCGGTGCCGATGAGCTTGATCAGTTTGCCCTGCCTGCCGATGACGATCTTCTTCTGCGCCACGTTCTCCACGTAGACGTCGGCGCGCACGTAGACCGTCTCGCCGCGGTCCTTGATCTCCTCCACCTTCAGGGTGGTGGTGAACGGCAGCTCGTCCTCGACGCGGTCCAGCACCTTCTCGCGCACCAGCTCGCCGACGTAGAACGCCTGGCTCTGCAGCGTGGTCTCCTCGGCCGGGTAGAGGTCCTCCCCTTCCGGCAGGTAGCGGAAAATGAGCTCCTCGATCAGTTCCAGGTTGTCGCCGCGCCTGGCGGAAATCGGGACGATCTCCTTCCAGGGAAAGGCGTCCCTGTACTCCTGGATCTTCTCCAGCACGCGGCCGCGGTTCAGCTTGTCGATCTTGTTGATGGCCAAAAAGACGGGTTTTTTTGACTCCTGCAACAGCGAAAAGATGAACTCGTCGTGCTGCGGCG
>DCVK01000021.1 GCA_002335385.1 Candidatus Aminicenantes bacterium UBA2190
CGGACAAGCCCGACCTGCGCATCCCCTTCATCATCGAGGATTTCACCGCTGATGCCGCCGCCTGGGGCAGCGACCTGATCAACGGCGCCCTGGCCCGGGGGGCAATGGTAAAAGGCCTGATCATCCCCGGCGCCGGTGGCTGGTCGCGCAAGCAGCTCGACGAGGTCAACGAGACGGCAAAAAAACTGGGCGGCAAGGGCGTCATCTGGATGAAGAGGACCGGGGACGGCTTCAAGTCCTCCCTGAAGATCGCCGCCGCGGACATCGCCGCCCTCTTTGAAAGCAGGAAGATCGATCCCGGCGCGCTGTTGCTCCTGGTGGCCGACTCCGAGCTGCCGGCCCTTGTCCTGGCCGGCAGGCTCCGCGAGCACCTGGGTCGGAGCTTCCAGGCCAAGAACAGGCTGGAATTCCTCTGGGTGACCGATTTCCCGCTTTTCTTCCACAACGAGGAGGAGAAGCGCCTCGACTCCAATCACCACCCCTTCACCGCCCCGCGTCCCGAGGATATCCCCCTGCTGGACGCCCAGCCGCTCACAGTCCAGGCCATCGCCTATGACCTGGTGCTCAATGGCGTGGAGCTCGGCGGCGGCAGCCGGCGCATCCACGATATCGCCCTGCAGAATAGAATATTCCAGCTGCTCGGCTTGGAGGACAGGGAGATCGAGGAGCGCTTCGGCTTCTTCCTCAACGCCCTGAACTTCGGAGCACCGCCCCACCTGGGCATCGCCCTGGGCTTCGACCGCCTGCTGATGCTGCTGCTGGGCGAAGACTCAATCCGCGAGGTCATCGCCTTTCCCAAGACCACTTCCTCGCTCTGCCTGCTCACCGGCTCGCCGTCGGCCGTTTCGCAGCGCCAGCTCGACGAGCTGGGCATCGCCATAAAGAAATAACCCGGAGGCCCCTATGAATTCGCCAGAAACCAAGCCCGGCGGTTTTCCCGCAACGTTCTGGACAGCCAACACCATCGAGCTTTTCGAACGCGGCGCCTACTACGCCATGGCCTCCTTCGTCGTCATTTACCTGACGGAGACCCTGGGCATGAGCCCGACATTCGCCACCTTCCTCAACGGTTCCCTCCTCTGGGGGCTGATCTATTTCCTGCCCATTCTCAGCGGCACCCTGGCCGACAAGTACGGCTTCAGGCGCTCGCTGGTCGTGGCCTTCGTCATGCTCGCGCTGGGCTATTTGGTCATGGGCAACGTGCAGAATTTCTGGCCCGCCGGCTCCGGCTACACCGTGCCGGTGCTGCTGGGCATTGTGCTCATCGGCCTGGGCGGCTCGATCGTCAAGCCCTGCATCGCCGGCACGGTGCAGAAGACCGCGGGCCTGCGCGCCACCCTCGGCTTCGCCATCTTCTACATGGTGATCAATATCGGTTCGATCAGCGGCCGCGCCATCTCCTATTTCGTGCGCAGCCAGCTGGGCATCCCGGCCATCTTTTTCCCCGTGGCCTTCGCCTTCGCCCTGGTCGGGCTGCTGATCGTCCTGTTCATTTATCGCGAACCGCAATACGTCTCCGACGGGAAAAAGGACGGCCAGGCCGTACAGAAGAAAACCCTGGGCCAGGCGCTGCTGGGCATCGTCACCGTGCTGCGCAACTGGAAGTTCGTCTTCTTCCTGGTGGTCATCGGCATGTTCTGGATCCTCTACGTGCAATTATACAATCTCATTCCCCTGTTCCTGCGCTGGATCGACCCCGCGGCGCCCGTCGAGCTCTACACCCTGGTCAACCCGATCATGATCGTCAGCCTGCAGCTGGTCATCGCCCGCCTGGCCAAGAAATGGACACCGGTGCGCTCGATCATCTTCGGGGTCCTGGTCACCACCCTGGGCATGCTGATCAACATCCTGGCGCCGGTGCTCTTCGCCGACATCTCGCTGAAAGTCTCGCTGCTGCGCTTCGGCAGCGTCCATGTCCTGCTGCCCATCGCCGGCATCTTCCTGATCGTTTCGATCGCCTCCATGGCCCTGGGCGAAATGTTCGCCTCGCCACGCATCTACGAGTACATCGGCGCCATCGCCCCCAAGGGGCAGGAGGGGCTCTACCTCGGCTACGCCAACCTGCCCGTAGCCCTGGGCTCGATCGTGGGCGCACCCCTGGGCGGCCGCCTGTTCGAGATCTTCATCGCCAACCCGGTCAAGAACGGCCTGCCGGCCAATCCTTCCGCCATCTGGCTGATCGTGGCCGGCATGGGCGTCGTTTCCATGACCGGACTGGCGCTTTACGACCGGTTCCTGGTGCACAAGAAACAAGACTAGATTAAGTGAGATCGGTCGGCGGCGAACGGATTGCGGGCGCGGGGAAAAACATCTTGCCCGGCAGCACCCGATCGATTATACTGGTTTCATCCAAAGGAACGAACATGAAGAGGAAGAGCTTTTTGAAAGGAGCACTGGGAATGGCGGCGGCGGGCACGTTGCTGGGAGGGAACCGGGTCATGGGGCAGGAGGTAAAGACTCCCGACTGCGACAAGAAACTGGCGGGGAAGAACAAGTTCCTTGCCGGCTGGCTGACCGCCTGGCTGGGCAACATGAAGAATCAAATGCCCGAAGCGGAGAGAGCCAGGCTGATCGAGGAAAACGGCCGCTCCTGCGCCGCGAATCACGGCCTGCTGGCCTGGGCACAATCGTTCCATGGCGACATCGACAAGTTCATCGCCGCCATGCGCCCTCACCTCGGAGAGAATAACATCCGGCGCGACGGCGACAAGGTCATCATGATCTATGAGAAATGCCTGTGCACCCTGGTTGGAGACATCGAAGGCACGCTGCCCGGCGAGTACTGCCTCTGCACGGTCGGCTGGACCAAGGCCGTTTACGGCGCCGTCGCCGGAAAAGAGGTCAGGGGCGACCTCAAGAGCTCGATCAAGCGCGGCGACTCACGCTGCCTGATCGAGGTCGACCTGAGTTGATCGCGGCCAAGCCGGCCTGATGATCCCATGGCGATAAAAAAAATACTTTTGCTCGGCGCTCCGGGGCTGTGGAAGCATTGCGGGGCGGTTCGGAGCATCAAAGCTCCCGGAGTAAGGAAAACGATCAGCGACCTGAGGGCTACGCTGGCTGACTTCAGGAAGAAAAACGGCTTCGGCCGCGGGATCGCGGCGCCGCAGATCGGGGTGTTGAAGCGGATCATCTATATCCATTTTCCCAAGGCAGGGATCTCCGGGGCGCTGATCAATCCCAGAATAGAGAAGAGGAGCAAGGCAAAATTCAAACTGTGGGACGACTGCTTCAGCTTCCCCGGCCTGCTGGTCAGGGTGGAGCGGGCGAGGGAAGTCACGGTTTCCTGCACGAATGAAAAAGGGGAGGACTGCGTCATCGCGGCCCAAGACGATCTTTCCGAGCTTTTGCAGCACGAGATCGACCACCTGGACGGCATACTCGCGGTCCAGCGAGCCATCGACAACAGATCCTTCGCCTGGCGCAAGGAGGAGACACCATGAAGATCGGCGTCTGCGGCATCGCCTGCGAGAAGTGCCCGCGCATGGTCCAGGAGACATGCCCCAACTTCCCGCAGGGATGCGGACCCAAGGAAAACAAGTTCTGCAAGATCGCAACCTGCGCTTTGGCCAAGGGAGTCCGCCTGTGTTTCGAATGCGCGGATTTTCCCTGCGAGACCACGAAGGCCGGCCCCATCGCCTTTGGCTATTGCCAGTACATCTCAGGCAAGGGCTGAAAGAAACGGCGCGCTGACCGACAGGAGGCCATGGATGAAGCAACTTCCGTTTTACATCGTCGATGTTTTCGCCGAAAAAAAGTACGCCGGCAACCAGCTGGCCGTTTTCCGCCGGGCTGAGGAACTGAGCGGGACGGAGATGCAGGCCCTGGCCCGGGAAATGAACTTTTCCGAGACCACGTTCATTCTGGGCGACGAGGAGCGGGGCCAGGGCTTTGACGTGCGCATCTTCACACCGGCGGAAGAGGTCCCGTTTGCCGGTCATCCGACCCTGGGTACGGCGCACGTCATCCGCAGCGAAATCCTGAAGGGAAAGGCTGAGGCGATCACCCTGAACCTAAAAGCAGGCAGGATTCCGGTCACCTTTGCCGCGGATGGCAACAGCTGGATGAAACAGGTCGAGCCCGAGTTCGGGAAACAGCACCCCGCAGAAGCGCTGGCGGCCATCCTCAACCTGGCCGCAGCCGATATCGACGATCGCTTTCCGGTCCAGGAAGTGTCCACGGGGCTGCCCTTTTCGATTGTACCGCTCAAAACCCTCGCGGCCCTGAAAAAGGCCAGGGTCGACCGCGACCGCTATTTCGCTTTCATCAAGGATTCCTGGGCCAAGGGGATACTTGTCTTCTGCCCGCAGGCGCATGAAGCTGGAAACGACGTCAGCGTACGGGTTTTCGTCGATTATTTCGGCGTGCCCGAAGACCCGGCCACCGGCAGCGGCAACGGCTGCCTGGCCGGCTGGCTGGTCAGGCACCGCTATTTCGGCCGAAAGAGCATCGACATCCGCAGCGAGCAGGGCTACGAGATCGATCGACCGTCGCTGCTGCTGCTCAAGGCGGAGGATGATTCGGGCCATATCCATATCTCCGTCGGCGGCAAATGCATTACGGTTGCCAGGGGCGAATTCAAATGAGGCTCACCGCTCCTGCCACCCCATTCCGTCCATGAACGTCCAGTCAGCCAGCACCAACCGCTATTGGCGGCACGCTCTGTGGCTCGCAGTTTTTACGATTGCCTACAATCTTGTGGAAGGCGTGGTGTCGATATATTTCGGCATCCAGGACGAGACCCTGGTCCTGTTCGGATTCGGCATCGACTCGTTCATCGAGTTCCTCTCCGGCGTCGGCATCATGTCCATGGTGCTGCGCATCCGCCGCGACCCCGACGGCTGCCGCTCACGCTTCGAGCAGGCCGCCCTGCGCGTAACCGGCACGGCTTTCTTCCTCCTTGCCGGTGGACTGGTCCTCTCGGCGATTTACAACCTGGTCAAGGCGCACAAGCCGGAAACGACCCTCCCCGGCGTGATCATCTCGACCATTTCCATCGCGATCATGTGGCTCCTGGTCAAGGCCAAGCGCAAGGTCGGCCGGGCGCTCAGGTCGGCGCCCATCCTGGCCGACGCCAATTGCACCCTGGCCTGCATCTACATGTCTTTGGTGCTGTTGGTGTCAAGCCTCGTATACCAGGCGGCGGGATTAGGTTTCTCCGACTCCCTGGGAGCCATCGGCCTCGTCTACTTCTCGCTGCGCGAGGGAAAAGAGGCTTTCGCCAAGGCGCGCGGACTGGAATGCTACTGCGCGGCCAGGCACGACGGGAATGAGAATGTACCCAGTAGCCTCGAGAAAAATAATCGTCACCCGGAGGCTGACATATGAACGCGGTCTCATGGTTCTACCTGGTCTTTGCCCTGGCACTGGTCAACTGGGGATTGGGCATGATCGGCCTGCGCTCCTTCCTTGCCCGGACTCCGGCCATCGCCAATGCCATCGACCTGCAGAATTACGCCGCCCTGGCCCGCCGCCACATGATCCAGGCGCTCCTGCAGGCCATTTGCTTGTCACCGGCATGATCCTGGGGATCTATGTCCTGGCCAGTGGTCAGGTCGGGCTCCTGCTGGTCATCGCCCTGAACGGGTTCATCCTGGCCGCCGGCCTGCTGGGCAAGCCGCTGGAGGAACGGGCACGCTCGCTCATGGTGCTGGACCCGCTCCTGGAGGAGCGCTACAAATCCATCGGCGTTACCTGGGTCGGGAAGCCCTTCCCCGATTTCTGATGCTGACCCGCCACCCGTTGACGCGGCCTGGAACGGTAAAAAGGGGATTGCTTGCGGCCTGCGGCCTAGCGGCAGTCGGCCTCGGCATCGCCGGCATCTTTCTCCCCCTTTTGCCCACGACCCCGTTCCTGCTGCTGGCAGCGGCCTGCTTTTTTCGCAGCTCGGAGCGGCTTTACGGCTGGTTGCTCAACCACAAGCGCCTCGGCCGCTATGTCCGCCAGTACCGCGAGAACCGGGCCATCCCATTGAAGGCCAAGCTGGCGACGCTCGCGCTGCTGTGGGCGACGCTGGCCTTCTCGGGGCTGGCGGTGGCCACCGCCCTTTGGGCCCGGTTGCTGCTGCTGGCGGTCGGCGTCGGGGTCACCCTGCATTTGCTGGCCATGAAGACGCTGAAATAGCCTGCCGGCAGCGCCAGGCGTTGCTCAACCGGACCTGCGACAGCCGGAACATTTGGGGGCAATGGGAAAATCGTCATGGCGCGCGCGATTTTTCCAATTTGCTCCTTTCCGTAACGACGTCAATTTGCTATCATGGGATCGCAAAGTTGAAGCAGGAAGGGCGCGAAATGGCAGGAACAAGCTGAAACCATGTCAACGACTCGTCAGATTGAAAACGATTTCTTCAAGTCGGCCCTGGCCAAGGGGGCTACCGTTTCCAGCGTGCCGCTGATACTGGAATGGATCAAAAGCAAAAGCTCCGCGATGAAAACGAGGATCGAGCCGATCCCCCTGGAGCGGATGCGATCGTGGCGCTTTGACGAGGCCAGCGGCGACATCGTCCACGAAAGCGGGCGCTTCTTCTCGATCGAGGGGATACGGGTCGAGACCGACTGGGGCCTGGTGTCGCGATGGGAACAGCCCATCATCAATCAGCCGGAGATCGGCTACCTGGGCATCATCGCCAAAAAGATCGACGGCATCCTGCATTTTCTGATGCAGGCGAAGATCGAGCCGGGCAACATCAACCGCGTGCAGCTGGCGCCGACGATCCAGGCGACAAAAAGCAATTGCACGCGCGTCCACCAGGGCAAGGTCCCCCTGTTCCTTGAATACTTCAACGGTGAAAGGCCGGTGACAATTCGGGTCAACCAGCTCCAAAGCGAGCAGGGCGCCCGCTTCCTGCGCAAGCGGAATTGCAACATGATCGTCGAAGTTCCCGAAAAGGAGCCCCTGCCCGTCCCCGACGATTTCATCTGGGCCACATTGGGCCAGTTGAAAGAGCTGATCCGGCACGACAACGTGGTGAACATGGACACGCGCACCGTGCTCTCCGGCATCCCGTTCGGCTCTTATGTAGGCCATGCCGGGGAATCCGGCCCCGCGGCGGAGCACGCAGGCGATCACGACCGGCACTTCCTGCGCTCGCTGCTCGACCCGGAAAACCATCTGCACGATCTCGACCGGATCATATCGTGGATCACCGGCCTGAAAATGCGCTACCACCTGCGCGTGACCCGCCTGCCCCTGCGGGAAATCAAGGGCTGGGAATACAACGGGGGCTCCATTCGCCATCAGGACGGGAAATATTTCTCGGTGATCGGCGTGGATGTCGAGATCGGCAACCGGGAAGTGCAGCAATGGACCCAACCCATGATCCAGCCCATGCAAGAGGGCATCATGGCGTTCATCGTGAAGCCCATCGGGGGCGTGTACCATTTCCTGGTGCAGGCCAAGCTGGAGGCCGGCAATTTTGACGTTCTCGAGTTGGCCCCGACCGTTCAATGCCTGACGGGGAATTACCGCACCGGGAAAAATGAATACGCCGTTCCCTTCATCGACGCCGTGCTCGGCGCGAAAAAGGAGCGCATCGGCTATTCCGCATTGCAAAGCGAGGAAGGGGGGCGCTTTTATCAGGAGCAGAACCGGAACATGATCATCGAGGCCGAACCCGGCTTCCCGATCGCCGTTCCCGACAACTACTGCTGGATGACCCTGAACCAGCTTTCCACGTTCATCAAATTCAACAACTACCTGAATATCGCCGCAAGAAGCCTGATCGCTGCGGTCTCATTTTGAGCGGATCATGACGAAAAGGGTCAGGCTGGGAGTCTTGGGTTGCGCCAACATCGCCCGGCGCTCGGTCATTCCCGCCGTCAAGGCTCTGCCCGACAAGTTTGAACTGGTCGCCGTGGCCAGCCGCTCGCATGACAAGGCCGGGGAATTCGCCCGCCAGTTTGCCTGCGAAGGCATCGCCGGCTATGATCCCCTGATCCATTCGCCGGCGCTGGAGGCCTTGTACATCCCCTTGCCCACGGGGCTGCACCGGGAATGGGTGAACAAGGCCCTTTTGGCCGGCAAGCACGTCTATGCCGAGAAGTCGATCGCCATGAATCCGACCGACGCCCGGGAAATGGTCGATCATGCCCGGCAGAGCAACGTGGCACTCATGGAAGGATTGATGTTCCAATACCATGGCCAGCATAAGATCGTTCTCGACCTGATCAGGAACGGGGAGATCGGCGGGCTGCGCTTTTTTTCCAGCTCCTTCGGTTTCCCGCCGCTGGCCCCTGACAACTTCAGATATGATGAGGCATTGGGGGGCGGGGTGCTGATGGATGCGGCCGCCTATCCGGTCAGGGCGACCCATTTCATCCTGGGCGGCGAATTCATAGTCCAGGGCGCGACGCTGTTCCATGTTCCGCGATCCAGGGCCGCGATGTACGGGAGCGCCTTCTTGACGGATTCCACGGGGATGGGGGCCGCGGTATCGTTCGGGTTCGACAATTTCTACCAATGCCGCTACGAGATCTGGGGCGAGCGCGGCAAGATCACCGCCGAGCGGGCCTTCACGCCCACGGCCGACCAGCGGCCCAGGATCGTCCTCGAGAAACCCGGACGCAGCGATGTGATCCTTGCCGAGCCCGACAACCATTTTGTTCGGGCGCTGGAGGAATTCCACGGCCTTGTCACGGGCACCGCGGACAGGGGAAGGCATTATCGTGACATTCTCCTGCAAAGCCATTCCCTGGAGCGGATCAAGTTATTGGGGGGCGATCATGACGAATAATCCGCTGAAATTGTCGGTCATCAGCCCGGTTTACGGGGCGGCTTCCGTATTGCCCGAGCTGGTTGCGCGCATCAAGGCGTCGGCAGCGCGCATCACCGGCGATTATGAGATCATTTTGGTCGAGGATAGCAGCCCGGACGACAGCTGGGAGATCATCAAGCGGCTCGCCGCCGCCGACCGCCGGATCATCGGCCTCAGCCTCAGCCGCAATTTCGGGCAGCAATATGCACTGAACGCCGGATTGGATGCGGCGACGGGCGATTGGATCGTCACCCTGGATTGCGACCTGCAGGACGAGCCCGAACACATCGTGGATCTGTTCAACGAGGCCAGCAAGGGGTACGACATCGTATTCGCCAGCCGGGTCGAACGGCGGGACGGCTTCATTAAGCGCAGCGGTTCGCGGCTGTTTTGCCGGATCATGAGATATCTGACCGAAACGAACCTCGATCATTCCATCGCGAATTTCGTCCTGTACAACCGGAAAGCCGTCGCCGCGCTGGCCGTCATGGGCGATTATTACAAGTATTACCCGGTCCTGAACCGCTGGATCGGCTTCCGGACCGCGAAACTGCCCGTCCAGCATGCCGGGCGCAAGGGCCCGGTCCGATCATCCTACTCCCTGAAAAAACGCCTGGACCTGGCCGTGACGACCATCGTCACATTTTCCGACAAGCCGCTGCGCCTGGTGATGAGATTCGGGATCTCGCTGGTCGCCATCAACCTGGTCATCGCCTTTTTTCTTACCGTCCGGCACATTGTCTACGGCGAAAAGGTGAGCGGTTGGCTGAGCATTTTTTTATCACTCTGGATACTTTCCGGGATCATCATCGCCATTTTGGGCATGATGGGGACCTACATGGGGAAAATGTTCGAAACCGTGAAAAACCGCCCGCGCTACATCGTGAAGGAAACGACCGCAGCCGATCACCGCGATGAAAAATAGAAAAACCGCCATGGTCCTGGGCGCCAACGGCTATCTCGGCAGCCATATGGCCCACTATCTGGAGAACAGCGGCTGGAGGGTGCGCGACTGCGACGTCCAGGACAAATCGGCAAGAGGCGCTTCCGACTATTCCCCGCTGGACATCCTGCAGGCCGGAGACCTGAAGGAGATCGACTGGAACGTGGATTGCGTTTTCATGTTTGCCGGGATCACGGGCACCTTCAGCGGCTTCGACCACTACGAACGGTTTGTTGCGCTCAACGAACTGGGCCTGCTGAATGTCCTGCACGGGATCCGCCAATCGTCCCAACGGCCGCGGATCGTCTATCCTTCCTCGCGCCTGGTCTACAGGGGAGCGGACTTGCCATTGCGCGAGGACGACCCGAAGGAAGCCAAAACGATATACGCCGTCAATAAAAATGCCTGCGAAGGCATTCTGGAGGCCTATCGGAATTCCTTCGCCATCCCCTACACCGTCTACCGCATATGCGTTCCCTATGGGAACGATCTCGGCGGCGACTATTCCTACGGCACGATCGGGAGTTTTTTCCGTCAGGCGCGGCAGGCGGGAACGATCCGCCTGTTCGGCGACGGTTCCCTGCGGCGAACCTTCACCCACGTGGAGGACATCTGCGGGCAGATCATCGGCTCCTGCTGCCACGAGCGCTCCGCCAACCAGGTCTACAATATCGGCGGCGAAGAATTCAGCCTGAAGGAAATCGCCATGCGCATAGCAATTAAATATCATGCGGAACTTGTCCTGGCGGATTGGCCGGACAAGGATCTGCGCATCGAATCGGGCCACACGGTTTTCGCTGCCGGCAAAATCCAAGGTGCATTCCACCTGGGACTGCGGCGCTCCTTTGCTGAATGGCTGGCGCGGATCTGAGCCGCCGCCCGACCCTGGCTCCCCGCCTGGCCCTGATTGTCGGCATCGCCGCCGTCTCCTCGGGAGCGGTCTTCGTGCGTCTGGCCCAGGGCGACGCTCCCTCCCTGGCCGTCGCCGCCTACCGCCTGGGGCTGGCGACGCTGCTCCTCCTGCTTCCGGCCTGGCGGCTGTACCGAAGCGAGATCGCCGGCCTGAAGCCGTCCGATTGGCTGTGGGCCCTCGCCTCGGGACTATTCCTGGCCGTCCATTTCGGCACCTGGATCACATCCCTGGAATACACTTCGGTGGCCAGCTCGGTGGCGCTGGTCTCCACCTCGCCGCTCTGGGTGGCGCTATTCGCCTGGATCGCCTGGCGCGAACCGCTGACGCCGTCACTGCTGGCCGGCCTGGGGCTGGCCCTGGCCGGCAGCATCGTCATCAGCTTCGCTGAAGCACGCACGGCCATCTCTCCCCGCCCTTTTCTGGGCAACGTCCTGGCCCTGGCCGGCGCACTGTCCGTGAGCGGCTACTGGCTGATCGGCCGCAAACTGCGCCGCCGCATCTCATTGATCCCCTACGTGACCCTGGTCTATGGGGCGGCGGCCGTGACCCTGATGACGACGGCGTTGGCCCTGGGCCAGAGGCTGACCGGCTTCCAGCCGGCGACTTATGGCTGGTTCTTGCTGCTGGCGCTGCTGCCCCAGTTGCTGGGCCACTCCTCCTTCAACTGGGCGCTGGGACATCTGCCCGCCTCCTACGTGGCCATCGCCACCCTGGGCGAGCCGATCGGCGCCGCCATCCTGGCTTTCATTTTCCTGGGCGAAGTCCCTTCCCGGCTGAAAATGGCGGCGGCCGCCATGATCCTGGCCGGGATCTACCTGGCATTGGTCCGCCGCCCCGGGGAACCGCCGCGGAAGTAAGCCGGAGCGGGCTGGACTTGACCCGGGCCATCCGCTACAATGCGCCTGGCAAGGAGGAAACATGAACATCCTGGTCGCCTATTATTCCGAGACGGGGAACACGCGCAAGGTCGCCGAATCGATTTTCGCCTCCCTGCGCCACACCGGGAAGAAGCTGCTGCCCATCGACCAGGCCGAAGACCTGGAAGCCTACGCCCTGATCTTTTGCGGCTTTCCGGTGCAGCACCACAGCGTCCCGGCCAGGATGGTCCATTTCCTGAGGAGCATTCCCAAGGGGAAGCAGATCGCCCTGTTCGCCACTCACGGATCGCTGCGGGGAGGGGAAAAAGCCCTGGGCGCCTTCTTTGCCGCCATCAGCCAGCTGCCAGGCCAGACCATCGTCGGCACGTTCGGCTGCCGCGGCCAGGTCAAGCCCCAGTTGATCGATGAATGGATGGAGGCGCCGCAGCACCAGGCGTGGGCCCGCGAAGCCCAAAGCGCCAACGGCCATCCCGATGCTGCCGACCTCCAGGACGCCCGTGAATTCGCCGAAACCATGCTTTATGCCGCCGAGCATATCCACGGCAGCGTAAAGAATCCGGGTTGAAATGGACGCGGCTCGGTCCGCCCGCTCATTGCGCCCCCCGCCGGTCGCTGCCGGGGTGGGGTCTTCCCGGCCAGGACGCTTCCTCAGGCTGCGCTCTTCCGCCCTGGCGCTGGTCGCGGCCAACCTGGTCCCGGTCTACGGGGTCCTGGCCCTGGAATGGGAAGTCGCCCCGATCATGCTCTTCTACTGGGCCGAGAACCTGGTGGTCGGTTTTTTCAACATCCAAAAAATGGCGCGGGCGCAGGGGGCGGTCGACGACTCCCGCACAACGATCAACGGCAAGCCCGTCACTTGGGATTCACGCCAGGCGCTCATCCGCTTCTTCGCCCTGCACTACGGCGGCTTCACCCTGGGCCACGGCATCTTTGTCTTCGCCCTCTTCAGCCCCGACTTGAAGAACCTGCCCGCTGAGCTTGGCCTGGCCCTGCTGTTCCTGTCCGCCAGTCACGGCTATTCCTATTGGCGCAACTTCATCGGCCGCGGCGAATACCTCAGCGTCCCGTTCACCAGGCTGTTCTGGCAGCCTTATGCCCGGGTCATCGTCATGCACCTGGTCATCCTTGCGGGCGGCGCCCTGGCCGCGGCCATGGGCTCGCCGCTGGGCGCCCTGCTGGTACTGGTCGGGCTCAAGACGCTGATCGATCTGGGCGCCCATGCGCTGGAGCGCCGGAAATTCTCGGAGGCGGCCCATGCCTGATGATCGCTTCAAGCTGGAAATGAAGGTCCGCGACTACGAGCTCGACGCGCAGGGCGTGGTCAACAACGCCGTCTACCTGAACTACCTGGAGCACTGCCGCCACGAGTTCCTGCTGTCGCGGGGGATCGACTTCAACCGCTTCACGAACGACAGGGTCTTCCTGGTCGTGGTGCGCAGTGAACTCGACTACAAGGCCCCGCTGCGCGGCGGCGATTCTTTCTGGATCGGGCTCGATCTGGAGCGCATTTCGCCCCTGCGCTTCGCCTTCCTGCAGGACATCCATCGCCGGGACGACGGCCGCCTTGTCCTGGCCGCCCGCACCATCGGCACGGCCATCAATGAGAAGGGGCGTCCCTTTCTGCCGCCGGCGCTGGAGGCGCTGCTCGCGCCCGGGGCAAAAACCGTCCAGACCGCCGTGAAATAGGCAAGCAACCGCCCGGCGGGGCTTGACAAACCGGCCGTTTTCGATTATTCTTACCGGCAAGAGCGGGAATAGCTCAGCGGTAGAGCGCCACCTTGCCAAGGTGGATGTCGCGGGTTCAAATCCCGTTTCCCGCTCCATTGGCGGCGTAGCCAAGTGGTAAGGCAGCGCTCTGCAAAAGCGCTATTCATCGGTTCAAATCCGGTCGCCGCCTTGTTTCAATCCACAGACAACTCAAGCGCTTCCGTCTTGAGGAACTTCAGGCTGTTCAAGACCTGGTCGGCATTTCCCACCAGGACCACGATGCCCTTTTCCCGGTTCCCCGACTTGGGCTTGGCGCCCATCTGCTCGTCCATGGCTTGCAACACCCGGTTGAAGCTCACTTCCTGAAAAAGCTCGGGCCCGGGCCGAGGCGCCGCCCCCTTCGTTCCCTGACCGTGAAAGCGGTCGATCTCGGCCTGCAGCTCGTAGCTGAAGCGGCTTGTTCCCACCTGGGCCTGCCCGATATAATGATTCAGGGCGTCGAGGTATTCCTTCCTCTCGATG
This sequence comes from Candidatus Aminicenantes bacterium UBA2190, assembly GCA_002335385.1. Lineage (GTDB taxonomy): Bacteria > Acidobacteriota > Aminicenantia > UBA2199 > UBA2199 > UBA2199. The sequence goes on from DCVK01000021.1 coordinate 13,716, forward strand.
GGGCGGGCGGCAAACTTCTTTCTCTCCTGCTCCACCAGCAGCAGGAAGTTCTCCAGGTCGCCGTAATTCACGCGCAGGTAATTGCAGAAAAGGGTGAAATCCTTCAAGTAAATGGTATCGGTGTCGACCTTGTAGCCCTCCATCAGGAAGCGGTTCCTTTCCGAATGGTAGATGCGCCCGCCGGGAAATCCGAAGAGAGAGAAGTTGCCGATGGCATAGGGCAGGAACGCGGCATCGGCGGCAGGCGGGGCCACGTCGAACCAATAGACCATGGGAGGTTCGGGCGCATTCACATTCAGGATGAAGATCTTGCGGGCGGCATTGAGCGCGGGTGTTTCCCTGCGCTCCCGGGCCGGCGGCACAGCGGGCGATGGCAGGTCTTTTTCGATCATGCCCAGGATGAAGTAGGGGTTGACCTTCCCCTTCAGGACCAGCAGGGCGTTATCGGGCCGGAGATTCTTGAGCATGAACGACCGCACCTGGGCCATATTGATGCCGTCGAGGATTTCCTGAAGCAGGAAGCCGCGCGTGAAATAAAAATTGCCGACCAGCTGCTGATAGGCCAGCGTCAGGGCGATCTCCTTTTTCCAGTCCCGGCCCTTCATGAACAGCGGCCAGAACCTTTCCTTGCTCAGGTTGAACTTGTTGAGGTGAAAGGATTGATAGGTGAAGATCTCCTTGAGCAGCCTGGAAAATGACCCCAGGCGGTCGGGGAGAAAATTCATGCTGATCTTCATGAATTCGGGGTTCTGCTCAACCAGGAAGTCGCCCCCCTGCCGCTGCAGCATGCCCATCAAGTTGGAGGGCGGCGAATTCAGCGACCGCTCGAACATGTTCATGACCGCCAGCTGCGTGATGGCCAGGGAGGCGTAATTCTGCGTGCTGCCGTCGAGGTAGATCAGCAACTGGGCGTGAATGAAGGGCAGTTCGTTGTCCTGCAGGACCTTGACCGCCAGACCTTTGGAGGTCGCAAAGGAAAAGAGCCGGGGTTCGGCGCCGAAGGCGCGCCCCGAGGCCAAAAGCAGCAGCATGCCGCCGAGCAGACAGCCGGCGCGGCACAACGGGAGATTCCTAATCGCCGTAGACATTGAGGATGACCTGATTTTCCTTCAGCAGGTATTTTTTCGCGCTTTCCATGATATCATAGGGCGTGATCCGGCGCAGGCGCCGCAGCTGGACGTCGTAAAAATTCAGTTCGCCGAACATGTGGTAGTATTCGCCGATGCGCAGGCATCTCTCCTCCAACGAGACCATGCCTTTCAGGAAATCGATCTCCATCAGGGAGCGGACCGCCTTCATATCGTTGTTGCTGATGGGGATGTTCCCCAGGGCGTGCAATTCCTTTTCAATGATGTACTTGGCCTTCTCGAGATTGAAGCGCTTGGAGCTGGAGACCTGAATGGTGAGGCAATTGGCCTCCATGTAATCAGTGAAGCCGCTCTCGATCTCGACATCCAGCTTGTTGACCGCGTTGAGGATGTGGCCGAGGCGGGCCAAACGCGGGTCGGTCAGGTAGTAGCGCAGGAAATCGAAATACATGAAGTTGTAGCCGATCTTGGCCGGGGCCTTGATGCCGTAGACGACGAAATGCTTCTTCAGCCCTGACAGCAGCCAGTTCTTGGCTACGTGCGAACGACGCTGGTTCTGGGCGCTGAAGACCGGATTGGCCGCGCGCCGGCCCGGCGGTATGTCCTGGAAGAACTTGTTGATCCCGGACCGCAACTCATTGATGTCGAACTTGCCGGTGATGATCAGGAGAACATTGCCCAGGTTCTGGAAGTGCTGATAATAATCCCGGACCCGGTCATTGCTCAGGGAGCGGAGCCGGTTCAAGTCGCCATAAAGCGGGATCTCATAGGCCGAGCCCTCAAAGACCCTGGAATTCACCCAGGTCTGCGCCCGGAAGCCCGGGTTCGACTCCAGGAGGCGGCCGATGCGGGTGATGATCTGGTTCTTCTGGTAGTCGATGTTCGCGTCGTTCAGCCGCAGGCTCTTCAGGCGCTCGCTCTCCAGCCAGAGGGCCACATTGATCTCCTGGGCGGGGAGCACGTCGTAAAAAACGGCATTGTCATAATTCACCCGGCCGCTGACGATGCCGCCCATCTTGTTGATGAACAGCACATGGTCGAAAGGCTCCAGGTTTTCATTGCCGTCGAACATCAGGTACTGGTAGAGGTAGGAGATGCCTCGCGCGTCGACCGGCTCCAGGCGGGCGCCGCGCATGTGGTAGACGCAGACGGAGGCGGCTTGCAGGTTGCTGCTGGGAGCGAGGATCACGCGCAGGCCATTGGGCAGCTCGAATGAGCTGATGGCGAGCGTTTGGCCGCCGAGGGGCATGAGCGGGGCGAAAAGGAGCCAGAGAAAGAACCTTGCCTTGATCACTGGATCATTTTACCGGGGAACGCTTTTTTAGTCAAATCGGGGGCAATCCGGGCGCGGTTGCCGTCAATCTTGACAATGGGGAAAGAATTTAATTATAATGAATCCTTAAGTCCAACAAATGCGGAGGAACCCGTCATGAAAAAAGCCGCCTTTTTGATCATCCCGATCCTGGTGTTCAGCATTGCCCTGGCCTTCGCCATCGACAAGGAACAGGTCGACACCTGGACCGCCCTGGTCGGCGAGAAAGATCTACAGACAAAAATGCAGAAGCTTGAGGCCTACTATAATAAATACGGAGCCAGGGAAGACCGCTATTCCATGTACATGTACGTGTACCTGGCCCAGACCTCCTACCTTCTGCAGCAGTACGAGAAGACCATCCAGTTCGGGGAGAAAGCGCTGGTCTACAAGGAGATCGACGCCAGCAACAAGCTGCCGCTTTACCTCTACCTGGCCAATGCCTACAACCTGACCAAGCAGGACCTGGACAAGGCTTTCAGTTACGCCGAGCAGATCGTCACCCTGGCCAACTCGCTGCGCAGCACCAACGCGGGCAATTCCGCCATGGACATCAACTACACCGCTCCCGCCCTGCGCATCCAGGTACAGCTGCTGGCGGCCAAGGCCCAGGACCCGCAGAAAGCCGTCAGTGCCCTGAACAAGGCCATCGAGGCATTCAAGCTGGACAATTCCGACAAATCGGGCAATTTCATCGTCCGCTTAAGCGACCACCTGAGCAAGAACGACCAGATCGAGGATGCCATCCGCGGCCTGGAGGCACTGACCGAAGAGAAGCCGAACGCCGATTACCACAAGCTGCTCGGCGTCTGGTATGCCCGGATCAAGAACAACCCCAAGGCTATCGAGAATTTCAAGGCTTCCTACGCGCAGAAAAAGAACGCCCAGGTGGCCTATAACCTCGGCATCCTGCTCAACCAGAACCTGGAGATTGACGCCGCCATCGAATACCTGGCCGAGGCTCATCTGCTGAACGACGAAAAATATTCCCCTGAGGCCCTGAAGCTTCTCGACCATCTCGTATTCTTTGAAAAGACCAAGGGGCAGCCGCAAGCGGAGCAGGAAAAACTGTACAACGAGATCCTGGCCGCAGCCAGGGCGCGCCTGGATGGGGCGCAGAACTGATCAGGCCCCGAGCAGAATCTTTCTCTGGTTCCCCACCCGGCAGGTAATGTTCTGCCGGTCCCAGTATTCAAAAAGCACGATCAGGTATTTCCGGCTGTAGGCGGTCATGTCGCGCAGGTCATCAAAGGTCAGGATATCACCCTGATTGCGCTTGAACTTTTTCAGGCGGTTGATGATCTTGGCATATTCCTCGCTGAAGATGAAATGGCGTTCATCCAGCTGCAGGAATTTCCCCTCGTTGAGCAGGGTCCACAGGGCATCATTGATCTGCTTGAGGGAATAGGCGGTGTTCTTGCTCACGTTCTCGAAGGTGAAGATCGGCAGCTTGTTCGCCCGCAGGACCTTCTCGATATCGGCCATGCGCGCCTTTTCCTCCTCGCTCAACGGCAGTTGCGAAAAGACCAGGGCCTGAGGCAGGATGCGGCAGGGGAACTCCTGGCTGTTCTTTTTCAGCAGGTACCTGAAGAAGACCGATTCCTGGGGGGCCTTGACCGCCTTTTCCAGGAGGGTGAATTTCACGGTCCGCTCGCGGCCCTCGTAGGCCTGGCGCAATACCTTCTCCATGGCGGCGAGGCTTTCCCGGAAGTGATCCCAGGAAGTGACGAACAGGTAATTGAGGTTGATCACCTTCGCCTCCCGCGCCAGTTCCAGTTCGGTCAACATGTCGACGGCCTCGTGCCGCTCCAGGGAAAAAAAGTACAGCAGCCCCTCCATTTCCAGGAAATTCTCGACAGTCAGCAGGGCGGGGACGATCTGGGGGAAACCCTTGCCTTCGATGCCTTCGAGGACCTCCGTCATGCGCTTCAGTTTCCTCTGGTTGTACTGCGAGAGGACGGGCAGCAGCACGGTGAAGGAACCCCGGGCATTCTTGAATTCGATCCGCTGGAGGAAAGTCAGCTCGACCTGGCTCTTGAAATGGACGGCAAAGAGGCTGGGGCCGATGCTGCGGAAGCTGGCCGGGAGATTCTTGCCGTCCACCTGGACATTCCCCTGGAAAGCGGCCTGGGAATGGGCCATGCGGATGAAATAGGCGGTGAATCTCATCAGCCGTCACAGCGACCGGGACGCGAACGGCGGCATCGGGGCGGACATGATCGATCCGGGATCAGCCGGCGATGCTGACGCTGGCTTTCTTGACCAGGACCCTGTGCTTGAATATCGTCGACAGTGAAAGGAAGGAGATGTAGAGATACCCGTACTGGAACATCATGAGGAAGGGCAGGGTGAGCCAGATCCCCTCGCCGACGCAGATGATTACGGCAAAGGTGAAATAAAAGCCCAGGGCCAGCTCCAAGGCGGTGATCATGAGGTTCTTGTTGCCCTTGTATTTCTTGGTCGTCCAATTGTCGTTCTTCTTTTCAATGCCGAACTTGGGCGTGCGCACGAATTCCGATTCCTTGTTCATCAGGGCTTCCAGGACGGCGAACGAGTTGTTCACCGAAAGCCCGATGCCCAGCCCCATGAGCAAGGGCAGATACTTGAACGTAGCGGTCCAGTTGGAATACAGCTCTTTCTGGGAAACGATATAGAACGCCGTGACCGAGGCGGTGGCCATCAGGAACAGGGGGACGTCGTAGATGAACATCTGCCCCCAGTTCATGTTGCGGCGCATCAGGACCACCGGCAGGATGGAAACCGACAGCGGCACCATCAGCAGGTAGGCGATGTTGGCGGCCAGGTGGAAGAAGGCCTCCACCTTGACACGCAGCGGCAGCCGGGCGCGAAAGATCTTGGGCAGGAGCTTCTTGGCGGTCTGGATAGACCCCTTGGCCCAGCGGTGCTGCTGCGCCTTGAAGGCCACCACATCCACCGGCAGTTCGGCCGGCACCGAATGCTCGGGGAGGTAGATGAACTGCCAGCCCTTCATCTGCGTGCGGTAGCTCAGGTCAAGGTCCTCGGTCAACGTATCATGCTGCCAGCCGCCGCCGTCGCTGATGGCGGCCTTGCGCCAGATGCCGGCGGTGCCGTTGAAATTGAAGAAACGGCCGGAGCGGTTGCGGGCCGTGTGTTCGATGACGAAGTGGCCGTCAAGGAAGATCGACTGCAGGTTGGTGATCAGCGAGAAGTTGCGGTTGAGGTGGCTCCAGCGCATCTGCACCATGCCGACGTTGGCCGCGGTGAAGAAATGGATGGTGTTCTGCAGGAAATGCTTGTGGGGGACGAAGTCGGCGTCGAAGACGGCGATGAACTCGCCCTTGGCCACCTTCATGCCCTCCTCCAGGGCGCCGGCCTTGAAGCCGTTGCGGTTCTGGCGATGCAGGTAGCAGATGTCCACGCCCTGCTTCCTGTAGAATTCGACGCGCCGCGAAGCGATGGCCACCGTTTCGTCGGTGGAATCGTCCAGCACCTGGAACTCCAGTAGCTCCCGGGGATAATCCATCTTCACCACGGCGTCGATCAGGCGCTCGGCCACGTACATCTCGTTGTACATGGGCAATTGGATGGTCACCCGCGGCAGATCCACGAACAGACGCTCGGGTTTGGCCACGGCCTTTTTGTTTTTGTAGTAAAGATAGACCATGAGATACCGGTGCGCGCCGAAAACGGCCAGGATCGAAAGCACCACGAAATAAAGCACCACCACCAATTCGTTTAGGTTTTCCATTCATTCCCCATTGAGGTCACAATCGAAGCCGGAATTATACATCAAAACGAAGAACGGTTCAAGGGCCGGCAGCGGGAAGAAGAAAATCGGGGTGAGAGGATTTGAACCTCCGGCCTTTCCGACCCGAACGGAACGCGCTAGCCAGTCTGCGCTACACCCCGTGATCAGGATAAACTGCATTGTATCATAAATGAGGGGATTTGTGAAACCCGCCGTGTTCAGGGACATGGAAGGACCGACCGGGGGAGCCTCGTCCCGCCGGCACGAAACCCGCGTCGGCCCCTCGTTCCCCTTGGGCGAAGCGCGGGACCGCGCGCCCGGATTTTGCTTCGCGGCCCGCAACACGTTATAATGGGGGCCTAGCGGAGGAACTACCATGAAGCGGGCATTGATCAGCGTCTATCACAAGGAGAAGATCGACGGCATCGCCGCCGTTCTGCACAGCGCCGGCTGGGAGATCGTCTCCACCGGGGGCACGGCCGCCTTTCTCCGGGAGAGGAACATCCCGGTCACCGAGGTCTCCGGCATCACCAACTTTCCGGAGATCCTTGACGGCCGGGTCAAGACCCTGCATCCGCTGATCTTCGGTCCCATCCTGGCCAGGAAGACCGCCGGCCACCTGAAGCAGCTCGAGGAATTCCACGCCGGCAAGATCGACCTGGTGATCATCAATTTCTATCCCTTCGAGGCGGCCCTGGAAAACGGCGCCGGCGACACGGACGTCATGCTGGAGAATATCGATATCGGCGGTCCGGCCCTGGTGCGCGCCGCGGCAAAGAACTTCAAGGATACCCTGGTCCTGATCGACGAAAAGGACTACGCGCCGGTCATCGCCGCGGTCGAGGGCGGCGTCGAAATCGCGCCCGAGCTGAGAAAACGCCTGGCGCAGAAGGCCTTCGCCTATACTTCTTTCTACGACTCGCTGGTCGCCGGCTACCTCGCCGCCGGCCAGGAGGACCACCCCGATTTCGTGACCCTTGCCGGCCGCCGGACGCGTTCGCTGCGTTATGGCGAGAACCCTCACCAGTCGGCATTCCTGGCCATCCGCGACCGCCGCTCCCCCTTTTGGGACATCAACCAGTTGCACGGCAAGGAGCTGTCCTTCAACAACATACTCGACATGGCCATGATGTACGAGCTGCTGAACGACTTCCAGGGCAAGAAGCATTTCGCGTCCGTCGTCAAGCACCAGAACCCCTGCGGCGCCGCCGTCGCTCCCGACCAGGCGGCGGCCTTCCAGGCGGCCTTTGCCGGCGACCCGCGCTCCGCTTTCGGCGGCATCGTCGGCTTCAACCATCGCCTCGAGATCGAAACCGCCGCGGCCATGGCCGATATCTTCTTCGAGGTCATCCTCGCCCCGGACTTCTCCGACGAGGCGTTGAAGCTTCTGCGCAAAAAAAAGAACCTGCGCCTGATCCGCATGCCGGCCGGCTACGTCGAGAGGTCCGATTTCAAGACCATCCCCGGCGGTTTCGTCCACCAGAGCCGGGACATCCGCCCCTTCGCTGTCGAGGCTTTCGAACTCAAGGCCGGCCACCCGCTGGGCAGGAAGGAAAAAGCCGACGTCGAGTTCGGCTGGAAGATCATCAAGTACGTGAAGTCGAACGGCATCATCATCGTCAGGAATCTGCAGCTCCTCGGCGTGGGCGCCGGACAGGCCAGCCGCATCGACTCGGTGGAGCTGGCCATCGGCAAGAGCCAGACGCCGGTGACCGGCGCCGTGCTGCTTTCTGACGCCTTCTTCCCCTTTCCCGACTCGATCGAGCTTGCCGCCCGGCACAAGATCGCCGTCGTGGTCGAAACCGGAGGCTCGATCAGGGACACCGACGTGATCCTGACGGCACAAAAGCTGAACGTGTCACTCGTATTCACCGGCATCCGCCACTTCCGCCATTGACGAGAGAGCGTCGGCATGGGACCTGAAGACACCGTCATGAGGATATCGGCGGTCATCATCACCTACAACGAGGAGGATCGCCTGCCCGGCGCCCTGGCCAGTCTCAGGGGGGTGGCCGACGAAGTGGTGGTGGTCGACTCCTACTCCGGCGACCGTACCGTGGAGATCGCCCGCACCTCCGGTGCCCGTGTCCTGCAGAACCGCTTCGAGGACTACGGCCGGCAGAAGAACTTCGCCATGGAACAGGCCGCTCACGAATGGATCCTCAACCTGGACGCCGACGAGCGCGTCTCTCCCGAGTTGAAGCGCGCCATCAGTGCTCTGAAGGAAAAAGGGGCCGCTGCCGGCCAGGCGGGCTTCGCAATTCAGCGCCGTACTCATTACCTGGGACGCTGGATCCGCCACTCGGGCTGGTATCCCGACCGCAAGGTCCGGCTCTTCAGAAAAAGCAACGCCTCGTGGCAGGGCAGGATCCATGAACGGCTGAATGTCACCGGCACCACCGCCTGCCTGCCCGGCGCCATTCTGCACTTCACGTACCGCGGCATTTCCGATCATCTGAGCCGCATCAATCGCTATTCCTCCCTGCAGGCCGAAGAGATCGCTGAAAAAGGAAAGACGCTCCTCCTTTGCCGCGCATTGGTTCTGCCGGTCTCCACGTTTGCCAGGCACTACCTCCTGAAACTCGGCTTCCTCGACGGTTTCCCCGGCTTCTTGATCGCCCTGTTTTCATCATGGGCGACCGCACTGAAATACTGCAAGGCCCTGGAATTGAAAAGGGCCGCGCGCCGCCACGGCAACGAACCCCCCACGGATGAGAATCCTCCATCTGGACTCAGGTAGGGATTGGCGCGGCGGCCAGCAACAGCTGCTCTACCTGCTGGATTACCTGGGCGAGTCGGGCCGTGCGACCGCGGCCGTCTGCCGTGCCGGCAGCCCGTTGCCCGACAGGCTGCTCGCGGAAGGCATCCCTTTCCATCCATGGCTGGCCGCGGGCGAAGGGCCGGCCCGGAGCATCGCCCGCTTGGAAAAAGCCGTCGCGGCCTTCCGGCCCGACCTCATCCATTGCCACGACGCCCGAAGCATACTGCCCGGATTGTGGGTGGGCCGGCGGCGGCGAAAGATCGTGATCGCCCATCGCCGGGTCGATTTCCCGGTGGGACGGCTGGCAGTCCTGCTGAAATACCGCCCGCTGGACGCGGTCATTGCCGTATCGCAGAGGATCAAGGACATCCTGTCCGCCGCCGGGCTGTCCGCCGCCAAGACTTTCGTGGTCCCCGACGGCATCGACCTGGCCCGCTTCGCCTCCGTTGCCGACCCCGGCCGGGCGCGAGCCCGCCTGGGCATCCCGGGGACAGCTTTTCATGTCGGCAGCGCCGGCAGCCTGGTCGATCACAAAGGACACATCTACCTTCTCGAAGCGGCCGCCAGGCTCATCCCCGCTTTTCCCGATCTGTATTTCTCCATTGCCGGCGAAGGCCCATTACGCCGGCTCCTGGAAAGAAGGATTTCGGAGTTGGGCCTCGGCAAGCGCTTCAGGCTGCCGGGATTCACCGCCGACATGCCCGCGTATTTTCATTCGCTGGACGTCTACGCTCATCCTTCGAAATTGGAGGGGCTGGGTTCGGCCGTTATCGAAGCCATGGCATGCGGCCGGCCGGTGGTCGCGGCCGCCAGCGGCGGCATTCCCGAGATCGTGCTCGGACACGGGATCCTGGTACCCCCCCAGGACCCGGAAGCACTGGCCGGCGGGCTGGAAACCCTCCTGCGTTCTCCGCAAGACCGGGCCAGCCTGGCGGCGCATTCTCTGGAACGCGCCAGGGAATTCGAATATCATGCCACGAACTCCGTTCTATCCGCCATCTACGAGCGCCTGACAGCAGGATGAGGGGCTTGCTTTCTCAGGCTTCCCCGGTTATAATCGCATCATGCCCAAGAAAGCGCAGTGCGGCACGGACCAGGCGGCGAAGTGGATCCGCGTGATCATTTCGCTCGCCATCATCAGCGCCGGCATCTATTTCAAGAACTGGCTCGGCCTGCTGGGCATCATCACCCTGCTGAGCGCCTTCACCGGCTCTTGCCCTCTATGCCTGCACTTCGGCAGTCTGACGGACATGCGCATCCAGCGCAGCCGCCGTGCCGACGACGAGGAATAGCCCGCCCCCCAACCCCGCCGGCGGCTTGACAAATTCCACGGTTTGTGCGATAATTCGCTTTTAGAAATCGAATCCAAAGGAAAACAATGAACCCCCCCAAAAACTTTCATGGAATTTTATTGTTTTTTATCGGCCTGTCGGGTATTTTCCTGGCCAGCGCCATTGTCCTATCGGCCCGCCAGGCCGAAAGCCGTAAGGCCATTCAATCCCTGCAAGAGACCCTAGCCACTCTCAACGATAAACTCAGCACCCACCAGGATGCCATCGCCAAGACCGATTTTTACCGCTTCCAGGAGAACGTCTACCGCCTGCATGCCCCCGAGTTCGCCCACATCGCCGATTCAGTCTTCTCGCTGAGCCAGAAACACGGATTCAGCCCCTATCTGGTCATGGCCATCATCTTCGTCGAAAGCCGCTTCGACCGCCGCGCCGTTTCCAGGGCCGGGGCCTGCGGCCTGATGCAGGTGAATTACTCGGTCTGGAAGAACGAACTGAACATCGACCGCAAGAAGCTTTTTCAGATCGACTACAACATCGAGCTCGGGCTGATCATCCTGAAAGGCTATCTGCTGGAAACCCGGGGAGATATCATCCGCGCCCTGATCCTGTACAACAACGGCTATAACTACACCGGCAACAATTACCACGAAAAAGTGCTCGCCTCCCGTTATTGCCAACACGCCGACATCGGCTGAACCGTTTGCTTCCGAGTTGTAAAAACCCTGTATTTCCAGCATAATCCGCCCTGGGAAACACTCCCCGGCAATTTTCGCGCGCCGGCCGTCTGACACTGCTGAACGGCGCGAACGAAGGAGGCGGACATGAAGCTATCTCTACCCATTCTGGGTATATTGGTTCCGGCGTTGTTGGCGGTCGGCCTGGCCGGGGACCAGCCGGCCGACCCCCTGAGGGCGGCCTACAATCTTTCCGGGGTCCTGCAGGGCTTGGAGAACAAGGAGCTGACCGTCACTTTTTCCGACGACATGCTCCCTTTGGGCGGCCAGCGCGACGGTGCCTCCCTGGTCAGGATCGCTCCGGCGGTCAAGGGTGAATTCTTCTGGCGCGGCAACCGCACCCTGGCCTTCAAGCCGCAGACCCGCTTCCGCTATTCGACCACCTACACCGCCGTCATCGCGGCCGGGACCCGCTCGCTCTCTGGAAAGGTACTCCCCGCTAAACTGAGCTGGCAATGGCTCACCTCCCTGGCGTATCCAGCCGAGGTCAGGACCGCCGGCCAGAAGCATTTCTCGGATCTGCCTCCCGGGAAGAAACTGGATTTCCAGGTCTGGGTGAAGGACTCCCTGACCCTGCGCTTCGATCAGCCCGTTTCAGCCGCTGACGCCGACGGCTTCATTGTTTTGAGAGAGGCGAAAAGCGGGGCCAGGGCACCGGTGCGCTCCCTGCAAAAAGGAGCCCAGGAGATCGAGATCCAATATGTCAGGGACCTGAAACGAGGGATCCCCTACGAATTCATCCTGAAAAGGGGCTTTTGCGGCAGCGAGGGGACGACGGGGACGAGCAAGGATTTCACCTTCACCTTCGCGACTGTGGCTGACTTCAACTACTCCGGCAGGCGAGACCTGGTCCTTTTTCCCGATTCGCCCTATTGCTGGCTGCCCTTCTCCAACCCGCTCGCCAAATTCGACAAAAGCAGCATCGCGATATTCAGGATGACTGGAGTGGAAAAGACTCCCCTGAAGTTCCATTCCGAAAGCCGCTATTACGAAAATTCCGCCTTGCAATTGCGGGTCGAGGATGAATTGTCTTCGGGTGACGCGCTGAACATCGAGGTCGACCGCGACCTGGCCAATATCTACAAGGAGCAGCTCCCGGAAAAGCTCGTTCTCGAGGCCCGGGTCTGCTCCAGCCGTTCCCCGCATATCGACTTTTCCCTGCAAGACAACAAATTGTCCATGCGCGCCAAAAGCATGAAGCAGGCCACCGTCAGGATGCTCAAGCTCAAGCCCGAATTTTATGCCCAGCTGACAAACCGGGATTTCGGCATGCTGCAGCAAAAGGATTTCAAAACCGGTCTCGTCGAAAAGGAGATCCTGCGCAAGTTCAGCGGTCTGCCGGAGAAACTGAACAACCCCGCCTTGAAGGATCAGGAGCTGGGGTCGCCCCTGGGATTCTTCGCCTTTTTGGTCCAGCGCTTTGAGCCTTACAACGCCTGCGGGGACATCGCCCTGATGCGCCTGCCCATGGCTCGTCCGTCCGAATTGCAGGTTTTTCATCGCCGCAACATGGACATGGTGGTCAAGGCCGGCCAGGGGCAGACCCTGTACTGGCTGTACGACAACCGCAGCGGAAAAGGCCTGGGAAAGATCCCGTTTTCCCTCAAGGGGGATGTCAAGGACCCCCTGCCCCTGGGAGAATCGGCCGCAAACGGCGTGCTGCTCAGCGACAGGGAGATCCAGGAATCCGACCTGGTCATGGCCAGGAATACGGACGACGGCGACATGGCCCTGGCCCGGATCGGCCGCCGGCCCCCGTCCGACCGGGAGGTCAGGATCACCGTGTTCAGCGAGCGGGACTTCTACCGGCCCGGCGACCCGGTCCATGTCGCCGGGGTGGTCAAGGAATACGCGTCGGGAAAAGTATCCTCAGCCAAGGCGACATCGGCTTCACTGGAGATCATCGGCCCTGATTGGCAGAAGGTCAAAACAGACACGCTGCCGCTCGACCGCTGGGGCGGCTTTCAGTATGAATTCAGGTCCGACCCGGCAGGCAAGAAAGGGCGTTATCGCATCCAGGTAAACGTCCAGGACGAGCAGCGTTGGCAGGGCGTGCGTGACATTACCATCGATTACTATCAGCCGGACACTTTTAAGATGACGATCTCCGGCATGGCGAAACACTACCTGCCCGAGGACATGTTCCGCCCCGTGGCCAGCGGTGCTTACCTGGCCGGCAACCCCATGGCCGGGGATGGAGTTTCATATCATCTTGCACTGCAACCGGTCACGGCGCAGGTTTTCAGGACCATGGACCTTGAACGGCACCGCTTCGGCCTGGATGTGGACCTGACCCGGAGCGATCCCCCCATCGCCGGCGAAAATAAACTGGACCGCACCGGCCAGCATGCACTCGCCATCCCCATGAGCTCTTTTCCGCGAACCAATCACCTTGCCGATCTCCATTTTACAACGACCGGGAAAACGGCCGAAGGCAAGGAGTTTACCGCCCGGGCCCGCTCGCTGTTTTTCCCGGGAAACCTCCTGACCGGCATTCGTGTCGGCTATTACCAGAACCTGAGGGACGAGGTCAAAGCCTCCCTGGCCCTGGTCGATTCCACCGGGAAACCAGTATCCGGAGAGATCCGGGTCACCCTTTACCGCGAGCATAACGAAAATCACCAACGCAAATTGAAAAAAATGTCGGGGCCCGACGATATCTACGTCAATGAGACCAAGATCCATGCGTTCCGTGTCGCTGAAGCCGGGCGCTATGTCCTGCGCTGCGACACCCCGGACGCCAAAGGCCGCGTGGTTTCGACATCGAGCGGATTCTTTGCCTGGGACGGCGGCTATGCCGACCAGGACAGCCGGCTCAGGATTGAGTCTGAGGGGACGAGCCTGCACAGCGGGGAAACGCTGAAATGCTTCATCCGTTCCCCCCGGGAAGGTCAGGCGCTGGTGACCATTGAAAAGGGCAAGGTCCTGGAGTCTTGGGTCATCGAGCTGCAGAAGATGACGCCGCTGGAGATTCCTATCAAGAAGGAGCACTTCCCGGGCATCCGCGTCAGCGTCATCGCCATGTTCGAGAACAATGTCTCCGAGGAGGCGACCAGGGATTTTCAGGTCAAGGATGAAGGCAAGACCTTGCACGTCGCCCTGGAATGCCCCGGCGAGATCAAGCCGGCCAGCAAGACGAAAGTGATGATCCAGGTCCGCGACCAGCAGAAAAACGGGGCGCACGCAAAGCTCTTCGTCTACGCCGTGGATGAGGGGAATCTCTCGCTGCAGGGCTACAGTACTCCCGACGCTCACCAGCGCTTCTACTACGTCAACCCGCTGGGAATGAGGGTTCTCGGGACCTACTATTCGAAGAACTACACGCATTGGACATTCGAGCGCCCCATGATGGACATCGATCTGCGGCAGCCGGCCATTTTCGGCTGCGTTTTCAAGCCCGATGGCACCCCCCTGGCCGGAGCGACCGTCACCCTTGAAGATGAAAAGCACAATAGGCTAAAAACGACGACGACCAGCGCCCAGGGGTACTACAGTTTTCCCGGCCTGCCCGGCCGCCACTACGCAGTCAAGGCCGAAGCCAAGGGCTTCCATCCTTTTCTGCAATCCGACATCTACTTCAATGGCCATGATCACCGCCCCCTTGACATGGCGCTGCTTCCGACTACGGCGGACAAATATTGGAGCATGAAAGATGAGTTGGGCGTTGTGGGCGGCATCGCCGGCGGCGTGCTGGGCGGGGTCGAGGGCGGGATGATGCCCGCCCCCATGGCCGCGGAGATGAAAAGCATGGCCCGCATGAAGGAACTGGGAGAAGCCGAGGATGGGACCGGCGGCAGCATGGACACCTCCGGGATCCGTGTGCGCAGCGATTTCAAGGAGGTCCTGTTCTTCAAAAGCGTGGAAACCGATGCGGCGGGGAATGCCACAATCGATTTCACGAGCTCGGACCAGCTCTCCACTTATCGAATCATGGCTGTGGCCTACAGCGAGGATCGTTTCGGCAACGCTGAAAAAAGGATCCTCGTCAGCAAGGACCTGCTCATCTCCGAGGCCCTGCCCGAGTTCGCCCGCCAGGATGACGAATTCCTGGCCGGGGTGCAGCTCAGCAACCGTACCGCTCAGAAGCTCCCGTTCACCCTGCTGGTAAAGCCCGCCGGCATCACCGTCAGGGGCACAGCACAGGTTAAGGGCACCCTGGATGCGCGCGGCAATGGCCTGTTCCAGTTCCCATTCCTGGCCGACCGCATCGGCGAGGCCAAGGTCGAATTCTTTGCCCTCAGCTCCGCCGACAAGGACGGGCTGGAGAAGAAGTTTTTCGTTGGCGATCGCCTGGTCCGCGAGACGCTGCTCGACTTTGCCAGCGGCAAGAGCGTGAAGAAATTGATCGAACCACAGGCCGAGGGCGAGGAGCAATCCGTCGCCATCAAGGCCGCACCATCATTGCTCCGGCCCGCGGTCAACATCGCCAAAAAACTCGTTTTCTATCCGTATGAGTGCCTGGAGCAGCGGACTTCCAAGGTGATGCCTTTCCTGGCCCTCAGCCCGGCGCTGACCGAACGCCTCGATTTGGGCCTAGACCAGAAGCAGATCCGCGAGGCGGTCGCCGGCTACCTGAAGATCATCCCCGAGTTCATGAGCGGGAACGGGGCATTGTCTTATTACCGCGGCGGGCAATACACCTCCGACTACCTGACGGCTTACGTCCTGTGGGCCCTGCACCTGGCCAAGGAAAGCGATTACTATATCGATCCGCAGCTGGTGCAGCGGCTGACGGCATACCTGCGGGGGGCCAATCTCGACAAGACCTGCGACAGCTTTTACCAGTTCGTTCTGAGCCTGCACAAAAATGCCGATAATAAAAGATTAATAAAGCTGGCGGCGGAACGCGACAGCCTGCCCCTGCCCGGGAAGGTTTTTCTCTACCGCGCCCTGCACAACCAGGGGATCGAGGCCGGCTTGCTCACGGCCATGCTGGCCGAATTCAACAACAGCTTGCAGGTCGAGGCCGATTTTGCCTACTTCGATGCCGGCGAGTTCACATACCACCGCGATTTCCCCTTCTATTCATCACGCTTCGCGACGGCGTTGCTTCTCCAGGCCGTTCTCGAAGTGGAGAAGGGCCACGTGCTGGCCGAGCGCATCATCAACTGGCTCCTCGAAGCCGAGCCCCATTGCTGGAACACCACCCAGACCAACTTCTGGATCCTCTGCGCCATGGACGAATACCTGAGGCAGGTGGAAAAGACCCCGGCGCGCGGGGCCGAGATCACGCTACTGGGGGATACGAGGGCAAAGGCGTTCGCTAACAGCCAAGATACGTTGCAAATGCAAAAAAAGATAGAAGACAAGAGCAAGCCGATCGAAGTGACGGTCAAAGCCGATCAACCGGTCTATGTCACCAGTGAACTGACCTGGAAGCTGGGCCAAGCGGGGAAAAAGAGCCGCGGCATCGACATCCAGCGCAACGTTTACAACGAGAAAGGTGAGCCCGTCAACGACTTCCAGCACGGCCAGGTCTACATGGTGGAGCTGCTGATCGAGGCCGACAAGGAGGTCCCCTACGGAGTGATCGACGAGCCGCTGGCCGCCGGTTTCGAGCTGCTGCGCCAGGACGTCGCCACGACGCGCGCGCTGAAGGAGTTCAATACCCAGCATACAAATTCCTGGCGCGCGCCATGGGCTCGGCAGGAGAACGCCGCCGACCGCCTGGTCTTTTATACGTACCTGCTGCAGGGACGGATGCGCATTGTCTACTTCATCAAGGCCATGTACAGCGGCCGCTTCACCTGGATGCCGGCCGTCGCCCAGGGCATGTACCATCCCCAGTACTTCGGCCGCACGGCGATCGAAACGGTTGAGGTGAAGGAATAGCGCGAGGACCGGCCATTACCCCTTCACCATCAGTTGGGGAGGTTTGAGCGCCGGCTGCGCGGTGCGGTCATGGCCTCGATGCTGAGGGCTTCATCCAATTCTTGGGCGTCCAGGTATCCTTTCTCCAAAACGATTTCACGGACCGGGCGTCCCGTCTGCAGGGCCAGTCGAGCCACCTCGGAGCAGCGTTCGTACCCGATAGCCGGCAGGAGGGCGGTAACGATGCCGATGCTGTTTTCCACCAGCTTGCGGCAATGCTCGGCGTTGGCGGTGATCCCGCGCAGGCACTTGTCGGCGAGCACGTGCACGGCCGCGTTGAGCATGCGCAGGCTGGTGGCCAGCGCGAACGTCAGAACCGGCTCCATGACGTTCAGCTGCAGCTGCCCCGCTTCGGCGGCCAGCGTCAGGGTCAGGTCGTTGCCGATGACCTGGAAGGCTACCTGGTTGACCACTTCGGGGATGACGGGATTGACCTTGCCCGGCATGATGCTGCTGCCGGGCTGCATGGCCGGCAGGTTGATCTCGTGCAGGCCGCAGCGTGGGCCGCTGCTGAGCAGCCGCAAATCGTTGCACATCTTGCTGATCTTGACCGCAGCCCGCTTGAGTGCTCCACTGAACAGCACGAATGCGCCGGTATCGGGCGTGGCCTCGATGAGGTTCGCCGCCAGGCTCACGTCGAAGCCACTGATCCGGCGAAGCTCGGACACAACCTCCCTGCTGAAGTCGGGATCGGCGCAGATGCCGGTGCCGATGGCGGTCGCCCCCATGTTCACCTCCAAGAGAAGCCGGGCACTTTCACGCAAGCGCTCGATGTCCTCGCCCGTGGTGATGGCATACGCCTCGAACTCCTGGCCCAGGGTCATGGGGACGGCATCCTGGAGTTGCGTGCGGCCCATTTTTATCACATGGTTGAATTCGGCACCCTTGGCATGCAATACCTTCTTCATCTTCTCCAGGGCCGCCAGCAGGTCCTGACTCTGCTGATGGATGGCCAGCCGCACGGCGGTCGGGTAGACGTCATTGGTGCTCTGCCCCAGGTTGACGTGGTCGTTGGGATGGCAGTGGATGTAATCCCCCCGTTCCCTGCCGAGGATCTCCAGGGCCCGGTTGGCGATGACCTCGTTGGCGTTCATGTTGCTGGAGGTTCCGGCCCCGCCCTGGATCATGTCCACCGGGAAATGGCCGTGCCAATGGCCGTCAATGATCTCCTGGCAGGCCTGATCGATGGCTCCGGCGATGTCGCCGGCCAGAAGACCCAGGCGGTGATTGGCCCGGGCGGCTGCCTGCTTGACCATGGCCAGGCTGCGCACCAGCACCGGGAAGTGGCTCAAGGGAACGCCGGTGATAGGGAAGTTTTGCAAAGCCCGCAGGGTCTGGACGCCGAACAGGGCGTCGCTGGGCACGTCGAGGCGGCCGATCAGGTCCACTTCCGAACGGGTGCGCCCGCTGGCATAGGCCTGCTCGCGGCCGCTACGCCCACTGCCGGTGTACAGCAAGCGCCGGTGCAGGACATTGGCCACCTTGGTCAGAATGTGGATGGCGGCGCCCCCGTCCTTTGCCAACTTGGACAGGACGGCCTCTCTGGGCAGTTCGTAGAGCAGGGCCGCCGTCAGCGTCTGGGCCGACGCCATGTGGGCGGCGGGCATCAGAAAGGCCTGTTCACCGATCGCGTCGCCGGCTCCGAGGATGATCAGGCGCTCGGGGCCCGATCCGCTGTCGCGGAGGATTTCCACCCGCCCCTCGGCGATGACGAAGCAAGCGCGGCGGGGCTCTCCCTGGCGAAAAAGAAAGGTTCCCGCCGGCACGCGCCGGGGCCGGGCCGTCCGGGACACCAGATCGAGGTCCTGGTCGTCCAGCTCGCGAAAAATCTCACAACGGCGCAGGGAGTTTCTGATCGCATCCATGGGTTTCACCTCCGGTCCCGGGCGGACCGCCTGATCATACCATAAACAGGTGGTAGCCGTTGACTTCCATCCTGGAGCTGGAATCCCGATCCGCCATCCAGGCGGTTGAAGTCAGGGGGCGAGAAGGGAAGCGGCCTTTTCCGAGAGTGAAGCGTCGGGTTCACGGCCCTTGGTTTCCGTAAGCAAAGAGGCGCTGACGCCGGCCATGGCCAGGGGGGCGATGAACGCCTGGTGCAGATACCAGGAGATCACCGCGGCCAGGGCGACGCCGACGGTGACCGGCGCCCCGGCGACGCGGAAGAAGAACCAGTTGGGCAGGGCCAGGCAGAGGAACAGGAGCGCCAGGCCCGTCACCGAGAATCCCAGCCAGCGCCGCGCCAGGGCGGACGTCCGCGCCCCGTGCCGGCAATAGAGGGCCAGCCCTTCCCGAAGCGCTGCCTCAATCGGGCCGCCGCGGGTGAAGGCAAGGGCCAGAATGGCCGGTCTGAAGAGCGACTGGACCGGCCGGGCGCCGCTGCCGGATGCCGGCCCGATCTCCCGGCCCAGGCTGGCCAGGGCCCGGCGCAAGCCCCGGTTCCAGCGCGCCCAGGCCGAGTGCGAGGGAAACCATTGCCCGACTGCGGCCTTGGCCCGGCAGGAATCGGCTCCGGAAAAAAGATAAAGCATGGCGGCCAGGCGGCGGAAGAGAAACCAGCGCCTCCAGGCCGTCAGCGTCAGCCAGCCGGCCATCAGGATGGCGGCGGTGATGATCCAGGCGGCCACAGGCGCCGAGATGAGCGCCAGGCGCAGGGCGACGAGAAAAATCGCGAACTCCAGGAGGACCAGCAGTCCAGCTAATACCAGAACGCCCGCATAGGGAAGGTATGCCGGAAACGCCCGGGCCAGGGCGGCCAGCGCCCCGCGGAAATTCAGTTCCAACCGGATCAGCCCTTGCCCTTGGCCTCGAGCAGCAGCTTGCGGGTGAAGGGGATCAGGCCGCCGGCATCGATGATCGCCTGCCGCGCCTTGGGCATGGGGATCAAGGGGAAGCTCTTGCCCGAGGTCTGGTTGACCACCTGTTCGGCGGTGATCTCCAGCTCGTCGCCCTCGTTGGCCTCGATCGTCGGGCAGATGACCATCTTCAGGCCGAGGTTGATGGCATTCTGCATGAATATCCGCGAGAAGTTGCGGGCCACGACCACGAAGTCGGGCCCCTTCAGGCACGAGGCGGCCTGCTCGCGGGACGAGCCGCAGCCGAAGTTCTTGCCGGCCACGATGATGCTCCCTTTGGGGAACTCGTTCTTCTTAATCTTGGCATTGAATTCAGGATAATCGACGAAGGCATACTGCGGCGTCTCGGTCGGCAGCACTGTGGCCATGAAGCGCCCGGGGTAGATGATGTCGGTGGAGACGTCGTCTCCGACCTTGAAAACGACTTTGGCCATGGTTACTCTCCTTTTTTCCTGGGATCGGTGATGACGCCGGTGATGGCGCTGGCGGCGGCCACGGCCGGCGAGCACAGGTACACCTCGGCGTTGGGATTCCCCATGCGCCCCTTGAAATTGCGGTTGGTGGTGGCCAGGGCGACGTCTCCGTCGGCCAGGGCGCCCTGGTGAACGCCCAGGCAGGGTCCGCAGCCCGAGTTCATGACCACGGCGCCGGCCTCCATGAAGGTGGCGACATAGCCTTTCTTCAGGGCCTGCAGGTAGATGCGGGTCGAAGCCGGGAAAATGAGCATGCGCGTGCCCTTGGCCACCTTCCTGCCCTTGAGGATCTTGGCGGCGATGGCCAGGTCGTCCAGGCGGCCGTTGGTGCAGGAGCCGATGACGATCTGGTTGATCCTGACGCCCAGGACGGCCTTGATGGGCTTGACATTGTCCACCGTGTGCGGGCAGGCGATCTGCGGCTGCAGCTTGGAAACGTTGATGGTGATCACCTGGTCGTACACCGCGTCCGCGTCGGGGCCGAACAGCCCGGGGACCTCCGTAACGCCCGCTTCCTCCTTGAGGTAGCGCAGCGTTTCGGAATCCGGGGGGACGATGCCGGAGGTCGCCCCGGCTTCGACGGTCATGTTGCAGATCACCAGGCGCCCCGAGGTCGACATGCTCTCGATGGCCGGTCCGTGGAACTCGATGACCTTGAAGTTGGCCCCTTCGGCACTGAGCTTGCCGACCAGGTGCAGGATCAGGTCCTTGGGCGCGACATGGCGCTTGAACTTGCCTTCGCAGACGACCTTGATGGTGCCGGGAACCTCGACATTCAGCACCTTGCCCAGCGCCCAGACCGCGGCCATCTCGGTGGCGCCGATGCCGAAGGAAAAGGCGCCCAGGGCGCCGTGGCTGGTGGTATGGCTGTCGGTGCCGACCACGACTTTCCCCGGACGCACGTAGCCGAACTCGGGGAGGATCTGGTGGCAGATGCCGCCGCCGTCGCCGCGGATGTCGTGGAACTTGGTGATGCCCTGCCTGGCCACGAAGTCGCGGATCTTCTTCTGGTTGCCGGCCGTCTTCGAGCTCTCTGCCGGCACGCGGTGGTCGAAGATGATGGCGATCCTTGACGGATCCCATACCTTGGCCTCGAGCCCGGTATCCTTGTAGATCTCGTTGAACTGGTTGATTACCAGCGCCCCGTTCTCGTGCGACATGGCCAGGTCGACCTTCGGCTCCACCACGTCGCCGGCCTTGACCGCGGATTGCCCGCTGGCCCCGGCCAGTATCTTTTCAACCATTGTCATGCCCATGATGATACCTCCTTGTTTTTCCCGGCGCTCAAATGGCGCCCTTTTCCCTGAATGCCTTGATTTTCTCTGCCGAGTATCCCAGCCCCTTGAGGATCTCCTCCGTGTGGGCCGAGAGGCGCGGCGGCGGCGCATCGATCGCCGCCGGAGTCTTGGAGAACTTGGCGGTGAGGTTGAACAGCTTGATATCGCCGATGCCCGCTTCCTTGACCGTGGCGATCACCTGACGGTGCTGGCTTTGCGGCTGCAGCAGCGCCTTCTCCAGGCTGTGGATGTCGCCGGTGGGAATTCCCTTGTCGTTCAGTGCATCCACCCAGTGTTCCGTCGGCTTTTGGCGGAGCTTCTCCTCCAGCAGCGGCGTGAGCTGTTTGCGGTTGGCTTTCCGCGTGTCGCGCTCCTGGAAGCGCGGGTCGGTCTTCAGTTCGGGCACGCCCAGCGCGTCGGCCAGGTCCTCCCACTGCTTCTGCTGGTTGGCGGCGATGTTGATGTAGCCGTCCTTGGTGACGAAAGTGCCAGAGGGGGCAGCCGTGAAGTTATCGTTCCCCATCAGCACCGGCTGCTGCCCGCCGATGAGCAGGTTGGCCGCCACCCAGCCCATCAGCGGCATGATCGAGTCGAGCATGGCGATGTCGATGAACTGCCCCTCGTTGCTGCGCTCGCGGTGAAAGAGGGCGGCCATGATGGCGAAGGCGGCATTCAGGCCGCCGACCGTGTCGCAGACCGGGAAGCCGGCGCGCAGCGGGTTGAGCCGTTCGTCACCGTTGACGGCCATGACTCCGCTCAAGCCCTGGATGATCTGGTCGTAGGCCGGCTTGAAGGCGTCGGGCCCGGTCTGGCCGAAGCCGGAAATGGCACAATAGATCAGCCGCGGGTTGATCTCGGAAAGCTTCTGGTAGGAAAAGCCCAGCCGCTCCATGACGCCGGGCCGGAAGTTCTCGACCAGCACGTCGGCCCCCTGAACCAGCTTGCGGAAGATCTCCTTGGCCTCGTCGAACTTGAGGTTCAGCGTCAGCGACTTCTTGTTGGCGTTCTGGGCCAGGAAACTGGTCCCCATCAGCTGCTGGTTGAGCGGGTTGACATTGCCCAGCTTGCGGGCCAGGTCGCCGCCGTCGGGGTTTTCCACCTTGACCACCTCGGCGCCCAGCAGCGCCAGGTGCATGGTGGCGAAAGGACCGGACAGGACATTGGTCAGGTCGAGGACCCTGACATTCTCCAGTAATTTCATGCTCGCACTCCTTTACTGTGCTTTTTTAAAATTCACGATGGAGCCCGCTTTCAGGATGAAGCCGGGCAGCTCGCGTTCGAAAAAGCGGCCGAGGTCGCGGGCGGTTTCCAACAGCTTTTCCAGGTTGACACTCTCCAGCAGACCTTGGCGCTGAAGCGAATGGACCAGGTCCTCGCTGCAGACATTGCCGGCCGCGACTTTGGTGAAAGGGCAGCCGCCCAGCCCGCCCAGGGCCGATTCGAAATAGGTGACGCCGGTCCGCAACGCGGCATAGCAGTTGGCCAGGCCAAGCCCGTAGGTATTGTGGAAATGGCAGGCCAGTTCGACCTGGCCGTCGCGCTTCAGGATCTCCCCGTACAACGCCTCGACCTGCGGCGGATAGGCGTGGCCGGCCGTATCGGCCAGGCTGATGTTGCGGATGCCCGCCGCCAGGTACTTGTCGACGATGGACAGAATCCGCTCAAGCGGGATGGGACCCTCGAAGCCGCAGCCGAACGCCGATTGAATGGAGACTTGGATGCGCTTCTGCGCCTTCATGGCCGCCTGGGCCATGGCGATGATCTGGCCCGTGGCCTCCTCGGTGCTTTTGCCGGTGTTCTTGCGGCTGTGGGTGTCGCTCGCCGACACCCCCATGCAGAACAGGTCGACCCCGCAGGCCAGGCCGCGCTCCAAACCCTTTTCGTTAAGGACCAGGCCGGAAAAGACCGCCCCGGAAGGCTTGCCGCCGGACCGGGAAAAATGCTGGAACAGCCTGTCGCTGTCGGCCATCTGCGGGACCTTTTCGGGGTTGACGAACGACCCGAGCTGGATCATATCGATGCCGGCGGCGAGGAGCCCCTCCAACCAGGCGATCTTCTTCTCCAGTGGCACGACCTGCTTCTCGATCTGCAGCCCGTCGCGCAAGCCGACTTCATGGATCTTTATTTCATTCATCGGGCGTTCTCCCTCTCCATTCTGGCGTGTGCCGGACACAGGGCCGGGCTACAGCTTCGCGGCGATCGCCTCGGCCATTTCCAGCGTCTTGCTGTTGCCGCCCATGTCATATGTGCGCACCTTGCCTTCCTTGATGATCGCGGCCACGGCCTTCTCGATCTTGGCGCCCATCTCCTTTTCCCCCAGCCAGTCCAGCATCATCTTGGCCGCCAGGATGGTGGCGATGGGATTGGCCTTGTACTGGCCGGCGTACTTGGGCGCCGAGCCGTGGGTAGGCTCGAAGACGGCCAACTTGTCGC
Source organism: Candidatus Aminicenantes bacterium UBA2190 (assembly GCA_002335385.1). GTDB lineage: Bacteria > Acidobacteriota > Aminicenantia > UBA2199 > UBA2199 > UBA2199. The sequence goes on from DCVK01000021.1 coordinate 37,542, forward strand.
CGATGTTGCCCGAGCAGCCGAAGCCCAGGCCTCCGACCATCTGGGCGCAGAGGTCGGAGACGATGTCGCCGAACATGTTGGTGGCGACCAGCACCGAGTAATTCTTGGGGTTTTTCAGCAGCCACATGCAGATGGCGTCGATGTTGGCGTCGTCCATCTGGATGCCGGGGTAGTCCTTGGCCACTTCCTTGCCGATCTCCAGGAAAAGTCCCTCGGTGGCGCGGACGACGTTGGCCTTGTGGATCACGGTCACCTTGGGATAGCCGTGCTTCTTCGCATATTCAAATGCGGCGCGGATGATGCGCTCGGAACCCTTGCGGGTGTTGATCTTGCAGGTGATGGCATACTGGTCCAGGGGCACGTCCTTGAAGGCGGCGAAGCCCTTGGCGTTCTTCAGCAGCACGTCCTTGACTTCCTGGGGCACGGGGCTGAACTCCACCCCGGAATACAGGTCCTCGGTGTTCTCGCGGAAGACCACGAGATCGATCCCTTCCTTGTAATTGATGGAATTACCCGGGTAGGCCTTGCAGGGGCGCAGGCAGGTCCAGAGGTCGAACAGCTGGCGCATGCGAACGATCGGCGAGCGATAGACCAGGCCCTTGCCCTTCAGCTCGGGTACCAACTCGGCCTCGGCGGCCTTGACCGGCTTGGAGGTGATGGCGCCGAACATGGCGGCTTCGACGCTCTTCAGAAGATCGATGGTGCGCTGCGGAAAGGACTCGCCCTCCTTGCACCAGAACTCCCAGCCGATGTCACCGTGAAGGTACTCGGCGTTAAAATTGAGTTTGTCCAGGACAATTTTGGCCGCCGCCATCACTTCCTTGCCAATGCCGTCACCCGGAAGCCAGGCGATCTTGTACTTCTTGCCATGCGGTTTCTCGCCGGAAACGCTCATATCTTCCTCCTTATTGCAAAGTAATGCACGGTTTGTATAGCATAGAAAAATTGCTTCGTCAATCCGGCGCAAGCTCCGGCTGCAAGTCCGCTCATGCGCTGAAATTTGCCAGCCGACGGGTCTTTTGCTACAATGACAGGGCAATCAGAAAAACAGCGATCCCCATGAGAGAAAAGCGATGTAAAAAATACCGCCGTGCAGCTTTCGTCAGCCTGGGCTGCTTCAAGAACACCGTCGACAGCGAAGTGCTGGCCGGCATGCTCCAGGAACGAGGACTGGACCTCGTCTCCGAATACGAGGCCCCCGACTGGCTGATCATCAACACCTGCGGCTTCATCCGCGACGCCAAGGAAGAGAGCATCGGGGAGATACTGGCCGCGCTGGAGAAAAAGGAAAAAGGGGAGATCCGGCGCCTGGCCGTTTTTGGCTGCCTGATCCAGCGTTATTACCGGGACCTGCGGGAGACCTTCGCCGCCGCCGACATCCTCTGGGGAGTCAACGACATCGAGGCATTGGCCGACGCCATCGCCGTTGGCCGGCCGGTTTCCTATCCGGACCGGGAATTGTTCCTGTATAGCGACAAGCATCGCCGCCTGACATTCACTACGGCCAATTCCTCCTTCATAAAGATCTCCGAGGGCTGCGACATGGCATGCAGTTTCTGCGCCATCCCGCAGATCCGCGGCCCCTTCCGCTCGCGGACGATCCCGTCCATCGTCAGGGAGGCCGAGGCGCTGAAAAGGAGGGGCGTGGAGGAATTGAACCTCATATCACAGAACTCCACCTATTTCGGCAGGGAAAGGGGAAAGGCCTCGCTGCTCCCGTCCCTGTTGAAAGAGATCTCTTCCCTGGGATTCCGCTGGCTGCGCGTCCTGTACCTGATGCCCGAGGAGGTCACCGCGGACATCCTCGAAGGCTTCGATCGGCCTGCCATCCTGCCGTACTTCGATCTTCCCTTTCAACACGTCTCCCCGCGCATCCTGAAGAAAATGAAGCGCGGCGGGAGCTATGCGAGGAACCTGCGCCTGGTGCGCGACATCCGCCGTCGCTTCCCCGGCGCGGTACTGCGCAGCACCTTCATCGTCGGCTTTCCCGGCGAGGGCGAGGACGACTTCCGGCAATTGCTCGATTTCGCCGCGGAAGCCGGGCTGGAACGCATCGGCGCTTTCGCCTTCTCACCCGAGGAGAATACCGGCAGCTTTGCGCTGCCCGGCCGCAAGAGTCCACGTACGGTCGCGGAGAGAAAACGCCGGCTGCTCGACCAATCCGACAGGAACCTGCGGCGCTTCAACAAGGGGCTGGTGGGTAAATCCCTTGACTTCCTGCCACTGGGTCCCTGGACCCACGACAGCACCATCGGCCGCGTCTGGGCGCAGGCGCCCGAGGTCGACGGCCACTGCCGGGTCAAGGTTCGCTTCAGCGAAGGCGCGGCCATGTTCCCCGTGCGTGTAAGCGGCTGCGAGAACGGAATGCTGCTGGGAGAAAAATCATGAAGAAGATCGGCGTTGTTGTCGCCACGTTCTTTGGCACCGGCTTTCTGCCCGTGGCCCCGGGGACCTGGGCGTCGGCTTTCGTGGCGATCGGCGTTTATTTCACTCCGCTGGCCGGCGCGCCGTTCATCGTGATGGCCGGCGTCACGGCGGCCGTGTTCGCGTTGGGCGTCCCGGCCGCCAGCGTCTGCGAAGCTCATTTCGGCAAAAAGGATCCCCGTCCCTGCGTGATCGACGAAGTGGCCGGCCAACTGGTCAGCCTCTGGTTTCTGCCACGCCAGGCGGGTTATTACATGGCCGCCTTTTTCCTGTTCCGCATCTTCGATATCGTAAAACCTTTTCCAGTGAGGAAAAGCGAGTCCCTGCCCGGTGGCCTCGGCATCATGACCGACGACGTGCTGGCCGGTGCCTACGTTCTGGCGCTCCTGCTGCTGGCCCGGCGCTTTCTCTTCGCCTGAGACGACCGGGCGATTGCTTTTTTTGCGGGGAAAGTGTAAAATAGGCCGTACATGTGAAAAGGAGGCTCCTGCCATGGCAAAAGAATGCGATATATGCGGGAAAAAACCGGTATACGGCCACAACGTCAGCCATTCCCATAAATTGACCAATCGCCGCTGGGAACCGAACCTGCAAAAGGTCAAGGTGGTGGTTGACGGCCAGACCAAATCCCTGCGGGTCTGTACCGCCTGCATCCGCTCCGGCAAAGTCAAAAAAGTCGTCTGACCGCTTCCCCTGGCTTGAAACCCCAACCCGCGAGCGCCCTCGCAACGAAGAAAAGGATCGGTCTTATCGGCGGCAGCTCCCCCGCGTTCCGGCACCTGCGCATCGCCGAAGAGATGGGGCGCTGCATCGCCGAGAACGGCTTCGTGCTGGTCAACGGCGGCATGAAGGGGGTCATGGAGGCCTCCGCCAGAGGCGCCAAGTCGCAGGGCGGATGGGTGATCGGCATCCTGCCGGGAAAATCGGCCCAGGACGCGAATCCTTACACCGACATCGCCGTTCCCACCGGACTGGGATTCTTGCGCAACGCCCTGGTGGTGCTGAACTCCGATTGCCTGGTGGCGATCGCCGGCGCCTATGGTACCCTCTCCGAGATCGCCTACACCCAGATATACGGCCGGAAAGTATTCGGCATCGAAACCTGGGACATCCCCGGCGTGACCCCGGCGGCTTCCGTCCGGGACGCCATGGAACAGATCCTCGCCTTCTTCCGGAGGCAGAAGTAAAAATCGCCGGACCCCATGACCAATAACTACCGCGTGGTTGTCCATTTCGACGGCACCGAGTACTACGGCTGGCAGTTCCAGACGGCCGAATACCCGACCATCCAGGCCGAAATGATCCGGGCGCTGAAGATCATCGCCAAGAAACAGGTGCTGGTCACCGGCAGCTCGCGCACCGACGCCGGCGTCCATTCCAGCGGCCTGACCGCCAACTTTCACCTGCCGGTGGCCATCGAGCCCGACTCGCTGCGCCGGGCGCTGAACTCACTGCTGCCCAGGGACATCCGCATCATGGAATGCGAGCTGATGGACAAGGCGTTCAACGCCCGCTTCGGCGCCGTCAGCAAAACCTACGTCTACCACATCTTCACCGGCCAGGTGCAGTCGCCCTTCAACCAGCGTTTCGCCCTGCATGTCCCCTTCCCCCTGGACCTGAAGTCCATGCGCCGGGCCGTCCGTCACTTCGTGGGCCAGAAGGATTTCTCCTCGTTCACTTCGGATGAGCCCGGCAAGAAACGCCTGCGCGAGGTGGACCTGTTCACGATGCGGGTCAAGAACGAGGAGATCACTCTCACCGTCCGCGGCAAGAGCTTCCTGCGCTACATGGTACGCAACATGGTCGGGACGCTGATCGACGTCGGCCGGGGCAAGATTGCTGCCGGAGATATTCCCGCCATCTTCGCGGCCAAGGATCGCCGCCGGGCGGGACAGACCGCGCCGGCCAAGGGCCTCATGCTGGTGAAGGTGGAATACGGCCAGGAAGAAACGGGGAACTCCGGGAAATAGGGCCCGCTCAGGCCCGGGACGGCTTCAACTCCCGGCCGATCTGCTCAGCAAATAATCGCGCATGGCTATGGCCGCTTTCTTGCCGTCGCCCATGGCCAGGATCACGGTGGCACCGCCGCGCACGATGTCGCCGCCGGCAAAAATATCCGCTACGGCTGTCTGCATGGTTTCTTCGTTGACCAGGATGGTTCCCCACTTGCTGATCTCGAGGCCCATGATGGCGCGCGGGATCAGCGGGTTGGGGTCGGTCCCTACGCCGACAACCACCGTATCGACATCGATCAGGTATTCCGAGCCCGCAATCACCAGCGGACGCCTCCTTCCCGAGTCATCCGCAGCGCCCAGTCCCATTTTCTGCACCTTCATCTGCCGGACCCGCCCCTCGCTGTCGGCGATATATTCAATGGGATTGGTCAACGTAAGGAATTCGACACCTTCCTCCTTGGCGTGGTGCACTTCCTCGATGCGGGCAGGCATCTCCTGCTCGCTGCGGCGATAGACGATCATCGCCCTGTCGGCCCCCAGGCGGACCGCGGTGCGCACCGAATCTATGGCCGTGTTGCCCCCACCGATGACCGCCACGCGCTTGCCGCGCACGATCGGCGTATCATACCGGGGAAACTGGTAGGCCTTCATCAGGTTGACCCGGGTGAGATATTCATTGGAGGAATAGATGCCGATGGAATTCTCTCCCGGGATATGCATGAATTTCGGCAACCCGGCCCCGCTGCCGACAAAAATCCCCTGGAAGCCCTGTGCCCTCATGTCCTCGATGGTGATGGTCTTGCCGACGATCACGTTCCGTTCGAAAATCACGCCGATGGCTTCCAGGTAGGCGATCTCCGAGCGCACGATGCTCTTCGGCAAGCGGAACTCGGGAATGCCGTAGCTCAAAACGCCGGCCAGCTCGTGCAAGGCCTCGAAAACGGTCACGGGGTGCCCCCATTTCGCCATTTGCCCGGCGAAGGTCAGGCTGGCCGGCCCCGAGCCGACGGCGGCGACCCGGATGGGGTTCTTGTTTCCGATTCCCGGGACAACGACAGCGCCGGCCAGGCGCTCGCAATCCGAGGCGAACCGTTCGAGATAGCCGATGGCCACCGGAGGTTTCTTCATCTTCTGGTACACGCAGTTGGCCTCGCACTGGACCTCCTGAGGGCAAACCCGTCCGCAGACGGCGGGCAGGGCGTTGGTCTCCTTCAGTTTCCTGGCCGCCGCAGCGAAATCCCCCTTCTCGATCAGCTTGATAAAACCGGGGATGTTGATGTTCACCGGGCAACCGGAAATGCAGGTCGGCGCGGCGCAGTCCAGGCAGCGCCTTGCCTCCTGAACCGCCATCTCCTCGTTCAGGCCGGTATTGACTTCCCGGAAGTCCTTGCTTCTTTCCCGCGCATCCAGCTCGGGCATCCTGACGCGGGGCAGCGCACTCCTTTCCTTGGCACTGAGCCTGCCGCGCAATTCGTTCCGCCATTCCTGGTTCCTGTCGGCTTGCAAATCCTGGGCATCGACCGGCATGGGGCCTCTCCTTTATGACGTCGACTGCAAATAGCCGTCGAACGATATCTTTTCTTCCGCCTTGTAGGTATTCAGCCGCTGGATCATCTCGTCATAATCGATCTGGTGGGCATCGAACTCGGGACCATCGACGCAAACGAATTTGGTCTTGCCGCCGACCGACACCCGGCAGGCGCCGCACATGCCAGTTCCGTCCACCATGATGGTGTTCAAGCTGGCGATGGTCGGAACGTCATATCTCCTGGTCAGCAGGGCGGTGAACTTCATCATCACCGCCGGCCCGATGACCACGGCCAGGTGAACGGGTTCCCGCCTGAGCACATCCTCGATGCCCACCGTGATCACTCCCTTGCGGCCATAAGAGCCGTCGTCGGTCATGATGATCATCTCGTCGGCGAAGGCGGCCATCTCCCTTTCCAGGATCAGGAGCTCGCGATTGCGCGCGCCCAGGACTGCGATCAGCCTGTTGCCCGCCTGCTGGAATGCCCGGGCGATGGGATAGAGGGGGGCGATGCCCACGCCGCCGCCGCAGGCCAGGACCGTTCCGAGTTTCTCGACATGGGTCGGCCGGCCCAGGGGTCCGGATACGTCCAGGAGCGAATCGCCGGGATTCAGGTTGGTGATCTTGCATGAGGAGGTCCCGACCTTCTGGATGATCAAGGTGATCGTGCCGTTTTCCCGGTCGGCATCGGCGATGGTCAGCGGGATCCTTTCCCCTTTTTCATCGCTGCGCACGATGACGAACTGGCCCGGGCATTGCATGCGCGATATCGCCGCGGCCTCGACGACCAGCTTCACTACATTTTCCGACAGCACTTCTTTTTCAACGATCTTGTTCATGACACCGCCCTCCAGAATGAATAAGAGTAGCAAAGTGCCCGTTCATATACAATCCGCCGACTGGGCCGGAAAATTTTAATTTCCACGAGGGACCTCCCTAGAAAGACAATGATTTTAATATAAAATAGAATAAATATATATATTAAAAATATTGACACCAAATACTCAATGCCCACATTGGTTGCCGGGAACATGTAAACGACAAAATTTATTACACTCCCTTTAAAGCAAGTACCAGGTGGGGTTTCCAGGAATTGGTGACAAATTAAATTACACCATCGGGTTTTCCCGCGATCGGGAATTGCCGAAAACCATTGCCTGCGCTGACTTTTTCATTTGGCACGTCTTTTGCTTAATATTTGTTGGGGACAAAAAGAAACCCCGAGATCAAATAAATTAAGGAGATGAACATGAATGAAAAGAAAGTGCTGTTGATCGACGACGAGGCATCGCTGCAGCGCAGCCTGGCTCTCGGGTTGCTGCAAAAAGGATATGAAACCGAATCCTGTGAAAGCGGCCTGTGCGGCCTGAGGGCGCTGGAGAGCATCAAGAGCAAACGGGCGCCCTTCCAGTATGTGGTCGTGGACCTGCGCCTGCCCGACATCGACGGCATCAAGCTGCTCAAGGTGATCAAGTTCAATTATCCCGAGCTGCCCGTGGTGCTGATCACCGGCTACGGCAACGAAACGACCGAAGCCAATGCCAGGACCGAAAAGGCCGATGCCTATCTGGAAAAACCCTTCACGGCCGAAGAGCTGACCCGCATTTTCGAGGAGATCCCCCTGAAAAAAGCGGAACCCGCGGTCGCAGTCGAAGAAAGCGCCGAAACAGCGGGCGAACGGTCGGTCAGTGCTTATGTTTTATTGAATTTCAACGAAACGGCCGACTTGGCCTCGGTCTATCAGGACCTTTACTTCATGGACCAGGTGCTGTATTGCGATGCCATCAAGGGAGATTTCGACCTGGCCCTGCTGCTGCAGGCGGGAAGCATGGCCGACATCCGCTCCATGGTGGACAACAAGATAAAAACCATCCCCGGCGTCCAGGAGGCCGTGTTCCTGCCCGTGAACCCGCCGCAATTGTCCGAAAGCGTCGCCAACATCATCGCCACCTTCGACAAGGCCCTGGGTCGGGAAAAGGGAAATCCCGATGCCGCGACCAACGCCAATTTCTGGAAGAGTGCCTCTTCCTATGTTTTCCTGGAGATCGAGAAGGAAAAGCTGGAGCAGCTCTATCCCACCCTCTATATCAACGAGCAGGTCGTCTCCTGCGAATCCATCGATGGCAAGTACGACATCGTGCTGCTGATGCAGGGATCCAGCTTCGCCGAGATCGACCGCAACATCCTGGCCAAGATCAAGCCCCTGGACGGCGTGCTGCGCATCAAGGAAATGCCCATCATCAAGCTGTTTGAAATGTAAGCGGAAATATAAGATAATGGGTGCATGACACCCAACGACAAACTGAAAGCGCAGCAGAAGAAGAACGGGCTTGCCGGCTTCAAGGTTGATCTCTGGAATTACGAGGGGGAAAAGGGGGCCCTGATCCCCCTGCTGCAGGCGGCCCAGGACACGTACGGCTACATCCCCGTGACCGCGATCGACCAGATCAGCGAGATCGTTGGCATCCCGGCGGCGGAAATCTACGGCGTGATCACGTTCTACTCCCAGTTCCGCCTCAAGCCGCTGGGAAAATTCCTGATCAAGGTCTGCGACGGCACCGCCTGTCATGTCAACGGCTCCGAGCGCATCGCCGGCGTCCTCGAGGACGAGCTGCAGATCAGCGGCAATGATACGACCGAGGATGGGCTCTTCACCCTGCAGAAGGTCGCCTGCCTCGGCTGCTGCTCCCTTTCGCCGGTGATCATGATCAACGACGAGACTTTCGGCCGCCTGACGCCGAAAAAAGTCCAGCAACTGCTGAAAGAATACAAATCCAAGGCCCAGAAGCATCAAACCGCCTGAGCGCAGCTAAGGAGAAGAACATGAAGACCATTAAAATAGGCCTCGGCACATGCGGAGTTTCGGCCGGCGGCGAAAAGGTCCACGCCGCCCTGAAAGAAGCGATCGCCAAGGACAAGATCCCGATCCGGCTCGTGGAAACCGGCTGCATGGGCAACTGCTACCAGGAGGTCCTGGTCGAGGTCATCGATGAGGACGGCCATAGCAACCTGTACGGCAATGTGACCCCCGACAAGGTCAGGAGGATCCTGGACGAACAGGTCCTGAACGACAAACCCATCGGCGAATGGATCGTCAAGGGCAGGGATGCCGCTGCCGAGGACACATTCTTCGCCAAGCAGAAACGCATCGTCCTGCGCAACTGCGGCATCATCGATCCCGACTCCATTGACGAATACATCGCCAGCGGCGGCTACCAGGCCATCCAGAAAATACTGAAAGAATGCACGCCCGAGGAGGTCATCGAAATCATCCTGAAATCGGGGCTGCGCGGCCGCGGCGGCGCCGGGTTCCTGACCGGCATGAAGTGGCGCTTCTGCCGCCAGGCGCCGGGAGACAAGAAATACATCATCTGCAATGCCGACGAGGGCGACCCCGGCGCCTTCATGGACCGCAGCACACTGGAGGGCGACCCTCATTCGGTGCTGGAAGGGATGATGATCGGCGCTTATGCCTGCGGCGCCGACGAGGCCTATATCTACGTGCGGGCCGAGTATCCCATGGCGGTGCGCCGGCTGCGCCATTCCATCCGCGAGGCCACGGAAAAGGGGTTCCTGGGCAAGAACATTTTCGGCTCGACCATGAGCCTGAAGATCAAGATCAAGGAGGGGGCCGGCGCCTTCGTCTGCGGCGAGGAAACCGCCCTGATCGCCTCCATCGAGGGCCAGCGCGGCATGCCGCGCTTCCGGCCGCCCTTCCCGGCGCAAAAAGGGCTGTGGGGCAAACCGACCAACATCAACAACGTGGAGACCTACGCCAACATCGCCTGGATCGTCATGAACGGAGCCGAGGCCTTCGCCGCCATGGGCACCGAGAACAGCAAGGGGACCAAGGTGTTCGCCCTGGCCGGCAAGATCGCCCGCGGCGGACTGGTCGAAGTCCCCATGGGACTGACCATCAACGAGATCATCTACGATATCGGCGGCGGCATCCGCGACGGCAAGAAATTCAAGGCCGTGCAGATGGGCGGCCCCTCGGGGGGCTGCATCCCGGCCACCATGGGCGACCTGCAGATCGACTACCAGAAGATCAACCAGACCGGGGCGATCATGGGTTCGGGCGGCATGGTGGTCATGGACGAGACGACCTGCATGGTGGAGATGGCCAAGTTCTTCCTGCGCTTCACCCAGGACGAAAGCTGCGGCAAATGCACGTTCTGCCGCATCGGTACCAAGCGCATGCTGGAGATCCTGGAGCGCATCACCGACGGCCGCGGCCGCCAGGGAGACATCGAACTGCTGGAGGACCTGGCCGACAAGATCCGCAACAACACCATCTGCGGCCTGGGGCAGACCGCGCCCAATCCGGTCCTGACCACGCTGAAGTATTTCCGTGACGAATATGAGGCCCACATCCGCGACAAGAAGTGCCCGGCGCACAGCTGCGCCCCGCTCCTGACCTTCACCATTCTGGCGGACAAGTGCACCGGCTGCACCCTCTGCGCCAGGGTCTGCCCGGCCAAGGCCATCCGCGGCGAGAAGAAGCAGGTGCACCACATCGACCAGGAAGCCTGCATCAAGTGCGGCAAGTGTTTCGAGACCTGCAATTTCAACGCCATCATCAAGGATTAAAAGGAAGCAGCCATGGAATCCATCACCCTGACCATCGACGGCAAGCCAGTGACCGCCCGTCCGGACCAGACCATCCTGGAGGTGATCCGCGAGAACCACATCGCCGAGATCCCCACCCTGTGCCATGATCCCAAGCTGCCGCCCTACGGCTCCTGCTATCTTTGCGTGGTGGAGGTCGAAGGGATCAAAAAGCTGATCCCCTCCTGCTCCAGCCCCGTGGCCGACAAGATGGTCGTCCATACCGACAACCCGCGCATTCGCGAGGCCAGGAAGACCGCCCTTGAGCTGCTGTTGTCGAACCATTACGCCGACTGCCTCGCCCCCTGCCAGCAGACCTGCCCGGCCGGCGTCGACGTCCAGGGCTATATCGCCCTGATCGCCATGGGCAAGCCCCGGGAAGCCGTGCGCCTGATCAAGCAGACCAACCCCCTGCCCCTGGTCTGCGGCCGCGTCTGCGTGCGCGAGTGCGAGGTGGCCTGCCGCCGCAACCGCGTCGACGAGCGCGTGGGCATCGATTACCTGAAGCGCTACGCCACGGACATCGATATCGAGGACCCCTGGACTCCCGCCGTCCCTGCCGCCAACGGAAAAAGAATCGCCGTCGTCGGCGGCGGGCCGGCCGGACTGACCTGCGCCTATTACCTGATTCTCAAGGGCTATGCCGTCACCCTGTTCGAGAAATCCCCTCATCTCGGCGGCATGCTGCGCTATGGCATCCCCGAGTACCGCCTGCCCAAGGCCATGCTGGACAAGGAGATCCAATGGATCACCGACCTGGGCGTGACGGTGAAGACCGGTTCGGCCCTGGGAAGGGATTTTTCGATCCCGGACTTGAAGCAGCAAGGATTCGCCGCGATATATCTTGCCTTTGGCGCTCAAAAGGCCAAGGGAATGCGCTTGCCGGGAGAGGATGAAACCGAGGGAGTGCTCAGCGGCATCGACTTTCTCTGGCAACTGCAATGCGAAGCGAAACCGGAAATATACGGCAACGTGGTGGTCGTCGGCGGCGGCAACACGGCCATCGATGCCGCGCGCACGGCCAAGCGCCTGGGCGCCGAAAAAGTGACGCTCCTGTACCGGCGCACGCGCAAGGAGATGCCCGCCCATCCCATGGAGATCGAGGCGGCCCTCGCGGAAGGCGTGGAACTGATCGAGCTCTCGGCCCCGACCGAGCTGGTGCGCGAAAACAATCGCCTGAAGGGCATGACCTGCCTGCGCATGGAATTGGGCGAGCCCGACGCCAGCGGCCGCCGCAGCCCGGTACCGGTATCCGGGTCGGAATATCTTCTTCCCTGTGATTTCGCCATATCGGCCATCGGCCAGGACGTCGACCTCTGCGGCCTGCAGAAGGATCCGCAGCTGAAATCAACGCGGCACAACACTCTGGTCTTCAGTGAAGCGACCTTCGAAACATCCCTCCCCGGCGTATTCACCGGCGGCGACATGGCCACCGGCCCGGCCGTGGCCATTGCCGCCATCGCCCACGGCAAGATCGCGGCCAACGCCATCGACCACTTCGTGAGCACGGGCAAGGCCGCCGGCAAGGCAAAGGAATTCATCAGCCGCAAAGAGGCTTTCGGGGACATTCCCGACAGCGATTTCGCCGATTTTCCCAAGATCCGAAAGGAAAAAATGCCGGAACTTCCCGCGGCCCAGCGGGCGAGAACGTTCGCCGAGGTCGAACTCGGCTTCAGCGACGACCAATCGCACCAAGAAAGCGGGCGCTGCCTGGAATGCGGCTGCTCCGCGTATTTCGACTGCGCCCTGCGCAAGCATGCCGTGGACTTCGGCGTGGACATCGAAAAATTCGTGGGCGAAGTTAGAAAATACAAGGTGGACAAGGCGCACCCGTTCATCACCCTCGATCCCAACAAGTGCATCGCCTGCGGCCGCTGCGTGCGCACCTGCTCGGAAATACTGCGGGTTTCGGCCCTGGGATTCGTGTATCGCGGCTTCCGCTCGGTGGTGCGGCCCTCCATGGAGAAGAAGCTGCTGGAGACCAACTGCATTTCCTGCGGCAATTGCATTGCCGCCTGCCCCACCGGCGCCATCGCCGAGAAGCTGCCCTTCGCCAAACCCGGTCCCTTCGCCGGGGAAAAATTCGCCGCCATATGCCATTTCTGCTCCGTCGGCTGCGAGCTGCAATACAAGGTCTTCGGCCCCGACGCCTATGCGGCGCTGGGGACCGCCGACGCCGCGCACAACAAGGGCTACCTGTGCCACAAGGGCCGCTTCGGCTACCGCTACATGCTGGACGAACAGCGGCTGCGCGCGCCGCGGGTCAGGGGCAAGGCCGGGCTGCAGGACGCCTCATGGGCAGAGGCGCTTGACCTGGCCGCCGCAAAGATCCAGGCCGTCATCAAGAAGCACGGGCCCGAATCGGTGGCGGTCCTCGCATCACCCAGGCTGGCCAACGAGGAACTTTACCAGCTGCAGAAATGGGTGCGCACCGGGTTCCAGAGCAACATGATCGGCAGCTTCAGCAATTTGCTCATGAGCCGCGACCTCGACGCTCTGGACGACATGCTCGGCATCACCGCGTCCACCACGACGATGGACGAATTTCAGAATACCGACATCATCATGGTCTTCAATGCCGAGCTGACCGAGAACCACCTGGTCGCCGAGCTCAAGATCAAGGAGGCGATGAAGAAAGGGGCGCGCCTCATCACGGTGAACTCATCGGCAACCCCCCTGAGCCGCATCGCCGACCTCTGGCTCGATCCCAAGCGCGGCACCCATACGGCCCTGGTCGCGGGCCTGGCCAACGCCCTGGTCAGGAAGGGCAGCTTCGACCGCGCGGTTGTGGACAAACGCACGGAAAATTTCGCGGCCTTCCAGGCCGCGATCACCGCGATCGATGCCGCGCAGGTGACCGCCCGCACCGGCATCCAGGAAGAAAAATTCAACCGCGCCGTCGATCTGCTGTCCCGGACAGCCAACCTCGTGGTTGTCTACGGCATGGATCAATGCCTGGAGAAATCCCGCGATGACGTGAAGGCCCTGGGCAACCTGCTGCTGCTCCTGGGCAAGACGGGGCAGCCGGGCAACGGACTGATCCTCGTCCGCGACTACGCCAATTCGCAGGGGCTGCTGGACATGGGGGTCGACAGCCGCTACCTGCCCGGCCTTGTCCGCGACGGCCACCAGGAGGTCGGCCGCCTGCAGACGCTGTGGGGCGTACCCCTGCAGCGGATCTTCAAGCCCGTTGACCTGGAAGCCAGGCTGAAAAAGGGCGACGTCAAGGCCCTGCTGATATTCGGCGAAGATCCCCTGGCCGCCGCCGCCACTGGCCCCCTGCTGGCCAAGGTGAAATTCAGGCTGGTCGTCGACTTTTTCCTGACCGCGACCGCCGCCGAGGCCGACGTGGTCCTGCCCATGTCGACGCCCCTGGAGAGCACCGGCACATTTACTGCCTGCGATCGCCGCGTGCAGCGCAGCAACGCCCTCATGCCGCCGGCCTCCGGAAAGACCAACCTGGAGATCATCAGTCTGCTGGCGGAAAAGCTGGGCATGGCGCTGCACCCCGCCGGCGAGGCGGAAATCTTTGCCGAGATCGGCCGGGCCAACCCCTATTACGCTGGGCTGGTCATGGGCGATTTCTGGGGCCATGCCCTGTTCCGCGAGGCATTCGCCACCGACAACGGCAAGGGAAAATTCCTCCCCGTCATCCTCGACCCGGCAACCTGCGCCGTGGATAAGCAACCGCTGCTGTCCACGGAAAACTACCTGCAGTTCAAAATCAAGAACAAATTGGTGCTATAATAGCCCCGTTGAAACAGAGGGGATCCAAGGTGAAACCGACGATTCAGCGCAAAGAGTGCATTGAGTGCGCCCACAAGCTGGAGCTCGACCTCAAGGAGCGCATCAAGGAACTTGAATGCCTTTATATCGTCAGCTCGCGGATCGAATCGGGAAAGAGCCTGGGGCAGATCCTGGAAAACTCCGCCGCCAGCCTGGCCAAGGGCTTCCAATACCCCGAGATGGCCTGCGCCGTCATCGTCCTGGACGGGACCCAGTATCCCGCCGGAGGGGCAGCGTGTGAAAATGCCAAGTCGGCGCTCCAGGCCGACATCGTGGTCAACGGGCAGTGCCGGGGTTTCGTCAAGATCGGCTACGGGCAAAAAAGCCAATTCCTGGAGGAAGAAAAAAAACTCATCAAGGAGATCGGCCGCATGATCTCCAAGGCCGTCGAGAAGCAAGAGCTGCAGCTGGAGCTGAAGAAATACGTCGGCAACCTGAAGGACCTGGTCAAAGCCAAGACCCGGGAGCTGGAAAAATCCACCAAGCGCTTTGAGGATCTTTTCGAGAACGCCCCGGACGGCATCGTCATCTCGGAGCTGAACGGCGATATCCTGAAGGCCAACCGCGCTTTTTACCGCATGCTCCATTATCCCGAGGACGGCTCGGTCAAGCTGAACTTCGTCAAGGACAAGCTGTACGCCAACATTCCCCGCATCCGGCCCTACATTTTTAAAAAGTTGAGGGAAAAGGGATTTTTCGAAGGCATGGAAATGAGCCTGATCGATTCGCGGGGCAAACAGTGTCCGGTCATCGGCTCATTCATCTATGTGGATTTCGACGGCCAGCGCTGCATCGAGGAGGTGTACAAGGACATCCGCCTGCGCAAGGAGCTGGAACAGAAGCTGATCGAGCAGAACGAGAACCTGGAAAAGACGATCCAGAAAAGGACCGCCGACCTGGAGAACCAGAAAAACCTGCTGGTCAGAAAGAACGCCGAACTCGTCTCGCTGACCGAAAAACTGAAGGAAAGCAAGAGCAAGCTGCAGACCCTGTTCGACGCCATCACCGACCAGGTGGTCATGATCGACCGCGATTTCAACATCAAGATGGCCAACCGCAAGGAGGGGGCCGAGGGCGGCAAGTGCTTCGCCAGGATTTTCAATCTGGAGCGGCCCTGTGAAACATGCCCGGGGGCGACGGTGTTCCGGCAAAAGAGCCCCATTACCATGGAAGAAAAACATGGCGAAGATTACTATCTGCTGCAGGCCTATCCGATCTTCGATGACCACGGAGAGGTCGAGGGGGTCCTCGAGTTCTCGCGCCTGATCACCCAGCAGAAGAACATGGAGCTGCAGCTGATGCAAACCGATAAGCTGGCATCGCTGGGCCAGCTGGTCTCGGGGATCGCCCATGAGATTAATAATCCCAATACGTTCATCCGCGGCAACGTGTCGATCATTCAGGAGGCGATGCGGGACATCCTGCCCATCCTGGACGAGCATGCCCGCAACGAGAGCAACCTGCAGATCGCCCGCTTGAACTACGCCGTCTTCCGCGGCAACATCCTGATCCTCCTGGAGGACATGGCGCAGGGCGCCAACCGCATCAAGACGATCGTCGAGGGGCTGCGCAAGTTCGCCAAGCGGGACGACGGGGTCCTGAACGACGAGGTGGACCTCAATGAGATCATCCAAAGCTGCCTGCGCCTGGTGGCCAATCAGATCGGCCGCAAGGCCAAGGTCAGGCTGGATCTCGCTGCGGGCATCCCCAAGGTCAAGGGCAACTTTCAGCGCCTGGAGCAGGTGGTGGTCAACATACTGATCAATGCCTCGCAGGCGATCGACAAGAAAATGGGCGCCATCGTCATCCAGACGGCTTACCTGGAAAAGGAAGGCGAAACCCTGCTGCGCATCAGCGATGACGGCAAGGGGATTGACGAAAAAAACTTGAAGCAGATATTCGACCCCTTTTTTACCACCAAGCGCAATCAGGGCGGGACCGGGCTCGGCCTTTCCATCGCCTACGGCATCATCAAGGAACACAAGGGGCGGATCGAAGTGGAAAGCAAACCCGGCGCCGGCACGACATTCTCGGTCCACATCCCGGTGACGGCGAAGGAAGCATCATGAAAAAAATCCTGGCCATCGACGACGATCAGGCGGTATTGAATTACCTGAACATCATGCTGCTGCAGACCGGCGCCTATGAGATCGCCACCCTGGTCAACAGCGCCAAGGCCTTCCAGGAATTGAAGGCCAACAACTACGACCTGCTGCTTCTGGACATGGACATGCCCGACGTGAGCGGCTTGGATATCCTGAAATTCATCAAGGAAAAAAGCATCGATATTGAGACCATCGTGCTGACCGGCGTGGAAGACGTCGAGCTGGCCGTCTCGGCCATGAAACTTGGCGCGTTCGACTATTTGACCAAGCCGGTGGACAATGACCAGCTTCTCAAGGTCATCACCACCGTCCTGGAAACCCGCAAGTCCCGCGGGGCGACAGCGGCGGAAGCCAAACTGTCCCGGGAGCAGCTGAAGTTCAAGGAGGCCTTCGAGGACATCATCACCCAGAACGCCGACATGATCGCCATGTTCCAGATGGTTGAGAAAATGGCCCAGCCCGACAACAGCATCCTGATCTGGGGCGAGAGCGGCACCGGCAAGGANNGCAAGGAGCTGATCGCCAAGGCCATTCACCGCATCAGCCACCGCCGTGACGAGAACTTCGTGGCGGTCAATGCCGGGACCTTCGCCAACGAACTCTTCTCTTCGGAATTTTTCGGCCACGACAAGGGGGCGTTCACCGGCGCCAGCACCGCCAAAAAGGGATTTCTGGAGGCGGCGGACAGGGGGACGCTGTTCCTCGACGAGATCGGCGAGCTGGCACTGCCGATCCAGGTGAAGCTGCTGCGCGTTCTCCAGGAAGGGGAATTTTTCAGACTGGGATCGACCAAGAACCAGAAGGTGGACGTCCGCATCCTCGCCGCCACCAACAAGGACCTGTTGCGCGAGATGAAGAAAGGGAATTTCCGCAAGGATCTTTTTTACCGGCTGAACATGAGCTCGGTCTATCTCCTGCCGCTGCGCGAACGGAGAGGGGATATCCCGCTGTTGTGCCAGCATTTTCTGGCCAAATACAGCGAGCAGAACCAGAAGAACATTCAGAAGATCGCGGACACGGCCATGCGCCTGCTGAACCGCTACGAGTACCCGGGGAACATCCGCGAGCTGATGAACATCATCAACAGCGCCGTCATCATCGAGTCGGGAACGGAGCTGCAAAAGAAATCGCTGCCCCACTATTTCCTGGAGAATTCCACACTCCAGGAGACAACCCCCGCAGGCCGGCCGCTGCTGTCGCTGAGCGAGATGGAGAAGGAGCAGATCGGCAAGGTCCTGGCCTCCACCCGCGGGAACAAGAGCCAGGCCGCGAAGATCCTGGGCATATCGCGGGTCAACCTGCTGGCGAAGATCAGGAAATACCAGATCCCGACATGAGGCGCCGGCGGCGGCCGGCCTATCTTCTCCCATCCAGACCGGCGATGAGGTTGAGGTATTTTTTCTCGATGATCTCCCAGGAATAATTCTCCTGAAAGAACTTTTTGCCGTTGCTGCCGAGCCGCCGGCGCAGCCCGGCGTCATGGCTCAAGGCCAGGAACGCCGCCCGGAACTCTTCATAGTCCGCGTACCACAGCCCGGCGTTGCTGCGCCGGCATTGACCCCGCAGCACCTCGGTGCGGCCGTTGGCCAGGACCGGCTTGCCCGTAGCCCAGGCCTCCAGGGCCACCATGGAGAGCGATTCGTACTGTGAGGGCATGACCAGGAATTCGGCTCCGGCCAGCAGGCCGTACTTTTCCCGGTCCTCCTGGAAACCCACGTGGATGATGCCGGGATGATCGGGGACCGGCACATAGGCCTTGCCGACCAGGACCAGCTTCAATTCCGTCTCTTCCCCGGCACTCAGCCGCTGATAAAAGCGGAACAGCTCGGGCACCCCCTTGTTCTCGTCGAGGCGGCCGATGTAGACGACATAGCGGCCGGCGATGCCCAGGCGCCGGCAGGCCCCCGCGGCATCGAATTCGTCCGGCACCTCGGAGCCGACGCCGACCACGTCGGCGGCAACGGCATGGTTGCCCGACACGCGGTGGATCAGATCCTTCTCTTCCGGCGAATTGTAGACGATCGCCGCCGGCAGGTTGAAGAACTCCCTGAACAGGCCGAGGTAGATGACCTGGTCGTGTTCGGCGGTGGGGACCAGGATGGCCTTGGCGGCGAACCGCTTGACCCCGTGAAAAGAGTGATAATAGCGATAGGAAAAAAAAAGGAAATAGGCGAACTCCCCTTCCCGCTTTTCCAGGTCGCTGAGCAGTCCGGGGACCAGCGGTCCCTCCTCTTCCAGCCAGCGGATCTCGTCGGCCAGGAGATGCTCCTCCTCGAAGACCCGTTCCTGGATGCGGCCGAACGACTCCGGGTCGCGGGGACGGCGCACGCGGTAGCGGTGAACCGGGATGCCGTTCAGCTCCTCCCGCCCCTCGGGGTAGTGGTGGGCCCAGGTAACATAGTCGCTGGCGGTGGTGGTGAAGACCTCGACGGTGAAATGGCGGTTCAAGCGCTCGGCGATCAGGCGGGCGTGGTACTCGGCCCCGCCGTTGATCTCCAAGCCGTAGCGCTGCACAACGACGGCGATCTTCCTGGGCATGGCGCCATTATAGTACAACCGCTGCGGTTTTCAAAAAACCGGAAGCGGCATCAGCGGACACGCTCCCAGGCGGCGGCAAGGGAAAGGGCGAAGGCCTTGCGCAGGCGGTTGAGGGCGTTCACGTCGGGCGTGTGGTCGGGATTCACGAACAGGTGCTCATTGGTCTCCTGGACCAGCGCCGGGACCCCGTTGCCCGCCGCTGCCCGGGCATTCAGTGAGTGGGCGGCGGCGACATGGCCGTAGACATGGAAATATTCCGAAGCGTTGACCGTGACGTTCACTTCAGGAAGGCGCCGGCGCAGCTCTTCGGCGTACGTCTCGGCATAATCCTGGGGAGAAAAAACGACCGGGCCGTCATCCAGCGGCGAGTGCTGGAAATTCATGACATCGATCTGGTTGTCGGCCATGCCCCGGGCCGTCACGGTGGAATGGCCGTCCAGCAGGAATCGGGCTCCGGCGGCGACATGGCCGGCAATGGCCGCGTGGAAGGGGCGCAGGTACTTGTCGACAAGCGCCAGACGCAGATCCGGCGCTGGCTCCCGGCCGCTTTTATAGACCGGCTGCCCCAGCACGTCGCGCAAGGGGACGCAGTCGTCCAGGCGATCCGGGTGGCGGTTGGCCTCCAGGATCAGGCTGCAGCAGGGAAATACGATCTGGCGGTTGCCCAGCAGGTCGCGGAAATCATAGAGCCACTCGGTGTACCAGTCCACGTTGCGCAGCATTTGGGGGAAATGCTCGGAAAGGCTGTCCTGCGCGATCTCGGCCGGGATGATGATGCCGCTGTGGGGGATGACGACCAGAAGCCCCTTCATTGCCATGGGTGTTTTCTCACTTGAGGCGAAAGACGGCATCCAGGGAAGCGGAGAGTGAGGCCAGGCCGCCGACAGGGACGGCGGGAAGGCCCCGGGTGGTGTCGTGGGCAAATTCACGCATGACCATGATCGGCAGGGGAGAATTCTGTTCCCGGCGCTTCTTCAGGACGCCGGCAAGATAGGCCATGATGAAGGAGAGCGCCTGATCCTGGAATTCGCCGCCGGCCGGGGAGTTCAGGTCCCCGGCCAGCGAGCCGATCACCAGCCCCTTGATGTTACTGAAAACTCGGTGGCGCCGCAGCGCCGCCAGCAGGCGGTGCAGGTCCTCGATGTCGATGCCGACGTCTTCGATGAACAGGATGAGGCCCCGCCACCCCGGCCGCGGGGGGTTCAGGCGGTTGAGGAAATTGACGAAGGTCGTGAGGTTGCCGCCGATGGGGACCCCGCTCACCCTCTCGGGGGGCGGGTCCGAGAGCCAGGCCGAGCCCCGGTACATGACCTCGTTCCCCTGGATCAGGGCAATGAGTTCGCCGACATTGCCTTCGTTCAGCCTCAGGCAGGGGAAAAGAATGCCCGGGACCCGGCAGCGGGAATAGGCCTCGTTCAGCAGGATGGAAAAATCGGAAAAACCGATGAAAAGAGGCCTCCTTTTCCTGATGCAGCGGAAATCGGCCCGGTCGAGGGTCAGCAGCAGGTCCTCCGCCCCCGTCCCCCCCGCTATGGAGATTATGATGTCGTGCTCGCGGATGGCCTCCTTGAATTCCCGGGAGCGCTCCGCGGTCGATGCGGTGACATGGTCGATCTGTTCATCCCTGGTGAACAGGTGGGCGCTCAGGGCGATCTTGCCGCTTCCCAGGCCGCCGCGCAGGAGATGGATGGCGTTTTTCAACAGCGGCAGGTCCTGCTCCGTCAATCGGGTCGAGGGAGCAATGAAGTAGATGCTTTTGCCTGCGGTTTTTTCGTTCACGTGCATTGACGTTGCGGACGATGCTTTCCCAAAACTCTTGATCCGATTTTAAATGGCAATCCGCAATTAGTCAAGCAAGAAAGGGTCCTGCGCGCGGGCATGCACAAAACCCTGTCACAAATTGACTTAATGCCTTTTTCCCCGGCGCCAGTCTCTCCAGGCTGCCAGAACACCGGCCACGGTGAAAACGCCAAGGCGCAAGAAGAACCATCCGGGTTTGCCCTGCCGCAGATCAGAAAAATACCCCCAGATTGCCGCAACTCCCATCGCCACGGATACGGTCAGCAGAAACTTTTTCGCGCTCGCTTTGTTCATGCACTGGCTCCTTCATCCTTCCTGCATTCCCTGTCGGGATGCAAAGATCATATCATATTGGCCATGTCAGCGGTGGATCCAGTTCGGGCCGCGACCGAGGAGAAATTGAAATCGCAGAGAGAATTTGCTACCGTGTTCCGATGCAAGAGAACAACACGATCGATGTTCTGCTGGAGGTCGGCCGGGAAGCCGCCTGCAAGGCGGGAGAAATCATCACCGGTAACTTCCGCACGCTGGCGGCTGAAGATATCCATGGCAAGGGAGAGAACGATTTCGTCACCCGCATCGACCTCGAGGCCGAGACGGCCATTCAACGGGTCATCGCGAAATATTTCCCCTCCCATCGCATCCTGGCCGAGGAGACGGGGTACTCAAAGGCGTCAGGCGAATGGCTGTGGGTGATCGACCCACTCGACGGCACGACCAACTTCATCCACGGCATTCCCCATTTCGCCGTCTCGCTGGCCCTGCTGAAAAGTGGCCAACTCCAATTGGGCTTGATCTTCGATCCGCTGTCACAAGAGTGCTTTCACGCCGTCTTGGGCCAGGGCGCTTTCTTGAACGACCGGCCGATCAGGGTCAGCCCGGCGGTGAAACTGGCCCAAGCTCTGGGGGCGACCGGCTTTCCGTTCAAGGCCCCCGAGCAGCGGCCGGCCTATGCCGGGGCCTTCCGCGCCCTGATGGCGAGGTGCAAAGACATGCGCCGCTGCGGCTCGGCGGCACTGGACCTGGCTCATACCGCCTGCGGCCGCTACGATTTCTTCTGGGAAGCGCATCTACTGCCCTGGGACTTCATGGCCGGCAAGCTGATCGTCGAGGAAGCCGGAGGCCTGACCGGCGACTTTTCAGGGAAAGAACTGGGCCTGCGCACCAGCACGGTCCTGGCGGCCAACAAAATCCTTTATCCGCTTCTGTGCCGGGAGATCGGCCGTCATTTCACTTAGGTCGTGCCGGCGCCTATTCGTCGCGGTGAACGGTGGCGGTGGAAAAGGCGGGCCGGCAGACGGCGACATACTCGGCGCCCTCGGGACCCGGGGTGCTGTAGCGCACCCACTCGCCCCTGGGCACCATAATCCCCTCCCCGGGCCGGATGTCGAACATGCCGTGGTGAGATATGACATGCAATAGGCCTTTCAAAACAACGGTGTACTCATCGAATTCAGGCATCTGCCCCGGCTCGACCCAGCCCGACGGGCTGCGCATCACGGCGATGCTGACATTCTCGTCCTGGGTATTCACCAGGCCGAAATATTCCTGGATCAATTTTTTTTTGTCCCCCGCCGCGGCGATGATGGCCGGCTTCTCTATTTTTTTGATCATTCTTGCCTCCATGAACGAACTGACGCCCGTTTACGGTAACATGGAGCAAAAAAAAACTCAATCGCCCGGCTCGTCGGCTCACCATCATTTGTTTTGCGGGCGCGGGTGTGATAATTTAGCAGCATGAAAAAGAATCACTTCGCGCTGATCATGGCCGGCGGTCAGGGGACGCGCTTCTGGCCCTGGAGCACGGGCGAGAAGCCCAAGCAGTTCCTTCCGGTGGTGGGCAAACAGCCGCTGATCACGCAAACCTACCGGCGCTTGCGGAAATTCATCCCGGCGCAGAACATCTTCGTCATCGCCGACCGGAAATACCTGCCGGCCGTGCGCCAGTGCCTGCCAGGCTTCCCCCGCCGCAATTACATCGCCGAGCCGGCCCCGCGCAACACCGCCCCGGCGCTCATCCAGGCCAACATCGTCCTCTCGCGCATCGATCCCGGCGCCAGACTGCTCGTGGTCCCGGCCGACCACTACATCGCCGATGAAAAGGCTTTCGCCGTCCAACTGACCGCCGCACTCGATCACGCCGAGAACCGCTGCATCGTCACCGCCGGCATCAGGCCCAGTGAGCCGCATATCGGGTACGGCTACATTCATTTCACTGAAAGCAAGCAGAAGGGGGGATTTTATCCGGTCAAGCAGTTCAAGGAAAAACCGGACCACAAAACCGCGACCGAATACCTGGAAAAAGGCAATTATTACTGGAATTCCGGGATGTTCGTCTATCAACTGTCGTTTTTCAAGGAATTCATCAAGCAATATTCCCCTTATTACGGAAAACAATACCTGAAACTCGAACAAGCCATTGGCCGGAAAGGGCAATTTGCGAAGATCTACAGGGCGGTGATCCCGGAATCGATCGATTACGCCCTGATGGAGAAAATGAAGGAAGTGGTCATGTTCAAGGCCGAGTTCTCCTGGAACGATGTCGGCTCCTGGTCTTCCGTCTATGAAATGAACGAAAAAGACCTTCTGGGCAACGTGAGCCGCGGCCGGGCCATCGCCATCGACTCCCACAATTCGCTGATTTTCTCCTGCGGAAAAAAGCCGCTGGCCGTGATCGGCTTGGAACGGGTCGCGGTGATCGACACGGCCAACGGCATTCTCGTCGCCCCTATCGACAAGCTGCAGCAGGTCAAGCGGGTCATCGACATTTTGAATAAGGAAAATAAATAATCCCGGCGGCGGCTCAGAAAAAAAGAGCGAGCGGCAGCAGAATGAAGAAGCAGACGATCCACTTGCCGCTGGGCGGCATCTCCCGGCTCTTCCAGCGCAGCAACCCGTAAACGGCGGCGGCCAGGAAAGAGAGCGCCATGCACACGGCCAGCACCTTGATCCAGGGAGCGGGGAGCTCGACACCCAGGACGTCGAACAGCCGGGCCAGGGGGACGGTGACGAAAAGCTTCTCGAAATCGAAAAGGAAGAACATCCCGGCGTAATAGAAAAAGGCCGCCGCCATGCCCGCGCCGGACGTGGCGACGGCGATGACGATCAGCACCAGCGGCAGAAAAAAATAGACCAGGTAGGGAACCCTCAGGGAGGGCGACCTTTCCGCCGCCTTGACGACGAAAGACGCGGACAAGTCACTGCCGCCGGCACCATCCCTGTTCAAGGCCCGGGCCCGGATGTCACCGCCGATCGATCCGCCGAAGCTCCTCACCGCCGATCTCCCCCCCTGCGCAAGCAAAAAAACCGATCCCGGTAGAAAAGCGATGCGGCTGGCGCCTGCGGGCAGGGCGACCAGGACCGGGCCCAGGTCGAAAAATTCCCCGGCGCCGGCGTTGTTCCAGGCCAGGAATACCGCAGGGTGGAGGAAATCGAAATAGGCGAAGACCCGGCCCGCCGGGGCCGAGTTCGGCAGGCGGGCGATCGCCGCGAGCTCCTTGCGGTGCAGGGAAGAAAAGCCCAGAAACGTGTATTCCGGGGAGTGGAAAGACGGCTTCCGGGCCAGCTCGCGGCTGATCAGCGTCCACTGCATGAAAAGGTTCAGGCAATGGACAACGGCCAGGCCGGCCAGCAGCAGCAGCGGGCGCAATGGCCGCTGAGAGCCTCGGAACGGACGCTTTTTCTCCCCTGGGTAGAGAGAACTCTTCTCCTGGCCTTCGACCGCAGTGGCCATGAAGTGATCGCGCCCCGGCTTACAGGCCCAGCAAGCCTGCCTTGAATTTTTCTCCCGGGCCCGGCTTCTTGCCGATCCAGCAGGCGAACAGGGCGTCGGCGAAGGCTTTGTCACCCAGGGTGCCTTTCACGACTCCCTTTACCTTGACCTCGGTGCCGACACCGGCCTTGTAGGTGAAGACCAGCTTGTCGCCTTCCTTGAAGCCTTCCATCAACGCGGCCAGTTCGTCGAACTGCTGCTTCAACTGGGCGGAATAGCCCGGGGTATTGGCCTCCAGGCCTTCATACCAGGCCTCGTTGACCTGATTGGCTTTGACGCTGCGCAAGAAGTGCATGACGGTACAGCGCGAAGCGTCGGCGGCCAGGATCTTTTCGCCGCTCTTTTCCTTCTCTGCCAGGTAAAGCCCGGCCACATAAACCTTGAAAACGACCTTCTTGCGCAGGGCCATGCCGTTAAGGACAAGCATCTGGCCGTCGACATCGATGGTGTCGGGCAAGGTGATCCCGGCCAGGGTGCCGGCAACGATCGGGGCGGCGAACAGAAAAACCAAACCCAGTGAAAGCAAAGCGTATCGCGACATGATTCCTCCTCTGTGAAGCCGGCCCTCATGATATAATGTTAAAAATCAATTGTCAAAAAAGCGGGCCGGAACCGGCGGCCTCTTGCCAAGCGCCCCGCGGGTTATTATATAATAGGGGGGTACGGAGGCGCCATGAACCAAGAGCATTTCACGTTGAAGGCCGACCAGGCCATCCAGGACAGTGTCCGCCTTGCCGGCGAGCACGGCAACCAGGAGATCGCACCGCTGCACCTGGTCAAGGCCATCCTGGCCGTGCCGGCGAATATCGTCGGCGAAACATTCAAGAAGATCGGCGTGGACGAGGCGCAACTGAACGCGGAGCTGGACAAGGAGATCGAGGGCCTGCCCAAGGTGCAGGGATCTGAGCCCTACCTGGGCGGCGCGCTGAAGAAGGCCATCCAGCAGGGCCGCGCCATCGCCGGCCAGTTCAAGGACGAATACATCTCGACCGAGCACCTGGTTTTGGCGATCATGGACCTCAACGAGGCCGCCGCCAGGGTGCTGAAGCGCTTCGGCATCAGCCGCGAAATATTCCTGAAGGCGCTGATGGAGCTCCGCGGCAGCCGGACCATCACCGACCCCAGCCCCGAGGAGAAATTCCAGGCCCTGAAGCGCTACGGCCGTGACCTGGTGCAGCTGGCCCGCGACGGCAGGCTCGACCCGGTCATCGGCCGCGACGAGGAGATCCGCCGCGTCATGCAGGTGCTGGTGCGGCGCACCANNTCGCCGAAGGGCTGGCGCTGCGCATCGTCCAGGGCGACGTGCCCGAGATGCTCAAGGACAAGAAAGTGGTCACCCTGGACATCGGCACCCTGCTGGCCGGAGCCAAGTACCGCGGCGAGTTCGAAGACCGGTTGAAGGCCGTGATCAAGGAGGTGACCGAGTCCGAGGGACAGATCATTCTTTTCATCGACGAGCTGCACACCATCGTCGGCGCCGGCGCCGCCGAGGGGGCGGTGGATGCTTCCAATATGCTCAAGCCCGCCCTGGCCCGCGGCGAACTGCGTGCCATCGGCGCCACGACCCTGAACGAATACAAGAAGTACATCGAGAAAGACCCGGCCCTGGAAAGGCGCTTTCAACCCGTACTGGTCAAGGAGCCCACGGTGGAGGAGACCATCTCCATTCTGCGCGGCCTGAAGGAAAAATACGAGATCCATCACGGCGTCAAGATCACCGACGCCGCCCTGATCGCCGCCGCCACCCTGTCCAACCGCTATATCAGCGACCGCTTCCTGCCCGACAAAGCCATCGACCTGGTCGACGAATCTTCATCCAAGCTGCGCATCGAGATGGATTCCCAGCCCGAAGAGCTGGATGAACTGGAGCGGCGCATCACCCGGCTGGAGATCGAACGCCAGGCGCTGAAGAAAGAGGGCAGCGCGGACGCCAAGGGCAAGCTGAAGGCTCTTCTGGCCGATCTCGACGGGCTGAAGATCCAGCGCGACAGGATCAGGACCCACTGGCAAAAGGAGAAGGAGCTGATCCGCAAGCTGCGCGACCTCAAAGAGGAGATCGACCGGCTGCGCCTGCAGCAACAGGACGCCGAGCGGCGCAATGACTACGAGCTGGCCTCGCAGATCCAGTATGGCCGGCTTCCCGAGAAGAAGAAGGAAAGCGAGACGGTCCAGGCGCAGTTTTCCCTGCTGCAGAAAGAGAAAAAGATCCTGACCGAAGAAATCACCGAGGAGGATATCGCCGAGATCGTTTCCAAATGGACGGGCATCCCGGTCAGCAAGCTGCTGGGCGGCGAGCGGGAAAAGCTGCTGCAGATGGAGGGGCTCCTGAAAGAGCGGATCATCGGCCAGGACGAGGCGGTCGAGGCGGTCGCGCGCGTCGTGCGCCGCTCGCGCGCCGGCCTGCAGGATCCGCACCGCCCGCTGGGCTCGTTCATCTTTCTCGGCCCCACCGGCGTGGGCAAGACCGAGCTGGCCAAGGCGCTGAGCGAATTTATCTTCAACAGCGAGCGGGCCATGGTGCGCATCGACATGTCCGAATACATGGAAAAGCACTCGGTCGCCAAGCTGACCGGAGCCCCTCCCGGCTACATCGGCTACGAGGAAGGCGGCCAATTGACCGAGGCGATCAAAAGAAAGCCCTACGCCCTGATCCTGCTCGATGAAATCGAAAAAGCCCATGGCGATGTTTTCAACATCTTGCTGCAGATTCTGGAAGACGGCCGGCTCACCGACGCCAAGGGCAAGACCGTCAATTTCACCAACACCATCGTCATCATGACCTCCAATCTGGGATCGGAGATCATCCAGGAAGAAAGCGATTACGACCACATGAAGACCCAGCTGCACGGACTGCTGTTCAAATTTTTCAAGCCCGAATTCCTCAACCGCATCGACGAGATCATCACCTTCAGGCCGCTGACGCCGGAGAATATCCAGCAGATCGCCGCGCTGCAGATCGGCCACCTGCAGGAGCTTCTGGCGACCCAGAAGATCGCCCTGACGGTTTCGCCGGCGGCCGTCGCCCGCCTGGCCGAGGCGGGCTTCGATCCGCAGCTGGGCGCCCGGCCGCTGCGCCGCGTCATCCAGCAGGAGATCCAGGACCAGCTCTCGCTGATGATCCTGGAAGGCCGCCTGGCCCCCGGCGCTGCGGTTCATGTCGACTTCAAGAAAGACCGTTTTTTCTTCGCATGACGGTAAAAGTCGGGGAAATGCGGCTCCGACCGGACCCTGTATCGTTACAGAGTAAACTATTTACAAATCGCCGGCAAACGTGATACAATATCGGCAGCCAAAACTAACCCAAGGAGGTAACCCGCATGGCTGATAAATCATTCAACGCCTTCAAAATGGCGCAAACCCAATTCGACAACGTCGCCGAGAAGCTGGACCTGGATCCGGCCACCCGCGACCTGCTGCGCAACCCGCTGCGCGAGTACCATTTCGCCATCCCCGTCAAGATGGACGATGGCACAGTGAAGGTCTTCCAGGGCTTCCGCGTGCAGCACAACGACTCGCGCGGCCCCTGCAAGGGCGGCATCCGCTTCCACCCCCAGGAAACCATCGACACCGTCAAGGCCCTGGCCACCTGGATGACCTGGAAGTGCGCGGTCGTCGACATCCCGCTGGGCGGCGGCAAGGGCGGCGTCATCTGCGACCCGCACAACCTTTCCAATCGCGAGCAGGAGCAGATCTGCCGCGGCTGGGTGCGCCAGATCGTGCGCAACGTCGGCCCGCTTCAGGACGTTCCGGCCCCCGACGTCATGACCAACGCCCAGCATATGATCTGGATGATGGACGAATACGAGATGCTGACCGGCGCCAAGCACCCCGGCTTCATCACCGGCAAGCCGGTGGGCATGGGCGGCTCGCTGGGCCGCACGGAGGCCACGGGCTTCGGCGTCGTCTACACCCTGCGCGAGGCCCTGAACGAGCTGGGCCTCGACATCAAGAAGACGACCGCCGCCTTCCAGGGCTTCGGCAACGTCGCGCAGTACGCCGTCAGGCTCTACCAGGAATACGGCGGCAAGGCCGTCTGCGTTTCCTGCTGGGACCAGAAGGAGAGCANNGCCGACGCCGAGGCCTGGATCCAGCAGGATGTCGACATCCTGGTGCCGGCCGCCCTGGAGAACCAGATCAACGCCGAGACCATGAAGAAGATCTCGGACAAGGTCAAGGTGGTCGCCGAGGGCGCCAACGGCCCGACCACGCCTGAGGCCGACGAGATGTTCAAGAAAAGGAACATCTTCGTCATCCCCGACTTCCTGGCCAATGCCGGCGGGGTCACCTGCAGCTACTTCGAGCAGGTCCAGTGCAACATGAACTACTTCTGGACCAAGGAAGAGGTTCTGAGCAAGCTCGACAACATCATGACCTCGGCGTTTCACGCCGTCTTCGGGCTGGCCCAGCAGAAGAAGGTCTACATGCGCGACGCCGCCTACATGATCGCCGTCAACCGCGTCGCCCAGGCCTGCAAGCTGCGCGGCTGGGTGTAGTTCGGATCCACGCAAAGGGGGACGCCGGGCAGCGTCCCCCTTTTTTATTTCAGGAACAGGGGGGGCGATGGACAATCCGCAAAACTCGATCGACAAGCTGCTCAATGACATGCGCGAGCGGGCCAAGGAACTCAACTGCCTCTACCGGGTCGAGGAGCTGCTGACCCGGACCAACCTTCCCCTTGAGGAGATCTTCGCCCAATTGATCCAGACCATCCCTTCGGGCTACCAGTTCCCCGAGATTTGCCAGATCCGGATCGTCTACGACGACAAGACCTTCCGAAGCCCCGGCTTCCAGGAATCGCCGCGCACCCAGAGCGCCGAGATCCGGGTGGACGAAAAGGTGGTCGGAAGCATCGAGGTCTCATATGCCAGCGAAGTGCCGCAGACAGAGAACAGCTACTTCCTCAAGGACGAGCACAAGCTGCTGCAGACCATCGCCGAGCGCATCGGCCGCACCATTCTGCACCTGAAGCTCGAGCAGGTGTCCCGCGAATGGCAGACCGCCCAGAAGGACCTCAGTGAAAAGAACAAGAAAGAGTGGATGGTGATCGTCGACCTGCTGCGGCGCACCGACCAGAACCTCTACATCCACCTGAGCCGCAAGATGGTCTATCACCTTTTCTGGAGCGGCGTGGCGGAAGCCAAGGAGCTCTTGAAATCGCTGAGCAAGGACCAGGCCGCCCCCCAGGCCGAGATGAGCGACGACGTCAACCGCCCCAGCCAGAGGCGCTCGCAGCTGGAACTCCTGGAGCTCAGCGACAAGACCTTCCGCATTGCCGCCCGCTACCTGACCGACAAGGAGATCCTGGGCAACATCCAGAAGTGGATCCAGGAGGACAAGGCCGGCTTCCTGAGCAAGGCCATCAACAACATCGACATGCCCCTGGTCGACGTCATCAACGCCATCACCCACTACCACTACATCTCCGGCGGCAACTACGAACTGTCGCCGCCCATGGAGAAGGGATTGCGCGTCTCGCTGATCCGCCGTTTTTTCTCCGACCACCTCGATTTCATCAACATCGCCAAGAACCACATCGAGGTGCGCCATTTTTACGACCTGGTGCAAAAGATCATCTATCCTGCCAACGGCTACGGCCGCCTGGGCGGCAAGAGCGCCGGGCTGTTTCTGGCGCAGAAGATCCTCTCCCAACCGGGTGAGCATTCCGCGATCCTCAATGAGCTGAATTATCCAAAAACCTGGTACATCACCACCGATGCCATCATGAGCTTCCTCAGCTACAACAACCTGGAGGAAGTGAACGAGCAGAAGTACAAGGAGATCGACCAGATCCGCCTGGAGTACCAGAACGTGATCCAGTTGATGAAGAACTCGCACTTCCCGGTCGAGATCATCAAGGGCCTGTCCATGGCCCTCGACGACCTGGGCGACAAGCCGCTGATCGTGCGCAGTTCCAGCCTGCTGGAGGACCGCATGGGCACGGCGTTCTCCGGGAAGTACAAAAGCCTGTTCCTGGCCAACACCGGAACCAAGCAGGAGAAGCTGGATGCCCTTACTGACGCCATCGCCGAAGTGTACGCCTCCATCTTCGGCCCCGACCCCATCGAGTACCGCGCCGAGCGCGGGCTGCTCGACTTCCACGAGGAGATGGGCATCATGATCCAGGAGGTGGTCGGCCAGAGAGTGGGGGATTACTTTCTTCCCGCCTTCGCCGGCGTCGCCTTCAGCCACAACGAGTTCCGCTGGTCATCGCGCATCAAGCGCGAGGACGGGCTGGCCCGCCTTGTTCCCGGCCTGGGCACCCGCGCCGTGGACCGGGTCAGCGACGATTACCCGATCCTGATCTCCCCGGGCATCCCCAACCTGCGCGTCAACGTCACCGCCGAGGAGACCATGCGCTACTCGCCGCGGCGCATCGACGTCATCAACCTGAAGACCGGCACCTTCGAGACCAAGGAGATCCCCGCCCTGCTCCGTGAGTGCGGCCGCGAGTACAAGGGGATCGAGAAGATCGTTTCCGTTTACGAGGATGACCACATATACTCGCCGTCGGCCTTAAATCTCGACTTCGACAAGGCGAACCTGTTCGTCACCTTCGAGGGACTGATCACGCGCACGCCGTTCATCAAGCAGCTGCAGATGATCCTCAAGACCTTGCAGGAGAAGATGAACACGCCGGTGGACATCGAGTTCGCCCATGACGGCCGCCAGCTCTACCTGCTGCAATGCCGGCCGCAGGCGTCCACCGCCGGCAACGTCTCCAGCCCCATCCCCAAGGACATCGCCGAGGAGCGCATCATCTTCTCCGCCAACCGCTACATCTCCAACGGCAAACTGCCCGACATCACCCACATCGTCTACGTCGACCCGGACAAATACAGCCAACTGGAAAGCAGCGAGAAGATGCTCGAAGTCGGCCGGGTGGTGGGCAAGCTGAACAGCCTGCTGCCCAAGCGGCAGTTCATCCTCATGGGTCCCGGGCGCTGGGGCAGCCGCGGCGACATCAAGCTCGGCGTGCCGGTCACCTACTCCGACTTCAACAACACGGCAGCCCTGATCGAGATCGCCCGCAAGAAGGGCAATTACGTACCCGAGCTTTCCTTCGGCACCCATTTCTTCCAGGACCTGGTCGAGTCGTCGATCCGCTACCTGCCACTTTATCCCGACGACCCGGGCATCGAGTTCAACGAGAAGTTCCTGCTCGGGGCGCGCAACTACCTGGCGGAGATCCTACCGGATTCGGCCGCGCTGGCCGAAACGGTGCGCGTCATCGACGTCCCTCACGTGACCGGCGGCAAGGTGTTGCGGGTGGCGATGAACGCCGACCAGGGCGAGGCGCTGGGCTACATCGCCACGCCGACCTCGGCCGCGACCGATTCCCCTGAAAGGAAAGAGCCGCCGGAGACCCCCAGCGATGACCATTGGCACTGGCGGCTGCGCATGGCCGAGCGCATGGCCAGCCAGCTCGACGGCGAGCGCTTCGGCGTCAAGGCCATGTACGTCTTCGGCTCCACCAAGAACGCCACGGCCGGCCCGGGCAGCGACATCGACCTGCTGATCCATTTCCAGGGCAGCGACGAGCAGAAGCAGCAGCTCGTCCTGTGGCTGGAGGGCTGGAGCCTGTGCCTGGCCGAGATCAACTTCTCGCGCACCGGCTACCAGGCCAACGGTCTGGTCGACTACCACCTGCTCACCGACGAGGATATCGCCAACAAGACCAGCTACGCAGTAAAGATCGGGGCGGTCACCGACGCGGCGCGGCTGCTGCCCCTGAAGAACCACTAACCCCGCGCTGCGGGTCCGGCAGGCCAATGACGCAGGACAAGGGCGCGCGTCTGCAGGCAGCCGGCGAGATCGTCACCAAAACCCTCAAATTCTACCGTGACCGGTCCGGCAAATCCCGCCGCGGGAAAAAGGGGCAGCAACCGGGCGTAATCGATGCGCTTTTCCCCGCCATCAGCACCGAAACCATAGCTCTTGGCGTGCACAATGACGGCGTACCGGGCGAGCCGGCGCAGGCCGGTCTCGGCGTCGACGCCGCGGGGAAAGTTCCCCAGGTCGGGACAGGAGCCCAGCCAGGGTGAATCGACGGCGCAAACGATGCGCGCGATATTGGCCGGATCACCGCTGATCCCCCAGTGATTCTCGATGCCGATGCGCAGCTGGCGCGCCCCGGCCTCGGCGGCGAGCTCCCGCAGCGCTTCAATGGCCCGCTGCATCTTTTTTTCCTGCCCGCGGACCCGTGCCGGCAGATTTTTTCGCCAAGCATGGCCGAAACGCATGAGACGGCTGCCGGCGAAAAGCGCCAACGGGCCGGAGGTGGGAACGTCGTCCAGCCCGGCCCGCTGACGGTTGCGCCGGCGGCGGAAGAATCGCTGCAGCGAAAGCGACTGGCCGCCGATACAGATGCGCAGCCGCTCGGCACCGAGCAGCGCCGCCGCGGTGATCATGCCGCGGGCATGGGCGATCTCGGCGCCGCGCTGCGCGTCTTTTTCCGCGGTCAGATCGACATTGATGTCGAACAGCAGGCCGCAGCCGGCCCGCGAGCAGGCGGCGGCAAAGCGGAGCAGCTCGGCTTCACCGCGCCCGGCAAACTGGCGGTCGGAGACCTCCAGGCCGGCGAAGCCTTGCTGGAGGACGAAACGGGGCATGTCGGCCAGCGACAAGCCGAGGCGAACCTGGGTCCGCCTCAGACTGCTGGCCAGGACAAAGATCCTCATGCCGGCATCCCCTGCCCCCCGTTCCCGCTTCAAAACAAGCTCCGGCGCGCTCTGGCCGGATCCTTTGGGTCAAAGCCAACGACGGCCAGCTCGGGCCCGTCATGGGCGGCGGAAAAACAATGGGTCTGGCCGATCGTTTCCCGCCAGGAACCGGTCAAGCGGAACGACTCATGGACATGTCCGTGCAGGGTGACGAGGGGCTGCCGCGCCTCGATGAAGCGCCGCACGGCGATGCTGCCCACATGCACGTCCATTGGTGCGCCGTCAACCTGGCGTCCATCCAGTGCCGCCCGGTCGAGGGCGGTCCGATAGGGCGGGGAATGGAACAGGAATATCGCATTTTCCAGAGACTGGCCGCCGGCCAGTTTTTCCAGATCCTCCTGGATGGTGGGGAAGCCCTTTTCCCCATCGGCAACCTCGATGCTGAATCGTCCCTCCTCGGGGGGGACGCAACCCGGGTCGACGAAGCGCGACACGTCGTAACGTTCCCAGTCCTTGAGGGCGAAAGGAGTGGGCGGCACGCCGGCATAGCCGAAAACCGCATAAGGCCCCAAGGACGCTTTGCGGCCATGGATATATTGCCAAAGCCCCTCTTTTTCATGGTGGATCAAAGCGGCTTCCTCGCTACGCGGATCGTCATTGCCCAGGATCAGAAAAAAGCGCGGGTAACTTTCCTCCAGGTCCCGGCGCAGCGAACGCAAGCGCGGCAGCAGAAACTCCTCCAGAAAGTTTTCCCGCCCGGGACCGCTCCCGGCAAACAGCAAAGAGCCCGCGGGCAGGAGGTCCCCTCCCAGGAAGACCGCCTGGGGGCGCTCCTGCAATACGAGGGAAAAAAGCTTATAAAAACGGTCTTCGCGGCCGTGCAGGTCGCTGGCGAACAGGAATGGCCCCCCAAGGGGGCGGGCGCCATCGTCCGAGCGGTCGGCCATTTTAAACGGCGGCCGCCGCGGCGCCGGGTTTTAAAATGACCCCCTGGCTCCTGCGGCCGTCGATGATCACCGCCAAGGCCTCGTCGAGGCGGACATGTCTCAGGTGATCGGTCTCGGAGGCCACGGGCAGGCCCTCCAGCCAAGGCCAGTCGATGAAGCCATGGTCACGGTCCATGGGCACCGTGAAGTAGCCGATGCGCAGCGAGGTCATGTTCTGGAAAAAATGCGACCCCTGCGAGGGGTCGACGTTCATGTTGGGCAGGCTGGCCTCGACCACGACCTTCACGCCGCTGATCTGGCTCCACTTGACGGGTATGCCCAGCCAGGGATCGGTGCTGCCCCAGCGTCCGGGACCGATCAGCACGTAGGGGGCGTTCTCGGCGTGCAGCCGGGAGTTGAGCTGGCCGACTTCGCCGGCGATCTGCGGGCTGTGAGCGGCATCAAAAGCCTGCGGCTTGACGAATACGATGTCGCGCAGGTCGCGCGTGACGCCATTGCCCAGGACCCGGTCGCTGAAGCAGAAGGCCGACATGCGCAGGCGGTCGTCCAGCTCCACCTTGACCAGATCGTCCTGCACGACCAACGGGCGCACCTGCAGCAGGCTGAAGCGGGCGGGGTAGACGTCCTGGCCGGCGAGCGTCACGGCGAACTCGATCTCCACCGCACAGTTCATCGCCTCGCGGCTCAGCTGCAGCAGCTCGCTCACGATGGCGGCCAGGGGAAAGACGCCGTTCTTCAGGATGTGGGCGAAGTTGAGGATGCGCGGCCCGGGGAAACTGACGCCATCGTAGACCGCGTCGTTCTCCCGCGAATAGGTCGACGCCAGGTATTCCAGGACGCCGTCCTTCTCCGCCTTTTCCAGCCCGTACTTGACCAGGTACTGGTCCTCCTCCAGGAAGGCGATCGAGGCCACGCGGCGCATGGCCACGGCGAAGAAGTCGCGCTGGGAGAACTGGAACATCTCTTTGATCGAGGTGAACTGCGGCAGGATGCCGGCGAACGCCGGGGTGAAGCGCAGGGAAACGCCGCCGTCGACGACGGTCTTGCCCAGCCCCAGAGCGACGTTGACCACGCCGTCCTCAGGCTTGGCCTGGCCGACGGGGTAATAGTTGTAGGAGCGGGCCACGCCGGAGAAATCGGGGTAGAAGCAGTCGGCGTGCGGGCGGCCCACGACCGGCTGGATGACGACCGCCATCCTCTCGTCCTCCACCCGGTGCGGCGTGCTGCCGATGTAGGCCTTGGCCTGGCGGAAGAACGTCGAGGCAAATACGAACTTGATGGCGTTGACCAGGTTCAGGAAACGGATGTCGTCGCTGTCCTGATCGTTGGGCAGCATCTTGGTGGCGTAGATGCCGGCGAACGGCTGATAAAGGGAATCCTCCAGAAGGCTGGAGGAGCGGACGGCCAGCGGCACTTTGACGTTCTTGATGAAATCCCGCAGGTCGCCGACGATCTTGCCCGGCAGGCTGGCCTTGATGAACAGGTTGGCCATGTGGCTTTCGGAATGGTCAAGAACGGCCTGCGGCAGCAGGTCGTTCTCCCTCATGAAGTCGTCGAACACGTCGGTCCCCAGCACCAGCGTGCGCGGGATGGAGACGGTCACTCCCGGGAACTTCCCCGGAGCGAAATGCCTGGCCAGGATACGGTCCATGAAGGCCAAGCCGCGGGCCTTGCCGCCGATGGAGCCGGAGCCGATAATGCTGAACTGGGAATGCTCCTGATGAAAGGACCGCGAGTAGGGGACGATGGAGCCGCGGCGGCTGGCGGCGCGCGAGGCGGCGATCAGCTGTTTCAGGCGGGCGCCCGGCCGCGTGTCCGCGGCGAAGTCCCGCTGCAGGGAATCGGCCAGGGTAAACTCCGTGCGGGCGCGCAACCAGCGGTCCAGATCCCCGGAGGTGAACATCTGGCGCACGGCCTCGTCGGGCAGGTCGCCGCAGGCCGAGAACAGCTGGTCCAGGTTGGCGAATCTCGCCCCGGCCTCCGGTCCGGCGCCAGGCAGCACCAGGTCGCCGAACCCGAAGTGGCTGGAGAGAAATCGGTTCAGGTCGCGCAGCAGCGTCGGCGAATTCTTCGACAGGAACGGGATGCCGGCCGTGCTCGCCATGACTTCCGCCCCATCGTCGCTCGATTGCAGCAGGACGGGCAAATGGGGCTTCCTGACCAGCACGCTTTTTACGAAGCGCACCCCCGCCAGGGGATCGACGGTCCGGTTGCGGGGAAAACTGGCATCGGTGATGATGCCCAGCAGATGGTCCTGGAATTCCTCAAAAACCGCCTCGGCCTCCTCGTGGGTCGTCGCCAGGTGCACGCGCGGCCGGGCATTCTGGCGCAGCAGCCTCTGGGTAAAGGTGAGGTCTTCCTTGAGCAGGGCCTCGGTGAGATCGCGCAGCACGGAAAAAATGAGCGGCAGGTAGGAGGAGTAGAAGCCGATGGAATCCTCGATCAACAGGATGTTCTGCACTCCGGCCAAGCGCGTGTCGCCGGCGGCATTGCGGCGGTCCTCGATGAACTGGATGATGCCCAGCAGCACCTGGCCGTCACCCTGCCAGACGAAGACCCTCTCCAGGGCGCTGCCGTCATCCAGCTCCAGCAGGCGCTTCAGCTCGGGGGTGTTGTAGGCCAGACCGATCACCGGCAGGCCGGGGGCGATCTCCTTCACCTGGCGGCCGAAGGAAAAAGGGTCCATGTCGCCCAACCGCATGACCGTCACCACCAGGTCGAACGGCTCGCGGCGAATTTGCTCCAGCGCGTTCTCGCCGCCGCTGACACGGATGAACTGCGGGACGTATCCCCGGTTCCACTGCTGGTAGGTCTTCAGCAGCAGGTCCTGCAGGCGTCCGTCCTCCTCCAGCATGAAATAATCGTACAGGCTGGCCACCAGCAGGAACCTTTTGACCTTGAAGGGGGCGAGGCGCCCGATGCGCTCCAGGGGTTGATCGGCGCCGGCCAGCCCGTTGGCGCCGCCCGGCAACTCAGTTGTCCCCATACTTGCCCCGGATCGCCCGGATAACGTCGTAGATCGAGAAGAACACGTCGACCAGTTCGGGATCGAACTGCTTGCCTTTCTGGTCGCTGATGTACGCCAGCGTTCTGTCCTCGGCCCAGCATTCTTTGTAGGCCCGCTGCGACGACAGGGCGTCGTAGACATCGGAGAGGGCGACGATGCGGGCGAACAGGGGGATCTCCTCCCCCTTTTTTCCCGGCCGCGGTTGCCACTCGTCGGCGGTCACGTCATCAACCTTTCCCGGGTAGCCGCTGCCGTCCCACTTCTCGTGATGGTTGAGCGCGATCTCGGCCGCCATGTCGTCCCAGTCCGAGGTGGAATCCTTGAACAGGCGCGCGCCAAAAATGACATGACGCTGCATGCACTCGTACTCGGAAGGGGACAGGGGGCCGCGCTTTTTCAGCAGCGTGTCGGAAATGGCCACCTTGCCCACGTCGTGCAGCATGGCGGCGATTCGCAGGATGTCCCGCACCCTCTTGATCTCGCCCTCGTCCACGCCGTGGCCCGCCGCCCACTTGGAATAGATCTCGATCGAGTAGGCCCCGACGCGGTTGACGTGGGCCCCCGTCTCCTCGGGATCGCGCAGCTCGGCGATGCTGATCATGCGCAGGATGATCTCGCGGGTCATCTTCGCCTTCTCGATGCTGCCGGCCGCGTGATTGGCGAAATAGGCCACCACCAGCTCGTCCTCGTTGCGGAAGGGGACCGCCGCCCCCGTCTTGTCCAGGGAATTGATGATCTGCATGACCCCGATCAGCCGGTTCCGGCTGGCCATCAGCGGCACGGTCAGCACCGAGCGGGTGCGGTAGCGAGCCGTTTCGTCGAACGAGCGGTTGAAGCCGTAGGGGACCGCGTCGTCCAGGGCATAGGCGTCGGCGATGATCAGGGGCTTGCGGGTCATGGCCACGTAGCCGGCCATGGACTTGTCGTTCATGGGGATCTCATGGTTCTGGTAAAGGTATTTCTTGCCGCTTTCCATGTGCATCAGGGTGTCGTTCTGCACGTAGTTGATGCGCAGCTTCTGGTTCTCCAGCAGGTAGATCGACCCGGCGTCAGCGCGGGAGAAGCGCCTTGCCTCCAGCAGGACCCGGTCCAGGAGCGAGTCGACGTCCTTGATGCGGTTGAGATCCTCGGTGATCTTCAGTATCGCCGCAACCTTGTTTTTATGTAAGCCGCTGACCATGATCATTTCGCGAAAGCATTATACGATTCCCGCAGGGCAGCGTCAACACGCGGCGGCAGGCGCTGGGCAGGGAGCGTGGTTTGCGGTACAATGCGCCCATGGGACATGCCGGGCACATCGATTTCCATTGTCATCTCGACGACCCCTGCTTCGACAACGATCGCTGGCGCATCATCGACCGCTGCCTGGCAGCGGGATTCAGTCGCCTGGTCACGGCGGCCGATGCCCACGACGAGAGGTCGCTGGCGAAAACGACGGAGATCCTCGGCTATCACGGCGCCCTGGCCGCGGTCGCCGGCGCCCACCCGCACCAGGCCGACGGCTATTCGCCGCTGATCGAGCGCAGGCTGCTCGCGTTTCTGGACCGGCACCCGGTGCTGGCCCTGGGCGAGGTCGGCCTGGATTTTTACTACGATCTCGCGGCGCGCGGGAACCAGGAAGCGGTGTTCCGCCGTTTGGTCGCCCTGGCCCAGGAGCGCTCCCTGCCCCTGGTCATCCACTCGCGCCAGGCGGAAGGGCTGGTGCTGAGGATCCTGGAAGAGGAAAAATTCTCCCTGCCGGTGGTATTCCACTGCTACACAGGGGATGGTGCGGCGGCCGGGGAGATCGTGCACCGGGGATACTTTCTTTCATTCTCGGGGATCATCACCTTCAGGAAGGCGGAGGCGCTGCGGGCGGTCGTGGCCGCCACCCCGCTGGAGCACCTGCTCAGCGAGACCGATTCCCCCTACCTTGCTCCCGAGCCCGAACGGGGAAAGACCAACACGCCGCTGGCCGTCGTCCGGGTGGTGGAGCGGATCGCCGCGATCAAGAACACCGGGGTCCAGGACGTGCTGGAACAGGTCGAGAAGAATTTTCGCCGCCTGGGGCGCTGATCACTTC
This sequence comes from Candidatus Aminicenantes bacterium UBA2190, assembly GCA_002335385.1. Lineage (GTDB taxonomy): Bacteria > Acidobacteriota > Aminicenantia > UBA2199 > UBA2199 > UBA2199. The sequence continues at coordinate 76,734 of DCVK01000021.1, forward strand.
TCGTCCTGCTTCACCTTCTCGATGGACACCACCCGGTCTCCGGGCTTCAGGTTGACCAGCCGCACCCCCTGGGTCGCCCGCCCCTTGGCGCGCAGCTCCGAGGTTTCCTGCTTGTTCAGGATCCCCTTCTCCGAGCAGAGGATGATCTCGCTATCCTCGTCGTTGAGAGTGACCAAACCGACCACCTTGCCCAGCTTCTCGGTGATCTTGATGTTGATCAACCCCTTGCCGCCGCGGTTCTGCAGGCGGTAAAGCCCCAGGTCGGACTTCTTGCCAATGCCGTTTTCGGTCACGGTCAGGATGTACTTGTCATCAGCGCTGATGACATCGGCGCCGACCACGAAGTCGCCTTTTCCCAGCTTGATGGCAGTCACGCCGCGGGCGCCGCGGCCCATGGGCCGGACGTTCGCCTCGTTGAATTTCAGGGCCTTGCCCAGGTAGGTGCCCAGGATCACCTCGCTGCCACCTGAGGTGATCACCGCCTCCAGGAGCAAATCGTCTTCCGGGACCTCGGCGGCGATGATGCCGCTGATGCGCGGATGGGAGAATTCCGACAACGCCGTCTTCTTCACGTATCCCTGCCGGGAGAAGAGCATCACGTATCTGTCCTCGGGGAACTCCTTGACGTTGATGACCGAGCAGACGCGCTCTTCCGCCCCGATGCCGATGAGGCGGTTGATGGGCTTGCCGCGGCCGGCGCTGTCGCCCTCGGGGATGTCGTAGACCTTGATCCAGAACATGCGCCCCTTCTCGGTGAAGGCCAGGATGTGATCGTGGGCGGAGGCGACGAACACCCGTGAGATGACGTCCTCCTCCTTGAGGCCGATGCCCCGCTTGCCCATGGTGCCGCGGTTCATGCTGCGGTAGGAGCTGAGGGTGGTGCGCTTGATGTAGCCGCTGCGCGTATAGGAGATGACAAAGTCCTCGTTCTTGATCATGTCCTCGATACGGAACTCGGACAGCTGCTTCTCGACGATCTCGGTGCGGCGCTTGTCGGCGAACTGCTCCTTGACCTTGCGCAACTCCTCCTTGATCACGTTCAGCATCATGCGTTCGCTGGCCAGCAGCTCCTTGAGGTAATTGATCAGCTTGATCAGGTCGATGTACTCGTTGTCCAGCTTCTCAATCTCCAGCCCGGTCAGGCGGTAGAGCTGCATGTCGAGGATGGCGTCGGCCTGCACCGCCGTCAGTTTGATCTTCTCGATCAGGGCCGCCCTGGCCTCGGGGCGGTTCTTCGAGCCGCGGATGATCTTGATGACCAGGTCGAGCTTGCCCAGGGCGATCTTGAGGCCCTCGATGATGTGCGCCCGCTTCTCGGCCTTGTCCAGCTCGAAGAGGGAGCGGCGGCGGATGATCTCCTTGCGGTGACCCAGGAAATAGTTGAAATACTCGATCAGGTTGAACTGCTGCGGCTGCTGGTTGACGATGGCCAGCAGGATGATGGAATAGCTGATCTGCAGCTGGGTGTGCTTGAACAGCGTGTTCAGGATGACTTCCGGGATCTCGTCCTTCTTGATCTCGATGACGATGCGCAGGCCGTCGCGGTCCGACTCGTCGCGCAGGTCGGAGATCCCTTCCAGGCGCTTCATTTTCACCAGGTCGGCGATGTTCTCCAGGATCTTGGCCTTGTTCGTCTGGTAGGGGATCTCGGTGACCACGATCTTCTGCCGCCCCTTGCTGTCGGTCTCGATCACGGCCTTGGCGCGCACGACGAAGCTGCCCTTGCCGGTCTCGTAGGCGGACTGGATCATGTTCTGGCCGAAGATGAAGCCGCCGGTCGGAAAATCGGGGCCGGGCATGATTTTCATCAACTCGGCCAAGCTGGCGTCGCGGTTGTCGACAAAATACGAGAAGGCATCGATCAGCTCGCCCAGGTTGTGGGGCGGGATGGAGGTGGCCATGCCGACGGCGATGCCCGATGTACCGTTGAGCAGCAGCATGGGCAGCAGCGATGGCAAGATCGTCGGCTCGGTTAGCGAGCCGTCGTAGTTGGGAACGAAGTCGACCGTGCCCTTGTCCAGGTCATTGAGGATCTCATTGGTGATCCTGTCCAGCCGCGCCTCGGTGTAGCGCATGGCCGCCGGCGGATCGCCGTCAACGGATCCGAAATTGCCCTGGCCGTCCACCAGCGGGTAGCGCAGGGAGAAATCCTGGGCCATGCGCACGATGGTATCGTAGATGGCGGCGTCGCCGTGCGGATGGTACTTGCCCATCACATCACCGACGATGCGCGCCGATTTCTTGTACGCCTGGTTGTAGTGCGAGCCCGTCTGGTGCATTGAATAGAGGCAGCGGCGGTGGACGGGCTTCAAGCCGTCACGGATGTCGGGGATGGCGCGGCCGATGATGACGCTCATCGAGTAATCGAGATAGGCGGTCTTCATCTCGTTCTCGATCGCGACCTCCTCGACCGCCATCCTGGTTTCTTTTTCCCTTTTCTTGTCTTCCATGCCGGGTTCCTCTAGATATCGAGATTCCTCACGTTCAAGGCGTTCTGAACGATGAAGTCCTTGCGCTTGGCCGCATCATTGCCCATCAGGGTATCGAACATTTCCTCGCACTCGTGGACATCGTTCACCCCGACCTGGAGCAGGGTGCGGTTTTCGGGATCCATGGTCGTCTCCCACAGCTGCTCGGGGTTCATNNGAGGCCCTTGTAGCGCTGGATGCTGAGCCCTTTCTTCAGCTTCTCGAACAGGAAGCTCACCAGCTCCTTGCGGCTGTCCTGGGTGAACCTCTCCTTGCCGACCTCGATGAAATACGGGGCGGCCGGATACTCGTCCAGCTTGTCGTAGACCTCGTTGATGTCGGAGAATTCCGGTCCGATCAGGAAGTTGTGGTCGATGACCTTGTGGGTGTTCACGCCGTTCAGTTCGAAATCGATGTCCAGGGTGTAGGCGCCGTACTCCTTGTCGAACTTGGTCTCCACGTTCCTGCACAGCGAGTCCTTCTGCAGCTGCTGGGCGATGGTCTTGACCTTGACCTTGTCCTGGAAATCGTTCTCGTTGTCGATGATGCGCACCAGTTTTTTGGTCAGGAGGCGCGGCATGCCGCGCTTCTCCAGGTTGCTCATCAGCAGGTTCTTCTTGTGCACCAGCTTGATGAACTTGACCAGCTTCTGCCCCTTCAAGAGCTCGCCGTTGAAATCCTTCTTTTCGAACACGACCTCGTCGCCGATCTTGGCGAACAGGAAGTTCTCCAGTTCCTTCTCGTTCTTCAGGTAGACCTTGGCCTGCCCCTTCTTGATCAGGTAGAGCGGCGGCTGGGCCAGGTACAGGTAGCCCCTGTCGATCAGCGACTGCATCTGGCGGAAGAAGAAGGTCATGATCAGGGTGCGGATGTGCGAGCCGTCGACGTCGGCGTCGGTCATGATCACGATCTTGTGATAGCGCAGCTTCTCGATGTCGAAGACATCCTTGCCGATGCCCACGCCCAAGACGGCGATGATCTTCTTGATCTCCTCGTTCTCCAGCATCTTGCTGGTTGAGGCTTTTTCGACGTTGAGGATCTTTCCCCGCAGCGGCAGGATGGCCTGGAAGCGGCGGTCGCGGCCCTGCTTGGCCGAGCCGCCGGCCGAATCGCCCTCGACGATGTACAGCTCGCTGTCCTCTGGGTTCTTCGACTGACAGTCGGCCAGCTTGCCGGGCAGGGTGGTGTTCTCCAGCAGGTTGGATTTGCGCACCAGCTCCTTGGCCTTTTTGGAGGCTTCACGGGCCTTGGCGGCCAGCAGTACCTTATTGATGATGGACCGGGCGACGTTGAGGTTCTCGTCGAAATATTCGCCCAGTTTCTGGTTGACGAACGATTCCACGATGCCCTTGACATCGGAATTTCCCAGCTTGGCCTTGGTCTGCCCCTCGAACTGCGGTTCCTTGATGCGGATGGAAACCACGGCGGTCAGCCCCTCGCGGACGTCGTCGCCGGAGAACACGTCCTTGAAGTCCTTGAGCAGGTTGTTGGCCTGGGCGACATTGTTGATCGTGCGCGTGATGCCCGACTTGAAACCGGTCAGGTGGGTGCCACCCTCGACGGTATTGATGTTGTTGACGAAAGAATACAGGGTTTCGTTATAGGATTCCACATACTGGAAGGCGATCTCGATCTCGATGTCGTCCTTCTTGGTGGCCAGGAAGATCGGCATAGTGTGCACGCGCGGCTTGGAGCCCACCAGGTATTTCACGTACTCGACGATGCCGCCCTTGTAGTAAAAGACCTCCTTCTTGTCGACCCGTTCATCACTGAGCACGATGGTCAGGCCCTGGTTGAGGAAGGCCAACTCCTTCAGCCGCCGCGAGAGGATGCCGGTATTGAACTCTACGGCCTCAAAGATTTCCTCGTCGGGCCAGAAGGTAATCTTGGTGCCCCGCCGGGCCGATTTGCCGGCCTGCTTTAGCGCCGTGGTCGGCTTGCCGCAGGCGTATTTCTGGATGTAGACATTGCCGCCTCTCTTGATCTCCAGCTCCAGCTTGGAGGAGAGGGCGTTCACCACCGACACGCCGACCCCGTGCAGGCCGCCCGACATCTTGTAGCTGTCCTTGTCGAACTTGCCGCCGGCGTGCAGCGTGGTCATGACCACTTCCGCCGCCGTCTTTCCCTCTTCCTTGTGCATGTCGACCGGAATACCGCGGCCGTTATCGCTCACCGTGACCGAGTTGTCGAAGTGGACCGTCACCTCGATCTTGTCGCAGAAGCCGCCCATGGCCTCGTCGATCGAGTTGTCCACCACTTCGTATACCAGGTGGTGCAGCCCCGGGGCGCCGGTGCTGCCGATGTACATGGCCGGACGCACCCGCACGGCCTCCAGGCCCTCAAGGACCTTTATGTTGTCCGCCGTATAGGACTTGTCTTCGAACTTGGCGTTGGTCTTGTCCACGCGTGCTACTCCTTCTTAAGTTCAAAACAGCGCTCAAAGCGCTCGTCGGCTTCAACCGAAGTGGCCACGACCTGCATGGCTGGAAAGTGGCCGAGCACGAATTCCAGGTTACGCTCATCCATGACCGCGTCGTAGTCGTCGAGCAGGAGAACGGGGTACTCGCCCCGCGCCCGGCGGAACAGGTCGATGTAGGCCATGTATAACATCAGCAGGTATTTTTTCTTCTCGCCCGAGGAGAACAATTGCAGCTTCCTGCCGTTCACCGTGACCTCGAAGCGGTCGCGCTGGGGACCGATGAGGGAACGTCGGCTTCTGATCTCCGCTGCTCTGGCGCGGTCAAGGTCTTCCAGCAGGGTCGTTTCCGAAAAGGGGCGGCCGCTGAGCAGGGCTGGATCGTAGCGCAGGCTGAGGGAATCGCTGAACGCTTCTCCCATCGCCCCGTTCAACTGGTTCGTGAAAGCCATTCTTTTTTTGACCAATTTGCTTCCTGTTTCGGCCAGGAGTCTATTCCATCCCTGCAACTCTGAATTATTGATCGGTCTGCCCAAGTTTTTTAATAAATGATTCTTCTGTTTTAAAGCATCATTATAGCGCAAAACGTCGTGCAAGTAAAGGGAAGAAAGGCCGTAGATGAAGCGGTCGATCAGCTTGCGCAAATGGGGCGCGCCATCGATGACCTGACTGTAAAGGAAATGGGAGAAGAACAGCGGGTACAGGTGGCGGCCGACCTGCGCCAGGAAGGACCGCTCCCCGTTCAGTTCCAGCGCCAAGCCCTTCTCCAGGCAGGCCGTTACGGTGTTTTCTCCTGACTTGTCGGTAACCTCGGCACTAAGATAAAATCCGTCGCCGCCGAAACATACCAGTTCCCGGCGCTGGACGGCGAGAAAGGACTTGCCGAATCCCAGGAAATACAGCGCCTCGATGACCGACGTTTTGCCACTGCCGTTGGCACCGAAGATCAGGTTCTTCCCCGCGGCGAGATCGACGGCAAAACCATTCAGGTTGCGAAAACCGTTAATTTCTAACTTTTTTACGACCAAGCAAGGGTCAGATATTCAGCGGCATGACGATGTAGATGAAATGGGAGCTGCCGCCGTTCAGTGGCTTGAATAGGAAGGAGCTTTCGCTGTCGTTCATGCCGATGCTGATCTTTTCCGCGTCGATATGGGTCAGGAAATCGAGGATGAAGTTGCCGTTGAAGCCGACACTGACGGCTTTGCCGTTGTATTCAACGGGAAGTTCGTCGTAACCCTCACCTTTCTCCGGGGTCGTCCGCTCCAGGACCAGCTTGTTCTTTGAGAACTTGAACAGAACGCCGTTATTGCGCGTCTTGAAGATGAGGATGCGCCGCAGCGTCTGCAGCAGCTCCTCGGTCACGACCGTCGCCATCTGCTCTGTTTTTTCCGGGATGACCGTCTTATAATTGGGAAACTTCTGATCAACGATGCGCGAGCACAGGACCCGGTTCTTGTGCTTGAAGAAAAGGTTGTTGTTGTCGAAGGAGAACTCGACCTCACCCGCACTGCCGATCTTCAGGACCTCAAGCAGCGTCTTGCGGGAAAGGATGTACTCCACCGGGTCGCTGATGACCGTGTCGGTGGAGAAAAAGGTGTACGCGAGGCGGTGGCCGTCGGTAGCGGCCAGTTCCAGCTTGTTCTTCGAGATGCTCATCAGGGCGCCGCCCAAGTTGAACTTCAACTCGGGGGAAATGACATAGTAGCAGTTGTTGATCATGTCCTGGAGATCGGTCAAGGAGAGGTTGATAGCGCTGGACATGTCATGGGTCGGCAGTTCGGGGTAATCGGAAGACTGCAGGCCGAGCATCTTGTATTTGCAGGTTTTTTTTTCATTGGTGATCATAACCTGCAGGTCGTTGTCCTCGGAAATCTCAATGATGCCGTCGGGCATCTTGGAGATCAGGTCATAAAGGTCCTTGCCGTTTACGGTGAAGGAACCGGTATTCTTGACCTCCACCTGCAGGTTGCTGACCAGGCCGATCTCCAGGTCGGTGGCGACCAGTTCCAACACGCCGCCATCCAGCGCCGAGAGCTTGATATTCTGCAGGATCTCCATGATGGCTTTTTTCTCGAATATTCCCTGGAATAAACGCAACTCACTTTCCAGTTTCGCCTTTTCCACAAAAATTTTCATTTGCGACCTGCCTTTCTCTTTTCTATCGAAATAGTATCATAATCAAAATAAAGTAAACATGCAACTGAAAAAAGTGGATATCGCTCTTTTCCCAGGTCGGCACTGGATCCCGACCCATAATTTTTGTGTTGAAAAGTATTGCTTGCTGTGGGAAACATCAATCAGTGAAAAATTCAACATAAGAATTAACTTTTCTGGAAAAGTCACTGTCAGACTGCAGTATTTTTTCGATTTTATTGATGGAGTGCAGTACCGTGGTGTGATGTTTGCCGCCGAATGCCGAGCCGATCTCTACCAGCGGGCTGCGCGTCAACTTCTTGGCCAGGTACATGGCGACCTGTCGGGGCAGGGCGACCTTTGGGGAATTGTTCTTTGATTTCAGGTCCTCGATGGGGATATCGAATTTTTCAGATACGAACTCCTGGATGGTATCGATGGTGATGGCTTTCTTTTCGATATTGATATATGGACGCAGCGCTTCCTTGGCGAACGGCAGCGTGATGGTTTCCGACTGCAGGTCGGCATGCTTCAGGTCGGCATATCCCAGCAACCGGTTCAGCGCCCCCTCCAGCTTGCGGATATTGTCCTTGATGGCGTTGGCCAGGAACTCGATCACTTCATTGGGAATGGAAAGGTTATTTTGATAAATATTCTTCCTCTCGGCGATCTTCTTTTGCAGGATGGCGATGCGCGCTTCCAGGTCGTAGGGGAATATGTCCACGATGGCCCCCATCTCAAAACGCGATTTGATCCGTTTTTCCAGGTCGGGGATATTGTCAGGGTGCTTGTCGGCGCAGATGACGATCTGCTTTTCCTGCTGGATCAGGTTATTGAAGATATAATAAAACTGTTCACTGGTGCCGCCCCACTTGGTGATATATTGGATATCATCGATCAGCAACACGTCAACCGACGTGTATTTCTTGATGAAGTCAGAGCGCTTGCTCAAGCGCGTGTATTCCACGTATTCATTCATGAAATCACTGGTGGTCAAGTACACCACGCTGACCTTGTCGTTATTCTCAAGGATACGGTTGCCGATCGCCTGCATCAGATGGGTCTTGCCCAGACCGACGTCGCTGTAGATATAGAGCGGGTTGTAGGATTTGCCGGGGAATTCCGACACGCTGTGGGCGAAAGAATAGGCGATACGGTTGGAGTCGCTCTGAACCAGCGAGTCGAAGGTGTATTTCTTCTGCAGGCGCGAGTCATGGTTCGTGTCCTTGCGGTCGCCAGCGGCTGTTTCGGGAAGGCTCTCTTCCTCTTCGAGGGGGACGATCTTGGTGATGAAGTCGAAATGTTTCCTGGTATAGTGGTTGATGTCTTCCAGGAGGTTCTGCCTCACCCATTGCAGGTTCTTCTTGTCCGGGGCGCCGAGAAAAAGGGTTTTCTCCAGGGTACCGATGTACTTCAGCGGCTCGATCCATTTCCTGATCGTGGGCTCGTCCAGGACGCTATTCAGGTAGTTTTTCAATTTTTGCAGATTGTCCATCACCATCACCATTTTCCACAAAAATTTTAACAAATGTGGAAAAAAACTTCATTTCAATCTCTCGGAGTCCTTGATTTACCGCGTCATATTAGAAGAAAAGACTTGGGCTGTCAAGCCTTGACAAAAAAATTGTTTTTGCGTATATGGCAGGAATGAAAGACAAAAACATGCTGGGTGCCACGCAGCGGAAGTTGAAGGAAATGGAGGTCGAGTTCATCGACCTGAAGACGCTTGACCTGAAGGGGAAGCTGCACTCACTCATTCTCCCCGCCGGCATGCTGGACGATAAACTGCTTGTCAATGGCGTGGGATTCGACGCTTCCTCGTACGGCTTCGCCAGACCGGAGAAGAGCGATATGGTCATGGTCCCCGACCTGGAGACCCTGTTCATTGATCCCTTTCGTGCGCGAAAAACGGCGGCTTTCATGGCCGGTATCCATCTGACCGACCGCGAGCGCACCCGTTTCTCCGAGGACCCGCGCTTCGTGGCCGCCAAGGCGGAAGCGGCCTTGGTCAAATCCAAGATCGGCACGCGAGCCCTGTTCGGGCCGGAATTCGAGTTTTTCATCTTCAAGGAAGCCGAATTCGGGGTGGGTGAGGAAGGCAGTTATTATTACCTGAAGATGGACGATGATGCGAAAAGGAACCAGTACCACGCCGGCTCCCCCGAGGATGAGCACGTTGACTTCAAGAACGAGGCGGTGGCCATCCTGCAGCAGCTGGGGATCGAGATCAAGTATCACCACCATGAAGTGGCCGTCAACCAGCACGAGATCGAGACCAAGTTCACTACCCTGCTCAACACCGCTGACCAATCCGTGATCATCAAGTACGTCCTGTTCAACCTGGCTCGCCAGCACGATCTTTTCGTCACCTTCATGCCCAAGCCCTTTTTCGGTAAGGCGGGCAACGGCTGGCATGTCCACCAGTACGTCATGAACCGCGGGGCGAATGTTTTCCTTAAAAAGGGCAATTACGCCAATTTTTCCGATATCGGCCTGCACTACCTGTCGGGGCTGCTTTTCCACTCGGGGTCGCTGAGCGCCCTGTCCAACCCATCAACCAACTCGTACAAGCGGCTGGTCCGGGGTTTCGAGGCGCCGGTTTCGGCCATCTTCGCTACTTCCAACCGCAACGCGGCCATCCGCATCCCGGCCTATGTGGATGAGAGCGAGACGCGCCTTGAATACCGCCCGGGCGATGCTTCCGCGAATCCCTACCTGTTCCTTTCGGCCATGCTGCTGTCGGGGATCGACGGGGTCTTCAAGAACCTTTCTCCGGAAAAATTCAACTTCGGTCCTTTCGATGGCGCCATTCCCGATCCCAAGGTGTTCAAGAACAAGATCAAGCTGCTTCCGGCCGATCTGGCCGAGGCCCTGGAGTGCCTGGAAAAGGACAACGAGTACTTGAAATACGGCGGCGTGTTCGACGATGCGCTCATCCAGCAATGGCTGAAGATCAAACGCGCCGAGATCGAGGAGATCTCGCGCATCCCGCATCCCAAGGAATTCGAGTCTTATTTCAATTTCTGACATTGTTCAAAATGCTGATGAAGCGAATCCTGGCCGTTGCGGTGATGCTGGTGGTCTTGCTCTCCCCCTTCCTGCTGCTGGTCGACTTTGACCGCTTCATCCCCGTGGTGCTGACCGTCTGGCTGCTCTCCGCCGCCTATTTTGTTTTCATCAAGAGCCGCGCTTGACCCATGGCTTCACCCCGTGTTTCACGTGAAACATTTTCCGGTCTTTTTCGAATCGCCGCGTCGTTTCCCCGCCGCCGGCGTCGGAACGGATGAGCAGCGATGATTTTGTTGACTTCCTGCTGGCCTACAACCGCAAGGTCAACCTCGTTTCGCGGCATTCGACCCGCGAATCGCTGGGCTCGCTGATCGCCGAGACGCTGCTGCTGAAGGACCTCATCTCCACCCCGTTGCTGGTCGATGCCGGCAGCGGCGGCGGGCTGCTGGGCATCCCCCTGGCCATTGCCATGCCCGGGAAGCGCTTTGTCCTGGTTGAGACCATCCATAAGAAAGCGGTTTTCCTAAATGAAGCGCTGTGCCGCCTGGGCCTGGGCAATGGGGTCGTGTGGGAGGGGCCGGTGCAGGACTTCATGCGCCGCCACGACCGTTTTGAATGCACCCTGGCCGCCAGGGGCTTCCCGGCCATCGGGGCCCTGGCTGAATTCGTCTACCGGCGCAAGGTGCGGGAGCTGCTATTGATCTCCTCGCCTGAAAAAATCAGAAAAATTCAGAACCCGGTGGCAAATGTCCGCCAAAAACGCTATAATATCCCATCAAGGGACAACCTGATCATCTTTAAGCTGGAGAACGTTTCACGTGAAACACGTTTACCATGAATGAAATCATCGCTGTAGCCAACCAGAAAGGGGGCGTGGGCAAGACTACGACGGCCATCAACCTGTCGGCGGCGCTGGCCATCGCCGAAAAGAGGGTATTGCTCATCGACCTCGATCCCCAGGCCAACGCCACGACCGGGTTGGGGATGGACAAGAATTCCGTAAAAAGGGACATCTACTCGGTCCTGGCCGGCGAGGCCGGAATCCGCGACGCCATCCGCGGCAGCGAGCTGAAATTCCTGAGCGTGGTCCCCTCATCGCGCAACCTGGCCCGTTTCGAGATGGAAGCGGTCTCCGACGACAGCAATCACCTGTATCTGAAGAATGTCCTGCTTGAACTGGGGGAAGAATACGAGTATGTCGTGATGGACCTCCCCCCCTCACTCGGACTGCTGACCATCAACGCCCTGACCGCGGCGCACAATGTACTGATCCCCATCCAGGCTGAATATTATGCCCTGGAGGGGCTGTCGGACCTGTTGAACACCATCAACCGCATCAAGGAAAATTTCAACCCCGTCCTGGAGATCAAGGGGGTCCTGCTGACCATGTATGACGAGCGCACCAACCTCTCCCGGCAGATCGAGGAAGAACTGAGGAAATATTTCAAAACCAAGGTGTACGGCACCGTGATCGCCCGCAATGTCCGCCTGTCGGAGGCGCCAAGCTTCGGCAAGCCCATCCAGCTCTACGACATCCGTTCGGCGGGGGCCCGCGCCTACATGTCCTTGGCCAAGGAGATGACCGGAAAATGAAACGCAAAGTGCTGGGCAAGGGGATCGCGGCGATCATCGCCAATGAGCCGCTGGGAAAGAACCGGCTGGTTGACCTCGACGTGGACAGCATTCATCCCAATCCGTTCCAGCCGCGCAAAGCGTTCGCCAAGAACGCCCTGCAGCAGCTGGCCGACTCGATGAGGGAGGATGGCGTCATTCAGCCCGTCGTGGTCTACAAGAGGGACGGGAAGTATCTCCTGGTCGTCGGCGAAAGAAGGTGGCGCGCCGCCCAGTTGCTGAAATGGGAGAAGATCCCGGCCGTGATCAAGGAATTCTCCGACAGCGACGTCATGGCCAAGGCGCTGATCGAGAATATCCAGCGCGAGGAGCTCAATGCCATGGAGATCGCCGAGGGCATCGAGGCGCTGATCTCCCAAAGCGGCGAAGGGCAGCAGGAGGCCGCCGAAAGACTGGGCATGCACCGTGCGACCCTGGCCAACTTTCTCAGGCTATTGCGGCTGCCCGCTCCCATTAAGGAAGCCATCATCCAGGGCAGGCTGGACCAGGGGCATGCCCGCGCCCTCCTGGCCTTGAAGAATGAGGGGGATATGCTGGCCGCGGCTGCCCAGATCATGCGCAAGGACCTGTCGGTGCGCCAGGCGGAGATGCTGGTCAAGAATTATAATGGGGGCGGCAGTAAGGAAAAGCCTGGCCCGGACCCTGACATCGTCAAGATGGAGAATCGCCTGACCCATAGCCTGGCGACCAAGGTAAAGCTGGTCTGTGCCAAAACCGGCCAGGGCAAGGTGGAGATTTTTTTCAATTCCCTGGCCGAGTTCGAAAGGCTCTACGCCATTCTAAGCAAGGAGAAGTAATATGAACAAAGTCGAAACCCCGATGAAGATCAGCGGCTTCATCGATCGGGAGACCGAGATCATCGGCGACATCAAGTTCAAGGAAAATTTCCGCATCGACGGCAGCCTGAAGGGAAAGATCCTCTCCGGCAACGGACTGATCATTGGCGAGACCGGCGAAGTCGAGGCCGACATCGAGGTCAACAGCGTCGCGGTCAATGGCCGGGTCAAGGGATCGATCAGGGCCAAGGACAGGATCGAGATCTTCTCCAAGGGGCGGGTCATCGGCTCGGTCACCGCTCCCAAGCTGATCATCGAGGAAGGGGCTTTTTTTCAGGGTTCTTGCCAGATGGAGATGAAGTCCCTGGAGAGCAAGACAAGGGACAACGAGATCAAGACGGCGCGATGAAGATCGCCGCCGTCATTCCTGCCCGCTACGGTTCCAGCCGTTTTCCCGGCAAGGCCCTGGCAAGGATTGCCGGCTGCTCCATGATCGAGAGAGTCTACCGCCAGGCGGAAAAGGCGCGGTGCTTCGCCGACATCATCGTGGCCACCGACGACGCGCGCATCCGTGACGAGGTAATTCGCTTCGGGGGTAACGTCGAGATGACCGATAATAATATAAAATCTGGAACTGAGCGCGTGTGGGCCGCGATCGAGAACAAGGATCTTGCTGCCGTCGTCAACATCCAGGGCGATGAGCCGCTAATCCCGGAAAAATTGATCCGCGCCGTGGCCCTGGCCCTGGAGAACGATCCGGTCGTCAGCGCCGCCCGTTGCAGCGATTCCCGGGACGATTTCCTTTCTCGGCACGTGGTCAAGGTGGTCTGCGACCGGGACGGCCGGGCCCTCTATTTTTCCCGTGCCCCCATCCCCTTCAGCGAAAAGGAGTCCTGGGCCGGCTTTTGGCAGCACATCGGCATTTACGGCTATTCCAAGGAGATGCTCCGGGTCTTTGTCGGCAGCAGCTCCGGGGAGCTGGAACGGCGGGAGGACCTGGAGCAGTTGCGCTTCCTGTTCCTGGGCCTGCCGATCCGCATCATCCTGACCGATTTTGTTTCACATGGCGTGGATGTTCCTGCGGACATCGAAAAGATCGAACGTCTGCTGAGGAGATAGCATGGCCAAGACCCGATACGTCTTCATCACCGGTGGCGTCCTTTCATCCCTGGGCAAAGGGATTGCGGCGGCGTCCATCGGCAACCTGTTGGAGTCCTATGGCTTTCGCATCGGCATGCTCAAGCTCGACCCGTATCTCAATGTCGATCCCGGGACCATGAGCCCCTTTCAGCATGGCGAGGTGTTCGTCACCGAGGANNGACCTCGACCTCGGCCATTACGAGCGCTTCACCTCGACCGAGACTTCGCAGAAGAGCAATTGGACCGCCGGCCGCATCTATGAACGGGTGATCCAGAAAGAGCGCCGCGGCGATTTCCTGGGCAAGACGGTCCAGGTGATACCCCACGTCACCGACGAGATCAGGGCGGCGGTCTTCGAGGTTGGAAAGACCGCCGATGTCGTGCTGATCGAGATCGGCGGCACGGTGGGCGATATCGAGAGCCTGCCCTTCCTGGAGGCCATCCGCCAGATCGGATTGGAGCTGGATGATGAGCAGGTGCTCTACGTCCATCTGACCCTGGTGCCGTTCATCAAGACGGCCGGCGAGCTCAAGACCAAGCCGACGCAGCACAGCGTGAAGGCGCTGCAGGAAACCGGCATCCAGCCCGACATCCTGTTGTGCCGGGCCGAGACGGCGATGCCCGCGGAGATCAAGAAGAAGATCGCCCTGTTCGCCAACTTGAAGGAGGATGCGGTCGTCAGCGCCGTCGACGTGGATACGATCTACGAGATTCCCCTCATCTACAGGAGAGAGGGGCTGGATGCCATCATTTTGAAGAAACTGAAGCTCAAGGGCGAACGCGGCCAATTGCGGGCATGGGGCCAGTGGGTCAAGCGGGTCAAGGGACTCTCCCGCGAGGTGACGATCGCCATCGTCGGCAAGTACGTCAGCCATACCGACGCCTATAAAAGCCTTTTTGAAGCCCTGTTCCACGCCGGGGCGGCGAACCATGTCCGTGTCAGGCTGGAGCGGATTGATTCCGACACCCTGGTCGCCGGCGATCTTCGCGAGATTTTCCAAGGTGTAGACGGCATCCTGGTCCCGGGCGGCTTCGGTGTCCGCGGCATCGAGGGGATGATCCGCGCCGTCGAATATGCCCGGACGCGCGCCATCCCCTATTTCGGCATATGCCTAGGCATGCAGGTGGCCACGGTCGAATTCGCCCGCCATGTCCTGGGCCTGGAGGATGCCCACTCCTCCGAGTTCGACCCGCGGACCGGCAGCAAGATCTTTCTCAAATTGCGCGAACTGCACAACGTGGAGGACATGGGCCATAACATGAGGCTCGGAGCTTATTCCTGCATCCTGAAGAAACAGTCGCTGGCCTTCCGGGTCTACCGACAGGAAAGGATCTCGGAGCGCCACCGTCACCGCTATGAGTTCAATCCCGAGTTCGAGTACAAGCTGGAAAACAAGGGCTTGCGCATCAGCGGCAAGAATCCGGAGCGCAACCTGGTGGAGATCATCGAGCTGGCCGGCCACCCCTGGTTCCTGGGCTGCCAGTTTCACCCGGAATTCAAATCGCGGCCGCTGCAGCCCCACCCTCTCTTCGTCTCTTTCATCGAGCACGCCAAGCGGAGCCGGCCCCGGTCCTGAAGCCGCGCGGGTTCGCCGCTTAGGGAATCTTGACGAATTCGTGATAGATGCTTTTCACCATGGCGGTGACGTTGATCATCAGCGCCTCCCGGGGACCCATCAGGGTCGGGGAAAAATATTCCTCATCCAAAATCCTCTCGGCGATGCGTGTTAGATCGTCGGTCTGGCCCAGCCAGGAGATGATCTTTTCCTTCAATGCCCGGGTTTCGGCGAGCGAAGCGTCCAGGAATTCCCTGACCCGGTCCTTGCCCCTGACGGCGGTATTGTGGGCCAGGGCCAGGACCTCGGCCTCGAGGCCGAGCAATTTTTTCAGCGAGGCCTCGTACTGGCTGTAGCTGGACAGGAACAGCGGCTTGACCCTGCCGTTCGTTTCCACAACGCCGGCGGCATCGCCGGCGAACAGGATGTTCTCGGGGCGCAGCAGGAAAGAGATGGAGCAACGGGTGTGCCCCGGCGTTTCGACCACTTCGAGGCGGCGCCCGGCGGACAGGGGGATGTGATCGTTCTCGCCCACGGCGCGGATTTCGCGCGGCTTGGTGAAGATCGAGTCGCCGCGATCGTTCGCGAGCGCCTTGAATTTCTGGTTCAGGTCGTCGATGAAGGCGACGGCCCTGTCGTTCTCCAGAATGTCCTTGGTGCGCCGCGAGGCGATGATCTGGAAACCGAACTTATCCTGGAGAATGGAGCAGGCGCCGACATGATCGTAATGGGAGTGGGTGAGCAGCACCATCGCCAGCCCCTCGCCTCCCAGCAGCGCCGACAGTCGTTCCTCGATCTCTCCGGCCTTGGCCAGAACGGCGCAATCGATCATCGCATTGTGCTCGCCGCGGATCACGTAGAGGGGGAACATCGAGACGTTAAGGACCTGGACGGCGGCGGTCAGCTCGGAAAAGGACCGGTGGCTCACCACGACCCCCGGCGGAACAGCTCGCTGCCGGGCTTGCGCTCACGGGCCGCGGGCCGGCGGGCGGGATAGCCCAGGCTCATCAGCTCCACAATGCGCACTTCGTCAGGGACCCGCAGGACAGCCTTGGCCTTCCCTTCGTCGAACGAGCCGATCCAGCAGGTGCCCAAGCCTTCGCGCACCGCCTGCAAGGAGACATGGTCCAGGACGATGGCCAGGTCGATCAGATAGGCGGGGTGACCGCAGCGCATGACATAGGAAGGATTCAGGGCGCAAGCGGCCAGGATGAGCGGCGCCTGCTTGAGGAAAGGCTGGTGGGGCGAGGATTCGTCGACCAGGCGCTCTTTCAGCGCCGGGTCGTCGATGACCAGGATGCGCCATTCCTGCTGGTTGCGCGCGGTCGGAGCCAGTCGGCCCGCCTCGAGCACCCGGATCAGCTTATCTTCCTCAATGGGCCGGGGGGCGTATTCGCGCACCGAGCGCCGGGCAATGATCTCCTCGATGAGCGTCATGGGAAATAGATCCCCCCGATCAGGAATGAGACCGATTCGCTTTTCACCGCAGCGTCCGGGCTTTTCAGCAGGTCAGAGAGCCAGCGGTTGTAGCGCAATTCAGCGAACAGACCCCAGCGGCCCAAGGGGAGCTCGTAGCCCAGGGCGGCGTTGAGGGCAAAAATTAACTTATTCGTGTTATCGGCAATATCCAAGATCTCACTGTATTCAGGGATCGCCAGTTCATGGGAGAGGATAAAGTTGAATTCGGGTCCCAGGGCCACATAGGGCGAGTCCCCTTCCCTGAAGCGGTAGGAGAAAAAGAGCGGCACGGTGATGGCCGTGTTGCTGTAGGTCCCCGTGACCGTTTTGCCCGGCATATAGGCCAGAGAGGCTCTCGCCCCCTTTTCGCTGTATAGTGCCTGGGCCTCCAGTTTCATCTTCGGGGCGATCTCCATTGCGTAGCCCAGGCCGAAGGCCAGCCCCGATTTTTGCTGACGGTTCAGGGACGTGAACTCGCTGGAAAACAGGTACTTGTTCGAATGGATCCCCAACAGGGTCTTGAACTCGCCGGCTACGGCCAGCCGTGCCGGCAGCAGCAGCAAAAGGAACAGGATTGTTTTTCTCATTGGCAAAAACGTAGCATATTGCCGGCGACTTTTCAACCGCTCCCGCCGGACCGCGGTCCGCTGTTGACAAGCTCCGGCTGTTTTAGTATGATCACCATTGAGGCTTGATTCAAGGGAAGAGGGTTCATCCCCACAGCCCCCGCTGCCGTGACCGGACCTGGGATCAGGAAGTATCTTTGAAAGTCTCAGCCACTGCCCAAGAGGGCGGGAAGGCTTTTTAAAGATTCCGGAAGTCGGAAGACCTATCAGGTATCAGCCAGATTCCGTTTATCCGCGGAGGGCGGGTAAGGATGAAGTTGCAGCCCATTTGAATTTTGGAGTGTGCCATGCGAAACTCACCGGTCTCGCTCGTTCTCTGCTGTCTACTTTTCCCCGTCCTGATCGCCGGGGAAAGAAAGGAAAAGCCCGACATCGAGGAAAAGGTGGAGGTCATCGGCAAGGTGCCGCTGGTCCGCGCCCTGCAGAGCGTCTCGGTGCTGGACCGGGAGCGTGTCGAGGACGGCGGTCATGATGGCCTGAAGGGGCTGCTGAACCAATGCCCGGGAATACTGGTGCTCAATGCCGGCAACCCGGCCCAGTTCTCCTACGCCTTCGCCCGCGGCGCTTCGGTCAACCAGATGCTGTACCTGGTCGACGGGGTCAAGCTGCACGACCCCTCCTCGTCGCTGTCCGGGAATTTTTCCTTCCTGCCCGCGCAAATGGTCGAAAAAGTGGAGGTTGTCCGTGGGCCGCTAAGCAGCATGTACGGGTCGAACGCCATGGGCGGAGTGGTCAACGTCATTACGCGCAAGGAAGAGGGGGCGAGTTTTTCTCTCGCCGGCGGCAGCCACGGCACATGGAACAGCCAGGTGCATTTCGGCAAGCGCCTCGGGGCGTTCCGCGTTTTCCTCAACGCCGGCATGCTGATTTACGATGACCGATTGGCCAATGACCGGGTCGAGCGCAAAAGTTTCTCCATCCTTTCCGGCTATGACCAGGACAATCTCTCGCTGGGGCTTTCTCTCTTCGGCTCGCTCGTGGACGCAGGCATCCCCTGGAATCTGGGCACGATGACCCCCCGGCGCGGCTACGAGCAGGACAACTTCATCGCTTCCCTGCCGCTGGGCTTGAGCTTCGGGGACCTGGGGCGGATCGATGTCATTGCCTCGCTGCACTGGAACCGCTACGATTTCCGCGATCCCGACGACACCTGGAACCCGCAGTTCGCCAACGAATCCTTCATGGCGGAAGCGCAGGCGAAATTCACCACCCACCTCCTGGAAAAAGTCAAGCTGGTCGCCGGCGCCGACCTCTCCACGCAGCGGATCGCCAACCTGGAGAACGACCAGACCCTGATCCCGGGCACCGCGTTGGGCGTGGCCTCCGTCTACGCCGAACTGCAGGCCGACCTGGGCCGGTTGCTGCTGGCCGGAGCGCTGCGTTACGACAAGTATGAAGGCCTGACCGGTGTGCTCTCGCCACATTTCGGCGCATCGTTCAACCTCACCCCCTTCCTGAAGCTGCGGGCTTCGTCTTCGCGGAGCTTCCGCGCTCCAACGTTGCCGGAAATGCTGAACCCGTACTGGGGGAACGCGGGCCTGCTTCCCGAAACCGGGAGCTCGCTCGAAGCGGGAGTCGAACTGTACTTCACCGTGCTGCAGTGCGGGTTCACCGTGTTCGATTCCACATACAGGAACCTGATCGGATTCAGTCCGCTGACCTATCGCTTCGCCAATATCAACCGGGCCGATGTCCGCGGCGCCGAGGTGAACCTCGACTGGGAGTTCCTTACGGGCGTCCGTTGCCGCGCCGCGTATACCTATCTGCACACGCAGGACATCCAGTACGGGCGGGAGCTGCTGCGCCGCCCGCGCCATGTGCTCAGCGCCTCCCTGTCGTACCGCGGCGCCAGCGGGTTCACCGCGGCGGCCGATGTGGCGATGGTGGGCAAGAGACTCGATTATAATGAGCTGCTCTGGACGGTCGCCGAGAATGAGGCGTTCCGTCAGGTCGGGCTCACGCTGCGCCTGCCGCTGTGGAAGCACGTGTCGCTATTTTGCCGGGTGGACAACGCCCTGAACGCCCGCTTTGAAGAGGTTCTGGGCTATCCCGCGCCGCGGCGCCGCCTCATGCTGGGCGCCACTTACCAGGTGAACGATTGAGTCCCGCCGCCGTCGCCGCCAGGAAACCGGCCGTTTTCCTGGCGCTGTTTTTCTCCGCCCTGGCCATTTTTCCCCAGCGGGTGGTCTCCCTGGCCCCGGGGCTGACCGAGATCGTCTTTGCCATCGGCTGCGGCGATACCCTGGTGGGGGTGACGAAATTCTGCGATCATCCGCAGGCGGCCAAACGGATCGAAAAGGTCGGCGGCTTTCTCGACGTCAGCATGGAGGCGCTGGTGGCGCTGGAGCCCGACATTGTGATTGCCTACCCGGAACATGCCGCCAGGATGAAATTGCTGCCTTCGCGCGTGCGGATGCTCACGGCGCGCCATGACCGCCTGTCCGACCTGTTGGGATCGATGCTGGAGATCGGCCGGGTGCTGGGCGGCGAAAAGGCGGCCGAACGGCTGGTGGCCTCCATCCGGCAGCGACTGCGCCTGGTCAAGCTGCGGGTCAGGGGAGAGAGGAAGCCCCGCGTTCTTTTCATCGCCGGCCGCAACACCCAGGAGCTGAAGAACATGTTCATCATCGGCAACAACGATTTCCTGAACGACCTGCTGCAGGTCGCCGGGGGGGTGAACGCCTACCGGGGCAACATCGATTACCCCAGCATTTCGCTGGAAACGGTCATCGCCCTCGATCCCGAATTCATCTTTGAGATCTCTTCTCATTATGAAGGCATCACCGACGAGAGGATCTTCGCCCTGTGGCGGCCCCTGTCCATGGTCTCGGCCGTGAGCGGCGGGCGGGTGCGTGTCGTCCGCGACCCCGCTTGGCTGCGGCCCGGGCCGCGTGTGGCCGGTGTCGCCGAGGAATTGTCCCGCACGCTTCATCCGCAGCGATCATCACCCGCACCCCGGGAGACCGGCAAGAATGATTGAAGCCCGGGGGCTTTCGTACGCCGTGAACCAGCGCTCGATCCTCCGCGACCTCGATTTCACCGTCGAACGGAATGATTTTGTCCTGGTTTTCGGACGCAACGGCGCCGGCAAGTCCACTCTGTTGCGTGTTCTGGCCGGCATGCTCCGCGAGGCAAAGGGCGAGGTTCGGCTTGCCGGCCGCAGCCTGGCATCCTACGCCAGGAAAGATCTCGCCATGCGCCTTTCCTACCTGCCGCAGGCGGATGAATTCGCCCTGCCGATGCTGGTCCGTGACGTCCTGCTGGCCGGGCGCTATCCCTACCGCTCCATTTTTCAGAAGCTCACCCGGCGCGACATGGAAGCCTTCGCCGCCGGCGTGGCGCAGTTCGGCCTCGAAGGGCTGCTGACGCGCAACATGCAGACCCTGAGCGGCGGAGAGAGGAAAAAGGTCCTTCTGGCCGGCGCTTTCATCCAGGACGTGCCGCTCATTCTTCTGGATGAGCCGCTGAGCTTCCTCGACCCGGCGAGCGCCCTGCACCTGGTCAGGTTGCTGGAGGCGCTGCACCGGGAGGGCAGGACGATCGTCGTGGTGTCGCATGAGATCGAGCGTTTTTTCCCCCTGGCCACCAAGATGCTGGCGCTGCAGAGCGGCGCCCTGCGCTATTTCGGCGACCGGATGTTCTCGACGCAGTTGTTCCAGGACATTTACGGTGTTTCGTTCCAGAGGATCACGGCCGCCGGGCGGGAGATCATTTTTGTCAACGAATAAAAAGCTCTGGCTGCTCGCCGGAACGGTCCTGTTGGCGCTGGCGGTCACGCCGTTCCTGGGGATCGTCGCGATCGACCCGCTGGCCGTTCTTCAGCAGAACCCGGGCAGTTTTATCTTCTGGCAACTGCGCCTCCCCCGCGCCCTGCTGGGGTTCGCCGCTGGAGGGATCCTGGCCCTGTCGGGGCTGGTTTGTCAGAACCTGTTCAAGAACAATCTGGCGACTCCCGACCTGCTGGGCATTTCGTCCGGTGCCGCGGCCGGCGCCGTGGTCGCCCTTCAATTCAAGGTGGGGCTGACCTTCCTGGGCGCCGGCGGCATGGTTCTCTTTTCCTTCCTGGGGGCATTGGCGGCGATCCTGGCCATCTTCGCCATCGCGCGCATGATCAGGAGCTCCTCTCTGTATACTTTTTTGATGTCCGGAATCGCCATTAATTATTTCTTTTCCTCGGTCATCGTCATCTGCCAGTATGTTTTTGACTTCGCCGATACGTTCTCGCTCCTGCGCTGGCTGACGGGGGCCATCGTGGTCGCCGGCTACAGGGAGGTCTTTTTTCTGCTGGCGCTGCTGGCCATCTTCCTGGTCTGCGTTTTGCTGTTGCGTGATGAATTTCTGCTGGTCGCGGCCGGGGACGATTTTGCCATGACCCGGGGGCTGGATGTCGCCGCCTTCAGAAAATATTCATTCCTGGGCCTGGCGGTCTTCGTCGGGGCCGTCGTCTCCCTGTGCGGCCCCATCGGTTTCGTTGCCCTGGTCGTGCCGCACGTGTCGCGGTCGTGGGGAGCCAGTCGCTACCGGGAAACGGTCATCATCACCGTTTTGCTCGGGGGCGGCCTTCTCGTCCTTGCCGATTTTCTGGCCCGCTCCCTGCTGCCGCCGGTGGAGGTCCCGGTGGGGATCGTCACGTCGCTCCTGGGGGCGCCCTTTTTCCTGGCGCTGCTGCTGGCCCAGCTGAAGCGGTCGGCTTGAACTCAGTTTTTTTTCAGCCGCAGTTCCTCATAGCCGACCAGCACCGACGGCGAGGACGACTTCAGCACCTGGAAGGTCACGAGACTCTCCCTGTCCCGGTTCGGGACCGAGGTCTCGAAAAGCCGCACCTCGTCCTTGCGGATGTCGCGGAAGAGAAGCTGGTCGACCATGTCTTCCCCGGCATAGACCCGCAGGATAAGGTATTCCGCCGCGGCGGGATAGGTGAGGCTGCCTTGGATCATCAGCTGCTCGGCGCGTGAGGCCGTGAAGCCGCTGCCGATGGGGATGGCCCGGCCGTCCATATCGGTGATCTTCCGGACGCCGACCCTGGCGCCAGGGATGATGATCTTGATCTCCTGGACGCCGCTTTCGGCCAGGCTGTTCCCGGTGCTGTCGACGGCCCGCACCTTCCAGTAGGTCCACTGGTCGCGCTGGACCGCGCCCCAGGCTTCCGCATCGGGCGTATAGCTGGTGCGCTCGGGGCATTCCCGCCATGTGACGTCCGCATCGTTGCGCAACAGGGGGAACAGGCTGTTCGAGAAGGCGATCTGGTAGTACGAGCCGCCGAGGGCGCGTTCCCAGGAGAAGGCCGGGACTTCGTCCTCCTTGATGATGGCGCCGTCCTTGGGGGCGAGAACGGCGATCACGTTCTCGTAGGGCAGCACGAAGTAGCGCAGGGTGGGGAAGACGACCCGTTCGTTCTCCGGGCGGGTCAGCTGCAGGGTGATGGTGTGCATGCCGGGATCGAATACCGGCAGCCCGGGGATCTCCGGGGTGAAGATCGACTTGATCTGCCCCTGGTAGACCGTTTCGTTGAAGAAATAGGAAGGCTGGCCGTCCACGATCCAGAAGCCGGAGACGATGCCGGTGCCGCGCATCTTCATCCGCAGCTGTGCCCTGATGGCCTTGGAGTTCTTCGGCACCACCTTGTAATATTTGCCATTGTCCAGGGTGATCTCGGCGATCTCCACATTCACCTGGTCGCAGATGCCGAGAACGCTGATCGTGGCCTGGAACCTCTTGGCGCTGGCACCGTTCTCGTCGCGAGCGGTAACGGTATAGTTGCCGGGGGCTTTGTAGGCATGGGTTACCGTGATCGGGCCGGCGACGGTATTGCCGTCGCCGAAGTCCCACAAGACCAGGGGGCCGCGGAAGTTGAGCGCCGTGAAGGTCAGCGGCTCATCGACCCTGGCTTCCTGGGCGGACACGGACAGGGCGCGGTTCTCGGGCAGGATGTTGATCGGCCGGGTCACCCTGGGCAGGCCCTCTTCCAGGGCGCTGATGGTGAACGTGCCGGGATTCTGGTAGCGGTGGGCGACTGCGGCCGAATAGATCTGCGGCTGAGTGCCGTCGCCGAAGTTCCACTTGATGGAACCGGACTTGAAGTTGACGGCCTGGATGGCGACCTCCTGGTCGACGCGCGGCATGGCGGGCGCGTAGGTGATCATCCGTACCGCCTCGCCGACGGCGATGGTCATGCTCACCGGCGTGGTCTTGGTATCGCCGTTCCAGTCGAAAGCCCGCACCGTGAAGGTGCCGGACTTGGCAAAGACATGGGAGATCGTCGCGCCACGGCCGGTGTACACGGTGCCGTCGCCCATGTTCCAGGTGATGTTGCCGGGCGTGTTGAAATTGGTCGCCGTGAAGGTCACGGCCTGCCCCGCGTAGGGATTGGCGATCGATGCGCTGATGGTCCGGTTCTCCAGGATGGTCACCGTGCGGTATTCGTCGGGATTGGCGCCGTTGCAATAGTTCGGATAGTACTGGTTGGAACGGTGCATGTGGACCGTGTAGGTGCCTGGATTCCTATAGGTGTGGTATCTCCAGGAAAGATCGTCCGCGACGCCCAGCAGCGAAGTGCCGTCGCCCCAGTACCAGTTGGCGCTGGCAAAGTTGTTGCAATCCAGCTGGAACCCCATGTTCTTCCCTACGGTCGTGGTTCCTTCGGCCGGGTCGGTGTTGATGGTCGCCAGCAGCGTCACCATCAGTCCGGCCGTGATCAGGATCAGTATAAGCGTTTTTTTCATGGTTATCTCCTAGAAGGCGATATCGGCCTGCAGGTGGAATATGGAAGAATCGCTTTTCACGTCGCCGTACTTGGCCCCCTGGAACGCCGATTTGAGGGAGAGGGAGGGGCGGATCTTGTCCTTGAACAGCCTGGCCGCGAAGAAGTTCAGGTTGCAGCCCGCCGTCCAGCTGGAGCTCTTGCTCAAAGGACTTTCGTTGTTCATGTAGGAAGAAGTGAGGGTCATGGTGAAATACTGGGGAACGAACGTGATCTCGGAGTTGAAGTAGAAATTATAGATCGTCGACTTGCTGCCGTCGCACAGGTTCTCGTTCTCCTGGAAGCTAAGCGTCGGGTTCAAGGTGATGAAGCTCCCAAAACGCAGGTTCAGTCCCAGCGAAGCGTTCAGATTGGCGGTGAAGTTGACCGACTCGGTCCTGCCCACGTTGAGGTTGATGCCGGTCGATCCCGCCATGTATCCCAGCGAGGCGCTGTAATTGTAGGTGTTCATGTCGGAGGAGGAGGTCTGCAGCCCGGTCGAGGAGTCGTAGTCGAGGTTGTCGCGCGACACATCGGCGCCGATGCGGAAGTGGTTGCCGAGGCCCCAGCCCAGGTTGGTCCCGATCCGCCGCTGATGGAGCATGTCCTGAAGGGGATTGTGCAGGTAGTTCTTCTTGTCGATGTAGGAGATGGTCCAGGAGAGCGTCTTGATGTTCAGCCCCAGGTTGGTGCTGAGGCCTTCGCGGTCGTTCTGCAGGAACAGGTTGGCGATGGAGTTGAAGCGGTCGCCGATCGACTCGTAATCGGCGGCGAAGGAGAGAATGCCCTGGTTGTATTTCATCCCCGCTCTCCAGGCGGTGTCGTTCTCCTTTTGCAGGTCGGCCTTTTCCGCGGCCGCCCCGTAATTGCTGGAAGAGAACTCGCCCGCCAGCTGCAGCCGGCTCTTGAGCAGGTTGAGCTCGCCCCAAAGGGAGAACACATCGCCGGCGCGGAAGGGGTTTTCGCTGTAGGAAAGCGTCTTGCTGTCGAGGTTATCATTGCCGCTCATGAACATGCCGCGGAGCTTCAGGGTGTCCTTCAGGTTCATGCCGGCCACGGCACCGAAGATGCCGGCAGCGGAGGCGGGAATGCCGAAGCCGTCGAAGCCGGTCTTCTGCTGGGAGTTGGTGTAGAACGAATTCATGTAGAGGCTCTTGCCGGCGTACTCGAGACGCAGGCCGCGGCGGTTCAAATAGGAGGTGGTGAACTCGGTCTCGTTGACCGCGACGTCGCCGGCTTCAAGCTGCAGCCCCCCCTTTTTGAAGCGCACCATCATGCTGGAGAGGTTGATCCTGTTTTCGATCGTTTCGTAGGGGTCGATATGGACGAAATTGGTGTCGAAATCCAGCTGGTAGTCGTTCTTGACGATATTTTTGTAGATCCTCAGGTTGCCGTTGGCCGTGTAGTTCTGCTGGTAATACCCGCTGTCGTTCTTTTCGTCCAGCTTGGTCGAGGTCGACAGCGAGGCGTTGACGTTGAGCGGCGGCTCCCACTTGCGCCCGGGGGCTGCGAGCGTGTTGGCGTCCTGGAAATAGATCTCCGGGGATTTCTCGTGGGTGAAGCCGGCGACCGTGTGGGTAAGTGAGACGGGGGCGATGCCGCCCCCCTGCTGCTCGGCCACGAAATACTCGATGTTCCTGCCGTAGAGATTCACGGTCGGGATGCGGCAGGAGAAGGCCCCGGAGTCATCGGGCTGCATTTTCCTGACCTGATAGCGGCTCATCCCCTCGGTGCGGTAATTGATGAAAAAGGGGCCGTGGCCAGAACGCGGCGTGATGCGGATGACGACCTGGTCGGCCAGGCGCTCGACGCGGGGCAAGGTGTTGAGCTGATGCAGCGCCTGCCCGGGAATGAACTGCGCCAGCAGCAGGACGGCGCTGAAAATTGCAAGTATTTTAGCCATGGTTATCTCCCTCATTGCCTGCAAAATATCACATGTGGGAATATTATTTCAATGATATATATCTCAAAAGAAATTTTTATTATAAAATGTCTCGAGCCATGGCCGACCGGGATCGCGATGAACCGGAAACGGTTTTGCTCAAGGGCGCAACAATGAAGACCCATATCATCATTCATGCCGGCAACCTGCTCCATAACCTGCGGCTGTTCAGCCGCCGCGCCCGCTCGCCGGTCATGTTCGTGGTCAAGGCCAACGCGTACGGGCACGGCTTGCGCCAGGTCGTGGAGATCACGCGCGAGTCGCCCGCCGTCGGGCATTATGCCGTGGATTCGCTGGCGGAGGCCCTGACCGTCCGCGCACTGCAGAAGCGCAAGCCGGTGCTGGTCCTGGGCTGGTGCGACAAGGCCGAGACGGAAGAGCTGGTGGCCAAAGGGTTCGAGACCGTCGTCCCTTCCGAAGAGCACCTGCGCTGGCTGTTGAGCGCTGCGGCCAAGTGGAAGCGCAAGGCCCTGGTCCATGTGAAGATCGAGACCGGGACCAACCGCCTGGGGCTTGATCCCGACAAGGCCGTCGCCCTGCTGAAAAACCTGGACCGGGGGAAAGCCGAGCTTCGCGGCGTCTATTCCCATTTCGCCAACATCGAGGACACGACCGACCCGGCTTTCGCCCGCCGGCAGCTCGAGCTGTATCACGCCGTCCTGCGCCATCTCGGCCCGGCCAGCGCCTGCCGGCATTTTTCCAGCTCGGCTTCCACCCTGCTCTTTCCCGAGACCCACTTCGACATGGCCCGGATCGGGATCTCGGCTTACGGCTATTGGCCGTCCCGGCAGACCCACGCCCTCTTTCTGGAAAAAAACAAGGTCGCCCTCGACTTGCGGCCCGTCCTGAGCTGGCACAGCAAGGTGGCCCAGGTCAAGCAGATCAAAAAAGGGGCGGCGATCGGCTACGGCCTGACCTACCGGACCTTTGCCAGGGCCAGGATCATCGTGGTCCCGGTCGGCTACTATGACGGCTATGACCGCAAGCTGTCCAACGCGTCCCAGGTGCTGGTCAACGGCGTCAAGGCGCCTGTGCGCGGCCGGATCTGCATGGACATGTTCATGACCGACGTCAGCCATATCCCGGGCGTGAGGACCGGCGACCCCGTGACCCTGCTGGGGGGCGAGGGTGCGGAGCGGATCGATGCCGACATGCTGGCCGAGTGGTCCGGGACCATCCATTACGAGATATTGTCGCGCCTCAACCCGCTGATCCCCAGGATTGTAAAATGAAACGGCGATGAGAAACCCCGGCGTCCAGGAACTTTTGCCTGTTTTCACCGTTTATTGATGTGTATGGATATAAGCGATATCTTGTCGAGGTGCCGGCAGAACGACAGGGAGGCGTGGAACATGCTGATTAACGCCTACTCCAAGTCGGTGTACAATATCGCCCTGAACTTCTTTTCCGAGAGGGACATCGCCTCTGATGTCACGCAGGAGATTTTTATCAAGCTTTATCATAATTTGGATAAATTCAGGGAGGAAAAGAGCTTCACATCCTGGGTTTTCGCTGTTTCAAGGAATTATTGCATCGATTATTGGCGGAAGAACAGAAAATATCTGGATAACAGCCAGGAGTTGAATGAAAATATCGGGTCCGGCCAGCCTTCTCCCGAAGAAAACCTGATCCGGGAATCGGAAATCGCTGTTTTAAGGAAAAGGATCGCCTGTCTGGAACCCGATCTGCGACTGATCCTCATCCTGCGGGACATCCATGACCTGTCGTACCAGGAGATCGCGGAGAGGTTTTCCATCCCGGAGGGGACGGTCAAGTCCCGGATCAATCGCGCCCGGCTGAAGCTGGCCGAAGCGTATCTGCGGGAGGGATCATGACCAGGAAATGCAGGGACATTGAGGCCTTGCTCTCGGCTTACCTGGAAAATGAGCTGTCCAGGGGAGATGCCGCCGAGGTCGAAAAGCACATCAATGAATGCGCCGATTGCCGTGCCAAGAAAGAAAAAATGGAAGAACTCATCTTCAGCCTCTCCGAACTTCAGGAGGAGGTGCCGTTCTTTCTCAAGAACCGCCTTTATAATATTCCGGAGACCATTGAGAAAAAAGTTCCGGCCGGGACCATCTATTTCCCCAAGTGGCTGGCCGCGGCCGTCGGCACGGTCATTTTATTCCTGAATTTATTCTATTTCACCAATGTTTTCCCCTCTGTCAACCGCGAGATGCATTCATTGGTCTCCTCGGTCGAAAAGTTCGTCGTCAGGAGCGGGGGCTGGTTCGAGAAGATCAGGGAATCGAAAGAGTTGTTTTTTTTCACATTTTTCAGCAAAAAATCGATCGAAATAAAAGAAAGAGACCGGGATCGGGACGGAATAACCGGCGAAGGCCTCGATAAAGGAGGAAAAAATGGCTGAGAATCCGGATACGGGCAAGGAATTGCGGGAAAAAAACCCTTCTCTGGCCGCATTCCTGGCGATATTCCCCGGGATGGGCGCCATATACAATGGCAATTTTCTCAAGGGCATCACGTTCGTGCTGATCTTCGGGGTCCTGATCGTTCTGACCAGCAATGCCTATAGCGCCGATGCCGCGGTGTTCGGCTTGATGATCGCCGGTTTCTATATCTATCAGATCATCGACAGCTACAACGAAGCCTGCCGGATGAACAAGGGCGGCCGGCACGCAGAAGAACGGGCGGGAGGCGGGGAAGATCTCTCCCTGTTCTCCGCTGTCGTCGTTCTGGTCATCGGCGTACTTTTTCAATTGGTCAACTGCGACCTGCTGTCGTTTCGCCAGGTCACACGTCTGTGGCCGCTGGCCCTGATCGCCTTCGGGATCAAGATCGTGTTCAATTATTACAAGCGCGAGGAAACCGACCATGGCAAACACTAAGAAAGAGTCGTTGTTCTGGGGGCTGATCATCCTGATCCTGGGGATGCTTTTTCTGCTGAAAAACTTCGGGCTGGAGATCGATGTCTGGCACCTGCTGGGGAAATATTGGCCCCTGATCCTGGTTTATATCGGGCTGAAGAACATCTACCTTTACACGAAGAAGAAGAAGAACCCATGAAGCGGAAAGAGATCTTCCTGGTCATCGCACTGGTCGCTTTCGGCTTGATCTACCAGGCCGTCGAAAAAGGCCGGGTGCGCTTCAGCAGGGATTTCTCGTTCTACGCCAACGACCGGCGACCGAAAGGGACCCGCTTTACCGAATTCCCCGGCAAGGAAACGCGGTTCCCGGAAGTGAGCCGGATCCGGATCGAGAATCCGGCCGGCGAGGTCACCATCGGCAGGTCCAGTGACGGCCAGGTGCATCTGGCCTCGCGGGTGCGTGTCTACCACTCCGGCGCGGAAGATCTGGCTGCGGCCGGCAGGGGGGCCGAGGTTCGGACCGGCCTGGCCGCCGGCACCCTGACGGTCTCCGTTCAGGCTCCGACGCCATTTCCCTATCAGCGCCTGCGTATCCTGCTGCGGCTGCTGGTCCCCGCCGGCATCCCTTTAGCCATCTCCAACCGGGAAGGTGACGTGATCGTCCGCGACACCGGAGATGACCTGCACATCGACCAGGAGAATGGCAATCTGGTTCTGGAGAACATCCCTTCCCGCTCGCGGCTGCTGCTGAAGAACGGGGACGCGAAGATAAAGGGCCTGGCCGACCGGACCGAGATCACGGCCGCCCATGCGCGGGTCTATCTTGAAGATGTCGCTTCCCTGAGTCTCGACGGCCGTCATGGCGAGTTTTCCGCCCGGAATGTGAGCGGAAACGCCGTCGTGGAAATGGCCTATGGCCGGCTGAGCGTCGACGGTGCCGGCAAGCTGCAGATCACGGCGCGGCACGGCAACATCACGGCCAGGAACATCCGCGACGGAGCGATCGTCTCCAACAAGTACGAGAAAACGCTCCTGGAGAACGTGAACGGGGACATCCGCGTTTCCAGCCGCTCGGGCAGGATCGATCTCCGCGGCGCCACCGGCAATGCCGTGATCGAGAATTCGTATGCCGACATCGCGATCGCCGGTTTTACCGGTGCCAGCCTGGACGTGCTGCTGAAGAACGGCAACCTGAGCCTGAGCGCGGCCAGCGTGAGCGACCGGGTCAATATCAAATCCCGGTACGCTGATCTGGACCTGACCTTTGCATCCCTGATCGACCCGACCTTCAGCATCAAGGCCGTCCACGGCCGGATCAGCTCCGCGCCACGCCTGGGCCTGGAGAACTTCGAGGAAAAAGAGGAGATGTACGCCAACCGCGCCGGGCAGAAGCCGGCGATCCTCATCCACAACACCTACGGCAACGTGCGGGTGAACGTCACCGACTGACCGTTGATTTTTTCCCGTCTTTGGGTTATTTATATCCCGATGGGAAACGTCATCACCCTGCCCAATGTTCTCAGCCTGCTGCGCCTGCTGATGATCCCCCTGATCGTCCTGCTGATGGTCCATGTCAACGACGAGTTGTTCCCCTACCTGCTCATCACGTATGTCATTGCGGTCTCCCTAGATTTTCTCGACGGCTACATCGCCAGAAAGTTTTCCCAGGAGACCGAGCTGGGGCGGATCATCGACCCACTGGCCGACAAGATCCTGGTCCTGGCTATACTGATCACGCTGACGGCGAAGTTCGGGTTCCCCCTGTGGCTGGCGGTGTTCATCATCCTGCGCGACATCCTGATCCTTTGGGCCAGCGTCCTGCTCTTCAGGGGCCGGCGTATCGTCAAGCCCTCGCTGGTGGTGGGCAAGATCACGTTCGCCCTGCTGAGCCTGCTGATCTTCATCTTCATCGTCGACCTCCACGAGCGGATCGATCTGCTCGCGGTCAAGCAGTTCCTGATCGCCCTGACCTTCTCGTTCCTGCTTTGGTCCTGGGTCGCATATTTCCTGGTTTACCTGCAGGAGAAAAATGGAAAAAAAGAATTCGATCTTGATCGTTGACGACGAGAAGGAGATCCGCCTGCTGCTGCAGGAGTTCCTGGAAAAGAACGGCTATGCCGTGCAGGTCGCCGAGGACGGGCAACAGGCGCTGAAACTGGCCGGCGAGCAGCTTCCCGACCTGGTCATTACCGACCTGCTGCTGCCGAAGGAGCATGGCATCGAAGTGATGCAGGCCATCAAGGACAGGTTCTTCCTGCCCATCATCGCCATATCGGGCATCTACAGGAAGGAGGAGATCCAGGGCCGTATCAACGACGTGTTCATCGACGGTTTTTTCGAAAAGCCGCTGGACCTCGACGCCATCCTCGCCTGCATCCGCTCCATCCTCAATGGATGAGCCCTTTTATTCCTTCGCCTCATTCCTGAACAACAAGTTTCCCGGCGGCAAAGTGCGGAAGATCCCGATCAATGCGGGGTTCTCCTGCCCGAACCGCGATGGGACGCTGTCCGGCACCGGCTGCATATTCTGCGACCCCTTCGCTGCCGGTCCCGTCGCCACGGCGGACTGGACGATCGAGGAGCAGATCACGTCTTATGTCCGGCGCCGTCCCGGACAAAGGTTCATCGCTTATTTCCAATCACATTGCAACACCTATGGGCCCGTCGAGGAATTGCGGCGCAAGTACGAGATCGTTTTCCGCTGCCCGGAGATCGTCGGGCTTTTCATCGCCACCCGCCCCGATGCGCTCCCGGCGCCGGTCCTGTCCCTGTTGCAGGAGGTGGGCCGGCGCATCTACCTGAGCGTCGAGCTCGGGCTGCAGTCGGTTCACGAGCGGAGCCTGGTCCTGCTCCACCGCAACCACTCGGTTCGGCAGTTCAAGGAAGCTTTTCATGAATTGCGCCGGCGGGGTATCGACGCCGTCGTCCACCTCATTATCGGTATCCCCGGCGAAACGCAAGCGGACATGCGCGCGACCATCGCGGAAATGAACGCCCTGAAGCCGGCGGGGCTCAAGTTTCATCCGCTGCACGTGCTCCGAGGTTCGCCGCTGCAGGCGCAGCTTGACCGCGGTTCCCTGCCGCTGCTGGGCCGGGACGAGTATGTCGCCATCCTCTGTGACCTTCTGGAACGCCTGGACCCGGGCATCGTGGTCCACCGGCTCACGGCTGACCGGGAGAAGGATCTTTTCATCGCCCCGCTCTGGGCACTGAACAAGGCCGCCGTGCTGGAGTCCATCCGCCTGGAAATGCGGCAACGGGGATCGCGCCAGGGTTGTCGGCAGGCGGAATGTTGAAGCGTGTTCCGTGGCGCGTTGACAAAAGATCACCGATGATGTAAACATTTGGATGAAGAGAAACGGGGAATGGATGGGAAAACGAGTCATTGAGTCGCCGATCCCTTTCGTGCTGCGCAAGGTCTTCATGGAGAAGATCACCGGTGGTTTGACTATCAAGGGCGAGAACTTCGAAAAGAGCCTGTTCTTCAGCCAGGGCGACATTTGTTTCGCCAGGACCAACATCCTGCAAGAGCGCCTGGGCGAGGTGCTCTTCAAGATCGGCAAGATCGACAAGACCCAGTTCTGGGACATTCATAAGCTGATCTCGGGCCAGAAGGAGAGGCTCGGCCAGGTGCTGGTGCTGAACAATTTCATCAGTCAGAAGGACCTTTTTTACGGGCTGATCTACCAGGTGCGCGTGATCGCCCTCTCCACCTTCGCCCTGACCAGCGGCGAATGGGAATTTTCACCGACTCTCCCCGAGCTCCCTGAAGACTCGAAATTCAAGATCGAACTGCCCGGGATCTTCGTCGAGGGTGTGCCGCGCTTCAAGAGCCTGCCCCTGTTCCGAAGCAACTTCGCCAAGCGCCTTCTGCAGACCAAGCCGGTCTCGGCCGAGATCGGCAGTTTCCTCAAGGACGAGGACGTGGATGTCTACAAGGCGTTGAGCTCCCGTTCGGGAGTGCCGGCCGAGCGGGCGGCGGAGGAATTGGGCCTTGCCGACGAGGTCCTCTGGCAGAAACTGGCCCTCTTTTTTCTGCTGAATATCCTGGAGTTCGTCGCCACGTCTGTCCCGCGCGCACCGAGCCAGGACCAAGAAGCGCTGCTGGCCCTTTATGAAAGCATGAAGGCCAGGGACCTGGATTATTATGAATTGTTCGACTTGAACAATAGCGCCACGTTCAACCAGATCAAGGAGACGTATTACCAGTACGCGAAAAAATATCATCCCGACCGCCTGGGCGAAGCATCGAATCCCGAGCTGAGAGAAAAAGCCAACTTTGTTTTCGCCAGGATCAACAAGGCGTTCGAAGTCCTCAGCGATGAAGGGAAACGGCGTGAATACGACATGAAGGGGTACAAGGAGATTCAGAAGACCGAGAAGACGACCGAAAACCTCGTCGAAAAAGCGAACCTCTATTACCGCAAGGCCAAGACCCTCTATTCCCAGCAGCGGTTCAGGGAGACGGCCAGCCTGATGGAGGAATCGATCCGCAACGACCCCAACAAGGCGTCTTATTATCTTTTGCTGGGCCTGGCCCAGTCCAATATCCCCAATCTGCGGCGTGTCGCCGAGAAGAATTTCCAGAAGGTCATCGAGCTGGAGCCCTGGAACCCGGAGCCTTATGCCGCCCTCGGCCTGCTGTTCCAATATGAGAAGATGGAGAGAAGGGCCGAGAATTTTTTCAGGAAGGCTCTGGCCATCGACCCCGAGCATGAACTGGCCAAAAAGCGCCTCGCCGAGATCCTGGGCCCGGGGAAAAAACAGTCGGTCCTCTCGATGTTCCAGAAAAAAAAGTAACCCATCCCCCCCACTACATTTTGTGTTTAAAAAAAAACAATATTGACATTTAGCGTTTTTGGGGTAAGATAGCAGGGTTGTCCATCAGGAGCGAGTAGGCGGAGGGGGCTGCGTGAACATTCTGTATTTGTCTTCCGAAGCGGTGCCGTTCGCCAAGACGGGCGGCTTGGGAGACGTGTCGGGCGCCCTGCCGCGGGTCCTGGCGGCCAGCGAAAAGGTCACGCTGATGATGCCCGGCTACCGGACGGATGAGATCCAGCGGGCCCGGGCCGAGGTCGTCGATGTTTTTTCTCTGCGCATCGGGGCGGGGACGCACGACGCGGTCATTAAAAAAACCGATATTTCCGCCAATCATTCTGTCTGTTTCGTCCATAACGATCACTTTTTTGCCCGCGACGGCATTTACGGCGACGATGCGGGTGACTATCCCGACAATTTCACCCGTTTTCTGTTTTTTCAAAAAGCCGCCCTGGAATACGTGCGCAGGAAAGGCCTGCGCTTTGACATCGTCCATGGCAATGACTGGCAGACCGCCCTGGTTCCCCTGCTCATGCGGATCGATCCGCTTGCGGCCCATTTCGCCGGGACAAGATCGGTCTTCACCATTCACAACCTCGGCTACCAGGGGATATTCCCGGCCGCGGCCTTCGCCGAAACCGCCCTGCCGCCTTATCTGTTTTCCCCGGAACATCTCGAATTTTTTGGCGACCTGAACTGCCTGAAGTCCGGCATCATTTTTTCCGACCGGCTGCTCACTGTCAGCCCGGCCTACGCCCGGGAGATAGTTTCCCGTGACCAGGGGTTTGGTCTGGACGGGCTGCTGGCCAAGTATGCCCACAAGCTGAGCGGAATTCTCAACGGCGTCGATTACAGCCAGTGGGACCCGCAAGACGATCCATTCATCGTCCAGCGCTATTCCCTGCGATCGCTGCCGGAAAAAACCAGGAACAAAGAAGCGCTTTTCTCCGAGCTCGGCCTGGCGGGCCAAAGCCGTTCACCGCTGATGATCATGATCTCGCGGATCTCGCAGCAGAAAGGGGTGGAAGCGCTGCCGCGGTTGCTGCCCCTGCTGTTCCAGGAAGATATTTATTTCGTTTTTCTCGGCAAGGGCGACCGTTCCTTGACCAAGGAGATCGCCGACCTGGCCGGGCGATTTCCTCGGCGCATGAGGTTTTTGAACGCCTTCGACGAAAAATTGGCCCATCGCCTGCAGGCGGCGGGAGACCTCCTGTTCATGCCGTCGACCTATGAGCCGTGCGGGCTGAACCAGATCTATGGATTGCGCTACGGTACAGTCCCCATCGTGCGGGCTACCGGCGGCCTGGATGATTCGATCCGGGAATTCGATCCGACAACGCTCCACGGGACGGGCTTCAAATTCAGGGGCAACGATATCACCGTAATCCTGGCGGTGATCCGCAACGCCCTGCGCCTGTTCCTCGACCGGAGCATCTGGAGCAGGATCCAGGAAAACGGCATGGCCATGGATTTTTCATGGGAACGCGCCGCGGCAAGCTACTTGACACTCTATAAGAATATTTTATCGGAGGATACTCAGCATGTCTGAAATCATTTCGGCCAACGACGGGAATTTCGAAAGCTTCATCCAGGGTCATCCCATGGTCATTGTCGACTTCTGGGCGCCGACCTGCATGCCCTGCCGGCTGATGGAGCCGGGACTGGAAAAGATCGCGGCCAGCCACCCGGAGAGGGTCAAGGTCTTGAAGGTCAATGTCAATGAAAACCCCAAGACCTCCTCGCGCTTTTTCGTGCGCACCCTGCCCACCCTGCTGTTCATCAAGGACGGTCAGGTCCGGACACAGATCGTCGGCGCCGTCAATCCGGTGTTGATCGAAAAGACCCTCAATGAGGTCGGCTGATGGATAAAAACTGGGACGTGATCATCGTGGGCGGCGGCCCGGCCGGTCTTGCCGCCGCGATCTATTGCGGGCGGGCCTTGAGGAAGACCCTGGTGCTGGAGAAAAAAGTCTTCGGCGGTCAGATCATTTTCTCCGACATCATCGAGAACTATCCCGGTTTCGCCGAGCCGATCGTCCCGGCCGACCTGATGGAACAAATGGCCAAGCAGGGCGAGCGCTACGGGGTCGTGCTGGAGAACGACGAGGCCCTGGGGTTGGTCAGGGAGGGGGAGAACTGGAGGGTCGACGTCTACCAGAATGCCTATACGGCGAAGGCAATCCTTTACGCCGCCGGCTCGACGCACCGTTTCCTTGGCGTTCCCGGCGAGCAGGAACTGCTGGGACGCGGGGTGTCGGTCTGCGCCACCTGCGATGCTCCCTTTTTCCGGGGCAAGAAAGTGGCTGTTCTGGGCGGCGGCGACACGGCCCTCTACGAGGCGCTGCACCTGGCAAAATTCGCCTCCGAAGTCACCTTGATCCATCGCCGCGACCAGCTCCGCGCCGAGAGGATCCTCCAGGAGCGGGTATTCAAGAACGACAGGATCAAGGTGCTCTGGGATTCCGAGGTCCTGCGCTTCCAGGGCGGGCAAACGCTTGAGGCGCTGGAGGTGCGCAATAAAAAAACGAACCGCGTGGAACCCATGGCGTACGACGGGGCCTTCCTGGCCATCGGCACCATCCCCAACACCGGCTTGCTGAAGGACCTGGTGCAGCTGGATGAGAACGGCTACGTCGTGACCGATATCTCCCTGCGCACCGCGGCCAGGGGACTGTTCGTTTCCGGAGAGGTCATCAAGGGCAACCGCCGCCAGGTCGCCATCTCGGTGGGCATGGGCGTGCAGGCCGCGCTCAACTGCGAAGAGTACCTCGCTTCCCGGGATTGACCGCCTGCGGCCCGGAGAGTATCGTGGTGGGGGCTTTCCTCATCTTCACGGGAGGAACGTATGATCAAGGCGCTCCTTGGCGAAACGGCGGGGAATCACCGCGTGATCTGCCGCCTGTGTGCTCACGAATGCCGGATTGCTGAAGGCAAAACCGGGATTTGCCGCGTACGCAAGAACGTGGGCGGCGAATTGTTCTCCCTCAATTCCGACCGGGTCGTCGCCGCCCATATCGATCCGATCGAAAAGAAGCCGTTGTATCATTTCCTGCCCGGATCGCGCTCCTTCTCCGTCGCCGCCATGGGCTGCAATTTTTCCTGCCGCTTCTGCCAGAACCACGCCATTTCCATGGTGGATGAGGAAACGGCCATCCAGGGCGATGCCGTTGCCCCGGAGCAACTGGTGGCGCTGGCCAAAGAGCACAACGCCCGCTCGATCGCATATACCTATACCGAGCCGACGGTTTTCTTTGAGCTCGTCCTGGAAACGGCGCGCCGGGCCCGCGCCGCCGGTATCCGCAACGTCCTGGTCAGCAACGGCTACCTGACCTCCGGGGCCCTGGCGCTGCTGGGACCGTTCCTGGACGGGGCCAACATCGACCTGAAAGCGTTCAGCGACGGGTTTTACAGGAAATACTGTTCCGCTCGCCTGCAGCCCGTGCTGGAGACTATCGCAGCCGTAAAGGCCATGGGAATCTGGCTCGAGGTCACCACGCTGCTGATCCCGGGATTGAATGACGAGCCGCGGCAGATCGCGGAGCTGGTCGGTTTTTTGCGCGGCCTGGATCGCGACATCCCCTGGCACGTCTCCCGCTTTTTTCCTCAATACCACATGGAGGATATCCCGCCCACGGATGCGGAATCGATCTGCCGCTATCTGCGTCTGGCCGAGGATGGCGGGCTGCATTTTCCCTACGGCGGCAACCTGCCGGATTCGCGCTGGAGCCATACGCTCTGCCCGCAATGCCGCGGGATGCTGATCGAAAGGTCGGGATACCACGCCAGGATCGTCGGACTTCATGAGGGGGCGTGCAGGTCCTGCGGTGCCGCCGTGGCCGGCGTCTGGAGCTGATCCGCGGTCGCCGCGGCGCCCACGTTGACAAAAATAAAACCTTGGACTATTTTATTCCCGGAGAATAACATGCCAGAGAACAAATCCCCGGAAGCGAACGCCACCCCTGTCCCCCCGGTGCCGAACCAGGTGCCGGGCGGAGCCGCGAACATCCCGGAGCCGCCGTTGAACCTCCCGCCCGAGGCCATGGTGCTGGAAGCGAGCCCCGTTGCTTCGCCCGTTCCGCAGGCGAAAACGGAAGGGACGCGGCCGCTGCCGGCCGCAAGGCCCGCTTTGCCGAGGAGCCTGTGGTGGCTGGCGGCGGCGGTCCTGGCGCTTTTGGCCATGCTGGTCATCGTGGCGTTCGGGAGCAGGGGAAAGAAAAAACCGGAAACCCCCGCTGTCCAAAGCACGGAAAAGACCGAGGAGCTGAGCAACTATACCGCCTTCATCGCCGCGAACAAGGGGCTTGTTGCCTTGAAGCCTTCAGAGCAGGTATTGACGGCCGGGCCTTTTGCCGGCGAAGCGCCCCTGGCGGTCCGTGAAACCGGGCCGCTTTCTTCCCTCGCTGCCGACCCGCAACTGGCGGCCCTGGCGGAGGCGCTGATGAAACGGGTACAGATCATGCATGGCTTCCGCGATACGGAGGCCAAAGGGCAGGTCATCCGCTCCACCAAGGGGGAATACCGGGGATTCCGCGTGAGCGCCGTGGAAAAGCGGGTGAACGGTGCCGCGGTCCATTCGGAAATCATCCTGTCCACGCCGGGCAAAGGGGTGGTGCGAACGGTGAACCGGGTCCTGCAGCAGCTGGACAGGACCGATCTGAACGGCGTGCTTTCCGAGGTCCGTGCCGCCGGCCTGGAGTACATTCCCCAGGCGGCGGGAGGCGACGTGTTCCGTGTCCAATTGCGTCCCGTCCGCCCCTGGGGAAAGCCTACGGCCGCCGAATGGCTGATCGCGGCCAAGGCGGTCGGGGCGATCTCGCTGGGCATGCCGGTCGACCGGATCAGGGAGAACCTGGCCCCCTCCGCCCAAGTCTTGAAGAGGAAGATCCTGGTCAATGACGCATATTACGATGTATACAAGGCGACCGATGCCGGCGGCGAGCCGCTGTTCTATGCCTATGAAAAGGCGGGCCGGGTCTGGGGCATCTCCGTGGTCAGCCCCGTCTTCAGGACCGTGAGCGGCATCGGCATCGGCAGCTCCCTGGACCAAATGCGCATCAGCTATCCCGAGGTCCGGCTGGCCCACTCCGAAAGAAAGACGCCGTTCGCCCGGGTGCCGGGCGTTGACGGCATCTTCATTTTCCAGAGCGACACCCGGCAGGAGGTCGTCGCCATCCTGATCGGAGAATCTCCGGAATTCGAGTAGGTTTTTCCGGCGGCCTTTACTTGACGAGGCCCAGGAGCCCGATCGCGAAAAAAGGGACGTAGGTGATCAGCAGCACGGCCACCAGCTGGATGATCAGGAAGGGGAACACGTCCCTGTAGATCTTCGCGATCGGCTCGTTGAATGAATAGGAAGCCAGGTAAAGGTTCATGCCGACCGGAGGCGTCAGATAGCCCAGCTCCATGTTGGCCAGGAAGATGATTCCCAGATGCACCGGATGGATGCCGAACAGGTCGCCCAGGGGGATGATCAACGGGACGATGACCATGATCGCCGAGAAGATGTCCATGAAGCAGCCCGTGATGAGCAGCGCGATGTTCAGCAGCAGAAGAAAGACGTATTTGGAATGGATGGCGCCCTGGACCCAGGCGGTCAGCTGCATGGGGATCTCGGCGTCCACGATGTAATAGGATAAGCCCTTTGCCAGCGCCAGGATCGCCAGCACGCCGCCGATGATCGGCATGCATTTGATCATGACGCCGGGCAACGCCCGGACCTTGATGTCGCGATGGATGAACATCTCGACGATCAGGGCATAGATCACCGCGACGGCGCCGCTCTCCACCAGCGTGGTGATGCCGCCGAAATATCCCCAGACGATGATGACCGGCAGCAGGATCTCCCAGAATGCGGCCCGGGCCGAGGACAGCGCTTCCCTGATGACGAAGGGTTCGCGGGGGATGTTCTTTTTCCTGGCGAAGAGGATGCCGAAAAGGGCCATGGCCAGCACCAAAATGATCCCGGGAACAATGCCGCCCAGGAACATGTCCTTGATGCTGACTTGGGCCGTCACGCCGTAGATGATGACCGGCAGGCTGGGGGGGAAGAGCAGCCCGATGCTGCCGACCGCGGTCAGCAGCCCGGAACTGAATTTTTTCCCGTACTGCCCCTTGACCAGGACATAGGAGAGGAGGCCGCCCACGGCCAGGATCGTGACCCCGGAAGCGCCGGTGAAGGTTGTGAAGAACGTGCACACCAGGATGGCCATGAGGGCCAGCCCGCCCGGAAACCAGGAGAAGAATGCCTTGAAGAGGCGGACGATCCGTTCCCCGGCCTTGCTCTCGGAGAGCAGAAAGCCGGTGAAGGTGAACAGGGGAATGGCCGGGATGGAGTGGCTGGTCAGCAGGGAATAGGCCTCGTTGGCGACCACTTCCAGCGGTTGGGCGGCATGGGCGAACAGCATGAGGCCGATGCCTCCCAACACGATGAAGATGGGCAAGCCGCTGACGGCTCCGAAGAGGAGCAGCAGGATGATCGGCGTGGAGAGGTGGGCGCCGATCCAGCCGTAGGCCGGCATCAGGGCCTGGAATGCGTTTGCCGCAGCGGGCAGCAGGACCGAGGCGCTGTTGGCGGCGGCCTCCCAGGCCAGCAGCGTACCGAAAAGGAAACCGGACGAAGCGATCGCCCGGCTCCATTTCCCGCCGGGCGCCTGGCGGACAAAGCGGTAGGCCATGATCCCGTAGCCGACGGGCATGACCATGGCGATCCAGCGCTTGGGGATCACCCAGAGAGTGTCCGCCGGGTCGAAGGCGTTCAGGAGAAACGAAAATGCGCACCAGGCGAAAGCCGTGGCAAAGGCCGTACTGACGACCGCGTTGAACACGCGCACGCGGGAGAAAGTCCCCGGCTTGAATTTCAGGTTCAGCGTCAGGGAAAGATGGCGGTTTTCCCGGCTGGTGATGGCGGCGGCGATGAATGCCAGCACCAGCACCAGGTGATGGGTGAGCTCGGTGGAATTGCGCACGCCGGTATGGAAGAACTTGCGGGCGACCACCTCCATAAGGGGGAACAGGGCCAGAAGGAAAATGGTGCAGAATGCCAGCAGCGATTCCACCCCGCGCGCGTTCTTGCGGATTCCGGCGATATTCATTTCTTCTGTCGGTATTCCAGCAGGATCTGCTGCAATTTCTCGAAGATCTCACGGCTGAAAAGCTTGCCCACCAGCTCGTCCATGCCCTGCTCGGCGGCCGCCTTCCATTGGGCCAGGCTGTCGGGCGGCGCCTGGTGGATGACCAGGCCGTTTTTCTTCATTGTGTCGATCGCCTTGTTTTCCAGCTTCTCTGTTTCCGCGGCCAGTTTCCTGGATACACGGTCGACCGCGGCTTCCATGGCCTGGCGCTGGCTTTCGGGGATCTTCTCCCATATGCGGTCCACGATCACCAGGCCGCCGACCAGCGGGGCGATCTTCAGCGAGCACATATGCCGGGCGATGCCGAAATACTGGCCCGATGCCGCCACCAGCGGCGGCAGGTAGAAGGCGTCGACCATGCCGCTCTGCAGGGCCATCATCAGGTCGGACAGCTCGTTGGGGACGATATGGTACCCCGATTTCTTCCAGGCCTGCTCCATCTCGGGATTGCCGGTGCTGAACGACAGCTTCTGCTTCTTCAGATCCTGCGGGTAGAGGACGGGGGTCTTGGAAAAGAAATTCACCCAGCCGGTCATCGTCCAGATGATCACCTTGAATCCCTTGTCCTGGATCTGTTGTTCAAAGACCGGCGTCAGCCGCTCCATGACATAGGCCATCTCCGCCTCGGAGTGAAAAAGGAACGGGGTGATGAGGATGAATGCGTCGGGATTGATCTTGGACAGCCCGATGTTGGTCAAAACGGCGCCGCCGAGGGTCCCGACCTTCATTTTGCGGATCGTGTCCTCCTCGCCGCCGGCAATGCCGCCAGGGTAGATCTTCAGCTTGACCTTGCCGCCGCTGATCGCTGCCCACTCCCTGGCGATCTCCTTGAGCGCATCGTCCCAGGGCGAGCGGTCGGGAGCCATGCTGCCGATCTTGATCACCTGCGCCGGCAGGATCAGGGCCGCCAGCAGCAGAACAACCGACAAGCGGATCCGTTTCATGGTCATTTCTCCTCGATGTTCGTCGGCATCTCTTCCGTTTCCACGAAAAAATCGTCGGCGTGCTCCAGCAGCCATCGCGCCTTGCGCCGGTTGAGCACGTTCACCAGGCGGTTTTCCGGGTCCGACTCCGGGTCGATCGCCAGCGCCTGGTTCAGGAGCTCCCTGAACCCGGAGAGATCCTGCTCCTTGACCGTCACGGCCGTGGCCAGGGAGACGTACGGGGTGGATGACCGGCCGCCGGAAACAGCCACGGCCTTGGCGAAATGCTCGCGCGCCTTTTTCAGGCTCCCGCCCATATACTCAGGGAGCGACCCGTAATACAGGATGTAGAACTCGTGGATGGCGCCGGCGGCGTAGTCGGGATCG
The DNA here is from genome assembly GCA_002335385.1 of Candidatus Aminicenantes bacterium UBA2190. Lineage (GTDB taxonomy): Bacteria > Acidobacteriota > Aminicenantia > UBA2199 > UBA2199 > UBA2199. The sequence continues at coordinate 118,715 of DCVK01000021.1, forward strand.
AGCCGGTACACCCTCTCGATCAGGGCTGCCGCGGCCGGCAGCGTCACGCCCAGGTCCATGTCGAACGGGTCGATGGCATATGCGCCCAGCCAGCCGGCCCCGGCCCAATAGAGCAGCGGAATATCCCTGCGCGTGGTGCCCTCCAGGGCCTTGGCGAAGTCCTTTTTATCCAAATTCGCGCGGAAACCGGGATGCTTTTCCTCCAGGCCGGCCAGGATGATGTCGCGGCCGCGCAGGTAGAGGTTCTTGGCCCGTTGATAGCCGGATTCCTGCTTTTCATACTCGGCCTCGGGCAGCATGGCGGCCGGGGTCTGCAGAAAGGCGTTGGCGTACATGACGTACAGGCTGCCGGTCTGCAGGCGCAGTCCCTGGTGGCGCGGGCTCGCGGCCAGCAGCGATTCGTACATCTTGATGGCGAAAGGCAACGCGTCGCCGACCAATTCCGGGTCGTTGTCGCCGGTGAACACCGTGCTGGAACCGCTGCCGGTCAGGGCGTTGGCCACCTGGTTCATGGCCAGTTTTTTGAGCGAGCAGGCGGGGGGGAAAATCAGGACGGACAGCATGAGCATGCCCGCGGCGAAAAATGATTTTTTCATTTTCTCTTCTCCAGGACCCGGGGCCATTATACTACTTTTTAACGCCGGCCGTAAATATCATTTCGGGTTCCATGTGGCCGTCTGCGGAAGTTTGACGGCAAGGGGGAAAAAAGTTAGAATTCACCGGAGAGACAAAATGACAGAGGAACCGATCCTGAGGCAGGAGATCGAGGCGCTGAAGCGGCGGAAAGACGCCGTCATCCTGGCCCATAATTACCAGGTCGAAGAGGTCCAGCTGGCGGCCGATTTTCTGGGCGATTCCCTCGAGCTGAGCCGGCGGGCGGCCTCCCTGCACCAGGGCGTCATCGTCTTCGCCGGGGTCAAGTTCATGGCCGAGACGGCCAAGATCCTGTCGCCGGACAAGAAGGTCCTGCTGCCGCGGCTCGACGCCGGCTGCCCCATGGCCGACATGATCACCGTGGACGATCTGCGCGGGCTGAAGGCCCGGCACCCGGAGGCGGCGGTGGTCACCTACGTGAATTCCTCGGTGGAGATCAAGGCCGAGAGCGACGTGTGCTGCACTTCGGCCAACGCCGCCCAGGTGGTCCGCGCCGTCCCTGCCACCGAGATCATCTTCATCCCCGACCGCAACCTGGGAAGCTATGTGCAGCGGCTGGTCCCCGAAAAGAAGCTGCACCTGTTCGAGGGTTATTGCTACGTTCATGACCGCATCAAGAGGGAGGAGATCGAAACCGCGCGCGCGCGCCACCCGCAGGCCAAGGTCATCGTCCATCCGGAGGTGCGTCCCGAGGTCATCGACCTCGCCGACGAGGTCCTCTCCACCAGCGGCATGCTGCGCTACGCGCAGGGCTCCTCGGCACGTGAGTTCATCGTCGCCACCGAGCACGGGCTGCTGCAGAGAATGATGCGCGAGAATCCGGGAAAGGCATTCATCCCGGCCGGAGCGGCCAAGGTCTGCAGCAACATGAAGCGGACATCGCTCCTGGATGTCCGCGATTCACTCCGGGACGACAAGTATGTGATCCAGATCGATCCGGCCGTCGCCGCGCGAGCCGGCCGGGCGTTGCGTGAAATGTTACGATACGGATAAGGAGCCAACATGGAACTGAAGGAAAAAGTCGCGGCCGTGATCGAGCAAGTGCGCCCCGCGTTGCAGGGCGACGGAGGCGACATCGAGCTGGTCGATGTGCTGGTCGACGAAAAGGCGGTGCTGGTGCGGCTCAAGGGGCACTGCTTCGGCTGCCCGATGAGCACGTACACCATCAAGGGATATGTCGAACAGGTGATGAAGCAGGAGATCCCGGAGATCTCCGAGGTCCGCCTGGTCAAATAGATGACGTTCCCGCTTCCCGTCCCGCTCGTCGCCAGCGGTCTTTCCCGGTCGTCCCGGTGCTAACAAAGCCGTTGCGGTTGTTCCTCCGCGCCCTGTTCCTGCTCCCGCTCCTGGCCTGGACAACGGGCGGTGGGGTGCTGCGCGTCGCCTGTTTCGATTTCCCCGGCTCGTTCAACCCGGTGTACGCCACCAGCGAAACGGCGCAGGCGGTGGCCAACAAGATCTATCAGTCCCTATTCTATTTCGATCCGCAGGGAATCCCTCGTCCCGAACTGGTCGATTCCTATTCCTGCAATGAAGCCGGGAGAGAGATCTTGCTCACGCTGAAGCCCGGGGCGCGCTTCGCCGATGGCTCGGCGCTGGACAGCCATGACGTGGCCGCCACCATCGCCCTGCTGCGCGACCCGCAGTTCGAGTACCCCTATGCGGCCGACCTCGATTTCCTGGCCAAGGCCGAGGCTGTCGGACCTCTGGCTCTGCGCCTCGAGCTGAAGGGAAAATTCGCCCCCTGGAGGAGTTACCTGACCTTCAAGGTCCTGAGCGCCGATGAGCTCCAGCGCGTCGACCCGGGGGATTTCCGGGACCGGGTACCGATGGGCAGCGGCCCCTACCGGCTGGCCGGTGTGAAGGAGCCCGGGGGCTTCGAACTGGAGAGGAATCCGCGTTGGCCGGGCGGCCTGCGCTTCGACCGCATCCGCTACGCCATTCTCGGCGATCCCCGCCAGGCTCCCCTGAAGCTGCTGAACTCCGAGGTCGACGCCGTCGAGATCCATGGCGATGATGCCGCCGCTTACGGCCGCTTGAAAAAATGGCGCCGGCGCTTCCGCATTTTTTCATACAAGAAATTCGGCTACACCTACCTGGTGTTCAACCTGCGGCGGCCCGCCATCGACAGAGACCTGCGGCGGCGCGCCTACAACCGGCTGCAGGCTACGCGCTTCCTGGACGATTTCCTGGCCGGCCGCGGCGAGCGCGTTTTTTCGCCGTTCCTGCTGTTCGGCAAGGATAAACGGCCGCGCCCGTTCCCTGCCGCCCCCGCTCCGCGCCGGCAGCGGCTGCGGATCATGACCAACAGCGAATCGGCCGTGCGCCGGCAGCTGGTGCTGTTCCTGTGCGAGGAACTGAGGGCCGACGGCATCGAACTGGAGCCCGTTTTCGTCGAGTATCGCATGTTCCTGCAGCGCTTGAAGCAGGGGGATTTCGACCTGGCTGTCTCGGCGTTCCTCCTGGACATCGACTGGAACATGAAGGATATACTTTCCACCTCCGGATATTTCAACTATGCCGGATATTCCGCCGCCGCGATGGACGCCGCCCTGGAGTCGGGGCTGCGGGAGATGGACGATGAAAAGCGGCGGGAGATATATGGCCGGGCCCACGACCTGTGGCGCGCCGAGCTGCCGCTGATTCCGCTCTTCAATCTGAACTATTATATGGGGGTGGCGCGGGAGATCACGCCGCCCCGGGAGCGCTTTGAGCTGATCGGGTCGTGCGGCGATTTTTTCTATCACCTGCAGGGCTGGTAGGGCGGCCGCTTCTTCCCGCCAGCATCCCGAGGAGCCTGGCCAGCGCCAGCAGGAAGCAGGCATAAGGGAACAGATGACCCCCGCGGGTGAAAACGGTGCGGAAAGACAGGTATTGGAATTCTGCCAGGAATGCGTCTTCCCTGCGCATCGGTGAGCGCCTGACGATGCGCCCGGCGGGGTCGATGAGCGCCGAAATGCCGTTGGAGGTCGAGCGCAGCAGCCAGCGACGGTTCTCGACGCTGCGCAGGACCGCCATGGACAGGTGCTGGCGGGGAGCCGACGAGTCGCCGAACCAGGAGTCGTTGGAGATGGTCACGATCGCCTCGCCGCCGGCGGCGATCATGGAACGGACCAGTTCCGGGTAGATGACCTCGTAACAGATCGGGGTCGACAGCCCGCGCCCGGCCATGGTCAGGTTGTGGATGCGCCGGCCGGCGGAAAAATCGCCGATCTCGTCGGTGATCTTCCTGACGAAAAAAAGCCAACGCCGGAACAGCACGTATTCCCCGAAGGGGGTCAGGTGCACCTTGTCGTAGGTTTCGACCCTGTCGTTCTGGAACAGCATGACCGAGTTGAATGTGCCCGCCGATCCCCGCTGGTCGGTGAACCCTGCCAGCAGGGGAACGTGCCGGCGGCTGAATGCCAGGAACTGTTCCTTGTAATACGGCGACTGCAGGGGATAGATCGGCACGGTGAACTCGGGCCAGATCACGAACTCGGCCCCGTCGCGGGCCAGCTCCCGGGAAACGCCGAACAGCCGGTCCAGCGCTGCCTGCGTCCGCGCGAAATCGTAATTCCGGTCGTGGTCGCTGTTGGGCTGGACGATCCCGGCCCGGTGCGCCGGCGCGGCGGCAGAACGGGACTCATGGCTCTTGAGCAGCGCGAAGCCTCCGGCGTGGATCGCGACGAGAAATACGGTGAGCGCCAGGGCGGATTTCCTGTCCCTCCTCTTGAGCAGCAGGTATAGGAGCACGTTGGCGGCGATGAGCAGGAATGAGACCAGATGGATGCCGCCGAGCTCGGCCCACTGGATGAAGAACCTGTTCCGGAACTGGGAATAGCCGGCGAGGCACCAGGGGAACCCGCTGAAGATCCTTTCCACGATCAGGTCCTTGGCCACCCAGATCACCGGAACCCAGAAAACGGCGGCGAATCCGCCCGGGCCGGCGACGGCCCTGGCGATCAGCATGCCGGCGAGTCCCGCGATAAGCGAGAATAAAGCGGCCAGGCAGGCCAGCCCGACGATGCCCAGGAGCCAGCTCGTGTCTCCGTAGCGCACCATCACCCGCGGGATCCAGTACAGGATGATCAGGTAGGAGACCAGGGAAAAGAGGAAGAATATGCGGAAAATCGCGGCCGGCCCGCGACCCTCCGTCGCCAGCAGCAGCAACGCCAGGAACACGAAGGCCAGCGGCGCCAGCTGCAGGCTGGGGAAAGCCAGCCCGTAAGCGACGGCGGCGGCGAACCACAGGAGAAAACGCGAGGGGCTCAACGCGACTTTTTAATGGTGAATACCGCCTTCTCCCGGTTCTCCAGGCTGGTTTTTTCCTTCTGGGCCTCGGCCAGCGAGGCAAAGCTCCCCACCTGGACGGTGTGCAGCTTCTTCTGGTTGTCGGTGATGATGGCGGTCGGGTAGCCCAGGCCGGTGAATTTGAGGCTGCACTTCTGGGCATTGGCGAAATCGGCGAAGGCGCCCACCTGGATGGTATAGTTCGTTCCGGCGGCAGGGATTTTCGGCGGCGCCGTCCGCGGCTCCGCTGCGGGTGCTTTCCGGGCCTCCTGCTCCTCGTGCAGCTTGATCTCCGCGGGAATGGACTGCCGGGGGGCGGACTGGGCCGGCGCGCTGCGCACGGGGGGTTCATCCACGACGCTCAGTTCCCCGCTGGTGGAGGCTTCCTCCCGGCCCAGTTCGTTGGCGATCGCCGTGCGCGGGTCGGAGCGGCGCTGCCCCGCCTGATAGCCCATATAGAAGAGGAAAATGCCGATGGCGATGACCGCGGTCAGGAAGACGACGATGTGCAGGAAGGTGATCTTGAACTCGAAATAGGTCTTTTCCATTTACTTTTTTTCGAACAATCCTTTCATCAGGTCGATGGGCATGGGGAAGATGATGGTGGACGTGTTTTCGGCCCCGATCTCCACCAGGGTCTGCAGGTAGCGCAGCTGGATGGTCGAGGGGTTCTGGGAAAGGGTGTTGGCGGCCTCCAGCAGCTTGGCCGAGGCCTGCTGCTCGCCCTCGGCGTGGATGATCTTGGCCCGCCGCTCTCTCTCGGCCTCGGCCTGCCGGGCCATGGCCCGCTGCATTTCCTGCGGCAGGTCGACGTGCTTGATCTCCACCATCGATACCTTGATACCCCAGGGATCGGTGTGTTCGTCGATGATCGTCTGCAGGCGCGTGTTCAGCTTTTCCCTTTCCGACAGCAGCTCGTCCAGTTCGACCTGTCCCAGGACCGAGCGCAGCGTGGTCTGCGACAGCTGCGACGTCGCGTACAGGTAGTCCTGAACCTCGATCACCGCCCTTTTCGGATCGACCACGCGGAAATAGATCACGGCGTTCACCTTGACCGAGACGTTGTCGCGGGTGATGATGTCCTGGGGCGGGACGTCGAGGACGATGGTGCGCAAGCCGATGCGCACCATCTTGTCGATGGGGGAGAGGACCAGGACCAGTCCCGGCCCCTTGGGCTGGTCGAGGACCCGTCCCAGGCGGAAGATGACCCCGCGCTCGTACTCCTTCAGCACCTTGATCCAGTTCAAAATGAAGAAGATGGCGATGACGGCCACCACCAGCAGCGGATTGGCGAAAATATTCATGTTATCCTCCTGACTTTTTTACTTTCAGCAGCAAATTCTTCACCCCTTCGACCTCGACCGTGCTCCCGGACGCGATCGGGGCGTCGCTGACCGCGTTCCACCACTCGCCATGGACGAAGACCTTGCCCTGGCGGGAATCGATATCGGTCCTGGCGACGCCGGTTTCACCGACGAGGCCTTCGACTCCGGTCTCTTTTCTTCGCTTCATGGCCTGGAAGACCTTCCAGGTCAGGAAGAGCAGTATGCAGCCGAAACAAACGGCGAACGTCATGATGATGGGCATGGCCGGCCTCATTTCCGGGATGGGCGATTGGATCAGCATGATCGAGCCCAGGACGAATGAAACGATCCCGCCGATGCCCAGCACGCCGAACCCCTGGACCTTGATCTCGGCGACGAAAAAGCCGATCGACAGGAGGATGAGGAGCAGTCCGACGTAGTTGATGGGCAGCACCTGGAAGGCCAGGAAGGCCAGCAGCAGCGAGATGCCGCCCAGGATGCCGGGGATGACCCCGCCCGGGTGGGTGAACTCGATGTACAAACCGATCAGGCCGAAGATCAGGAGAAAATAGGCCAGATTGGGATTGGTGATCGTGCGCAGGAACTTCTGCCGGTCGCTCATTTCCAGCTCGACGATCGTCTCGCCCTGCAGGTCCAGGGTGACCTCGCCGCCGCCGGCGAGAACGACGGTCCTTCCCTGCAGGCGTTCGATCAGCTCCTTGCGGTCGGCGGCGACCAAGTCGATCAGCCCGCCCTGCAGACATTCCTCCGCCGTGTAGGAGCTGCTTTCACGCACCGCCTTCTCGGCCATCTCCTCGCTGCGGCGGTGCTTCCGGGCCAGGGTCTTGATGTACGAGGCGGCGTCGTTGGTGACCTTTTCCTTCATGGTCTTCTCGATGTCGCTGCCGGTGACCGACACGGGATGGGCGGCGCCGGTGTTGGTCCCCGGGGCCATGGCGGCGATATCGGCCGCCAGCAGGAGGAAGAACCCGGCCGACGCGGCGCGGGCGCCCTGAGGGGAGACAAAGACCGCCACCGGCACGCCGGTGCCGAGCATGGCCTTGATGATGGCGCGCATGGACGTGTCAAAGCCCCCGGGGGTGTCGATGCCGATGACCACCAGGCGCGCATCGCCCTTCTGCTGGATCGTGCGCAGGGAATTAACGGCGAATTCTTCCAGCAGCGGGTCGATCGGCCCGTCGAAGCGCAGGGTGTATATCTCGGCACCCAGCCAGATAGGAATGGCGGCCAGGAGAAAGACAAGGGCCCTTTTCATGATAAGATTATAGAGAATGCGAATGCAAAATGCAAATGCGGCCGTGGCGCCGCGGCCCGGCCTTCAAATGTGGACCGAAAAACCGCCCACCTCGCCCAGCGCCTCCCAGACGTTCTCGCTCAGCGTGGGGTGGATGAAGACGAGATCCTTGAAGTCTCCGGCCTTCATGCCGCGGGCAACGGCATAGGTCAGCAACGGCAGGAGCTCGCCGGCTTCGGCGCCGATGATGTGCGCGCCGAGGATCGTGTGGTCCTCGGCGGCGATCACCTTGACCAGGCCGGCCTTTTCCTCGATGGCGTTGGCCCGCGACCCGGCGGCGTAAGGAAAGCGGCCGATGCGCAGCGGGCGGTTCTCCTGCGCCGCCTGCTCCTCGCTCAGGCCGACGGTGGCCATCTCGGGGAAGGTGAATATGGCCGCCGGCTGGGGATGATGGGCGACCGGCGCGCCGGTCACGATGTGCTCGACGATGGCCATGGCCTGGTGCGACGCCTTGTGTGCCAGCAGCGGCGCGCCCACCACGTCGCCGCAGGCGAAAATGCCCGCCACGGCGGTCTCCAGGTTCGCCGCGACGGAGATGAAGCCCTTGGCGTCAAAAGCGACTGGAAGGCCCTCGGCGAACAATCCCGCGGTATTGGGCAGGCGGCCGACGGCCAGCAGAATCCTGTCGAACTCCTGGCGCCACTCCTTGTCCCCCTTTTTGAAATTCACGCTGACCCTTGCTTCCAGGCGCGGGTCGCCGATGGCGGTCGCGGTATGGATGGTGATGCCCTGCTTGATCAGCTCATTCTTCAGGATGGCGGCGATCTCGCGGTCGCTGCCCGGGACCACGGAATCCATGATCTCGACCACCGTGACCTTGCAGCCCAGGTAATTGTAGATCAGCGCCCACTCCAGCCCGACGGCGCCGGCGCCGACCACCAGCATGGAGGCGGGCACCGCTTCCAGCTTCAGCAGCTCGTCGGAGCCGACCACGGTCTGTCCGTTCCAGCGCAAAAAGGGCAGCTCGGCCGGGCGCGAGCCGCTGGCGACCACGATATGACGCGCGGTCACCTCGCCCTGGCCGGCGATGGCGACGGAATGCGCCCCGGTGACCTGCGCCCGGCCCCTGATGAGCCGGATGCCGCGCTGCTTGAAAAGAAGCTCGATGCCGCGGGTCATCTTGGCGACGACGCGCTCCTTGCGGCGGGTGATCTCCTCGAGGGAGAAATGGAATTTCTCCACGTGCACGCCGATCTTGGCGAAATCGTTGAGCTGCTTGATCGCCCTGACCGAGTGCAGGATCGCCTTGGTGGGGATGCAGCCCCGCTGCAGGCAGGTGCCGCCCAGCTGGTCCAACTCCACCACCGCGGCCCTCAGCCCCCTCTTGGCCGCGGCGATCGCCCCTTCATACCCGGCCGGTCCGCCGCCGACGAACAGGATGTCATGATCCATGGCTACTCCTTGCGTTTTCCGCACCGATCAGCGTTTCATTTCCGCCAGCGCTTCCCCCAGCATGGTGATGAAGAAGTCATTCTCCTCCTCCAGGCCGACGCTGACGCGCATGGCGTCGGGGATGCCGAAGCCGGCCATGGGGCGGATGATCACGCCCCGCTTCAACAGGCTCAGGTTAAGCCCTTCCACATCCACCTCGGGGAAGAAGAGGAGAAAATTGGTCTGCGAGGGGATGACGCGCAGCCCCATGGCCTGCAGCCGGGAAAGGAGCTTGGCCTTGTTGCGGCGGTTCAGGCCCACCGAGCGCTCCTTGAACTCGTCGCTTTCCAGGGAGGCGATGGCGGCGCGCTGGCCGATGCGCGTGACGTTGAACGGCGGTTTGACGCGGTTGAGAATGGCGATGGTCTCGCGGTGGGCCAGGGCATAACCGACGCGCAGCCCGGCCAGGCCGTATACCTTGGAGAAGGTGCGCAGGACGATCACGTTCTTCCGGTTCTTGATCTCGTCCAGCCCGTTGACGTAGTCGCCGGGGTCGTCGACGTACTCCTGGTAGGCGTTGTCCAGGACGAGGATGCGCTCCGGCGGGACGCGCTCGATGAAGGCGCGCACGGCGGCGCCGGGGAGGATGGTGCCGGTGGGGTTGTTGGGATTGGTGATGAAGATGATCTTGGCGGCATCGTCGATGCGCCCGGCGATGGCCTCCAGGTCGAAGCACAGCCCGCGGTCCATCGGCGCCTCGACGAAGGCCGCCGTCCCGGCGAACTCGATGGTGGCGCTCCGGTACAGCGAGAAGGTCTTTTCCGAGGTCAGGACCTTTTCGCCCGGCTTCAGGAACGTGCGGATCAGCATCTGGATGATCTCCACCGACCCGGCGCCGACGATGACGTTCTCCAGCCCCACGCCGTTGTACTCGGCGATGCGCCGGCGCAGGAAATAATTGTCGGAGTCGGGATAATACTGCAGCTGGGATATCTCGTCGCCGATCGCCCGGCGGACGTTCTCGGGGACGGGCAGCATGTTCTCGTTGGAGGCCAACTTGACGACCCGGGCCAGGCCGAACTCGCGCTGGATGTCCTCCACCGGCTTCCCCGGCCTGTAGGGCGAAACCTCCAGGACGTGGGGGTTGACCAGTTTTTCCATCGGCTCCTCCTATTCTTTAAATAGCGAAGGCTGTTCCTTTTCCTCGAACAGTTCGGTCAGTTCTTCCAGGGAGGGAAGCTCCGACAGGTCGTTCAGCCCGAAGTAGATCAGGAATTCCTGGGTGGTGGCATAAAGCGCGGGGAGCCCCGGCACCTTTTTGCGGCCGGTGATCTTGATCAGCTTTTTTTGCAGCAGGCTCTTCACCGGGCCGGTGGAATTGACGCCGCGCATGTCGGAGATCTCGGCCAGGGTGGCCGGCTGGCGGTACGAGATGATCGAGAGGGTCTCCAGCGAGGCCAGGGTCAGCTTGGTGGACTGCTTGACGGTGAAGAACTGCTTCAGCTCGTCATGCAGGTCCGGCTTGGTCACCAGCTGCAGGCCGCCGCCGCTGCGCTTGAGCAGCAGGCCGCGCTCGGGGCGTTCCAGCAGGCATTCCTTTTCCATTACGGTCAGGAGCTTTTCGAACTCCTCGATGTCCGTCATGCCGAGGAACTCCATGATGCGCCCCGGTTCCACCGGCTCCTTGGAGACGAAGAGGATGGCCTCGATCAGGGCGACCTGCCGCGCGATCTGTTCTTTGCTCATGCGCTTAATTTTCCAGTTTTCCGGCTTCGTTCCTGTAGATGGAGATGTTGCCGAACAGCTGCTCCTGGACGGCGACCAGCAGATGGCGCTTGATCATCTCCAGCAGGGTGAAGAAGCTGACGACGATCTCTTCGACGGAATCAAGCTTGGCGACATAGACGCTGAAGTCGAGGAAGCCGCTGCTCTCCAGGATGGACAGGATCTCCGCCTGCTTTTCGGCGATGGAGTAGTTCTTGGAGGCGATGTACAGGAACTGCTCGTTTTCCTTCTTTTTGACGATGTCGAAGAAGATCTCGGCCAGCTGGAAGGCCGACACCTCCTTCAGGGTATACTCGCGGTGGGCGAAGCTCTCGTTCATCTCCAGGCGCCGCCACAGCAGGAGCTCGGTGTACTCCATCTCCTGCAGCAGGCGCGAGATCTTCTGGACCTTCTCGTACTCGATCAAGGTGTGGATCAGCTGCTTCTCGGGCGAGTCCTCGCCGGGAATCTCGGGCTTGGGCAGCAGCGAGCGCGACTTGATGTAGATCAGGGTGGCGGCGGTCATGAGGAACTCGCTTTCGCGCGAGGGGTTGATGCCGGCCTTGTTCTCCAGGTAAGAAAGATACTCGGCGGTGATCCGCGACAGGCGCACGTCGACGATGTTCATCTTGTTCTTGCGGATCAGGTGCAGCAGCAGGTCGAGCGGTCCCTCGAAGAATTCGGTCTGGACCTGGTAGCCGGAGAATTCCGCTTCCATCATATGTGCATCAGGGCGCGCACCTCGGCGACGGTCCGCGCGGCGCGCTCGGCGGCGCGGCGGTTGCCGGAGGCGAGGATGTCGGCGACGGCCATCGTTTCATAGCGGCGGCGGCGCTGGCGGAAGGGCTCCAGGAAGACGTTGACGTTGTGGATGAGGATCTTTTTGCAGTCGATGCAGCCGATGCCGGCCTTGCGGCACTCGCCGTCGACCATGGCGATCTCCTCCGGCCCGGAATAGGCCTTGTGCAGGGCGAAGGCCGGGCAGTCGTCGGGGACACCGGGGTCGCTACGGCGCTTGCGGCGCACGTCGGTGATCATGGGCCGGATCTTCGTGTCCACCGTCTCGGGCGTGTCGCCAAGGTAGATGGCATTGCCGTAGCTCTTGCTCATCTTGCGGCCGTCCACTCCCGGGAGCCTGGGAATGGGGGTCAGGAAGGGCTGCGGCTCGGGGAAGCAGTCGCCGTACAGCCCGTTGAAGCGGCGCACGATCTCGCGGGCCAGCTCGAGGTGGAAGACCTGGTCCTCGCCCACCGGGACGGTGTCGGCCTTCATGATGATGATGTCCACCGTCTGCAGCAGGGGGTAGCCGAGGAAGCCGAAGGTGTTGATGTCGCGGTCGCCCAGCTGCGCCTGCTGCTCCTTGAAGGTGGGGACCCGCTCCAGCCAGCCCAGCGGGGTCATCATGCCCAGGAGCAGGAACAGCTCGGCGATCTCCTTGACCGCCGACTGCAGGTAGACGACGCTCTTTTCCGGGTCGATGCCCACCGCCAGCAGGTCGAGGAGCACCTGGCGGATGTTGCCCTGGATGTTCCTCACGTCATGATACTCGGTGGTCAGGGCATGCCAGTCGACGATGGAATAGTAGCACTCGCCCATGTCCTGCAGCTTCACCCAGTTCTTGAGCGCCCCTTCCCAGTGGCCCAAGTGGGCCGCGCCCGTGCCCGTGGGCCGGATGCCGCTCATGATCACCTTCGGGCTCATCCCGCCGCCCCGGCCTTGAGCAGGATATAGATCAAATTCGGGAAAATCTTGAAGAGCCCGCCGAACAGCAGGTCGGCGATCTTGTCAAAAATCCGCGTGTAGATGACGAACAGCAGGATGAAGAAGCCGTAGGGACGGATTCTTTCGTACCAGGCCAGGGCGTCGCCCTTCAGCAGTCCTTCCAGGATGCCGCTGCCGTCCAGCGGCGGGATGGGGATCAGGTTGAATACCGCCAGGAAAATATTGATCATCAGCAGATAGGTGGCGATGCGCACCAGCAGCAGCAAGGTGGTGTTGCTGGTGGCCATGATGGGCTGGAAGAGGGCCAGCAGCAGGAGGATGAGCATCAGGCTGACCAGGATGTTGGAGGCGGGGCCGGCGGCGGCCACGAGCATGCCGTCGCGGCGGCGGTTGCGGAAATTGTTCGGGTTGACCATGACCGGCTTGGCCCAGCCGAAGACCGGGGCCCCCATGACCGCCAGCAGGACGGGGAAAATGATGGTCCCGAAGATGTCGATATGGGCGATGGGATTCAGGGTCACCCGGCCCATCAGGCGCGCCGAGGGGTCGCCGCATTTGTCGGCGACCCAGGCGTGGGCCGATTCGTGGACCGAAATGGCGAAGAGCACCGACGCGTATTGGAGCACAATGCGGAATATTTCGTTCATTACCCTGCAAAATAGCACAAAGACGGGTGTCGGTCAATCATGATCGGGCCCTGTGTCCCCGCCAACGGGGCCGGGAAGGCCGCCCGGAGAACGGGTTCCCCGTTCGCAGGTCGACGCTCGAAGCGCAGAAAAAAGATGGTCCTGCCGCTCGCTCGCTTCGAGCGCCGCAATGGCATGACGGTGGTTGACTCGAAGCGCTGGGAACGATTATGATGCTGCTGGCAGGAGCGAACGAATGGATTTTTTCAAATTAAAGGAAAACCGGACCACGGTCGGCCGCGAGATCACGGCCGGCTTGGTCACGTTCATGGCCATGGCCTATATCATCTTCGTGAATCCGAAGATCCTGGCCGCGGCCATGGGCGACGATCTGATCCCGGCGCTGGCCGTGGCCACCTGCATCGGCGCCGGAGTGCTGAGCATCCTGATGGGGCTGGTCGGCAATTACCCCCTGGCCCTGGCTTCGGGGATGGGACTGAACGCCTTCCTGGCCTATGGCGTGGTCCTCGGCATGAAGGTCCCCTGGCAGGCGGCCATGGGCATCGTCTTTCTCGAGGGGGCGATCATCACCGTCCTGGTCATGACCAATATCCGCGAGGGGGTGATGAACGCCATCCCCTTGGATTTGAAGCGCGGCATCGGCGTGGGCATCGGCCTGCTGATCGCCTTGATCGGTCTGCAGAACGGCAAACTGGTCGTAGGCGATCCGGCGACCATGATCGCCTTCGGCAAGCTGGGCCCGGAGAGCCTGGTGGCGGCATTCGGGCTTGTGCTGACCGCCGTCCTGATGGTGAAGAAGATCCGCGGCGCGCTCCTGATCGGCATCCTCCTCTCCACGGCGGCGGCGGCGGGCGCCGGGCTGGTCCATTTTCCCTCCACCCTCGTTTCCGGCCTGAAACCGGAACACTTTAAGACCTTTTTCGCGCTGGACATCGCCGGCGCCCTGCGCCTGGGACTGCTGGGCACGATCTTCGCCTTTTTGATCACCGATTTCTTCGACACCATGGGCTCGGTCGTGGCGGTGGGGGAACAGGCCGGGTTCATGGATGCCGAAGGCAGGGTCCCGCGCCTGAAAAGGATTTTGCTGGTCGATTCCCTGGGCGCCCTCTGCGGCGGGCTGTTCGGCTGCAGCTCGGTGACCACTTACGTGGAGAGCGCCGCCGGCGTCGGCGAGGGGGGCCGCACCGGGCTGACCTCGGTGGTCACCGGTCTCCTTTTCCTGCTGGCCGTGTTCTTCACGCCCCTGGTGGCCATCGTGCCGGCCTACGCCACGGCCCCGGCCCTGGTGCTGGTCGGCTTCATGCTGATCGCCGGCGTGCGCTCCATCCGCTGGGACAACGTCGCCACCGCCCTGCCGGTGTTCCTGACCATGGTGATGATCCCGTTCTCCTTCAGCATCTCCAGGGGCATCGGCTGCGGCTTCATCTCTTATGTCCTGCTGAAGCTTCTGGCGGGCAAATGGCGGGAGATCCATCCCCTGCTGGCCGTGGTCTCGCTGCTCTTTGCCGTCGATTTCGCCCTGTTCTGAGGTGGAACGCCGGAGTCATTCCGGCAGGGCGCCGGGCGGCGGGGAAGAATAGATGTTCCCGTACGCCTCATGGAAGCGGCTTTTGCCGCACAGCATCATGGCGCTCAACGGCATGATGCGCCTGACCTTTTCGGCCAGGCCGTGGGCCAGTTCGCGAATGTCCCATTGGGCGTGCTCGTCGTCGCGCAGGCGGACAAAATGGTATATTTCCCTCAGGTTCATCTTCATCAGCACGCGGCGGCGATGGGAATTGGTCAGGATGTAATCGGCCGCGCTGCCGGCCGCTTCCCGGAGCAGGGAATAGGCGTCATTGGTCGCAGCGATGATCTCTGCGAACTCCCCCGCCAGCCCGATTTCGCGGAGACTGGCCGGCAGGGTGTTGCCTAGCTCGGGGAGATAGTCCCCGGCCAGGAGGGTCGCCATGCGGTGGCGCTTGAGCTGGGCGAAGCTGGATGCGCTGACGGTCGCCTGGAAGGTGATGTCCGCCATCTCGAATTCCCTGGGCATGGCGCTGAAGAACTCGACCTTTTTGAAGAATTCCTTGAACAGCAACCTTTTTCGCGCCGGGGCGATCTTTTTCACCATGGCCAGGGCGCGCGGGAATTCGAGGCCGCGATGGCTGCAGACATGCGCGGCCAGGATCCTGTCGTCGCCGTTCTCCGTGAAGGAAACGATCCGGGGACCCGTGCCGGCGCGCCGGTTCGCCGCTGCGGGGAAAGCGGCAAAAAACTCGTTTAGGGGCGAGAAGGCGTCGCGGTCAAAGGCGCTTGGTTCGGGGAAGAGGATGATGGACGGGGCGACGGGCAGGACCAGGGCGAGAAGCTTTTCGCCGAGCTGGCGCACTTCCTGCCTGGGGCTGAGCCGCCAGCGCCGCAGCATGTGCTCCAGCGTGCGGGCATTGACGGTCATGCCGACCTGGCCGCTGGTGGCCAGGGAGAGGATGTAGCGGGCGTCCTCCTTGGCCCAGCCCTCCACGAGACGCTGCCCGACTGCGCTCTGAGCCGTCTTGGCGTGCTGCTGCTGCAGCCGCCGGTTCAGAAGCGCAAAACCCTTGAAGTACAAGCGGTTCTGCTGCTGCACGACCGCGCGGAAGGTTTTTTTGAGCGCCGCGCTGCGGATCTCCGCGGGCAGGACCAGGTCCCCGGCCAGCGTGACATAGCGCTGCGATTTCTCGGTATAGGAGGCCAGGCGGAACCGTTCGATCTCCTCCAGGGCCAGCCGCGATACGCCCATGATGTCGAAATTAAAGACGGCGTGCTCGGCCACCGAGTGGTGACCCATCGCGAAGATGATCTTCTGGTTGGACCTGCGGGCCTTCTCCACGTCCCGGCAGGCCTGCCGGCGCAACCGGTCGACCGCCAGCGGGCTGCGGCTGATGCGGGCATAAGCGGCGCTGAGCGTCTCCGGGGTGAGATGCCGGCGCCGGCCGCTCTCCAGCCGCCGCAGGATGTCCGCGTCGATGTTGAATCCCGCCAATTTCACGCGCACGCCGCCCTCCTGGTTCGCCGCCCCGTCAGATCAGCTTCATGTCGGCCAGGTGCACCATGACTTCCTGGGTGCTCTCGTCGATGGACTGGTGGTTCCAGATGTCGAAAGAGGGGAGGAGGTCCTGCTGGACGATACGAGAGTAGCTCTCGTCCACCTGCGGGCTGCCCTCCAGCGGATATTCGCGCATGCCGGCCCTGGGTTTCCTTTTCTTCAAAGCCGCGGCATCGGCGCGCAGGCGGAAGAACACGGTATAGGTCGGAATCCAGAAGCGGTACAGCGCCTCCATCAAGGCGTCGCGCCCGGCCGGCGGAGTGCTGCCGTTGGCCGGCGCCGGGCAGCCCAGCCACTCCAGCCAGTGGTCCAGGAGCGAGCCGTCGCACAGGAGGAAATCAGGGCGCTCCTGGGAGCGGAGGTTCTCTTCGTTGATCTGGCTGGTGATGAAATAAAACTGGCTGATGAAGCCGGTCTTCTGGTCGAAGTCGAAGGGGCTGTTCGGCTTCAGGTCCGGCACGTCCTCGACACGGTATTTCAGCGACAGCAGCTTCTTCACTTCGGCCAGGATCGAGGTCTTGCCGCTGCCGGGAATGCCCGAAAAAGCGATCTTGTGCATGGTTGGATTGTAGGCGACAACCGCCGCAAAGTCAAATTTACTTTTGCCGCGAAATTTGCTATGATGAGGCGATGAGATTTTCGCCGAGACAAAATACTTTCACTCCACCGGAATCATGACCAACCAGGAGATCGCCCGCGCCTTCGACAAGCTGGCGTTCTTTCTTTCGCTGCGCGACGAGAACGAATTCAAGATCAGCGCCTACACCCGGGCCGCGCGCAGCATCCGCGAATACCCGGTCTCCATCGAGGACATGCTCCTGGCCGGGGAGGACCTGACCAAGATCGAAGGCATCGGCAAGATCCTGGCGCAAAAGGTGGAGGACCTGGTCATCATCGGCTCGCTCAAGGTCCTGGACGAGCTGCTGGCCGAGTTCCCCGACAGCCTGTACGAGATGTCCCGGATCAAGGGCATCGGTCCCAGGACCATCCTGAAGATCTTCGACACTCACAGGATACGGTCGCTGGATGAACTGCGGCGGTTCTTGCAGAGTGGCGAGAAGCTGGCCGTCGCCGCTCCCTACGAGAGCCGCATCAAAGAGTTCTTCAAGAGATGAAAATCGTCCTGGCTTCGGCGTCGCCGCGGCGCAAAGAACTCCTGCAGCTGATCGGCTTGGAGCCCGAAGTGATCCCCGCCGACATCGAGGAGGCGGCCCTGCCCGGCGAGGAGGTCGACGCTTTCCTGCGGCGCCTGGCCATCGCCAAGGGCCTGGCCGTGTATCACAAGCGCTTCTTTCACGCGCTGCTGGTTTCCGCCGACACCGTGGTGCGGCTCGACGGCTCGCTCATCGGCAAGCCGGCCAGCCGCGACGAGGCCGGATCCATGCTTTCCCGCCTCTCGGGACGGCGGCACGAGGTCCTGACCGGGCTGGCGCTGCTGCACGAGGGCGAGACCACCTTCGCCATCTCCCGCACCCTTGTCCAGTTCAAGGAGCTGAAGGCGGGCGAGATCGGCCATTACCTGGAGCGCGGGGAATTCATGGACAAGGCCGGGGCCTATGCCATCCAGGGGCGGGCCGCTGTCTTCGTCGAGCGCATCGAGGGCTGTTATTTCAATGTCATGGGCTTTCCCCTGAACCTGTTCTACCGCATGCTGGGCGAGCGTGGAGTGAACCTGTATGGATGAACGCGCGGGCAAAACGGCCGGCCGGGCGGCGCGCCTCTTCCCCGGCGGCGGTGACGTCCTGCGCATGGGCATGGGCGGGATCCCCATCCAGCGGCTGGATGCGCGCGGGTCCGATCGCGTCCTGGAGAAGGCCATCGCGGCGGGGATCAACTTCTTCGACACGGCGCGCGGCTATACCGACAGCGAGAGCAAGTTCGGCCGCGTCCTGCCCCGTTACCGCGGGCAGGTGCTGATCGCCAGCAAGTCGTTCAGCCGCGGCGCCGCCGCCATTCTGCGGGATATCGAGACCAGCCTGCGCGACCTGCACTGCGACCATATCGACGTGTACCAGTGCCACAACGTGGCCAGCGAGGCCGACCTGGAGAAGGTCCTCGCGCCGGACGGCGCCGTGGCCGGGATGCTCGAGGCGCAGGCGCAGGGCAAGATCGGTCACATCGGCCTTTCCGGGCACAAGCCGCGCATCCTGGCCCTGGCGCTGGAGCGCTTCGCGTTCGCGACCATCCAGGTACCCGCCAATTTCATGGAGACCGAGGCCATGCGAGACCTGATACCCGCCGCGCAGCGGCAGGGCGTCGGCGTCATTGCCATGAAGCCGATGGGCGGCGGCAACATCCGCGAGACCGTCCTGAACTTCCGCTTCATTTTCAACCAGGGCATCGACGTGGCCATACCGGGAATGGATACGGAACAGCAGGTCGCGGAGAACGTGGCGGCGCTGGACGACCTGTCGCCCCTGAACGCCGAGGAGACCGCCCGGCTGCAGGCGGAGAGGGAGCGCCTCGGCGACCGCTTCTGCCGGCGCTGCGAATACTGCATGCCCTGTCCGCAGGGGCTGCCGATCCCGTTCCTGCATGTCTTGAGGAACTACTATTTCCTTTACGGGCTGAAGGATTGGGCGCTGGAGCGCCTCGGCGGCCTGGCCAGCACCTACAAGGACTGCGTCGCCTGCGGCGAATGCGTCGGCAAATGCCCCTACCATCTTGACATGCCGGCCATCTTCCGCGAGACCTGGGAGAAGATGCAGGCGGATAGGGCGGGGCGGGCATGAGCCGCCATTTCCGTGTCCGCACTCAGCGCGCGGACTTTACCATATTCTTCATCTGTACTATAATCGGCGCATGAACGCCCGGCAGCTGATCGAGGAAGAAAAACTACAGAACATCCTCAACCCCCGCAAGTCCAACCGCGAGTTCAAGGTCACCATCCGCTTCCAAAAAAACCTCGCGAAGAACTTTGAAAAGGCGCTGGCCTTGGCCCGCAAAAACCCGTTTTTCATGGAGGAGGGCGAGGGCGATCTTTACAGGGCCTACGCCAGTTTCCACCCCGCCGACGTCGAGGGACTGCACGAGCTTTTCGAACTGGTCAAAGACCGGGAGACCACGAAGATCTTCCTCAACAACAAGGCCATCCCTTACGCCCAGGACCTGTGGCTGTTCCTGCTTTGGTTCTACCGGATCAAATAAAAAGCGGCAAAAAAGAGGGCGACAACTTGACTTTTCCCCAATATTAAATTATAAAGTTATCTTGCTTTAGGAGGTCTTCATGAAAAAGTTTAGCACGGTATTGCTCATCCTTTTCCTGTCCACCTTGATCCTCGCCAGCTTCACCGCCTGCGATAAGCTGAAAATAGCCAATCTGAGAGCCAACAAGCATTTCAAGACGGGCAACAAGTTCTATACCGAGGAAAAGTACAAGCGGGCGATCACGGAGTACGAGGCCGCCCTGGAGCTCAATCCCGAACTCAAGTCCGCCTTCTATTATCTCGGCTCCAGCTACATCATGGTCTATAAGCCCGGCGACGACAGCGACAAGAACAAGGAGTACGGAGTCAAGGCCGTCGAGTACCTGCAGAAGGCCTTGGAACTGTACCCGGAGAACAAGGACATCATCCAGGCCCTCGGCGACATCAACGACAAGCTGCGCAACTTCGACGAGGCCGAGAAATATTACCTGCAGGTGCAGAAATTCACTCCCGACGATCCCGCTTCCTATTACAACCTGGCCGGCTTCTACAACAACAACGGCAAGTATGACAAGGCCATCGAGATGTTCGAGGAGAGGATCAGGCTGGATCCGGCCAACCCGGAAGGCTACCTGTACCTGGCCGACTTTTTCCAGAACAAGCGCAAGTGGGACGATGCCATCAAGAACCACGAGCTGCGCATCGCCAGGATCGCCGATATCGACATGGACGAGAAGGAGAAGAACGAGGTCCTGGCCGAGGCCTATTACCGGCTGGGCGTCGTCTGCTGGAACAAGAGCTACCAGACCCCGCCCGACGTCATGGGCTCGGTCGAGCGGCTCCAGGTCGTCGAGCAGGGTTTCAACGCCCTGAACAAGGCCACCGAGCTCTCTCCCAATTTCCCCGATCCCTGGGCTTACATGGGCTTGCTCTATAAGCAGAAGCAGATCGCCGAGCCTCTGAAGGCGGCCGAGTATGAGAAGCAATACAAGACCATGATCGATAAGTTCCAGGAGCTCCGCAAGCGCAAGCTGGCCACCGAGCAGTTCATCCAGGAACTGGCCAAGGAAAAGTAAGCGCCCGCGCCGCAACCAGCGAAACCCCTTGTTCTCCGACGGGGACAAGGGGTTTTTTTTTGGCAGCGGCCGGGGCGGCGACGGCCGCCTGGTGAGGATTTGACAATTTGTACTGAAAAAGTTATATATCGAGCATGAAAATCAACACCAAGATCCGTTATGGACTGCGCATGCTGATCGCCATCGCCCAGGAGGGAAAACTGGTGAACACCACCGAGCTGGGCGAGATCATGCACGTCTCCCCGAAGTACCTGCGCAAGCTGGCCGGGCCGTTGGAAAAGGGCGGCTTGATCCAGAGCGTCCAGGGGATCTATGGCGGTTATCGGCTGGCCAAGGACCCCGAAGAGATCACCCTGCTGGCGTTGATGGATGCCTTCGGAGAGAAAGTCTCGCTCGCCAACTGCCTCCTGGGCAAGAAGTGCGAGCTGAAAGACTCCTGCCTGGCCAGGCAGGTCTGGGAAATGCTGGAAAAAACGATGCAGAAGCATTTTCTGCCCATTTCTCTCGGCGATATCCTGGGCAGCAGGGTGCAGATGCCGTGACCCCTCGCAAACGCGACGGGCGCCTCCCGGATGGGTGCGGTTGACTACTCCCCCGAAATATAGTATATTTGCTGGTAATTACAACATGACCAAGCGCGGATTTTTGCTTATTTGCTGCCTGATCTTCTTCTGCCTCAACGCGTTACCCCAGGACGAATTCCTTGGGATCGAGTGCGCGGTCGTGCCGCGCCATATCCTGCAGGGCAACGAGGGGATGCTCAAGATCAAGATCAATTTGCGCAACGGCGTCAGGATATCGGCCAATCCCGAGTTCCTCATCCGCCTCGACGAGAACGAAAGCCTGTCGTTCGCCAAGATATTCTTCGCCGGCTCGGAGTTGAACCTGCCCACCACCCAGGAAGGAGAAGCCGTGTTCCTGGACCCGCAGAAAGAGATCGAGGTCCCTTTCACGCTCAGCGAAGAGGCCTTGCTGGGCAATCTCACCGTCAGCGGCGAGGTCGTTTTCACCATGCTGTTCCCGGACAACTGGTCGGTGAAGACCACGCAGAAGTTCTCGGCCGGCTTCGTTTCGCGCCGGAACTACCAGATCAAGAAAAAATGACGCCCGATCACAGGAAGCCCTGCTCGCGGTACCAGGTGATCGTTTCTGCAAGGGCGGCCGGCAGCGGCACGCGGGGTTGAAAGTGCAGCATGGCATCGATCTTGGCGGCCGAGCACACCCAGGCCGGAAATTTCATCTCGTTGAACTTGTCGCGGTTGAAGATCGCCTTGTTCCCGAAGAAACGGATGCGCAGCTCGGAGAACTCGGCCAGGACGCGACCCATGGCCTCCGGCACCACGATCGTCCGCGCCTTTTTCTTTCCCAGCAGCAGGGCGGCCTGCTTCATGAGGGCGTGCCATTCGACGGCTTCCGGATTGGCCACGTAGAAGATCTCGCTCCCGCAGGAGCTGAAGGCAGCGGCGATCATGCCGCGGACCAGGTCCTTGACATATATCAGCGAATACCAGCGCTGCGTGCGTCCCAACAGGGGGATGATCCCGCGGTTGACGATGCGAAAGGCGTCGAGCATGTCCATGTCCCAGGGCCCGAAGACGATGGGGGCGCGGATGACGATGCGCGGAACCGCGCACTGCGCCGCGACGGCTTCCTCCTGGGCCAGCTTGCTCCTGCCGTAGAGCGATATCGGTGCGGCGGGGACCTCCTCGCTCAGCATGGCGCGGCCGAGACTGGGGCCGGCTGCAGCCAGCGACGACAGCAGGATGACGCGCTCCAGGTTTTTCAAGGGCCGCAGCCGCTCCATGAGCGCGCGCGTGCCCTCGACGTTTACCCGCGCAAAATCGCCGGGAGCCAGCGTCTTGGTGGCGGCCGCCAGGTGGAAGACCATTTCGATGTCTGCGGGGAAAGGCTCGGACGCGAACAGGTCTCCGCGTACCACCGCCGGCGGCCTCTTGAAGGCGCAGGCTTCCAGCCTGCCGTTGTCCCGGACCAGGAGATGCACCCGGTGGCGGCCTTCCGCCAGCAGCGCTGCGACCAGGTGGCGGCCGACGAACCCCGTCCCTCCGGTCACCAGTATGTTCATGGGGCCATTCTATAGAATCCATCCGCATTATGCAAACGAGGAGTGAAACATGGACGTGTTCAAAAAATGCTTTGAGTTCACCCAGGCCGAAGATTACAAAAATTCCGGCCTATACCCCTATTTCACCGAGATCGAGAAGGTGGAAGGCAACCACGTGTGGGTCGGCGGCAAGAAGATTCTCATGGTCGGCTCCAACAACTACCTGGGGCTGTTCGATGACCCGAGCGTCAAGGCCTCGGCCATCGCTGCCGTCGAGAAGTACGGCACGTCCACCTGCGGCTCCCGCTTCCTGAACGGAACGTATTCGCTTCACGTCGAGCTGGAAAAGAAGCTGGCCCAGTTCATGGGCAAAGAAGAGGCGCTGACATTTTCCACCGGCATGCAGACCAATCTGGGGACCATCTCGGCCCTGGCCGGCCGCGACGACGTCATTGTCCTGGACCGCATGGTCCATGCCTCGATCATGGACGCCGTGCGCCTTTCCTATGCCCACGTCGCCAAGTTCAAGCACAACGACATGAAGGACCTGGAGGACAAGCTGGCGCACCAGCCGGCGGAAAAAGGCAAGCTGATCATCGTCGACGGCGTCTTCAGCATGGAGGGCGACCTCTCCAACCTGCCGCAGATCGTCAAGCTGGCCAAGAAGTACCATGCCCGGGTGATGGTCGACGACGCCCACGGCATCGGAGTCATGGGCGAGAGGGGACGGGGAACGGCGGAGCATTTCGGCCTGCTCGACGAGGTCGACCTGATCATGACCACCTTCTCCAAGTCGTTCGCCTCGCTGGGCGGCTTCGTCGTCGGCGACCGCACGATCATCCAGTACATCAAGCACCATGCCCGGTCGCTGATCTTTTCCGCTTCCATTACCCCGGCCGCCCTGGGCGCCGCGCACAGGGCACTGGAGATCATCCGGAACGAGCCGCAGCGCCGCCAGCGCCTGTGGGAGATCACCCGCATCATGAACAAGGAGCTGACGGCCATGGGCTACCATACGGGAAATACCGAAACGCCCATCATCCCGGTCTTCATCCACGACATGGAAAAGACCTTCATGATGTGGAAGTTCCTGCGCGATTTCGGCATTTTCACCAACCCGGTGATCGCTCCGGCCGTGCCGCCGGAGGACTCCCTGATCCGCACCTCGTTCACGGCCACCCACACCGACGAGGACCTGGAATTGATCCTCAAGGGGTTCCGGCAGGGCGGCAAGCTCCTGGGGCTGATCTGAGTTCTGCCCCCGGAGGCAGGCCCGGCGGGCAGTGAATATCAGCGCGGTCGTCGTCAGCTTCGACTCCGCAAGGTTCCTGGAACGGAATTTCCGTTCCCTGGCCGGCCAGACCGTCCCCTTCCGCAAGATCGTCGTCGTCGACAACGCCTCCCGGGACGGTTCGCAGGCGATCATCGCGGCGTTCGCCGGATCGGACCCGTTGCTGCTGGAAAAGAATGTCGGCTACGCGGCCGCGGCCAATTTGGGCATCGGCCGCAGCGAATCCGACCTGGTGCTGGTGGCCAACGCCGACGTCTTTCTCCATGAGGAATTCAATCGCCGCGCCCTGGAGTTCTTCGCCCGCCGCCCGCAGGCCGGGCTGCTCTCCCCACTCATCCTGCGCTTCGACGGCGCGACCATCGACTCGGCGGGCCAGGAGCGCTCGCTGGCGCTGTACCCCCGCGAGTCGGGCTACGGCCGCCCCCTGGCGCGCCAGGCGCTGGTGGAGAGGGAGGTCTTCTCCGTCTGCGGGGCGGCGACCGTCTTCCAGCGGGCGGCCCTGGAGAAGCTGAAGATCGGCGACGAGTACTACGACGAGGATTTTTTCATGTTCTGGGAGGATTTCGATATCGGCTGGCGGGCCAACCTGCTGGGACTCAGGGCCTATTTCTCCCCCGACGTCGTCGCCCACCATTTCCGCAGCGCCACGCTGCCGCGTTCGCGCTGCTCGCGATTCTCGCTGGCGCTGGCCCGGCCCGCCTCCCTGCGCTTTCACCTGGTGAAGAACCGCTACCTGACCCTGGTCAAGAACTTCCGCCTGCGGCGCGACGCCTGCTCCCTGCCGCTGGCCGCGGCGCGGGACCTGCTGTGGGTGGGAGCATTGACAATCCGTTCCCCCAAAATTATAATCGCCCTGGCCCGCTCGCGACATGTCTTCAGAAAAGCATGGGGAAAGAGGAAGTGGATAAAAGCTCATGAATGAGATCGTCCTGGTTTTCTCATTCGTCCTCTCTTTCCTGCTAACGCTGTACGGCACGCCCCTGGCGCAGAAGGCCGCCTTTCGCTATGGGATCCTCGACCAGCCCGACGGCAAGCTGAAAAAGCACTCCCGGCCGGTGCCGTACATGGGAGGGGTGATCGTCTATTTCGCCTTCATCTCGCCGATCAGCCTGGTGTTCGACTTCAACGAACGCCTGCTGGGCATCCTGTTCGCCAGCTCCATCCTGCTGCTGGTGGGGCTTCTCGACGACCTCAAGGCCCTGACCCCGGTGATCAAGTTCCTGTTCCAGGTGGTGGCCACCTATATCCTGCTCAAGAGCGGCATCGTCATCGATCTGATTTTTTTCCCCCAGTGGCTGGACATCGCCCTCTCCTGCCTGTGGATCCTCACCGTGATCAATGCCTTCAACATCATCGACATCATGGACGGGCTGGCCGCAGCGGTGGGCGCCCTGAGTTCCCTGACCATATTCATCATCTCCCTGTATACCGGGGACTTCCTGATCTCCATCCTTTCCGTCAGCCTGGCCGCCGCCCTGCTGGCCTTTCTCAAATTCAACTGGGAACCGGCCCGCATCTACCTGGGCGACGCCGGCAGCATGGTCCTGGGCCTGATCATCGGCTCCCTGGCCATGATGGTGAGCTATACCCGCTTCAACCGCATGGCGTTCCTCTCGGGGCTTTTCGTCGTGGGCATCCCGCTCTTCGACCTGGCCTACGTGATCGTGCTGCGCATCCTGAAAGGCCGTTCTCCGTTCCTGGGCAGTCCGGACCATTTCGCCCTGCGCCTGCGCAAGAAGATGAACTGGTCGGCGCAGCGGACCGTCGGCGCCATCCTCTATGCGCAGCTGGCCCTCTCCGGTCTGGTCATCGCCAGTTTCTTTTCCACGCCCCGCTTCACCCTGGTTTCCGGCACCGCGGCCGCCGGCTTGTTCATCATCCTGGGGTGGGTCCTGGCGGGGGTGGAAATGGAATGAACGTCATCATCGGGGCCGGCATATCGGGCCTGAGTGCCGGGCAGGAGCTGCGAAGCGATTTCTTGATCCTGGAGAAGAGTTCCGCCCTCGGCGGCCTTGCGGGACAGTACCGCGCCGGCGGCTTCGCCTTCGATCACGGGGGCCACTATTTCCATTTCCAGGACAAACCGGAGATCCAGAGGCACGTGGAAATGTTCCATGCCTTTCGCCGCTACCGGCGCAACAGCAAGGTGTTCCTGCAGGGGCGCTTCATCCCCTATTCCCTGCAGTACCATCTGGCCGGTCTGCCGGCGCGGCAGCGCAACCCCATCCTGGCCGAGGTCCTGGCCGGCCCGGGCGGTCCGGCGGGCGGGCCGGCGCAGGACCTGGAGCGGTTCCTGCTGGCCCACTTCGGGCCGAGCCTGGTGCGCCTGTTCTTCGCGCCGTACCTGGAGAAATTCTACGGCCGGCCGCTGGCGGCCATGATCGCCGGCATGGACAAGGGGAGCATCCCGGTCCCAAGGAAAGAGGACGTTGTGGCCGGTGCCCTTTGCCGACGGCCGTGCGCCGAGGGTTACAACCCCGTTTTCTATTACCCGTCGGGATCGCTCCAGGCTTTCATCGACGATTACGGGCGTCCCCTGGCGGCAAGGATCCGCTGCCGGGAAGAGGTCGTCGCCATCGAACCGGCGCGGAAGCTGGTGGTCACCAACGGCGGCAGCTATCGCTACGACAGCCTGATCAGCACCATGCCCTTGAACCGTTTGCTGGGGATCATGACGCCGCCTCAGCCCTTTCCCCGGAAGCAGTTTCACCACCTGTCGACCCTGGTGGTCAACGCCGTGCTGGCGCGGCGTCGGCGCCGCTTTCACTGGCTGTATCTGCCGGAAACGCAATTTCCCTTCTATCGCGTCGGCTACTATCCGGCGGCGGGGACGGTCGCCGTGTACCTGGAGAAGACGATCGCTGCGGATTCCCCCCTCGATGCCCGTCAGGTCCGCCGTGAAGCGGTCTTCACCCTGAAGCGAACGGGGATGATCGCCGGCGCCGAAGAGATTCTTTTCCATGACCTGAAGAGGATCCCCGTTTCCTACGTGGTTTTCGATCGCGGGTGGCCGCGACTGGTGCCGGCCGCACTGGCGCACCTGCGCCGCCAGAGCATCCACTCCATCGGCCGCTACGGCAGCTGGAATTACACGTCCATGGCCGACGATATCCGCCTGGCGCGGGAAACGGCCGGCCGCCTCAACAAGGCATGAGCGGCAGGATCGTCGTCGCCCACGTGATCACCAAGCTGGAGCTTGGCGGCGCCCAGCTCAACACGCTGCACACGGTCGAGCACCTCGATCCCTTGCGCTTCGACGCCTGCCTGCTCTGCGGCCCCGGGGGGGTGCTGAAGAGCCGGCTGGCCGAAGCGGACCGCCTTTTCATCGTCCCCGCCCTGGGAAGGGAGATCCGGCCCGTCCGGGACATCCAGGCATTGCTGCAGCTGCTGCGGCTGTTCAAGCGGTTCCGGCCGCAGATCGTCCACACCCATTCGGCGAAAGCCGGCATTTTGGGACGGGCGGCCGCCCGCCTGGCGGGCGTCCCGGTCGTCGTCCACACAATCCACGGTTTTTCCTTCTCCCCTTTGCAGCCGTTTTTACAGCGCCGTTTCTATCGCCTGGCCGAAAGAGCCTGCCGGCCGCTGACGGACCATTTCGTCTTTGTCTCCCGCAGCGACATGGACCAGGCGCGCCGGCTGAAGCTGATGATACCGCCGCGCATCGACTCGGATGGCGACAGCTTCTCCCTCATCCGCAGCGGCTTCCCCCTGGGAAAATTCCTCGCCAGAGGGGACGCGGCGGCGGCCAGGGCGAAATACGACCTGCCGCCGGGATGTATCGTGTGCGGCACCATCGCCCCTTTCAAGCCGCAGAAGGGGCTGCTGGGCCTGGTGGAGGTCGCCGCCCGGGTCATCGCCAGGAACCCGGAGGTCATTTTCTTCATCGCCGGAGACGGCGAGCAGCGGCCGCTGCTGGAGGCCGAGCTGCGGCGTCGCGGCATTGCGGCGAACTTCCGCCTGCCGGGATTCATCCGTGACGTGGAGAACGTCATGGACGCTTTTGACATCGGACTTTCCACCGCCCGGTGGGAAGGGCTGCCGCAGAGCCTGGTGCAGCTGCGCCTGAAGAAAAAGGCGATCGTGGCCAGCGACATTCCGGGCAACCGTGAGGTCGTCCGGGACAGGGAGAACGGACTCCTGGTGCCCTGGAACGACGCGGAGCGCTTTGCCGCGGCCATCCTCGAACTCGCCGGGAATGCCGGGCTGCGGCGCCGGATGGGAAACTTCAGCGCCGAGGATTTCAGCGAGTGGTCGGCCGACGTGCTGGTGGCGCGCCAGGAGGAGCTGTACCAGCGCCTCGTGGTCCGCAGCTGGACGCGGAACTGAGGGCGTCCGCACCGGCGGCAAAGCGACGTCTTTACTTATCATCTCCCGGGGGGTACAATGAAGCGAAGCGCGGGAGAATTCCCCGCCCGGCGGCCTGGCCGCCCAAGGAGGTCGGAATGAAAGGCAACAAGAAGCTGATCCAAACCCTGAATGCGCTCCTGGCCGATGAATTGACGGCGGTCAACCAATACATGGTGCATTCGGAGATGAATGCCGACTGGGGCTATGAAAAGCTGCACCAGCATTTTGAAAAGCGGGCCATCGACGAAATGAAGCATGCCGAGAAGCTGATCGGCCGCATCCTTTTCCTGGAAGGACTGCCGGTCGTCACCACCCTGAAGAAGATCACCATCGGTGCGGATATCGCCAAACAGCTGGCCGCCGACCATGCCGCCGAGGCCGAGGCGATCGTGGCCTACAACCAGGCCATCAAGCTGGCCGGGGATCTGGCCGACTTCGCCACCCGCGAGATCCTGGAAAGGATTCTGAGCGAGGAGGACGGCCATATCGACAAGATCGAGGAGCTGCAGGATCAGATGGGGCACATGGGGGCGGCGATCTTCCTCACCACCCAGGTCTGAACGCCGCGGCGCCCGGATCAGGCTGGGCGCATGGCCCGCAGGCGGGCGACCCGCTCCTCAATGGGGGGATGGGTCGAGAACAGCGCCAGCAGGCTCTTGCCGCTCAGCGGCGAGACGATGAACAGGTGGGCGGTCTGCCGCGTCGCCCGCAACGGCAGCCGCTTGGAGTATGCGGTCAGTTTTTCCAGGGCCGAGGCCAGTCCCTCGGGATCGCGGGTCAGCCGGGCGGCACCCTCGTCGGCCTTGTATTCCCGCGTGCGTGAAATGGCCATTTGGATGAGGCTGGCGGCCAGCGGCGCCAGGATGGCCATGGCCAGCAAGCCCAGGACGCCGCCGCGGTTGTCGTCGTCGCGGCCTCCGAAGAAGACGCCGAACCAGCGTGCCTGATAGGCCAGGAACATGATAGCGCCGGCCAAAGTGGCGGCCACGGTCTGCAGCAGCGTGTCGCGGTTGATCACGTGAGTCAGTTCATGGGCGATCACTCCCTTCAGCTCCGGTTCGTTCATCAGCTGCGTGATCCCGCGCGAGAGAGCGATGACCGCCTTGCTGGGATCGCGGCCGGTGGCGAAGGCGTTGGGGGAATCCTGCTCGAAGACATGGAGGGCAGGCATGGGCACCTGCGCCTGCTGGCAGAGCTCGCGCACCATGGCGTAGATGCGCGGAGATTCGCTCTCGCTCAGCTCGCCTGCCCGGTAGGCCTTGAGGACGATCTTGTCGGAGAACCAGTAGGAGACGAAATTCATCACGCCGGCCAGGACCAGGGCGATCAGCATGCCCTGCTGGCCGCCGGCCATGCCGCCGATGAAAAGAAAAATGCCGGTCAAGGCTCCGAGCAGCGTCACGGTCTTCAATTTACTCATGCTTCGCCTCCTGTGGCTCCTGCACCAGCACGACCACCTTTTCGTTCTTCTTCATCAGCCACAGGTCCTTCCGGGCCTTTTTCTCCAGGGCCAGGGGGTTTGCGCGCAGCTGCTCGATCTCGCGGACCAGCTGCGCTTTTTCCTTTTCCAGGGTGAAGATGGTCTGCCGCAGGGCCCTGATCTGCTGTTTCGTTTTGATGATTTCCACGATGCCGCGGTCGCCGAAAACGAACGCCAGCACCAGGATGAACAGGAAGAAGGCCAGCAGCAGGGGGAGGCCGCGGGACTGCAGCAGCGAGCTCTCCTTTTTCTTGCTGGCGCCGTCCTCTCGTTGTCGGAGCTGGCGGGTTGCGGGCATGGGGACAAAATATCACAAATCATCCCGGGGCGCAATCGCCTGCCGCCGCCTGGGAGCCGGCGACGGGCGGCCCCCAGGCGCGAACGGAGGTCGCAAGCGGATCGGGATGCAACCCCAGTGGAAATTGACAACCAGACAATATTGGGTTAAAATTTTTTTATGCAGGCAATCACCCGGGATCGGGTGCTCCCCGGGGTCGCGGCCCATTTTCGCGCGCGGCGGCCAGGCCCGGAGGGAACAGCGAGGAGCAAATGACTTCGGACGAGGACAAGGAAGGCGTCGGCTACGTTCCGGACGAGAGCGATCTGGACGAGGAAGAAGCGAAGGTCCCGGAGAAAAACCTCCAGGAAGAAGCCGGCCATAAGAAAAAAAGCATGTCCAGGCGTGCCCACCACCGGGCCGTTGATCCGGAAGCGCTGCTGCGCAGCACCGCCGCCGAACGTGATGAATTCAAGGACAAGTACCTGCGCGGCCTTGCCGAAATGGACAACTTCCGCAAGCGGATGAAAAAGGAGCGGGATGAGTTCCAGAAATACGTCCTGTCGGAGGTCCTGCTCGACCTGCTGCAGATCTACGACAACCTGGAGCGGGCGCTGAGAGCCAAAACCGCGGAGCAGGACAAGGGGATCGTTTCCGGCGTGGAGATCATCCGCAAGCAGTTCCTGGAGCTGCTGAAGAAATACCAGGTGCTCGAGATCGATGCCCTGGGTCAGCATTTCGACCCCGCTTTTCACGAAGCCCTGAGCAAGGAGGAGCGGGAGGGCATCAGCCGGGCGGTGGTGGTGGAGGTGTACCAGAAAGGGTTCACTTATCACGACAAGCTGCTGCGCCCGGCCTTGACCAAGGTGGCCATCCCCGTCGCCGCCCCGGCAGTGGAAAACGAGCCTGAACCCTGATGGCCAAGAACATCGGCATCGACCTGGGCACGACCAACTCCTGCATCAGCTACCTGGAGGGGCGGGATGCCCTGATCGTCCCCAACCCGGAGGGGGCCAGGGTCATCCCGACCGTCATCGCCCAGACGCCGGAAAAGAAACGCATCTTCGGCAACGCCGCCAAGCGGCAGATGATTACCAACAGCAAGAACACCATCTGGGGGATCAAGCGCCTCATCGGCCGCAAGTTCGACAGCCCGGAGGTCAAGGAAATCTCCCGCCGCGTGGGCTATGAGATCGTACAGGCGGCCAACGGCGACATCAAGGTCAAGCTGGCCGACCAGATGTACTCCAGCGAAGAGATCTCCGGCATGTACCTGGGCTACCTGAAGGGCATCGCCGAGAACTACCTCGGCGAGCCCGTCTCCGACACCGTCATCACTGTGCCCGCCTTCTTCAACGACGCCCAGCGCCAGGCCACCAAGGTGGCCGGTGAGATCGCCGGTCTGAACGTCACGCGCATCATCAACGAGCCGACGGCGGCTTTGATCGCCTACCGGCAGAAGATCAAAAAGAACGGCCTGTACGCGGTCTATGACCTCGGGGGCGGGACGTTCGACATCTCCATCGTCGAGGTCAACGGCGACATCTACAAGGTCGTCTCCAGCCTGGGCGACACCTTCCTGGGCGGCAGCGATTTCGACGCCCAGATCTGCGACTGGATCTTCCACGAGGTCGAACGCGAAACCACGGTCGACCTGCGGGACAGGAAGGATGTCGTGCAGCGGGTGATCCAGGTGGCGGAAAAGGCCAAGATCGAGCTCTCTTTCGACCAGGAGACCCTGATATCGATCCCCTACCTGCATCATTTCAGCGACGGCTCCAATTACCATTTCCAGAAGAAGCTGACCCGCTCCCACCTGGAGTCCAGCACCGTGGATTTCATCGACCGCACGCTGGAGCTGATCCGGAAGTCGCTGGACGACATCCATATCCAGCCCGATAAAATCGAGCGTGTCGTCCTGGTCGGCGGACAAAGCCGCATGCCGCTCATTTTCCGGAAACTGAACGATTTCTTCGGCCAGCCGCCCGATATCCAGATCAACCCCGAGGAGGCGGTGGCCCAGGGAGCGGCGCTGCAGGCCGAGATCATCAAGGGCAAGGTGCGCGACCTGCTGCTGCTGGACGTCACCCCCCTCTCGCTGGGCGTGGAGACCAAGGGCGACAGCTTCACCAGGGTCATCGAGCGCAACTCCACCATTCCCACGAAAAAATCGATGATCTTCACCACCATCAGCGACAACCAGACGACGGTCAAGATCCATGTGTTGCAAGGGGAGCGCTCGACGGCCTCGGGCAACAAGTCGCTCGGCTTTTTCAACCTGGTCGGCATCCCCCAATCCCTGAAGGGCATCCCGCAGATCGACGTCACGTTCGAGATCGACGCCAACGGCATCGTCCGCGTCTCGGCCCAGGATAAGACGACCGGCCTCAGCCAGAGCATGAAGATCCAGCCGTCGAGCGGCCTGTCCCCCGAGGAGATCGAGCACGTCATCCAGGACGCCAAGAAGTATGAGGAGCAGGACAAGACGGAGCTGCGTCTGGCCAAGGCCAAGCTGCAGCTGCAGGAGGAACTGGAGACCGTCAAGTTCTATTACCAGCGCTACATAGAAAAGCTGAACGCCCATGACGGAGCCGAGATCGATTCGCTGATCGGCCGTTGCGAAAAAGCCCTGGAGGGCCATGACGTGGACCTGCTGGAGGGACTGCTGAAAAAAATGAAGAATTACCGAACAATGATCAACACCATACTGACCGCCGAATTCTCCAAATAACCGCCATGGCCAAGAAGGACTATTATCAAGTACTGGGCGTCGCCCGCGGCGCCGGCGCCGAGGAGATCAAGAAGGCCTACCGCAAGCTGGCCCTGCAGCACCACCCCGACCGCAACGGCAACAACCCCGAGGCCGAGGAAAAGTTCAAGGAAGCCTCCGAAGCCTATTCGGTCCTGGGCAACAGCGAGAAAAGGCAAATCTACGACCAGTACGGCGCCGAAGGCCTGCGCGCCGGCGGCGGTTCCGATTTCGGCTTCTTCGCCGATTCCATCTTCTCCGATTTCGGCGATATCCTCGGCGACATGTTCGGCTTCGGCGGCTCAGTCTCCGGCAGCCGGCAGCGCCGGGGCCCGCGCAAGGGGAGCGACCTGGGGCTGGAGGTGGCGCTGACCCTGGAGGAGTCCTTTCTCGGCGTCGAGAAGGAGATCGAGGTGGAGAGCGAACGCAATTGCGACGCCTGCGACGGCTCGGGTAGCGAGGCGGGACATGATCCCGAGACCTGCCGCAAGTGCGGCGGCGGCGGCAGCGTCCGCGTCAGCCAGGGTTTCTTCTCCATGGCCACCACCTGTTCCAGCTGCCGGGGCAGCGGCAAGGTCGTGACCCATCCCTGCCGCAAGTGCCACGGCCACGGGCGGCGGCGCGAGAGCAAGAAGATCAAGGTCACCTTCCCGGCCGGGATCGACGAGGGCAACCGCCTGCGCGTCACCGGCGAGGGCGAGGGCGGCCGTCAGGGAGGCTCTCCCGGCGACCTGTACGTCATGGTGCGCATCAAGCCCGACAAGCGCTTCCAGCGCCACGGGCAGGACCTGATGCTGGCGCTGCCCATCAGCTTTTCCCAGGCGGCGCTCGGCGACCAGGTCGCCATCCAGACTTTCGAGGGCACGGAGAAGATCAAGATCCCGCCGGCGACCCAGAACGGCCAGATCCTGAAGATCAAGAACAAGGGGTTCCACCCGGTCAATCGCTGGAACCGCGGCGACCTGCTGGTGCAGGTTCAGGTGCAGACGCCCCGCCAGCTTACCCGCCAGGAAACCGAGCTGTTCAAAAAACTGCGCGAGATCGAAGTCGGGAAAGGGCAGGCCCTGCTCGAGAACGACCTGGTCAATTGATGGCGGAACGGCGCTTTTTTTCCCCTCACGAGACCGTCCAGGGCCAGGTCTGCATCGACGGCGACGAGTTCCATCATATCGTCCATGTCATGCGCTGCCGCGCGGGCGACGAGCTGGAGATCGTCAACGGGCGCGGGCGCCTGGCGCGCGGCCGCATCGCCGTTGTCACGGGCCGCGCGCTGCGCGTCGATATCCAGCATGCCGAGGAGTTTCCCCGTCCGGCGCCGCGGGTATTCATCGCCCCGTCGCTGACCAAGGGGCATGCCATGAACTGGCTGATCGAGAAGCTGTGCGAGATGGGGGTCGATGAAGTGCGGCCGCTGCTGTGCCAGCGCACCGATGTCGCCTGGAGCCCGTCGCAGCTGCGGCGCTGGGAAAAGATGGCCTCCCAGGCCCTGAAAGTCAACCGCCGCTACTGGCTGACGCGCATCCTGCCGCCCGTCTCCCCGGCGGCTCTCATCGCTGACTGCGCGGGGCTGCCGGCGAAGATACTGCTCGACATCGCCGGCACGCACCGGCTGGAGCGCCCCGCCGCCTATCCGGTCCTGGCCGCCGTCGGTCCGCCCGGCGACTTCAGCGAAGCCGAGAAGGAATTGTTCCTTGCCGGCGGTTTCCTGCCGGTCCTGGTCAACGATGCCATACTGAAGACCGAGACCGCGGCGCTCGCGGTCGCCGCCATCTTGAAAAATGATTGAGCTGAAGGGGCAGATCGGCAAATACCGGATCCTAAGAAAGCTGGGCAGCGGCGGCTTCGGCACCGTCTACCTGGCCGAGGACACCATCCTCAAGTGCCAGCGGGCGCTGAAGATCCCCCATCGCACCAGCGCCCAGGCCGACAAGATGCTGCAGGAGTCGGTGCTGCAGACAAGGCTCCTCGACCACCCGCACATCGTCAAGCTGCTGACCGTCGATATCATCGACAACATCCTGATCATGGTCATGGAATACATCGAAGGCACCGACCTGGAGAAGATCCTGGACCAGTCCAGCTCCCTGCAGATCAAGTCGGCGCTGAAGTACTTCAAGCAGATCCTCTCGGCGCTGGCCTTTGCCCACCAGAAATCGGTGATCCACCGCGACATCCGCCCCTCCAATATCCTGATCAACCTGGACGACGACGTCAAGATCGCCGATTTCGGCACGTCGACGCTGCTGCAGGAAAAGCAGTTTGCCACCACCAAGATCGGTTCGCCGCCCTACATGGCCCCGGAGCAGTTCGAGGGCAAGGCTGTCTTCGCTTCGGACATCTATTCGGCGGGCAGCCTTTTCTACGAGATGGCGACGGGTTTCCCGCCCATCGTCCTGGCCAATCCCATGGAGATATACAAACGGGCCAAGGTCGGGCAGTTCACGCCGCTTTCCCAGAAGAACTCGCTGGTGGCCCCGGAGCTGAACCGGGTGATCATGAAGACCATGGCCCCCGACCTCAAGGATCGCTATGCCCATGCGCTCGACGTGCTGAACGACCTGGAGCACATGTCCGACCGCAACCGGGATTATTCCAGCGAGATGAAGGACATCCAGAAGCGCATCCAGGCGCGCGAGAGCCGCACCGACTTTGTCTGCTGGAATTGCCGCAAGGCCATGGGCCGGCGCGTCAAGACCTGCCCCTACTGCGGCGAGGAGCAATAGCCGCTTTTTCTTCCCGCTGCGCGCTCTTGATTTATCGGATTGTTGCGGGGATAATGTGGAGAGGAGCCCCCCATGAAACGAGAAGAATTGTTCAAAAAGATCAGCATCGAGAACGACAGAAAAATGCTGCTGCTGGTGCTCGACGGCCTGGGCGGCCTGCCACGCGACGGCCGCACCGAGCTGGAGACGGCCCGCACGCCGAACCTCGACCTGCTGGCCGCCGAGAGCGAACTCGGGCTCAGCCACCCCATCGCCCCGGGCATCACTCCGGGAAGCGGACCGGCCCATCTGTCGCTCTTCGGCTACGACCCGCTGAAGTACGAGATCGGCCGCGGCATCCTTGAGGCGCTGGGGGTGGGCATCGAGGTCAACGCCCGCTCCGTCGCCGTGCGCGGCAATTTCGCCACCCTGGAGAACGGGCGCATCAGCGACCGCCGCGCCGGCCGCATCCCCACGGAAAAGAACCGCGAGCTCGTCGCCTTCCTGGGCGAACGCATCCAGAAGATCGAGGATGTCGAGGTCCGGCTCTACTCGGGAGAGGAGCATCGCTTCGTCCTGGTGCTGACCGGCGACGGCCTGGACGACCGGCTGACCGATGCCGATCCCGAAGCCGTCGGACTGCCGGTCAGGTATGCCGAGGCCAAGGATGACGCGGCCGTCCGGACGGCGCGCATCGTCAACCGGTTCATCGACCGCCTGGGCGCAGAACTGGCCGGTCAGCTCCCGGCCAATACCTGCCTGCTGCGCGGCTTCGCCAGGTATCCGGTCATCCCGTCCATGAACGACCTGTTCAGGCTGAAGGCGGCGGCCATCGCCGTCTATCCGATGTACAAGGGGCTGGCCCGGCTGGTGGGCATGGACGTGCTCGCGACCGGCCGTTCCATCCAGGACCAGGTGGCGACGCTCCAGCAGCAGTACGCCGACTACGATTTCTTTTTCGTGCACGTCAAAAAGACCGACTCCTGGGGCGAGGACGGCGACTTCGCCCGCAAGGTCGAGGTGATCGAGGAGTTCGACCGCTGGCTTCCCGCGATCCTCGAGCTCACCCCCGACGTCCTGGTCGTCACCGGCGACCACTCCACCCCGGCCCTGATGAAGGGCCACTCCTGGCATCCCAGCCCGGTGCTGCTCAAGTCGCCTTTCCAGCGGCGGATGCCCGCCCGCGCCGAAATGGTGGATGCTTTCGCCTGCGGCACGCCCGACGGCGCGGACGGACAGGCTTGCGGCAAGGTCACCGTGAATGCGCTGGCGGACAAGTTCGGCGAAACGGCCTGCGCCCGGGGCGTCCTGGGCAACTTCAACGCCATGGACGTTCTGCCGCTGATGATGGCCAACGCCCTGAAATTCAAGAAATTCGGAGCCTGACGCCATGCCCTACCTGAGCCTTGATGTCGGCGCACTGGAGACCAACTGCTACCTGTTCTACGATGAGGCCGGCCGGGATTGCCTGGTCATCGATCCCGGCGCCGAGGCGGACAGGATCATGGCGCTGATCGATCAGAACAAACTCCTGCCGCGGGCGATCGTCCTGACCCACGGCCATCCCGACCATGCCGGCGCCGTTGCGTCCCTGATGGCCCGTTACCGCATCCCGCTCTGGCTGCACGCCGCCGATGAGGAGGCGATGCGTTCCGCGGCCGGTCTCGGCCTGGCCGCCATGTTCGGCGTCGGACCGCTCCCCGCTGTGGAGCGCCTGCTGCGGGACGGCGACACCCTGGTCTGTGGGAGACTGGAGCTGAAGGTCATCCACAGCCCGGGCCATTCCCCCGGGTCCGTCCTGCTTCATGGACAGGGGCTGCTTTTTTCCGGCGACACGCTTTTCCGCGGCGATGTGGGGCGCAGCGATCTTCCCGGCGGCGACGAGGAGGAACTGCGGCGTTCCCTGGCCATGATCAGGGAACTGCCGCCGGAAACGATCGTTTTGCCAGGCCATGGCCCGGCCAGCGTCCTGGAGCTGGAACTGAAGGACAACCCCTACCTGTGAACATGGCCGGCCCGTCTTCCCCGCGATCGCCACTTGAGCAGTTCCTGCAGTACGCCGAGTTCGAAAAAGGGTTCGCGACCAACACCATCCTTTCCTATCGCCGCCAGCTTGAGAAGTTCTTCGCCTTCCTGAAGGGGCGGCGGCAGGATTGCCTGCTCCTGGACGAGATGGATATCCTCGATTTCATCCGTAGCGCGGGGGGCAAGGGCGGCAGCGCCTCCTCGCAGGCCCACCTGATCTCGGTGCTGAAGAGCTTCTACCGCTTCCTGCTGCACGACGACCTGATCGCAGCGAGCCCGGTGGCCGCCGTCGCCCTGCCCAAAAAATGGGCCCGGCTGCCAAAGTACCTGTCGCTGGAGGAGGTGACGCGCCTGCTGGAGTCGCCCGACGCCGCCACGGTCCTCGGTTGCCGGGACAAGGCCGTCCTGGAGCTGATGTATGCCACCGGCCTGCGCGTATCCGAGGTGGCCCATCTGAAAGCGGCCGATGTCTACCTCGGCGAAGGTTTTCTGCGCGTGCGCGGCAAGGGCGGGAAGGAACGGGTCGTGCCTTTCAGCGATGTTTCCCGCGATTGCCTGAAGGCCTACCTCGACTCCAGCCGGCCCGCCCTGGCCGGCGCCGGCGATCCTGGAACGCTTTTCGTCAATTACGGCGGCGGGGCGTTCAGCCGCCAGGGCCTGTGGAAGATGATCAAGGGCTACGGGGAAAAGGTCGGCCTCGCCGCCCGTCTGACCCCGCACGTGCTGCGCCACTCGTTCGCCACCCACCTGGTGGAAAAGGGGGCCGACCTGCGCTCGGTGCAGATGCTGCTCGGCCACTCGTCGATCACCACCACCGAGATCTACACCCACCTGGCCAAGGACCAGTTGAAGCGTATCTACGACCAGTTCCATCCGCGCGGGAAAAAAGGCAAGGGGGAGTAGGGGAAAAGGGGAGCCGGGCTCCCCTGCGGGTAACGTCAGAACTTGAAGTACAGCGTGAGATAAGCGTAGATATCGGCCGCGGGCGTTGCGCCGTTCTTCGGCGCGTCATAAAAGATATACTTAAGGCTGGGAATGACCTTCACATTGTCGCCGAGGGTCCAGCCGAGGCCGGCCAGCACCACGTTGGCCCTGGCATTGTCGGCCATGGGGATGTAGTCGATCTTGCTGCCGCTGGGATTGGGGTCGAGCAGGCGGTCGTAGCGGCCGATCAGGTCCAGCTTGGCGCCGACCTTGAGGACGCCGAACAGCGAGACGAATTTCATGTCGCTGGTGACCCCTGCCGTACTGGAATTGCGTATGCCGAAATTGAGGCCGCTGCGGCCCCAGCCCCCCCTGACGCCGGCGAAGGCCTGGAAAATGTTGACCGAGCTGTCGTTGCCCATGTTGGTATAATCGGCATACAGCTCAAGGAACAAGGATGGCGTGGGCTGGAAGTTAAGGCGGCCGTAGACCGCCTTGCCGCGGTTGGTCTCGGACTTGATGCCGGCGCCATTGCCGAAGACGACCGTGTAGGTGAGCTTGTTCTTGGCATCCAGCGCCCCCTTCAGCCCCACGCCGAACTCGCGGGAATTGCCGAACTTGAAAAGGTCGATGGGCGTCTTCTCCATGGGCCGGTAGCCCCAGAACTCTTCGATGGTGTCGTACAGGGGGGTGCCGATCAGTCCCAGCAGCAGCGTCTGCCTGCCGAGCCTGGCGGTGAGATAGGCGTCCTTGACGAAGGGGACCAGGGTCGACGATGTCTTGAAGTCGCCCGGGCTGTTCATCTCCAGGCGGAAGCGCATGGCGAATTTGTCGCTCAGGGCATTGTCATAGGTGAAGTAGACGCGCCGCAGCCAGAAGCCGTTGTTGCTTTCGACGGTCTCGTCGTGATGGGCGACCGCAAAGTAGTAATCGCCGAACACCAGGCCGGAAAACTTGCCCTCGCCCTTCAGCAGGGAGGCGGGCACGAGCAGCAGGCACAGGGCCAGCACCGCGAAGAGGTTTTTGCTTTTCATGTCTTGCTCCTCGATCGTCCGCTGGCGCTACTGGCCGATCCGGGCCAGGGCCTGGGTGACCTTGCCGGCGGCCAGGCCGATGTATCCGGCTTCCGGCACGAACTTTTGCCCCTCCTTGAGGATCCAGCGCAGGAAGGCCTTGACCAGCGGTTTCTTGGGCTGGCCCTTGCAGACGAGGTACAGGTCGCGGGCCGGCGGGCTGGGATACTTGTCCCCGGCGATGGCCCTGGTGATCGCATCGCGGTTGCCGTAAAAGCTCTCGTCCGCATCGATCTT
Source organism: Candidatus Aminicenantes bacterium UBA2190 (assembly GCA_002335385.1). GTDB lineage: Bacteria > Acidobacteriota > Aminicenantia > UBA2199 > UBA2199 > UBA2199. The sequence goes on from DCVK01000021.1 coordinate 158,220, forward strand.
GCCGTTGCCGTTCAGGTCGATGGGCAGGATCGCCGTCCCGGCCATGGGCTTGAGCGAGGTGGCGTCATAGGCGTAGTTGATGTTGTTGAAGCCGATGCCCAGGGCGTCCTTGCGCACGGCTTCGTTCAGTCCCGGGTCGCCGAAGACGCCAATGCCCAGGAGGTCCTCCTGTTTTTTCCCCATGAAGGCGGCCCAGGTCTCGGCCGCGCCGCAGGAATCCGAGCGGGTATAAACATTGACCTGCACGCTGCCCGTGCCGCCGAGCAGCGCGTTCCAAGTCGGCGTCTCCTCCTGGAGCCAGATGCGCGCGAAGTCGGATTTCTTGACCCCTTTTTTCATGATCTCCTTGAGCAGCGGGTTGGCCTGGTTGATGACCGGGATCACGGCGTCCTTGGTGACCGGAACGAACCAGGCCCCTTTCTGCACCTCGGCCGGGTAGATCTCCCGCGATACCATGCCGATGTCGACCATGTCGGACAGCGCGTCGGCGATGCCCTTGCCGGCTCCCCCCGCCGAGATGTCGAAGCGCACGTCGGGGTGGAGCTTGCGGAATTCCTCGGACCATTTCATGACCATGGGGTAGAGCGCCCAGGCGCCGGAGATGGTGATCGTTCCCTGCAGTTTCGGGGCAACGGTCTTCTGAGCCGAGAGGGCGGGAATGAAGACAAGGCCCAGAAGGGCCAGCGCGGTGAGGATCGTGATCGCTCTTTTCATCGGAAATGCCTCCAGTGTGTTGATTTGCCTGCCCATAAATGGGCTACAAGCATAGTACAATTATAATACAATTAATTCGTTTGTCAATACCTGGGCCGAAAATCGTCAACGGTCTGACAGCAGAAGCCGCGATTGTATTTCCTGGCGATTTGATCTACAATGGCGGCGAGGTGATTCATGGAGCAAACCCTGGCCATCATCAAGCCCGACGCTGTCCAGCGCCAGCTGGTCGGGGTGATCATCTCCGAGATCGAAATGAACCGCTTCGCCATCGGCGCCATCCGCGTCCTGCGCCTGTCCGCCGACCAGGCCGCCCGCTTCTACCGGGAGCACCAGGGGAAGCCTTTCTACGAGAGTCTCGTGGCCTACATGTCTTCGGGGCAGCTTTTTTCGTTGGTTTTGGAAAGGGATCAGGCCGTCGACGAATGGCGGCGGCTGATGGGGCCGACCGATCCCGCCAAGGCGGGGCCGCTCACCCTGCGCCGGCGCTTTGCCATCGACATGCAGCGCAACAGCGTCCACGGGGCCGACTCGCCGGCGACAGCGGCCCGGGAGATCGACTTTTTCTTTGGAGAGGGGGCATGAAAAGTTTTCAGATCCGCAGCAAGATGGTCAACGGCGTGGCGGTCCTCTACCTGAAAGGCCATTTGGACGCCCATCAGGTGGGCCGTTTCGAGAAGGAGCTCGTGCGCATGATCCGCGAGAGCAATTTCAATATCCTGATCAACGGCCAGGACCTGAACTACATCACGTCGGCCGGCATGGGCATCATCATGGGTTACATCGACGAGGTCCGCGAGAAGGGCGGGGATATCAAGCTGTGTTCGCTGAGCGAACGGGTGCATGAGACCTTCGACCTGGTGGGCTTCACCGAGATTTACGATTTCGTCGCCGACGAGCAGGCCGCCATTGAAAAATTCAGCCGCATTCCCCCCCAAGCCTGACTTTTCGATCACCATCCTGTCGCAGACCCAGTTGTTGAAGATGGTGGTCGAGCTGACCCGTCATATCGCCACCCTGTCCCAGTTCCCCCTCCAGGAGGCGCAGAAGATCTCGCTGGCCATCGATGAGGCCGTGACCAACGTCATCAAGCACTCCTACCGCAACGAGGCGGATCGCGAGATCCGCATCGAGTTTTTCCTGGCTCCCGCCGGCTTGCGCATCCGCATATTCTACCGTGGCCTGGCGCCCGACATCTCCGGCGAGGAGGTGAACATCGGCCGCATGATCAAGAAAAAAAGGAAGGGCGGCCTGGGCGTCAAGCTGATGAAGACCATCATGGATTCGGTCGTTTATACGAGCGTCGACGGCGAGAACTGCTGCGAGATGATCAAGTGGCGGACGGCGAAGTAAAGCGGCTGCAGAAAGAGCTGCAATTCAAGAAGCTGCAGCTGAATTCCATCCACGAGCTCTCAGCGGCCATCCAGACGCAGTACGACGTCGACCATGTCATGAGGATCTTCTTTTCCTCGCTCATGGCGCCGCTGGGTCTTTTGCGCACCTTTATTTTCGACCGCCGCCATGACCTGTTCCGCAAGCGCGGCTTCGCCCTGAGCGAGGGCGAGTCGCTGCTGCTGAAGAAGAAGCTGACCCGCGCCCTGGCCGGCAAGGACTGCGTGAACGTGGATGCCCTGCCCCCGGCACTGGACGACCTGAAAAAGCTGCTGCAGGCGCGGCGCATCGCCTACCTGCTCAACATCGCTGAAGGCAAAAAGGGGCCCATCATCCTGGGGCTGGGGCGCAAATTCAACCGGAGCGAGCTGCAGGCGGAGGACTTCGAGTTCGCCTGCATCCTGTCGCGCTTCATGCTGATCGAGCTGGACAACATCCGCTACCTGGCGCAGATCGTCGAGAAGCGGAAGCTGGAGCACGAGATGCAGATCGCCCGCCGCATCCAGCTTTCGCTGCTGCCCCAGTCGCTGCCGTTGCTGCGTCACTACGACCTGGCGGTCATCTACGAGCCGATCCAGGAGGTTGGCGGCGACTATTACGACATCCTGAAGAAAAGGAAGCATGTCCAGCCGCTGGTGCTGGCCGACGTCGAGGGCAAGGGCCTGGCCGCCGCCCTGCTGGCCGCCTCCTGCCAGGCGGTTTTTCATTCCATGAACGAGCTGTACCTGTACAAGCCGGCCATTTTCATTGCCAAGGCCAATGCCTTCATCCACGAGATCACCCGCGGCAGCCGCTTCATTACCCTGTTCTGGATGCTGCTCAACGACGATGCCCCGGCGCTGACCTATGTCAATGCCGGTCACAGCGCCCCTTTCCTGGTCGGCGCCGGCGGCGCGCGCAAGCTGGACGCCGGGGGGCTGCTGCTCGGGTTCAGCGGCGTCAGCGCCTACCAGGAGCAGACCGTGGCGTTGGACAGCGGCGACGTGATCTGTGCCTTCACCGACGGCGTGTTCGAGGCGCAGAACCCGGCGGGCGATGAGTTCGGCGAGCAGGCCATCGCCGCCTTCCTCCAGGCCCATCGCCGCCTCGGGGCCCGGGAGCTGGGCGACGCGCTGTACCGGCGGATAAGAAGTTTCGTCGGCAAAGCCAAGTTCCGTGATGACTTCACCATACTGATCGTCAAGGTGCGTTGAAAAGGGGAGATCATGAACACTGTCGTGCTGGGGCTGCAATGGGGTGACGAAGGCAAGGGCAAGGCCATCGATTATCTGGCCGGGGGCTTCGACGTGGTCACGCGTTTTCAGGGCGGCCATAATGCCGGGCATACCGTTTATTACCGGGGGCAGAAGGTCGTCCTGCACGTGCTGCCGTCGGGGATCTTCTACCCGGACTGCCTGGCGGTGATCGCCAGCGGCGTGGTGGTGCAGCCGCTGCAGCTGGTCGATGAGATCCGCAACGCTCGTGCCCTGGGCCTGACCCTGCAGAACCTGGCGCTGAGCGAGAATGCGCCGCTGATCCTCCCCTTCCACCAGCAGCTGGACGTCATCTTCGAGGACTCCCGCTACCAGCGTATCGGCACCACCCGGCGCGGCATCGGGCCGGCCTACGAGGACGTCGTCGGCCGCCGTGCCCTTTTCGTCGGCGACCTGCTGCACGCCAGCGCGTTCCGTGGCAAGATCGCCCGCCTGGCGGAATACTACAACCGCCTCTTCGCCGCCTATGGCCACCCGGCCGAGGACCTGGAATATGCCGTCCAGCGCTACCTGGAGGCCGGGGAGTTCCTCCGGCCCCACGTGACCGACACCACCCGGCTGCTGCAGGAGTCCTGGCAGGAGAAGAAGAAGATCCTGTTCGAGGGGGCCCAGGGGAGCCTGCTGGACATCAACCTGGGCACCTATCCCTTCGTCACCTCCTCCAACACCACCATCGCCGGGGTTTTTTCCGGGACCGGGCTCTCGCCCAAGGCGGTCGATCGTGTGGTGGGCATCTCCAAGGCCTACGCCACCCGTGTCGGCGAGGGGCCCTTTCCCAGCGAGCTGAAAGACGATTTTGGCGCCCTGCTGCGCGCGCGCGGCAATGAATTCGGGGCGACCACCGGCCGTCCGCGACGCGTCGGCTGGCTCGATCTGGTGGCCCTGAAGCACGCGGTGCAGATCAACGGCGTCGACGATATTTTCCTCACCAAGCTCGACGTGCTCGACGACCTGGCCGAGATCCGCGTGGCCACCGCCTATGAGGTCGACGGCGAGCGCCGCGCTGCGTTCCCCTGCCACGCCGAGGCACTGGATCGGGTCACGCCGGTCTACCAGGCGCTGCCGGGCTGGCAATGTTCCCTGGGCGCCATCGAGCGCGCCCAAGACCTGCCGAGGGCGGTTCGCTCCTATATCGATTTTATCGAGACATTCGTCGGGGCGCGCATCCGCTACCTGGGGGTCGGCGGCGAGCGCCGGCAGACGATCGAGATCACAGACTGAAAAAAAGATATTAAAAAGTTCGAGGTTGAAGAGAAAAAAGGCATAAGGCAAAAGTGAAGGGACATCACTAGACAGACGGCATCAGGCGCCGGCCGCCGCGGAACTGGGCGGAGTTCAGGACCCGGTTACTTTTTTTTGGCCTTGGCTTTGGCCTTGGGCTTTGCCTTTGCGGCCTTGGCCAGCTCGGCCTTGCTCTTGCGCTTCATGTCCATGGCGTGGGATTTCTTGTAGCTCTGGATGTCCTTGAAGCGCCCCTTGGCGTCGCGAACGGCGTAGAGCTTCTTTCCCTTCGAGCTTCTCATGACGGTTCTTTTAACTGGCATGGGCTCACCTCTGCCCATCGTATAGCACGCGGAAACGCCAATGTCAATTTTTCGCGCCCGCATAGAAGTGAGTGCAGTTATTATCGCGGCAAGCGTTTAAAATATTTCGTTCTTACCCCTTGAACTGGTCGAGGGCCAGCAGCAGCAGCCTGGCGGCGCGCTCGAGCTTGGGCGTCTCGATCACGTAGGCCAGGCGCACCTCGTCCTTGCCCCGGCCCGGGGTCTTGTAGAAACCCTCACCCGGAGCGATCATCACCGTCTCGTTGTTGTCGCTGAACTCGTTGAGCAGCCAGCGGGCAAAGATCTCACCGTCGGCGATCGGCAGCTTGGCCATGATGTAGAAGGCGCCCTCCGGTTTCTGCAGAATGATCTCCTGGCGCGAGGTCAGGATGGAATAGAGGATGTCGCGGCGCTTCTGGTATTCGGCCATGACCTCCTTGAAATAGTCGTGGGGCAGCTCGTAGGCGCCGATGGCCCCTACCTGCTCGAGGGTGGGCGGGCAGAGACGGGCCTGGGCGAACTTGGTAATGCCCTTCATCACGGACTCGTTGCGCGATATCACGGCGCCGATACGGGCGCCGCAGGCCGAATAGCGCTTGGAGATCGAGTCGACGACGATGACACGGTCCTCCAGTCCCGACAGCTGCAGCACGCTGAAATGGACCTTGCCATCGTAGGTAAACTCCTTGTAGACCTCGTCGGCGATGAGGAACAGGTCGTGCTTCCTGGCGAAATCGCCGATGGCCCTCAGTTCGTCGGGGGTGTAGACGGTGCCGGTGGGGTTGTTCGGCGAGCAGAGGAGGACGGCGCGGGTGCGCGGGCTGAGTTTCTGCTCGAACTCGCTGATGGCGGGCAGGTGAAATCCGTTCTCGGCCTTGGCCGTCACGGGCACGATCTTGAGGCCGCACTGCGAGGCGTAACCGCTGTAGTTGGTGTAGAAGGGCTCGGAGACGATGACCTCGTCGCCGGGATCGCCCACGGCGTTGAAGGCGAAGGAAATGGCCTCGCTGCCGCCGGTGGCGATGACGATGTTCTTGGGTTCCAGAATGATCTCGAAAAAAGCGAAATAATTGACCATGGCGACCTTGAGGGCCTCCAGGCCGTCGGAGGGGCCGTAGGAGAGGACCTTCTCCTCATAGTCGTAGATCTTCTGATAGAAAACCTCCGGGGTGTGGATGTCGGGCTGGCCGATGTTCAGGTGATAGACGGTCGTGCCCCGCTTCTTGGCGGCGTTGGCAATGGCGGTCAGCTTGCGGATCGGGGATTCCTGTATGTTCTGGGCGCGCTGCGAGATGTTCATGATGCCTCCTCGAATGTCAGAAGCAAAATTATAAGCCCAAACAGGGGGAGAAATCAATGACTGTCAGTACTTGGTTTACGGTCGACGGTTTACGGTTTACGGGAAGAAAAGAGACGATAGGGAGACTTGAATCCAGTTTTCAATTTCCAAAAACAAACAATATCCAAAGCCAAAATTCCAATTTCCAAAAAGAAATCCCTGTTTATTTAGTCTGTCTTTTTCCTAGCGCCTTGTTCTTCAACGTCGAACTTCGAACATCGAACTTCGAACCTTGTCCAGGGATTTCACATTACTTGTCACTCGTCACTGATTTGCGATACTATGGGACTTGTGAAGGAAGCAATAACTAAACCCTGGGTCCTGGAGCGGCAGCTGGGCGAACTGCGCTCCGAGCTTCTGGCCGAGGGATTTCGCGACTACGTCGCCCGCCAGGTGTTCCAGTGGGTCTACCGCAAGAACAGCCAGGAACCTTCCTCGTGGAGCAATATCGCCAAGGCCGGCCGCGAGAAGCTGGCCGGCCTCTATGACTGGAGTCCGCGGCCCGTGCTGCAGGTTCAGGGTGGAGCCCGGGAAGCCCGCAAGTTCCTCTTCCTTCTTGGGGACGGTCAGAAGATCGAGGCCGTCCTGATCCGGGAGAAGGACCATTATACTTTTTGCCTTTCGAGCCAGGCGGGATGCCCGCTGGCTTGCGCCTTCTGCGCCACCGGCGCCATGGGCTTCCGCCGCGACCTGACCGCCGGGGAGATCGTCAGCCAGGTGCTCGCCCTGAAGAAGGAGCTCGGCGAATATTCCGGCAGGTTGAACCTGGTCTTCATGGGCATGGGCGAGCCCTTGCTCAACTACAACAACCTGGCCCGGGCCCTGCGCGTCATCACCGAGCCCGACGGGCTGAACATCTCGCCGCGCCATGTCACTGTTTCCACCGCGGGCATCCTGGAGAACCTCGCGGAACTGGAGCGTGATTTCCCGCAGGTGAAGATCGCCTTCTCGCTCAATGCCCCCGACCCGCAGCTGCGCGCCGAGCTGATGCCGGTCTCGCGGAAGCACAGCCTGGATGACCTCCTGGCTTATTTCCGCGGGCACAAGCGCCGCCAGCGGATTACCTTCGAGTACGTGCTGCTGGCCGGAATCAACGATTCGCCGGCACAGGCCCGGCAGGTGGCGCGGCTGCTGCACGGCATCCCGGCAAAAATCAACCTCATCCCCTACAACGCCAACCCGGGGATGCCGTTCAAGCGCCCCGACGAGGGCGCGGTGGAAAGATTCCGCTCCATCCTGCTGGAAAGGGGCCTGACCGCGGTCACGCGCTGGTCCAAGGGGCAGGAGACCCGCTCGGCCTGCGGCCAGCTGGCCGTTGGCGGTTTTTCTTGTTGATTTCTACCGGATTCGGTTATATAATATAGTCTCTGGGATAGGATGAAATCAAAACTTCAAAAACTCAAGGGTACCTGTATCGGCATCGCCGGCTGCGGCGGGCTGGGCTCCAACTGCGCCGTGGCCCTGGCTCGCGCCGGCGTCGGCCGCCTGGTCATCGCCGATTTCGACAGCGTGACCCGTGAAAACCTCGACCGCCAGTACTATTTCCTGGACCAGGTCGGGCAGAAGAAGGTCCGGGCCCTGTACGAAACCCTGCTGCGCATCAACCCCGACATCGTCGTGGAGGCTTATGACCTGCGCCTGGGTCCCGGGGAGATCGCCCACGTTTTCAAGGACTGCCAGGTGATCATCGAGGCCTTCGACCGCGCCGACATGAAGCGGATGATCATCGAGGCGGTCGTGGAGCATTTCCCCGACAAGTTCATCATCGCCGGCTCGGGACTGGCGGGGTACGGCGGCAACAACGAGCTGCGCACGCGCCGGCTCGGCAACCTGTTCATCTGCGGCGATGAGGTCAGCGAGGTTTCCGACGAGCTGCCGCCCCTGGCGCCGCGCGTGGCCGCGGTGGCGGCGCTGCAGGCCAACCAGGCGCTGGAGATCGTTCTGGACGACATGGAGCCGGCCCGTGGCGGCGACGTGTGGGACGAGTGAACGAGGAACGAGGATGAAGATCACCTTGAACAACAGCGAGGTCAGCATGGCGGGCGAGTCGTTCAGCGTCCGCGAGCTGCTGGCCCTGATGAAATTCACCTTCCCGATGATCGTGGTCAAGATCAACGGCCGCCTGGTCAGGAAAGAGGACTACGAGAGGGTCTTCGTCGGCGACGGCGACAACGTCGAGGCCATCCACCTGATCTCAGGGGGCTGATCAGGACTCAAGCGGACCTTCGTGACGCGTAACACGTGACGCGTAACGCGGAAGAAATCAAATTCCAAATCACAAGCACCAAATTCCAAATAAATCTCAATTTCCAAATTCCAATGACCCAAACGAAGGCCCCTTTGGATTCATTTCTTTGTTTTGGTCATTGGTGCTTGGAGCTTGTTTGTTATTTGGTGCTTGGAATTTGGTGCTTTAGTCCAACCTGACTGTCGAGTTTAGTGACTCCTTCAACGGAACTGGTCCTGGGCTTTTCTCCAGCGCGAAATAAAAAAAGCCTCGACATCCTTTTCTTTATAGGGCCGGCCGAGGAATGTGTGCCGGCAGCCCATGTAGGCGGCGCACTCGAAAGGCTTGACTTCGTGGATGAGGCATTGCCCCTGCGCGGAGAGGAAGACACAGCGGCCTGCCTCATCGGCATAGTAATCGGGGACGACGGAGCCTGGCGCGGCCAGGAAGTGCGCTGCCTTGATCTTGGCCGGGGCCAGGAATTGGACATGGCTGTCCCTGCCCTTGGCCGGGATGCGCACCAGGAAGCGCCGGCAGAGCTCCGCTTCGCCGATTTTCTTGAAGGCGGCGATCTTCCTCACGTCGGCGGGGACCAGCCGGCCGGGATCGCGGCGGCAGGCGCTGACGCATTGTTCGCAGGCGCAGGCCTCCATGTCAGCCCCGCCTTGCCGTTTCGGGGTCCAATTGGCGCCGCAACCCCAGGATCGTGTCCAGCTGGCGGCTTGCCGCCTGCTCGCCGCGGCGGATGATCTCGGCCGGGCGATAGAACTCGAACATTCTGAAATCCGCGGTATCGACGTGGATGGTCACGTCGGGAGCGTCACTGCGCAGGCGCGACATGACCAGCTTCTCCTGCATGACCTCGATGGTGGCCAGGATGGTCTCGACCAGATTGGGCTCCTTGCCGGCGCCGCCGCTGAGCAATTTGCGGCTGAAGAAGTCGTCGAGGCGGGCGATCAGCGGTTTTTCCTTTCCCGGGCGCTCGGGAGACCGGGTCCGCTCCAGCAGCGGCGAAATGACGTTGACGGCGATGGTGAAGGCGGCGCCGTTCTTTTTCAGCGTGTCGACCGGCACGGGATTGACCAGGCCGCCGTCGACCAGGAAGCGGCCCTCCCAGGAGACGGGCTTGAAGATGACCGGCACGGAAATGGAGGCGCGCACGGCCCGCGCCAGGCTGCCGTGATCGAGCACGACCTCGATGCCGCGGCGGATATCGGTGGCGATGCAGAAGTACGGTACGTCCAGGCTCTCAATGGCGGCAGTTCCCAGCGTGTCGTCCAGGAATCCCCGGATGCGCTTCTCCGAAACCAGCCCCGAGCTGCTGGGACGCGCCGCCAGGTATCGGGAGAGGTTGGCGTCCTCGAACCCCAGTGCGAACTCCTCCACGGTGTGGATATCGCCCTTCAGGCAATACAGGGCGCCGACCAGGGCGCCGATGCTGGTGCCGGCGACCACCTCCGGGACGATGCCGTGCTGCAGCAGCACTTTGAGCACGCCGATATGGGCCAGCCCCTTGGCACCTCCGCCGCCCAGCGCGATGCCCGTCGTCATCGCCCGTTTCCCGCCCGCGCCACCCGACGCAGGAAGTGCCTCAGGTTCAGGCCGCAGACCCGGCGCACTTCGCCGGCGCGGAACCCCCGCCGGCGCAGTCCCGCCGCCAGGGCGGGATAATGGGCGGCGTTCCTCAAGTCGGCGGGGGTGGAGGCGATGCCGTCGAAGTCGCTGCCCAGGCCGACGCAGCCGATGCCGCCGAGCGCGGCGATATGCACGACATGGTCGATCAGGTCGTCCAGGAATACCCGGTTGTTGCCCTGCACCGCCTTCTGGAAGTACTCCCACTCGAGGTCACTGAGGAGTTTCGGGTCGTCCTCCTTCCCGCGGGAACGGGCCTTGATCTCCCTGGCGTGCCGGGCGAAATTCTCCTCGATCTGCTCGTAGACGCGGCGGCGAATGAAGGCCGGGTGGAAATTGACGCCGATGAAGCCGCCGCCGGCAGCGATGGCGCGGACCAGGTCGTCGGGCAGGTTGCGCGGCACGTCGCACAGGCTGCGGGCATTGGAGTGCGAGGCCAGCAGGGGAGCGTTTACCGACCGCAGCACGGCGCGCGTTGTGGCGTCGGAGACGTGCGAAACGTCGATGGCCATCCCCGTTCGCTCCATCTCCCGGACGATGCGCTTGCCCAGGGCGCTTAATCCCCGCAGGCGCGGGACGTCGGTGGAGGAATCGGCCCAATCGTTGTTCCGACCGTGGGTTAGGGTCATGCCGCGCACGCCGAGGGAACGGAACACGGCGAGGACCTCCAGGGAGTTCTCGAGCGCATGCCCCCCTTCCAGGAAGACCCAGGCGGCCAGGCGCCCGGCCGCGACCGCCTGGTCCATCCCGGCCACCGATACGACCTTGACGGCAAGTCCCGGTGCGAAAACCTTCGTTTCGAGCGCCTGCAGCACCTCCAGGCCGCGCTTCAGGGCGCGGTGCGGGGCGAAGAGCGGATCGACCCAGACGGCGAAGACCTGCGCCTTGAGCCCTCCCTTCCGGGCCTTGCCCAGGTCGATGTGGGCGGGGCTGCGGCGGAATCCCCAGGCCTTGTCGGCCAAAACGGTGGCCGTGTCGCAATGGGCGTCAAAGACGAACAGGTCCTGCGCTTCGCCGGCATTTGCCTTGTTTCTCATGCCGGGATTCTATACCAATTCGCCGCCGCGCGAAAGGAGGGATGCTGTCTCCGCCTGGAAGCGGGTCGGGAAAAGCGCGCTCGCAGGCGAAAAACGCTGCGGTTCATTGACAAACTTTCGCTTTTACATATAATACCTAATGGTGAGGGAATAATGAGCACAACGGTCCTGATCGTCATTTTCGTGGTCGCACTGATCGTTTCCCTGGGATTCCTGCTGCTGGTCATCACCCTGGTGCCGGCCATCCAGCAGCTCAAATCGCTGCTGCTGGACCTTGAAAAAACGTCGGTTGAGGTGCGCGACCTGGCCCGCGAGGCCAAGCGCCTCGGCGCCCTCGCCGAGGACCGTCTGGAAAAGGTCGACACGGTGCTCTCGCAGTCGCGGCGGATGGTGGATAACGCCGGCGACGCCCTGCATTTCATCAACCGCAGCGTATTGCGGCGCTCGGCCGGACTGCTGGCGTTCCTGCCCGCCGTCCGCCTGGGCTGGAACCTGGTCAAGAAGATCAAAGGAGGAAAATAAATGAGCGAAAATACTGGCAGCAAGATGTTCTTCAGTTTCCTGACCGGAGCCGCCCTGGGCGCCGGCTTGGCCCTGTTGTTCGCCCCCCAGTCCGGCAAGGAGACGCGCAAGCAGATCAAGGATTTTTCCGACAAGCTCGGCAATGATGTCAAGGACGAGGCCGAAAAGATCAGCAGCAGGGTCAAGTACGAGGTCGACAAGCTCGGCGACAAGGCCAAGAGCATCATCGGCGAAGCCAAGGAAACGTTCGGAAAAAAATCAAGGATCTAAGCCGGCGGGCATTTCCCGTTTCGGGAACGGTGGATGAAGAATGGACTCGCCATGCGCAGGGATCATGCTGCCTGCGCGGGCGGTAAGCCGGAAATAGATTTTTAGCAGCCTTTCAGAGAGGTTTTTCAACATGAAGAAAAAAGAATGGGAAGAAGGCATTGTAAAAAAGACGCTGGAAAGGAACAAGGAGCGCAAGGAGAGCTTCAAGGCGACCTCGCTCGCGGTGCAGCGTCTCTACGACCCGGAGGACGTGCGCGATCTCGACTATGAAAAGGATCTGGGCTATCCCGGCGCCTATCCCTACACGCGCGGCGTGCAGCCGACCATGTACCGCGGCAGGTTCTGGACCATGCGCCAGTACGCCGGCTTCGGCTCGGCCGAGGAATCGAACCGCCGCTACCGCTACCTGCTGGAGCAGGGGCAGACCGGCCTGAGCGTGGCCTTCGACCTGCCCACCCAGATCGGCCTCGACTCCGACAATGTTCTCTGCGACGGCGAGGTGGGCAAGGTGGGCGTGGCCATCGACACCCTGGCCGACATGGAGCTGCTGTTCGCCGAGATCCCGCTGGACAAGGTGTCGGTGTCGATGACCATCAACGCCTCCGCCGCCGTCATCCTGTCCATGTATCTGGCCGTGGCCGAGAAGCGCGGCATCCCCCTGGAGCAGCTCTCGGGCACCATCCAGAACGATCTGCTCAAGGAATACATCGCCCGCGGCACCTACATCTACCCGCCCAAGCCGTCGCTGCGCGTCATCTCCAACATCTTCTCCTTTTGCAAGGAGCGCGTGCCCAAGTGGAACACCATCTCCATCAGCGGCTACCACATCCGCGAGGCCGGTTCGACCGCCGTGCAGGAGCTGGCCTTCACCTTCGCCGACGCCGTTGAGTACGTCAAATCGGCGCTGGCGACGGGGATGAAGGTCGACGAGTTCGCGCCGCGCCTCTCCTTCTTCTTTGCCAGCCACAACCACCTGCTGGAGGAGGTGGCCAAGTTCCGCGCCGCCCGCCGCATCTGGGCCCGGATCATGAAGGAGAAGTTCCAGGCCGGCGAAAAGTCGCAGCTGATGCGCTTCCACACCCAGACCGGCGGCGTGACCCTGACGGCGCAGCAGCCGACGAACAACGTGGTGCGCGTCACCCTGCAGGCGCTGGCCGCCGTGCTGGGCGGCACCCAGAGCCTGCACACCAACTCCATGGACGAGGCGCTGGCCCTGCCCACCGAGGAATCGGTGCGCGTGGCGCTGCGCACGCAGCAGATCATCGCCTACGAGAGCGGCGTGGCCGACACCGTCGACCCGTTGGCCGGTTCCTATTTCGTCGAGGCCATGACCAACGAGATCGAGCGCGGGGTCTGGAAGTACCTGGACAAGATCGAGGAGATGGGCGGCATGCTCGCCGCCATCGAGGCCGGCTATCCCCAGCAGCAGATCCAGGACAGCTCCTACGCCTACCAGAAGGAGATCGACGGCCTGGAGCAGGTGATCGTCGGCGTCAACCAGTTCCAGGTCGATGAAGATCTCTCGCATCTCAAGACCTTGAAGGTCTCGCCCGCGGGCGAGGCGCTGCAGAAGCAGCGCCTGGCCAAGACCAGGAAGGAGCGCGACAACGCCGCCGTGCAGAAGGCGCTGGCCAGGGTCAAGGAGACCGCCGCTGCCGACGGCAACCTCATGCCGCCGATCCTGGAAGCGGTCAAGGCCTATGCCAGCCTGCAGGAGATCTGCGACCAGATGCGTTTTGTCTTTGGCGAGTACAAGGAAAAGATCGTCATTTAGGAACAAACGGGAAAGCGGGGACATGACCTTCTGGATCATGGTCGCGGGCGCGGCCCAGGGATTCTTTCTTGCCGCCCTGCTGGCCGGCAGGGCCAGGCATGGGGCGGCGGCGAATCGCATCCTCTCCCTCCTGGTTGGGCTGATCTCGATCCGTCTGGCTGAGGCCGCGGTTGCGACACGCCTGGGCTATGGCTTCATCCCCGGCGCCATCCAGGTGACATTCCCCATTATCTTTGCTTTTGCGCCCCTTCTCTACTTCTATGTCGAGGCTCGCGGGCGGCCCGATTTTGGATTTCGCCGATGGGACTGCCTCCACTTCCTTCCCTGCGCCATGGCCACGATCTGGGTCATTGCCGCACTGTGGACCCGGGCGCCACTCGGACTGGATTCGGAGCTTGAAGCCTGGGCCGTCGACCTGCCCTGGTTCATCCAGGCCGTCGTCTATTCGACGCTGATCCTGTTGCGGCATCCCGATGCCATGAACCGCGTCCTGGATACAGACGCTTCTCCCGAGCGGGCCAATATCCGCTGGATCGGCTTCTTGACGCTGACCTTTCTGGGCATTGCCGCTCTCGTCGCCTTTCGCTTGCTGGCCCTGCTGGCCGGGATGCATTATGCCCCAGGCCTGCGGGGCATTCTATATGCGGCCGTCGCCCTGCTGATCTATCTGTGGGGGTATCGTGGGCTGAGTCAGGCGGAGATCTTCTTCCCGACCGATGCTTCCCGTTTGCCCGGGCGAGAGGCTGGTCCTGATGAAGATGCCGGCCGCATTTCTGTCCTGCAGGTCAAGATCCTCGGCTTCATGGAAGCGGAGAAGCCCTTTCTCGATCCCGAGCTTTCCCTGCACGGCCTGGCCGCCCGGCTGCATGAGCCGCCTCATCTCATCTCGCAGATGATCAACCGCGAGTTCAACAGCAACTTCTTCACTTTCGTCAATGGCTACCGGGTCGAGGAAGCCAAGCGCCGCCTGGCCGAGCCGGAAAGCCGGCGCATAAAGCTCCTGGCCCTCGCTCTGGACTGCGGTTTTGCCTCCAAGTCCTCGTTCAACCGGGTTTTCAAGGAGATGGCTGGAATGACGCCTTCGGAGTTCCAGCGCTTGCCGCGAAAATAACCGTAACCGACTGAGCGCATCGACCTGCCGTTCTCTGGATTTGTGACGGGGCTCATTCAGCGCAAAAGGTCCCAAAACTCATAAAGATGTCCCGGTTCGTTGATTTGGGGCGACGAATGCCGGTCCCCCGGTTATCCTGGAACCTCATCAGGAGGTTCTCCATGAACGACATTAAAAAACGCGGTGGCTCCGGGCTCTCAGCCTGGATCCAGAAGTGAAAGCGGTGCGCAAACTCACCCGCCGATTTTTCCTGTTCTGCAGCGTTGTCTTTGTTCTTTTGCTTGGATTGCTGGCCGTTGATTTTGCCTTTTTACGCGGCCGAACCCCGAAAATTGCGGGATCGTCCACCAGCATCGCCTCCCTGGAACGCATCACCCTTGGTGGAGTCGAGCAATGGATTCTGATTCGCGGCTGGAGGGTTTCGGACCCGGTCGTTCTGTTCCTTCACGGCGGCCCCGGCATGCCGGCAATGTACCTGGCCCACGATTTTCAAAGGGAGCTGGAAAGGAATTTTGTCATTGTCCATTGGGATCGGCGCGGTGCCGGCAAATCGTATCGTTCGGGGGTCGACGGCGATATCAGCGTCCGCCAGACCATCGATGATACATTTGAACTCACCCGTCTTCTCTGCCGGCGCTTGAACAAGGACCGCATTTATCTGGTCGGCCACTCCTTTGGCTCCTATTTTGGCATGCTGGCCGCCTGGGAGCACCCTGAACATTATTTGGCCTACATCGGCATGGGACAAATGACCGATGGTGCGAACGGAGCGCGTGCAATTCAAGCCCAAAGGCGATTCTTGCTGCAGAAGGGGCGTGAAGCGGGCGACGATGAACTGGTCAAAAGACTGGCGGCCCCGGGAACAAAGGCCGCCGAAAAAGACCTTTTCCGATATCGCGCTGAGCTGTTCCGCTCAACCAATTGGTGGCCGATCGCCTACTCGGGCTTGACAGCCCCCGAGTACACCCTTGCGGATATTTTGAATCTGCAGAAGGGAGTGGACATGGTGGCACGCAAGATCAAAATGCGCATGAACGCGATTCCCGGCCCTCTGGCCGAGTGCGTGAGCCAGGTACGGATCCCCGTTTACTTTTTTTTGGGCCGCCACGATTACAATACGCCCTCGCTCCTGGCCGAGGAATACTTCCATTTGCTTCAGGCGCCCTTGAAAAAGCTTGTCTGGTTCGAGAATTCGGCGCACATGCCCTTTTTTGAAGAGCCCGAATTCTTCCGCAGGCAAATGATCGCCATGGACAGAGGAACGATGCGTTTTTGGACAGCCCAGAAAAAAAAGGCGCACGATTGATCCCGGCGCGCGCAAGAAGCATGCCCTGCGCACGTGCACCCTGGACGCCGGCCGCCTCTTCGCCGCCGCTTTTCCTGCGGCCAGCGGAAACCCGCAAAAACCCGGAGCATGACGACATCAAGCTTGACAATCAAAGAAAGGCCTGGTAATATGACTTTTAAGTCATATGACCAACAAGTCATATTAGGGAGGACCATGCCCAAAAAGACATTTCTCAACCTCAGTGCCGCAAAAAGGCAACGGTTCGTCAAGGCAGCCCGTGCTGAATTCGCGGCCCGAAACTACGCCGCCGCCAACCTGGATGAGATCTGTCGGAAGGCGGGCATTCCCAAGGGGTCCCTGTACCAATATTTTGAAAACAAGCGGGACCTTTATGATTTCATCTCCCATCAGGCGCTGGATGAAGCCTGGCACTTGCTGGGGGCTTTCCTGGAAAAGGATCCGCCCCGAGATTGTTTTGACATGCTGGGGAAAACCTGGATGTTTTTAGAAAAAATGAAGCGCGAGGAGCCCCAGCTGCTCAACATTTACTATCGCGCAGGTTATGAGCATAAACAGGTGAATCGGCCCATCGGGGAGCATAACGATGCCTTTCTCGATCGCTTTTTATCCTGGGGAATCGGCGAAGGGATGATCGATCCCAAGCTGGACCGGGTTGCGGTCGCCTTCATGATCGACGCCGTTTCCAACCGTTTTCAGGAAGAGGTGCTCTTTCCCAGGAGGAAAAAGATGCGGGAAAAGACCCCCCCGAACGATCTGGCGATGAAACTGCTGGAATTGTTGCGCCGCGCGCTGGGCCCGTTGAAATAAAATAAGGAGGAAAAATGATCCGAAAATCGATTCTTGTCTACTTGCTGTGTTTGCTCACCGTCTGCTGGATGCCTGCCGCAGAGAACTCTTATGATTCACTGGTCAAAGCTGTCGCCGGGAATGACGCGCTGGAAGGAGAAACATTGGAATACTTTTTGCGGCTGACCCCGCCGCTGCTCCAATACCTGGACCATGCCAGTGGAAGAAAGTTGAATAAATCACTTGCCAACGTTCATTCTGTATCCGATTTAAAGCGGGCGCTGGATCGGGAAATCGGCCCGGATTGGATCGATTTCGGAGAAGAGCTGTTCGATTTTTTCACCCCCTGCGATTCCCTGGAAAAAAACGGTGAAGCGCGCAGCATGGAAACGGCTCATTTTATTTTATCATTTCTCACCGGCACCAGGGCGGAGCAGGACATCGATTTTCTCGCCGCCAATGCCGAGAAATCCTTTGCGGCGATCGCCGCCACGATCGGCGGTAGCCTGGAAGCACCGATGCGGTTCCTGAAAAACAGCGGGGAAGCCGGCCAGGACAAGCGAAAGATCGCTGTTTTTTTCCATGGCAACAAGCAGGCGATGCAGCAAAGGACAAAAAGCAATGGCTTGGGGATTACCAATTTTGGGGCGACCATCGACGATGAGCAGTCGGTGCGCCTCACCTGCGAGATCAACGTGGTGTACACTAATCCCTTCGCGCTGGCGATCGTTGCTCACGAAGTGGCCCATGCCGCCCTGCTTTTGGGCAGTTTCAAGCTTGAGGCCATCCAGGGCAATAAAATTGAAGGCCAGAAGGGTTTGGCCAAGGCCTTCTTCGCCGGTTATCGCCGGATCCCGGCATTCCTCCAGGAGGGAATCGGCGACCATGCCGCGTACTACCAGGGATTTCTGGGGAAATGGCCCCTGCTCCCCGACATCGGGCAACTGCTGCGGCCGGTCCTTGGCAGCGGTTCGTACATCCCGTTGGAACAACTGATCGACGCCCACCCCGCGATTGTCGTGAAGAAGCACAAGTATTTTTCACTTCTGGCGGCTTCGTTCATCGATTTTCTTATTCAGGAATATGGCGTGGGGAAAATGAGGGCCTGGCTGCTGGCAGGAAATGAAAAGGGGAGGGAAACCTTTGCCTCCATTTATGGCGAAGATGTAAGGGCCGTAGAAAAAAAGTGGCTGGCGTCACTGACCTAGCATCCACGTACAATCGAGTCAGTGCAAACCAAAAGAAGGTTTTCAGGCAAGGAGGTTTCAGTGCAATAAATAGTTCCCCAAGCCGGCAGCGGTTGGTTTTTTGAGTATGAAAAACGTCTGACCTACAAGGAGGTCGCAGTGAAGAAATTGTTTATGGTGCTGCTGTTCATGATGGCCTGTGCGGCAAATGCAGCGGAAAGCCCTTTTAAGAAAGGTACTGCCTATTTGAATTTCAATTTCCATGTCAGCGGTAAATCCTGGACCGAAATCGGGAATCCCTCCTCTTCGGTCTTTGGGGTAACCGGGCCAAACTTGCTGCCGGGCGATTCCTTGGGAGTGGACAAGCTCGCTGTCCACAACAATCAAAGCTTTGGCAACATGGCGACGGGGGTTGCCCTGGAATACGCACTCACCAATAACCTGGGACTGGAATTTCAATATTCCAATCGCTCCAACGATTATGAGGGGGTTGCCATTGAACTGGCAAAACCCGAAGAATCCGAATCCGGCAATGGAGTAAAACATATAGTCCTCAACCACTACTATGATGCGGGGAGATTCTCGGATCGGGTCCTTTCATTGGGGTGCAACTACCATTTGAATTTCATCGGGATCCGCCGTCTGGATGTTTACACCGGCTTCCAGCTTGGGATCGAGGAGAAGAAATTTTCCGTCCATTCACGCTTGAAGGAAAGCGTTAAACTCGAGTTCCCGGCCATGGAGAAGGAATTTTGGATCACCCCCGTCGATTATGCGGGCAATCGGGGCCTACTGGTCTATTCTCATGTCGCCGCCGGCTTGAATTTTTTCTTCACCAAGAGGATCGCAATCAACTTACGCTCGGGCTTGAAAATCGGTTCCCAGGGATATGAATCGGAGTTTTTTGGCGGCGCCGGATTGACTGTGAAGCTTTGATCATCCAACCATGGCCGCACACCTCGTCCCCAGGCTTTAGAGTTCCTGCCGGTCAGCTAACCTGTGGATGGCAGTGATGAATTGAGGATAGACATTCTTATGAAAACAAGAAGGAGGCTCTCATGAATTTCAAAAAAATGCTTTTCATCTGGTTATTGCTGTTCCCGCTGGCACTGAGCGCGGATATTTTATCGGGCGCGCGCCTGGGCTTTCAGCAGGGGCATCTGCTTTCGCGGCTGGATTTTTCCTGGAACCTGTCGCCATACAGCATCGCCGACATGCAGCGTGCCCAGGGCGGCATTTTCCTGTCGCTCCGGCTGGGAGATCATTTCGCCATCCGACCGGAATTGAACTTCACGCAAAAAGGGGTGCACGTCCGCTCTGGGGGGGCGCAGATCCCTCCGTCCGAGGAAACGCGGCGCTTTGAATTTGTCGAATTTCCGGTCAATGTTCATTTCTACCCCTTGGGAAAAAGGGGCGTTGTGACCCCGTCGTTCTTCGCCGGTCCCTACGCTGCCGCCCGGATTGGCTGGCGAATGACCGTCAACGGCAGAGAAGTTGACGTGCCCTCTTTTCTGGCCCATTCTTTCGATCTGGGCATGATGGCGGGCATCGCCTTGGCCGCGAAAACCGGAGCCGGACGTCTCCATTGCGAGTTGCGGTATTCTCATGGGCTTAGCAATTTTTTGGAGGACCCATGGTACGGCAGTCATCCCGAATCGACGACCATTAAAACGCGTTCCCTGGCCCTGCTGTTCGGCTTCAGCCTGCCGCTGGGCAAGAATTGGCAATAAAGAAAGAGTATGCGGGGGCGATTCCCGGGAATCGCCCCGTTTCCTGACGAGGATTACCTTGAAGATCAAACAGTTCGCGGCGCTTGCGTTTTGGCTGGTCTTTTTTACAGCGACTAGGTTGAAAACGAGGTATAGATTTCTGGCAACGCATCGATGGGCTTTTCAGCCAGTGGTCGGTTAAAAAAACAGTAAAAGTTCGCTGTGAGTGCAATTGCCCCATCAACTCATCTGTCCAGCAAGGAATGCGCGCTCTCCTGGATTGGGTCATTTGGCCATGGCGGCTTGGGGTTTGCTGCTTCCTTCCCACTGTCCACTGTAAACCGTCCCTGAGGACCTGTTTGCCATTTCCCGAAATTGCTGGTAAAATCGACCTTATGAAGACGTTTTTCAAGGTCGACGATCTGGAAATCAGCGATGAGAAGCTTTTCCTGATCGCCGGGCCCTGCGTTATCGAGGACGAGGGGCTGACCCGCGAGATCGCCGCCGAGGCCCGGAAGATCACCGCTGAATTGGGCATCCCCTACATCTTCAAGGCCTCTTTCGACAAGGCCAACCGTTCCTCCGCCGGCTCGGCCCGCGGTCCGGGCATCGAAAAGGGGCTGCCGGTGCTGGAGCGCATCAAGGCCGATTACGCTCTCCCCGTCCTCTCCGACATCCACGAGCCCTGGCAGGCCGCCGAAGTCGCCCATGTCCTCTCTGTCATCCAGATCCCGGCCTTCCTCAGCCGCCAGACCGACCTGCTGCTGGCCGCCGCGCGCACCGGCCTGCCGCTGAACATCAAGAAGAGCCAGATGATGAGCCCGGCCGACATCCGCCTGGCGGTCGACAAGGTCGCCGGCGCCGACAATTCCCGCGTCATGCTCACCGAGCGCGGCACCTTTTTCGGCTACAACAGCCTGGTGGTCGACTTCCGCTCCATCCCGCTGATGAAGGAGAGCGGCTGCCCGGTGGTCATGGACGCCACCCACGCGGTGCAGCGCCCCAGCGCCGCCGCCGGCGTCTCGGGCGGCGATCCGCGCTTCATCCCGCTGCTGGCTGCCGCCGGCGTCACCTCCGGCGCCAACGGCGTTTTTCTCGAGGTGCATCCCCGTCCCGAGCAGGCCCTCTCGGATGGCCGGAATTCCCTGCCCCTGGGCGATCTCCGCCCCCTTTTAATCCGCCTGCAGAAGTTGTATAATCTCGCTTGATGGGCAGTATTGAGACGGGAAAAAAGGTTCTGCAGACCGAAGCCAATGCCATTTTAAAAGCCCTCAACCGCATCGACCGGCAGTTCGAAACCGCCGTCGACATCCTCTTCCGCTGCCGCGGCCAGATCGTCGTCACCGGCATGGGCAAGTCGGGCCTGGTCGGGCGCAAGATCGCCGCCACTCTGACCTCGACCGGCAGCCCGGCCGTCTTCCTGCACCCGGCCGAGGCCATCCACGGCGACATCGGCATCATCCACCCCGAGGACGCGGTCCTCGTCCTCTCCACCTCCGGGGAGACCGGCGAGGTCACCCGCATGCTCGACTACATCAAGCGCCTGGGCATCAAGCTGATCGCCCTGGTCGGCAACCCGCGCTCGACCCTGGCGCGCCAGAGCGACGTCTTCATTGACTGCAGCGTCGAGAAAGAGGCCTGCCCGATCGGGCTTGTGCCCTCGGCCTCCTCCACGCTGGCCCTGGCCGTGGGCGACGCCCTCTCCATCGCGTTGATGGAGAAGCGCGGCTTCAGCGAGGAGGATTTCCGCTACTTCCACCCCGGGGGCCAGATCGGCAAGAAGCTGCTCAAGGTCAAGCATCTGATGCACAGGGGCCGGCAGCTGCCCATCGCCGACGTCGCCGCGCGCATGAAGGGCGTGATCGGCACCATCAACGAAAAGAAATTCGGCGTGGCCATCGTGGTCCGCGATCGCGACCGCGTGGCCGGCATCATCACTGACGGCGACCTGCGCCGCCTTTTTTTAAAGGGAACGGACTTTTCCAAGGCCCGGGCCTCGTCCTGCATGACCGCCGGGCCGCTGTGCATCAGCGAGGAAAAGATGGCCGTCGAGGCCCTGAAGATCATGGAAGACCGGGCGGTGACCTCGCTGATCGTCGTCGACGACAGGAACCGGCTGCGCGGACTGCTGCACCTGCACGACCTATGGAGAACGGAGATGATATGATGGACCAGAAAGAGTTGGCCAAGAAGATCAAGCTGATCATCATGGACGTGGATGGGACCCTGTCGGACGGGCGCTTTTTCATGATGCCCAACGGCCAGTCGATCAAGTCCTTCGACGTCAAGGACGGCACCGGGGTCATTTTCGCCCGCCTGGCCGGCATCAAGACGGCGATCATCACCGGCAAGACCTCCAAGCAGGTCAAGAAGCGGGCCGAGGAGCTGCAGGTCGACGAGTACTACGAAGGGGTCTACAACAAGACCATCCCGTTCTTCGAGCTGCTGAAAAAATACAATCTGGAAAAAGAGGAAGTGGCCTATATCGGCGACGACATCGGCGACGCGGAAGTGATGGGCATGGTCGGCTTTGCCGCCGCCGTCGGCGACGCCCATCCCCTGATCAAGCGCGTCTCCCATTACATTGCCAAGCGCTACGGCGGCCGCGGCGCCGTGCGCGAGGTCATCGACTTCATCCTCGACGTCCAGGAGCAGTGGACGTCCATCTTCGCCGAGCTGAAGAAATCGAACGATTGGGAGGAGATCTTCAAGGAGATCAATTCTTAAGACGGTATCCGGTGCACGGTTGACGGTGAATAAGGCAAAAGGTAAAAGTAAGAGACGAAGCACCAAATTCCAAGCACCAAACAACAAATAATTTCCAAATCCCAAATTCCAATGTCCAAAACGAGAGCCCTTTCAGTTTCTTTTCTTTGTTTGGGTCATTGAATCATTGGCATTTGGTGCTTATTTGGGATTTGGTGCTTGTGATTTGGAATTTTAATTCTTACAATATCTTCCTCTATCGTAGACCGTGACTTACTTCTTTTGCTTCTCCATAAGGTTTGTTCCCAAATCCTTGATTAGCGCCGCCATCTCCTCGCCCTGGCCCAAGCCGCCCCAAACAAGCTCTCCCTGCATGGATACCCGGACCGGGCCGTTGTAGGGGTCGTTGATCACCAGGTTCCCCGGCCGGATTTCCGTGGCGGCGCCTTCCTTGTCCAGCCGGGCCCAGCGCTGCAGCCTGGCGCGGGCTTTGTCCGCGCCCGCGCTGTTCATGATGAACAGTTTGAAGCGCCTGCCGTTCACTTCGTAGTCGGCGCTGAAAGCCGCGCCCAGGAAATCGTGGCCCAGGAAGTTGTCCAGGAAGTAGCGCTCGGAATGGGCGATCTTGCCGCGGACGGGGAAGGCGGCCAATGCCGCCGGCAGGGCGTTGCCGCCGTTGACGGCCTGGGCGATCCTCTCGCCAAGATGGCGCAGCGCGTCCGCCCCCGCCTCGCCGAGGTCGAAGCCGTTCAGCTTGACGTAATAGGCGTCGCTGATGAAGTTCAGTACGCCCTCCTCGATGTAGCCCTCGCTGCCCAGGGCCAGGTAATCGCCCTGCAGCGGCTTCTCCGAGCTGTAGATGGCGAAGGCGTTTTCCGGCGTGCCGTGGAAGTAGATCTCGGCCGTCAGCGCCTGCCGGCTCTCATTGACGTAGTTCTGCACGGCCAGGAGCTCGAAGCCGCAGGCCAGGAAGCTCTCGGCGGCGCCGTTGATGTGCTCGTACAGGTTGTCGGGCCGGAACGTCCGCACGTCACCGTCCCGTGTCCAGCCCTTCAGCTCCGGGAACAAGGCGGCCATGTCCGGAGCCGCAGCCGCCAGGGGCAGCGCCGCCGCCAGCAGCGCGGCCAGCAGGATGTTCTTGCTTCTTGCTTTCATGAATCCTCTCCTTCTCAAGGGGTGCGTTCCTATTCCGTCAGGCTGTGCCAGACCTTCAGCGCCTTGACCGTGGCGTCCACGTCGTGGACGCGCAGGATGGCGGCGCCGTTGCGCGCGGCGACCAGGTTGGCGGCGATGGTCTCGGCCTCGCGCCTTTCCGGGGTCTTCTCGCCGCCCAGCAGGCCGAGGAACGACTTGCGCGACACCCCGACCAGCAGGGGCAGCTCGAACTCGGCGAAGCGCTTCAGGTGGCGGATGAGGGCGATGTTGTCCTCCAGGCGCTTGCCGAAGCCGATGCCCGGGTCGAGGATGATCTTTTCCTTCTTGATGCCGCGGCCCAGGGCGTAGTCGATGCGTTCCTGGAAATAGTCGGCGACCTCGGCCACGACGTCTGCATAGGAGGGGTCGCGCTGCATGGTCTCCGGCGTGCCCAGGATGTGCATCAGCACCACCGGCACGTCCAGCTCGGCCACCACCGTGGCCATGCGCTCGCTGAAGCGCAGGGCCGAGATGTCGTTGATCATGTCGGCGCCGCCCTCCTCCACCGCCCGCTGCGCCACCTCCTCCTTGCTGGTGTCGATTGAAACCAGCACGCCCGTCTCCTCCTTGATGCGGCTGATCACGGGCAGGACGCGGTCGATCTCCTCGTCCAGGCCGATGGCGGCAGCGCCCGGGCGCGAGCTTTCGCCGCCGACGTCGATGATATCGGCCCCGGCCGCCGCCATCGCGCGCGCGTGCGCCATGGCCGCCTCGGGCTCGAAGAAGCGGCCGGCATCGGAGAACGAGTCGGGGGTGACATTGAGGATGCCCATGACCAGCGGGCCGGCCTTTTCCAGGAAGCCGTTGCGCAGGTAGAGCTTCATTTGTTTTCGCCTCCCTTCCTTTTGCGCTCGGCGCGGAAGAGGGCCAGCCCCTGCTCGCGGGTGCGGAATGCGCCGTCCAGCTGCAGGTCGTACAGCCGTTTCAGCTGCACGCCCATCTGGCGGCCGGCGGGTACGCCCAGGGCCAGCAGGTCGCGGCCGAGGATCAGCGGCCGGATGGTCTCCTGGCTGATGCGGTATTCGTCCTTGCGGTCGGCGAACCAGCGGGCGATGGCGTCTAGTTTGCGGAAGGCGAGCGGGCGGTCCGCGCGCGAGCGGCGGTCGGCGAAATCGAGCAGCAGCAGGAGCAGGTCCTCGCCGTCCATGTCCTTGACGGCCCGGGCGACGGCCTTGAAGGTGATCTCGCCGCGGTTGCGGTAGAGCTCGAAGATGCGGTGGTGCTGCTGGATCAGCTTCAGCACGATGCGGCGCAGCGGAAAGCCCTGGCGGGTCTCGATGCGCAGCCTCTCCAGCAGGCCGTCGGCCAGCCTGACGCCGCGCGAGTCGTGGAAGGGGGAGGTGACGGTCATGCGCCCGCGCTTGAACTCCCAGGCGGTGGTGACGGCCTTGCCGCAGTCGTGCAGCAGCGCCGCCAGCAGCAGCGCCAGCGCCCGCGGCTCGTCCAGGCGCTGCTGGCGCGCCAGCTTGGCGGCGATGTCGACGGTGATCAGCGTATGCGCCCAGACCGAGTGATGGCCCTGCTCGTCGCTCTCGGGGTGAAAATGGGCGTCCTGGATGGTCAGGGCCAGGACGGCGAGTTCGGGGAAGAGCTGGTCCAGCACGGTCAGCCGGAAGTACTCCTGCAGGCCCAGCGACGGGCGCGGCGATTCCAGCAGCAGGCGCAGCAGCTCGTCGGCGACGCGCTCGGCGCTCAGCTCGCCCAGCGGCACCTTGCGCGCCTTGGCATAGATGGCCTTGTCGACGGCGAAGGCGTGGCGGGAGGCGAAGCGGGCGGCGCGCAAGACGCGCAGCGGGTCGTCGCTGAAACTGGCCGGCGAGGTCATGGCGATGCGCCGTCCGGCGATGGCCTGCAGCCCGCGATGGGGATCGGCGACCGCCCCGTCGGCCAGGCGCACGGCGATGGAGTTGCAGGTGAAGTCGCGCCGCCCCAGGTCCTCCTCCAGGGTGACCTCGGGGCCGGACTGCACCTCGATGTCCCTGTGGCCGTGGGCGCTGCCTTCCTTTTTCCGGTCGCGGCGCGGCAGGGCGATATCGAAGGTCCGGCCCCGGCGGCTGAACTTGATCACCGCGAAGCTCTTGCCCACGGTGTCGGTCTTGCCGTGCCCGCGCAGGCGCGACTCGACCTCGTCGTAGCCCAGCCCGGTCACCAGCAGGTCGACGTCCTGCTCGGCAACGGCCTTGCCGTAAAGGACGCGGTCGCGCACCGTGCCGCCGACGACGTAGGCGTCCCGGCCGAACACTGAGACGAAAAAATCCTTCTGGGGGAAGTCGATGCGCAGCCGCTTCATTATGGCCAGATTTTAGCGGTTCCAACCGCGGAAGTCAATTCAGTGAAAAGTAAAAAGTGAAAGGTGAAAAGTGAGAAAAAACAGCACTTGTATGAGTTCTTGCCGCTGCATTTCATTTTTAACTTCCAATGGATTGGGCACGGCCTTCGCGAGGGGACCGCGACGCTCACCACTCCGGGGAAAAGTAAAAAGTGAAAAGTGAAAAGTGAAGAGAAAATGCAATAGTCCGGGATGACGCGGTTATTTTTACAGCCATGATGTGTCCCGCATTAGCGAACGAAACGGAGGGATCGGGTCCCGACCCGGGGAGCGCCGATGGCCGAAGGTAAAATGGCCACTGTTTGAGTCCCGCGCCAGCGGGACGAGTCGGCCATTTTAATCGGCGCGAAACGCGGTCGGTCGGTCCCGGAGTGGTGAGCGTTGCGGGACCATCAGGGCGCATTCACTGTGTCGTGCACCGGCGATCGGCTTGGTGATATAATGAAGCTCATGGTGGAAACGCTTTTCAGCCCGGTTTTTTGGCAGAAACTCGACTCGCGCCGGCGCCGCATCGAGGTGGCGTCAATCGACCGCGAGGCGCGCGAGCTCGCCGTGGCCGCTGTCTTTGTCCATTTCAACGAAAGCGTCGTCTGGCTCGTCGGCGAGAACGAGCCGCTGGAGGAGAAAAAGGAGAAGCTCGCCCAGTGGCTGAAGCTCCTGGGCAACGAAGGGGCGCCGATCCATTCCCACCTGCTCCCCTTCGAAGATCCCTACATCAACGCCGTGGCCGACCCGCGGCGCATCGCCGACAAGCAGCGCCTGCAGGTTGACATGGCCGCCGGCAGCAAGATGATCGTGCTGTCGACGCCGGCCGCCCTGTCCATCCGCCTGGAGCGGCCGGGGGGCCGGGACAAGGCGCTGCAACTGGGCGCCGGCGACCTTTGGGAGCGGGGCGAGCTGATCGAAAAGCTGACCGCCCTGGGCTACCAGGCGCGCGCCGCCGTGGAGATCGCCGGCGACCTGGCCTGGCGCGGCAACGTCCTCGACGTCTTCCCGGTCGCCGGCGAGCAGCCGGTGCGCCTGGAGTTCGAGGGGCGGCGCCTGGCCTCGCTGCGCACGTTCGACCTGGAGAGCCAGCGCTCCACCGGCACGATCGCCGCCGTGCTCGTCGGCGAGAACCGCTATGCCTCCGGGTCCGCCGGCGCGGACGCCGCCTTCCTGACCGACCTGCTCCCGGGCTGCCGGCTGCTGGCCTCCAACTGGCGGCGGCTCGAGGACGAGTACGGCAAGCTGCTGGACAATTTCCGCCGCATCCGCGAGGCGGTCGCCGGCCGCCGCGGCAAGGTGCCCGAAGTCGGCGAGCTCTTCCCGTTCCCCGTTGCCGCCCAGCGGCTGATCGACCTGGCCGACTTCGCCGCTGACCCGCGGGCTTTGCCGGAGGTCCGCGTCCTGCCCAAGGCGCTCGCCGGCCTGAACGACGACGACATCGGGGACCTGCAACGGCGTTCGGAGCATGGCTGGCGGCTGCTGGCCTTTGCCGCCGACGCGCGGCTGCTGGAGAACCTGCGCGTCCGCCTGCCGCGCCTGGAGTGCCACTTCTTCAACATCCCCTGCTCCTTCGAGAACCCGCTCCTGCGCCTGGCCTGCCTGACCGGGCGCAATTTCCTTTTGCCTGCGCGCGAGGAGCCGGCGCGCCGGGTCCCGGCGGAGGAGGAACTGCGCGAGATGGCCGAGGGCGATTGGGTGGTCCACCGCCGCCACGGCATCGGCCGCTTCGCCGGCTTCACGCGGTTGCGCCTTGAGGGGGCGGCGGGCGAGTTCCTCAAGATCGAGTACCTGGACCGCGAGTACCTCTATGTGCCGCTGCATGAGCTGGAGGTGCTGAAGCGCTACAGCGGCAGCGAGGGGGCGGCGCCGGCACTCGACCGCCTGGGCGGCAGGACCTGGCAGGCCAAGACCGCGCGCGCCCGCAAGGCCATCGTGCAGTACACCCGCGAACTGCTCGACCTTTACGCCATGCGCAAGTCGGTACGCAAGACCGCCCTGGCCGCGGTCCCCGAGCTGGAGGAGAAGCTGCAACAGGACTTCCGCTTCGTCGAGACCGAGGACCAGAAGCAGGCCATCGCCCGCGTGCTGGCCGACATGGAGGCCGATTTCCCCATGGACCGCCTGGTCTGCGGCGACGTCAGCTTCGGCAAGACCGAGGTGGCGCTGCGCGCCGCCCTGCGCGCCATGGCCAACGGCCGCCAGGCGGCCTTCCTGTGCCCGACGACCATCCTGGCCCTGCAGCACTTCCGCAACTTCGAGCGCCGCCTGGCCGCCTTCCCCCTGCGCCTGGGCATGCTGTCGCGCCTGGTGTCGGGCGCCGGGAAGAAGCGCGTCCTGGCCGGCCTTAAAAGCGGCGCCATCGACCTGGTGGTGGGCACGCATTCCCTGCTGGCCTCCGGCGTGGAGTTCAAGCGCCTGGGGCTGTTCATCGTCGACGAGGAGCAGCGTTTCGGCGTCTTCCAGAAGGAGAAGCTCAAGAAGGGGCGCGAGAACATCGACGTGCTGACGCTGTCGGCCACCCCCATCCCGCGCACCCTCTCCATGGCCATGTCGGGGCTGCAGGACATCTCGCTCATCCAGTCGCCGCCGCTGGGGCGCCTGGCCATCCGCAACTACGTGGGGCTGTTCTCCCGTCAGGTGGTGGTCTCGGCCGTGCTCAACGAGGTCGAGCGCGACGGCGCCGTCTTCGTCGTCCACAACAACATCGAGCACATCTTCCGCTTCCGCGACCAGCTGGCCTCCTGGCTTCCCGACGTGCCCATCGTCGTCATCCATGCCCAAATGCCGACGGCGGCGATCGAGAAGAACCTGATGGATTTCATCGCCGGCAAGTTCCGTGTCCTGCTCTCGACCACCATCATCGAGAACGGCATCGACATCCCGCGCGTCAACACCATGATCGTGCTGAACGCCGACCGCCTGGGGCTGACGCAGATGTACCAGCTGCGCGGCCGCATCGGCCGCAGCACCCGCCAGGCCTACGCCTACTTCCTGGTCGACGACCGCAAGGGCGGGGTGAGCGAGCTGGCCAAGAAGCGGCTCGCCGGCATCCGCGAGTTCTCCGAGCTGGGCGCCGGCTACAAGCTGGCCGAGTTCGACCTGCACCTGCGCGGCGCCGGGGCGCTGCTGGGCAACCGCCAGCACGGCCATGTCGAGGCCCTGGGCTACGACTACTTCCTGGAGCTGTTGCGCCAGACCATCCGCGGCCTCAAGGGCGACACGAGCGAGGAGCGCGAGCTCGCCTTGCGCGTCCACTTCCCCTACGCCGTCGGCGAGGACTACATCGCCGGCACGGCCGAGCGCATCGCCGCCTACCGCCGTGTGCTGGAGGCCGGGGACGCCTTCGAGCTGCGCGCCCTGCGCGACGAGCTCGGCGACCGCTACGGCCAGATGCCCCGGGAGATGGAAAAGATCTTCTACGTGGGCGCGGTGAAGCTGTTCGCCCGCCAATGCGGCTGGCGCAAGGCCGAGGTTTTCGCCGACCGCGTGCAGTTCGACGCCGGCCGCGAGACGGCGCTGCCGGCGGGCAGGGCCTTCGTCGTGCCGGGGCTGAAGCATCTGGAGGGCGGCAACTTCGAGCTGGAGTTCTCCGGGCTGGACGGGTTTCTGGCGCTCGAGAAAGGGCTCAAGAGGCTATTCCAATAATTAAGTGACAGTGTCAGTGTCAGCAGGAAGCATTCAGGGCAATCAATGACAGGGAAAGTTTAAGTGTTTGCAGGAGGTTCAAGAAGTCAAAAATAAAGCGAAAGTCAGCGGAAATTATTGGCCTTAAAGGATTTCGGTTATTTCTCTTGCTGACACTGTCACTGACACTGACACTGTTACCGGAACTGGAAGAGCTAAGGCTTGGTGATCTCCAGGGTCTCCTTCTGCAGTCCGTGCTTCGGGCACTTCCTGAGGACGCGGATCTCCCCCTTGTCCTTTCCGGTCAAGGAGACGACCAGGTCGAGCCGGTAGACGCCTTCCTCCGTCAGTTCCCACTGGCCCCGCTTTTCGATCTTCAGCCCTTCCGTTTCCAGGATCGTCTCCGCGATGGCTACCGGGCAGCGCCGGTGTATGCACTCGACGAACAATTTCACCTGGAACTGGTCCGCTTTGCCCTTGACCAGCGGTCCGGTCTCGCTGTAGACGTAGCAGGGAAGCAGTTGCGACATGCTCCCCATGACCAGCAGCGTCATTATCAATAATATGGGTCGTTTCATGTTATTCCTTATACGTTAGACAATTGCGTCCGATTTTTCTTGCGTTCCAGAGAGTGTCAGTGACAGTGTCAGTGCCAGCAAGAGAAGCGAACGAAATCGGAAAATATAGCAACCAATTCATTTTTTTCTTGCTGTCACTGCCACTGACACTGTCACTGTCAGTGGCAATACGTTGAATTGCTATTCCTTCAGCCTGACCCATATCCCGGCCGCGGCGTCCTCTTCGTCGCGGCGCACCTCGAAGTCGGGGAGCGACTTGATCAGCGACGACAGCTGGCGCTGGCCGAAGCTGCGCGGGTCGAAGCCGGGGTCGAGCTGCTGCAGCGCCTTGCCCATCGGCCCCAGGTTGGCCCAGCCGTTCTCCTGCACCGCCATCTCGAAGGCTTCGCGCAGCAGCGGCATGGGATCGGTGCCGGCGTAGAGCGCCTGCGGCGGCGGTGGCGGTTGCGGCGGCTGCTCCTGCGGCCCCGTCTTGCGGCTGCCGCCGCGGCCGCGGTCGCGCCCGCGCTCCTGGCGCTGCTGGCTTTCGCGGCGCGGCGCCAGGTTCTCGGTGTAGATGAAGATATCGCAGGCGTTGACGAACGACTTGGGGGTCTTTTTCTGGCCGATGCCCATGACGAAGAAGCCCTCCTCGCGGATGCGCGTCGCCAGGCGCGTGTAGTCGCTGTCCGAGGAGATGATGCAGAAGCCCTCGACGAAGCGGCGGTGCATGATGTCCATGGCGTCGATGATCAGGGCGCTGTCGGTGGCGTTCTTGCCCACGGTGTAGCGGAACTGCTGGATGGGCTGCACGGCGTGCATGTGCAGCGCCTCCTTCCAGGAGTGCATGCTGGACGTGGTCCAGTCGCCGTAGATGCGGCGGATGGTCACCGATCCGTGCTTGCCCACTTCGGCCAGCATCTTGGGCAGCAGCGAGGCCTGGGCGTTGTCGCCGTCGATGAGGACGGCCATCTTGGTGTCCTTGTTTTCTATGTTGGGTTGAGCCATTTTCTCTCCACTAGGTCATTGGCTAATGATTTACTGTAACAGAGATGGGGAGTTTAGTCAAGCTGGGGGGCGGCGTAAGGCGAAGCTCAGGGAAAGGCAGAGGGAAGAGAGAGGGAAGAGAGAGTGGAAAGGCCCTTTCAGGACATCTTTCCCACTTCGTCTTCCCTCTGTCTTTCCCTCACTCTTCCCTCATTCTTCCCTGCATTTCTATAGATTGAAATTGTAGGTGAACTTCACCAGGAACACGTTTGTCGACGGCAGGCGCATCAGGTCGCTGAAGCCGCCGGCCACGTCGAACTCGCCGCGGCCCAGGTCGCCGGAGCGGCCCTGGCTCCAGACCGCGTACAGGGCGGCTCCCGGGCGGTACTCCCAGCGCAGCACCAGGTTGGAGCGCAGCTCGAGAACGCGGAAGTCGGGGTTGGCGAAGGAGTAGACAGCGCCGCCCGCCTCGTTCACCAGGTAGTTGCCGCCCTCGGGGTCGAGGCTGATTTCGCCGGCGGCGAAGGGGCGCAGCTGGTCGTGGATCGAGCCGGCGCGGGGATCGACGACGCGGCGGAAGCCGGCGTAGCGGCCGTTGCTCAGGAAGGGCTGGCCGTAAAACTGGATGGAGAGGTCGGGGGTGAGGCAGTAGTTCAGGCGCAGGGTCACGTAGTAGGTGTCCTGCTCGATCGTGCCCAGGATATAGCGGCTCTCGCCGCCGATCTCGGGGGCGGCCACGTACTGCCTGAGGTTGCGGTTGTAGGAGTAGCCGGGAGTGACGCGCAGCGACAGGCGGCTGCCCGGGCGGTAGGCCAGGGCCAGGCTGGCCCCGCCGCTCTCGCGCGTGTCGTGATCGGCCCGGTAGATCGAGCCGCTCAGCGAGGCCACGAAGGGGCGGCGCGAGTCGCTGCCCAGGCCGTACCAGACGTTCCAGCCGGGATCAAAGCGCAGCGCCGGGCCGCCGCGCAGGGCGCCGGGCGAGAGGTTGGGCCCCTGGCGGTTGATGCCGGCGTTGACGCTCCAGTAGTTCTTCAGCTCGCCCCAGAAATTGACGTTGCCGCCGACGAAGATCGGCTCCATGCCGAAGTCGTATCCCTTCCAGCCGTTGAGGTTGATGCCCAGTTGGTTGAAGATCCAGGTCGGCTTGCGGATGCGGTAGCCGGCCCAGCCCCAGGCCATGGCGGCGTCGCTCCTCCCCAGGTAGCCCATGTCGTTGAGCTCCAGGCCAGGCGAGCGCCAGGTCAGGCCTCCGGCCCAGTTGATCCCGGTCCCGGCGCTGCGCCCCAGCTCCAGGTTGCCGCCCCAGCCGCCAAGCGAGGTGCGCGTCGGGTCGAATTCCAGGTAGTCGGCGTCAGGACGCTGAAAGTAGCGGACCGGGGACTTCTGCGTGCGCTCGATCGCCTCGGCGTTTCCTCGCACCAGGCTGAAGACGGTCTTGGCCGAGACGTGGAAGCGGCGGTTCTTCCAGCTGTGGTAGATGTCGACGCCGCCGCTGTAGGCCTGGCGGTGGAGGAAGTCGAGCTGCGGGTCGCTGATGTCGCGGTGGACCGCGGTGACCATGGCGCCGAGCACGGTCTTGCCCTCGTTGAGATCCTGCTGGGCGCGCAGCATGAAGTAGTTGGTCAGCGGTTCCACCGTCTCGTTGCGGTTCCCGCCCGAAAAGGCGATGGCTGCGCTCTCGCGGGCGGTCAGCGCGTCCAGCACGCCGAGCGACAGGCCGCGGCGCGTCTTGCCGGTGACCTTGAAGGCGCCCAGGATCGAGGTCGCCGTGGGCATGTCGAGGTACTCGCCGGGGCCGGTCTCTGGCCAATGGCGCGGGGCGCGGCCGACGCGGCGCGAGTAGAAGAGGTTGTCCATGCTGAAGTCGCCGTCGCCGCCCATGATCTGGAAATTCAGGATGCTCTTGCCTTCGGTGAAGAAGGGGCGCTTCTCCTGGAAGAAGGTCTCGTAGGCCGTCAGGTTGACCACCGAGGGGTCGGCCTCGACCTGGCCGAAATCGGGGTTGAGGGTGAAGTCGAGGGTCAGGTCGCTGCTCAGACCGACCTTGCCGTCGAGACCGCCGAGCAGGGCGCCGCTGCGGCCGTCGGCGAACGGGTTGCCCGCCTGGCGCGGCGACAGCGTTGCCTGTGCCACGGTGTAGGGGACGATCTCCACCTGGTGCTGGGCGCGGATGCCCTTCAGCCCCTCGAGAACGCCGAAACTGCTGACGAACCCCGGCGCCTCCTTGGGGATGTACTGCCAGGAGGAGATCTCCTGCCGGCGGTGGAGCAGGCGCCGCACCTGGAAGCCGAAGGCGACGTTTTCGCCCGCGGCGAAGCGCAGCTGGCTGAAGGGGATGGCCATCTCGGCCGTCCAGCCGCGGTCGTCCATGGCGGCGGCCGCGTCCCAGACCGGGTCCCAGGTGGAGTCCTGGTTGTTGCTGTCGCCCGAGAGGGTGACGTCGGCCTTGACGCCGGCGGCGTTGACCTTGAAGCCCAGGGCGGTGCGCTTGTCGAAGTAGCTGTCGATCAGGACCGCCACGTAGTCGCCGTCGATCTCGTCGCGGCGCGAGATGCGGCGCCCGATCTTTCCCGACTCGTTGTCGTGGCAGCGGACCAGCACGTACAGGTGCTTGTCGTCGAACATCACCTTGAACTCGGTGGGCTCGCCCGGGGCGGCGCCGCAGTCGGGCTCGCTCTGGGTGAAGCCGCCGCTCCACTCTGCCTTCTGCCAGCAAGGGTCGTCGCCGCGGCCGTCGATCGCCGGCGCGTGGGGATTGATATGCTTGCAGGTGTAGACTTTCTTTTCCGCGGCGTCGAGCGCCGCCAGGCCCAGCAGGGCCATCAACAACGCGAACAGCGCTTTCTTCATCGTCGTCCTCCTCGGGATCGGGATCGTACCTGCCTGGTAATACTTGGGATTGGGGGGAGAGGTAACAGGAAAGCCAGTCCAGTCACAGTGACGAGTGACAAGTGACGAGTGACGAGGAGCGGGCAAAGAAGAGAGACTCAAGGGAAGGCAGAGGGAAGGCAGAGGGAAGAAGGAGGGAAGAGAGAGTGGGAAAAGCGGGAAGCGGAGGGAAAAGAGGATGTCGGGAGGCCCGGGATCAGGACTTTCATTATTTCCGGTTCGGGAGTACCATCTTGCCGGCAAGGAGGAACACGAATGGCTTATGAAGCGGAAGGAAGAAAGATCGCCGCCGACCTGCGTGCGCAGTGCGGCAAGCTGCTGGAGGCGC
This sequence comes from Candidatus Aminicenantes bacterium UBA2190, assembly GCA_002335385.1. Lineage (GTDB taxonomy): Bacteria > Acidobacteriota > Aminicenantia > UBA2199 > UBA2199 > UBA2199. The sequence goes on from DCVK01000021.1 coordinate 192,628, forward strand.
GCCTGGAGTCGAAGAGCCCCAGCCGCATCGTCCTGGCCTTCGAGAAACAGACCATCACCCTGCCGGGCAATTTCATTTTCCAGTTCGGCTATGCGGGATCCGGGCCCGATTGCTTTCACGCGTTCCTCCAGGAGTCGGGTTTCAGCGTGACCAAGGAGCAGGTCACCGGGGCCAAAGAGGGCGATATTCTGAAGCCCTGAAAGAAAAGATCTTCTAAAGGCAAAAGGCCAAAGGAAAAAGGCAAAAGTGAAGAAAGATATCTATCGAGTGCTCTCTGCAACCACTATCACTACCGCTCAAGTCTCGTTTGCTTTCTTGCTGACACTGACACTGTCACTGACACTTAGAATAAATAAGGAGGAATCATGGATCCGCTGGTCAGCCAGGTACGCCGGGAGCTGAGGGAGAATACCGACGAGAAGAAGCGCCGGGGGGCCCAGGCCTATTTCAAGGAGGGGGTGACCTGCCTGGGCGTGGGCACGGCGACCGTTCACCGCATCGCCCGGGAGAGGATCGCCGATCTCAAGGGCATGACCAAGGGGGAGGTCTTCGGGCTGTGCGAGGAGCTGTGGCGCGCGGGGAGCCTCGAGGAGACGATCGTGGCCTGCGACTGGTCGTACTTCATCCGCCGGCAATACGTCCCCGGGGACATCACGGTGTTTGCCGGGTGGGTCGGCAAATACGTGAACAATTGGGCGTCATGCGACACGCTGTGCAATCACTCGGTCGGGGAACTCCTGGAGATGTACCCGGAGCGCGTGGCCGATCTGAAGCAATGGGCCCGGTCGAGGAACCGCTGGCTGCGGCGCGGGGCCGCCGTGTCGCTGATCATCCCGGCCAAGAAGGGAAAGTTCCCGGACGACGTCATGCAGATCGCCGACATCCTGCTCGAAGATCCGGACGACCTGGTGCAGAAGGGCTACGGCTGGATGCTGAAGGTGGCCAGCCAGGCGCGGCAGAAGGAGATCTATGCCTACGTGATGCGCAACAAAGCGGCCATGCCGCGAACGGCCCTGCGCTATGCCATCGAGAAGATGCCGGCCGAATTGAAACGGCGGGCGATGAAGAAGCAGGCATGAAGGGAAGTTCTCAAGGGAAGGCAGAGGAAAGAAACAGATGAGGTTCGAAGTTCGACGTTCGACGTTTAAGAATAAAGCGAGAGGAGAAAGGCTATAACACTTGGATCTCGCTTATGTTCTTGCTGACACGGACACTGCCACTGACACTGTCCTGAAATAAAATCCATTTCCGCATATAATGCTGGCGTGCTCCGCTCCCGGGGGCGGGGAACAAGGAGGAGCAAATGGTGACATTGTTTTCATTGTGGCTGCCGATCGTCGTGGCGGCCGTTGTCGTGTTCATCGCCAGCTCGGTCATCCACATGGCGCTGCCCTGGCACAAGAAGGACATGATCAAGGTGCCCGGGGAGGACGAGGTGCGCGAGGCGCTGCGCAAGTTCGCCATCCCGCCCGGGGACTACGGCGTCCCCCACGCCGGCTCGATGAAGGAGGGGAGCTCGCCGGAGTTCACCGCCAAGCTGAACGAGGGGCCGGTGCTGTTCATGTCGGTGGCCAGGAACGGCCCGCCCAACATGGCGCTCAGCTTCGTCTTCTGGTTCCTCTACTTGCTGGTCGTCGGCAAGCTCACGGCCTACGTCGCCTGCCTGGCGCTGCCCGCCGGCGCCGCCTTCCTGCCTGTCTTCCGTCTCACCGGCGCTGTGGCCTTCGCCGGTTACTCCCTGGCCCTGCTGCAGCGGCCCATCTGGTACGGCGGCAGCTGGTGCGCGACCCTCAAGTCGGTGTTCGACGGCCTGGTCTACGCTTTGCTGACCGCCGCCGTCTTCGGCTGGCTGTGGCCGCGCTGAGGTGCTTCGGGCATATCTTGTAAACGATACCGGACAATAATCAGATAACGGGAGGGTTTGAAACCCTCCCCTACGTGAAGATGTTTCTTTTCCTCCTGCAACCACTACCACTATCACTACCACTGATACCTGTAATGCCTCTTGCTGACACTGACACTGTCACTGACACTGTTTAGTTGACGCGGTCATACAATGATGCTATATAATAATAACGATGAATTAACGCATCGGGGAGGTGTATCATGGTCAAGACGCTCAGCAAGCACGGCAACAGCCTGGCCCTGGTCATCGAGAAGCCGGTGCTCGAGCTGCTGGGCGCCGACGCCGCCACTCCCTTCGAAGTGACCACCGACGGCCGGGCGCTGGTGCTGACGCCGGTGCTCGACCCGCAACGGCAAAAGCGCTTTGCCGCGGCCCTGGACAAGGCGAACAAGAAATATCCCCGGGCGTTGAAGAAGCTGGCCGAATAGATGGCCGGCCCCGTTTTCCTGACTTTGGCCGAGGTGTTGGAGATCCATCGCGACCAGATCGGTCGTTACGGGGGCAGGGAGGGAATCCGCGACCTGGAGCTGCTGCAATCGGCGCTGGCCGTTCCCGCGGCTTCCTTCGCCGGCGGATTCCTGCATGAGGGCCTGCCGGAGATGGCCGTCGCATACCTGTTCCACATCGTCCGCGACCATCCCTTCATCGACGGCAACAAGCGCACGGGGGCGGTGGCGGCGCTGGTTTTCCTGCTGCTCAACGGCCATGAGCTCCGCGCCCCGGAAGACAAGCTGTTCGAGGCTGTCCTCGCCGTGGCCTCCGGGAAGATGTCCAAGGCCGAGCTGACCCTGTTCTTCCGCCGCTGGACGAAAAAAGGGCAGGGAAAGAAGAGATAGGACGGGATTAGAACCTGTTTCCGCATCGGGCGGGCACGGGGGCCCGCCCCTACGGAAATATTGCGGCAGGCTTACACCCCAAGGAGGTTAAACCCTCCTTACATGGAAAAATGCGGGAGGGTCACAGACCCTCCCCTACGTGAAGAGACAATGGGAACCTGCCGGTGTAGTCCTCCAGCTCTTGCTGACACTGACACTGTCACTGACACTTTCTTCAATATTTTGAATTTTTTATAACAAAATAAAATATCACATTTTTCCCTATTGTCTCCTTGTCCGCCAAAAACTATAATTTTCTCTTGATCACCCGATGGACGCTAAAGGAATTCATCCTCCCCTGCGAAGCTTCCCCAGGCCACCGGCGGGAGCTTGGGAAAATATTAAGGAAAGCACCTTTAAATAAATCATATAAGCGGGGCGGCAGATGGATAGCGGATCAGCGGTCCGCCCCGAAAATTATTAGGAAGGAGGACAGGAAATGTCTGAACAAATCAGGGTTCGTTGGGGCTGGCTCAAGGGAATGTATGTGTACACGATTGCTGTGGCGGGGTTTCTTGGCTTGGGAATCATCGTCATGCCCGAAATGATCAGAACGAAGTTGCCATGGCCGGTTGCAGAACCAACGGCTTTCGGGGTTGTCGGCAGCATTTATGTGGCATGCGGACTGCTGGCCATATTGGGACTGCGCTCTCCTCTCAAATTTGTGCCGCTTCTTTTGCTGCAGCTTTTCTACAAGTCCGTATGGTTCATCGGCGTCGCCTTGCCTCTCTGTGTCAGCGGCCATTTCCCGACTTATGCGCTGCCCATGGCGATCATCTTTGTAACGTTCATCATCGGAGATCTGATTGCAATACCTTTTTCATATGTCTTTGCTAAAGAACCAAGTCAGTAAAGGGCTGTTGGGGACGGAACGTTCCCCGGTTCTGTTCGTAGTAATGAGAACCAGATCAAGGATAAGGTGAACATGAAAAGAGAATTCCGCATCGTTCTGCTGGCCGTGGTGATGGCGTCTGTCTTCTGGTTTGTCGGAGCGGAGGAAGAGCTCGTCGCTCCGCCTGCGCCCTATTTCGGGCTGAAGGCGCCGGGAATGGTCCCGGAGGTGTTCGCCCCGGGAATCGTCTCGACCGGGCAGTTCGAGTTCGGGATTGCGTTTTCCCGGGATGGCAGGGAGTGCTTCTTCACCCGGCGCGCCACGTACGAGGGCGCGGACAACCGGATCTTGCGGACGCAAATGAGCGATAAAGGGTGGAGCCGCCCGGAGCCCGCCTCCTTCTCCCGCGACGTCTTCGAATTCCTCCCGGTCGTCTCGCCTGACGGCCGCCGGCTCTATTTCTATTCCGAGCGCCCCGAACCACCTGCGGATGCGGCGCTGGACGGAGATCTCTGGGTGACGGAGAAAGGGGAAACGGGCTGGGGCGATCCGCAGCGCCTGCGGGCGCCCGCCAACCGCAGGTATTGCATGATGGTCTCGGAGGCGAAGAGCGGGACGATCTATTTTTCAGGGATGTTCGCCGGGAAGAGGGGCATGTTCCGTGCCGCCTGCCAGGCGGGCGAGTATGGGGAAATGGAACGCCTGCCCGAGGAGATCAATGCCATCCGGCCCGCCCACCCCTTCATCGCCCCCGATGAAAGCTACCTGATCATGGACGCCCAGGTAACGGGCATGGGCCAGCCGGAACTCTTCATCAGTTTCCGCAAGGCGGACGGGAATTGGACTCGCGCGCTGAACATGGGGCAAGCGATCAACGCCACGAAGACCGAATTCGCCGCCAGCGTCTCACCCGACGGAAGATTCCTGTTCTTCCACCGTCGCGTGAACGGCAACGGGGATATCTACTGGGTCGATGCCGGGATCCTTGATGAACTACGGGAAAAGATCAGGGACTAAAGGGATGGACTGTTGATCCGATTATTCAAGGAAAGGATTAGGGACGGACGGCAACAAGGTAAGAACTAGAATGGAACTCCGGGGCATGATCCGTAATCAGAGGGCATTTGGTGTAAGCATTATCGTATTCCTGCCATGAGAAAAAGTAATCATGCAAGACCTGTATTTCTTAATCCAAAGGGAGGCATCAAGATGCGATTGATCTTCCTCGGCATTTTTTGCCTGGCGATCATCTTCTGTCCGGGCTTCGGGCAGAAAGACAAACCCGAAACGGAAGTGGGCTTTGCCGACGGCCACGTTCATGCCGGCTTTGCAAAAAAGGACGGCATCCTCGCCACGCGTTTCGCTTATTTCCAGCTCCAGGGCGTCAAGACCATCTGCCTTTCCCTGCCGCTGGACAGTTCCAGGACCGCTGACCTGCGGGCGCGGATCAGCGGGGAGATCGCCGCGCTGCGCGAGCTCGCGAACAGGGAAAGGACTTTCCGCCTGCTCCCGGGCGACGGCGGAACGCCGGGGCCGCCGGGGGAATTGGATGTGTTCCTGAGCGTGGAATATTTTCACGGCGCCTTCAACGGCGACGCCGGCCTGGTGAACGCTTACAGGGACCTGGGCATCAGGGCTGTCACCCTCATCGACAATGACCGCGACCCGTTCTTTGCCGGGGGAGCGCTGACCCCGTTCGGGAAAAAGGTGATCGCCCTGATGGACGAATCGGGATTGCGGATCGACGTTTCACACCTGGACTCGGCCCAGAAGCTCGCGGTCATCGCGGCCGCCAAGTCGCCGGTCCTCGTTTCGCACACCAATGCGCGGAGCGTGGCCGATCTCGATTACAACATTCCGGATGAGGTCCTGGCGGCCTTGAAGAAGAACCGGGGCTCGGTCCTGGTCTCCTTCAACCGCAACGGCGTTTTCGCCGAAAACGGAGGGAGAAGCGGCGGCATCGCCCAACTGGCGGACCATATCGATCATTTCGTTGAATGGCTCGGCGTCGACCATGTCGGCATCGGCTCGGACTACCAGGCCGACGGCAGGTATGTGGCCGCGCCGCTGAACGAGCCCGACGCCTTCGGAAGGATCGCCCGCGAGCTGGCCGGGCGCGGCCATGACGCGGCCGCGATCCATCAGATCATGTCCGCCAATGTCCGGCGATTATTTGGGGCTGGGGAAAAAGCGTATAATTCGGAATAGGCTGCACCTTCTCGAAGCAGCGCTGAAATAAAACCAGAGGAGACCGGAATGGATTTTTATGAAGCGGTGAGGAAGCGGCGGACGGTCAGGGAGTTCGCGGACAGGGCGGTGCCCGAGGAAGCCCTGCGGCGGGCGCTGGCCGCGGGGCTGCGGGCGCCATGCAACGCCCACTTGAAGAGCTGGCAGTTCATCCTGCTCCGCGACCTGGAAAAGCGGGACAAGGCGGTCTTCGACGGACTGAAGGCCAGGGATATGAAGGATCCCGACGAGATCGAGCGCTTCGTCGCCCGCTTCGAGGAGCCGGAACTTAAAAAGGTCTACCGCCGCTCGCTGCCCCGGCAGCTGAGCATGATGCTGGAGGCGCCCGAGCTGCTGCTGGTGTGCTACCGCATGAAGCCCCAGGACGAATGCCGCACCCTGTTCGAGCTGAACCCCCTGGCGTCGGCCTGGATGTGCATCGAGAACATCATGCTGGCACTGGCCGCCGAGGGGCTCTACGGCTGCACCTATACTCCCTACGAATCCAGGGGGCTGAAAAAGATGCTGGGCGTACCCGCGGGCTACGAGATCGCCGCGGTCATTCCTCTCGGCTATGCCGAGGAAGATCCCGGCGAGAACGAAACGGAGGACCTGGACGCGCGGCTGCACATTGACGGCTGGGAGCAGAAGACAGGGAGGAATGAGGGAAGCAGAAGCAAGTAAAAAGAACTTCCGCTCTTTCCCGAGGAGGAAACACGAAAAAAAAATTCGCATGGCCGCTGATCGCCGGGGCGCTTGTTCTCGCCGCCGCGGCAGGTTTTGCCCTAAGCGCGGGGAATGTCCCCGGCCGGGAAACGCTGCGCCTTGAAGTGGAGGCCGTCGCGCGGTCGATCGACGGCAAGCTGGGAGTGGCCATGTTGGGGCTGGAAACGCGGGAGAGCTTCCCGTTCAACGGAGACCACCGTTTCCCGATGCAGAGCGTCTACAAGTTTCCCCTGGCCATGGCCGTGCTCGAGTTGGTGGACAAGGGCCGGCTCTCCCTGGGCCAGGCCGTTCGCGTGGCCCCTGCCGACCTCCTGCCCGATACCTGGAGCCCGCTGCGCGACGCGAACCCAAGGGGCGATTTCGATCTCGCCCTGAGCGAGCTGCTGCGAGTCACCGTGTCCGAGAGCGACAACAACGGCTGCGATATCCTTTTCCGCATGCTGGGCGGCCCGGCGGCGGTCGACGCCTACGTCCGCGGTCTCGGCGTAGAAGGCATGGCCATCGCCGCCACCGAGGAGGAAATGCACCGCGTCCGCGATTCGCAGTTCAGCAACTGGTGCGAGCCGGCCGCCATGGCGCGGCTGCTCGACCTCTTTTTCCAGGGCGGGACCCATGCCGTTGCCAGCCGCGATTTCCTGATGCGGCTGATGATGGAGACCGCCACCGGACCCAAGCGCATCAAGGGCTTGCTGCCCTTGGGGACGCCGGTGGCCCACAAGACCGGTACGTCGTTCACCGATGAAAAAGGGTTGACGGCGGCCACCAACGACGTCGGCATCGTCACCCTGCCCGACGGGAGCCATGTCGCCATGGTCATTTTCCTGGCCGACTCCTCCGCCTCGCCGGAGGCCCGGGAAAACGCGATCGCCCGCGTCGCCCGGGCCGGGTTTGATTACTTCGCGGCGGCGAAACCCGGGAAAGAGTAGGAGATTTTTGTCCGTTTCCGGGGTTTCGATTATGGATATTCGGATAATTTTGAAGTGAAGACGAAGATCGGCCCATGGCCGTTCAGGAAGGAGAACGATGCTATACATGGCATATGAGAAATTCAAGGCGGCCGGGGCCAAAGAGGTCTATCGCCGATCGCGGGAAAAAGGCAGGATGCTGCCCCAAGGGCTGAATTATGTCTCAAGCTGGGTGGACCTGGAGTTCAGCAGATGCTTTCAACTTATGGAGACCGAGGACTTTTCGCTGTTTTCAAAATGGACCAGCCAATGGCGGGACCTGGTGGAATTCGAGATCATTCCGGTCAGGACATCGGCTGAAGCGATGACTTTGATGGAGCCGACCTTATGAACGTGATAAAGTTTTCAGACACGTCTTGCTTTATGACCTTTCAAAATTTGTAAAGTAAGGGACAGGAGGAGACGAATCCCTCCGCCCGGCAGCCCAGTGAAGGAGGTTCTCATGGCCATCTCAACAATGTCTTTCCTCAGCAAGGCCAAGCGGCCGTTTTTCCTGGTCACAATCCTTTTCCTTCTGGCCGCAGCCCCGGCCTGGCCGGCCGCTGAAAACGAGTTCCTTACCCGCGAGGCCAGGGAGGCCATCGTGAAGCGCGTCGCTTCCGAATTCCGGGCCAAATATTTTCCCGCGCAGCTGGCCGAGGCCATGGCGGCGAACCTCGAGCGCAGCTTTGCCGCCGGGGCCTACGACGGGTTCGGGGATATCCCGGCGTTGGCGGCCCGCCTGCAGGAGGATTTGCGTTCGGTGTCGCGCGATCTGCACGTAAAGGTACTGCCCGGCGTGATCCCGGATTTCGACTCCGATGCCGAAATGCTGCGGCGGGAGAACTACGGCTTCACCGCCGTCGAGGTGCTGTCGGGAAACATCGGCTATGTCGACTTCTTCCAGTTCTACGCGGTCAGGGATGCCGGGGCGACGGCCATCGCCGCCATGAACTTCGTGGCCAACTGCGACGCGCTCATCGTTGACCTGCGCAGCAACGGCGGCGGCTACCCCGAGCTGCGTTCGCTGATCTGTAGCTATTTTTTCGACGAGCCCAAGCGCCTGATCGACTTCCACGGCCGCGACGGCGTCACCCAGAACTGGACCCTGCCTCACGTGCCCGGCCGACGCCTGCCCGCTGTCCCTCTCTTTGTGCTGATTTCCCGCAACACCTTTTCCTGCGCCGAGGATTTTGCCTTCTGCCTGCAGGGCCTGGGCCGGGCGACGGTCATTGGCGAGAACACTCGCGGAGGGGCCCATGACGCGAAATTGTGGGCCTTCCCTGCGGAAGGGATCTCTCTGCAGATCCCGTTCAACGAAGCGGCCGATCCCAGAACCGGGAAAAACTGGGAAGGAGAAGGGATCAAGCCCGACGTGCCGATGCCGGCCCGCAAGGCGCTGCCGGCAGCATGGCGCCTGGCCGCGCAGGCCCTGCTGAAGGAGGAGAAGGACCAAGGGCGGCGCTTCCTGCTCGAATGGATCGTCCAGGATTGCGGCGCCCAGCTCGAGTCGCTGCAACTGAAACCGGCGGCGCTGCGGGCCTATGCCGGGCGCTACGGCTCCTCCCGCGTCGTCCTGGCCGATAGCGGACTGCTCCTGGTCCTGGCCGACGGCTCCCGGCGACGCCTGGTCCCGGTAGCCAGCGATGATTTCAAGCTGCTCGACGGTGAGCGCCACGAGTACTCGATGACCCGGGTGTACTTCACCCGGGACAAGCGCGGCCGGCTCGACGGCATGGTCTTCCACAACCAGGAAGGGAGGCGTTTTCCGGCCCGGTCTCGGAATTAACCTGGTTCCCCGTGGCGATGGCTTTCCTGTATAATAGCCGCGAAGGCCATTGGGGACGGACCGTTAATCCGTGTATGTGTAAAATGGGCGTCTCCTTTGCTCACTTAGGCGGTTGAAGGATCAATGATGACAACAAGGCAAACCGGGCGCTATGTCCTGTTCGTGCTGGCGGGCGTTGCCGTCTTGATCATGAAGCCTTACTACCATGGTCCGCTGGCCCCGGTTTGTCATGACTATTGCGGCAATTTCGCCGCATCGTTCTCCGTCTATTTCCTCGTCGGCATTGCCGCGTCCCGCCATGGATGGGGGAGATGGATCATTGTCGCGGCCGCGCTGCTGGTTGTGGAGCTGTTCGAGATAACCGACGGCTTCGGGGTCATGAGCAACGTGCACGATCCGCTCGACCTCCTGGCCAACGCGGCGGGGATCGGGTTGGCATTCGCAGTCGATTCCATAAAAGGCATTGGAGGCAGGCTTTGAAATGACGGATATATTCGTTTATAGAGGAAGAAGTGGGGTCAAGTTTCGATATTAGATGTTGATGATGGTTGATTTGTGAATGTCTAAAATGGAGACCTGACCCCGAGTCTGACATGAAGATCACGAAGACATTCTACACCACCCACCGCAGAACCTGGCGCGAGTGGCTCAAGAAGCATTCCAAATCCGAAAAGGAAGTTTGGCTGATCTACTACCGCAAGGAGTCAGGCAAGGCACGCATCGCCTACAACGATGCGGTCGAAGAAGCGTTGTGCTTTGGCTGGATCGACAGCATCGTCAAGAGCTACGATGGCGAACGCATTGTCCAGAAGTTCTCACCCAGGAAACGGAACAGCCCATATTCGCAAACCAATAAAGAAAGGCTGCAGCGCCTTATCCAGCGGCGCAAAGTCAGCAAAGACGTACTGGTGTCTGTGGGCGACCTCGCAACAGAAGGCTTCACGATCCCCGACGGCATTCTTCGTGCCTTGAAGGCGAACAGGAAAGCCTGGGCAAACTTTCAGGGCTTTTCTGGCTCCTATCAGCGCATTCGCGTCGCCTACATCGACAGCGCAAGAAATCGGCCCGGCGAATTCGAGAAGCGCCTGAAGCACTTTCTTGACATGACCGCGAAGGGCAAGCAATTCGGGTTTGGCATCGAGACGTATTTCTGACCAGGGGAACTTCTAGGGTCAGGTATCGACGGGTTGTTGCCCAAATCGAATAAATCGCAGGAAAACAAAAGAGATTTTTTATTGATAATTTGTTGATATAAAATTGATGGGATGGGAAAATATTGTCATGATAAGGGTGGGTTGGGGCCAGGTCTTGCATTATGACAAATAAATAAATCAAATAAACTGGGCGGCAAATGGATACGCGGATCAGCGGTCCGCCCCGAAAATTATTAGGAAGGAGGACAAGAAATGTCTGAACAAATCAGGGTTCGCTGGGGCTGGCTCAAGGGAATGTATGTGTACACGATTGCTGTGGCGGGGTTTCTTGGCTTGGGAATCATCGTCATGCCCGAAATGATCAGAACGAAGCTGCCATGGCCGGTTGCAGAACCAACGGCCTTCGGGGTTGTCGGCAGCATTTATGTGGCATGCGGACTGCTGGCCATATTGGGACTGCGCTCTCCTCTCAAATTTGTGCCGCTTCTTTTGCTGCAGCTTTTCTACAAGTCCGTATGGTTCATCGGCGTCGCCCTGCCACTCTGTGTTAGCGGCCATTTCCCGACTTATGCGCTGCCCATGGCGATCATCTTTGTAACGTTCATCATCGGAGATCTGATTGCAATACCTTTTTCATATGTATTTGCTAAAGAACCAAGTCAGTAAAGGGCTATTGGGGACGGAACGTTAGTCTGTGTATTTGCCCGTTCGCTTAACGGGGGATCGATGGTGACAAAATTTTTCCCGACGACCTTCACAAGTCGATCTTTGTCAGATCTGGCTGCGTGACTAGGCCGGCCTGAAATTTCGCGAAATCGCCTGGTTGCCGGTTTTCTCTGATTGGGCCATTGGGGGCGGTGCTTGACTTTGTGACTTTGGGAATACGATCGAGTTTGGGGTGAATTACCCCTTCAGGGACTTGACGCAAAAAAGCAAAAACTTTTGAATTGAAAAATCAGTTCAGGAGAAGAAGATGCCAACCGTCTCGCTTGAAACCATTATGTTGCTTTTGCGAATCGCTTTTGTGGCGGGCGCGGTCACGGACGGCTTGGCCGTCATTCCCATGCTGTCGCGGCGTATCGGTATTGCACTAGTCGGTGGCGATTCATCTCGCGATAAAATGGAGTATCGTTTCGCCTGGGGTGTCGGCGCGGCGCTGATGGCCGGCTGGACGCTGCTCCTGCTCTGGGGCGCGATGAGCCCGCTCATGAGGCGGGATATCCTGCTGCTGACCGTTTTTCCGGTCATAGCCGGCATCGTCCTGGCTACGGTGATCGCGGCCCATCGCGGTCTCGTTTCTGTCGCGCGCATGGTTCCGCTCTGGATTCACCTTGGCACCGTGAGTTTTTTCTACATCTTGGTTTATGTCCTCTCAATTCCTTTCGTACAGTCGAGCTGAGGAGTCTCTTGCTGGAGGAGCGCATGAAATATGGAAAAAGGGAGGGCATGATGAGACTGGCGCCAATAATCATGAAAGTCGCATTCATTTGTCCGGAGTGTGTGAAGAAACAAACCGCCAATGTCGAAGTGCTCGTTGTTGAGGGAAAAAGTTGTTTTGCCTTCATGTGCGAGAAGTGCATGGCCTCGTGGATCATGGAGGTTTTTGAGGCGAATTGGGAAAAAACGAAGAAGTTGCCTCCAGGAACCATCGAGCCGCAAACTCAAATCTTCGTCAAATTCACGAGCGAGCTGCAGCCGTTGATGAAGAAAAAAGCCATTGATTCGCTCAAGATCAGGTTCTTGAAGTCGATTGGGAAGACGACCGAAGTCCAGCCGTTGGGAGGGGTCAATTTGAATGTAGACGACTTGTCTGGTTGTTCCGGCAGCATGGCAAAGACCAACCAGGTAAAAGCGAGTTTTGTCAAGATGAAGATCGGCAACAGGGGAATCAAAAAATGACGCTCCAGGATGCTTGGAAAGAGTACCAGGAGAACACCAAGGCGCTGAGCGAGATTGCCAGGAAGCTGGCTTTTGCCGGGGCGGCCATATGCTGGTTCTTCAAAGGCGGGGATGCGACATTCCCGGGAAAGATCAACCTGTCCCTGGTTTTTATCGTCCTCTTCTTCTTTTGCGACATGCTGCAGTACCTGGCTTCGGTGCTGCTTCTTAAGATCTGGGCGCGGCGGCAGGAGAAGATCCTGAAATTCAACAAGCTGTCCCTGGACACGCCGATCGAGAAACCCATGTGGGTTGTGGGGCCGTCTTTTGCGCTGTTCCTGGCCAAGTTGGCCCTTCTCCTGGTTTCGTTCATTTTCCTTGTTCTAGAGTTTGTCTCAAGAATCCACTAGAACATTTGGGGTCAGGTTTTGCGACATGATTTTTTTAAAACCTATAAAAATATGATTGTAAGAGTTGACCCCGTGTTCCCCCATGTGAGCGCAGAATCGAATTTTGGAAAAATATGAAATCCTGTGCCGTTTACCGCATTTTTATATTACTTTAATTCAGCAGGAGAATAAAGATGCATTGGATGGACGAACATTGGGGATGGGGGTGGGGAATGGGCATGATCCTGTTCTGGATCCTGATCGTCGTGGGCATCATTGTCCTGGTCAAGTGGATCGCCGGCCAGAAGTCGGAGTCACCTCCGGCGGACTCGGCGTTGGATATTATCAAGCGGCGGTACGCTAAAGGGGAGATCAGCAGGGAAGATTTCGAGCGCATGAAGAAGGATCTGGAATGACGGGCGGAGGATGAGTCCATGGATGTGAAAACGAATCCGGAAAAAGACGAGCACATTGACCCTGTCTGCGGCATGACGGTATCCGGCGACGGCAGATACCGGTTCGAGCATGCGGGCGAAAAATATTATTTCTGCAGCGAGCATTGCCTGAACAAATTCAGGGAGCATCCGGAGCGCTACCTGCAAAAGGAATCCCCCCCCGCCCGGGATTCCCATGCCGCTCCGGGCGACTGCACTTGCCCCATGCATCCCGAAGTGAGGCAGGACCATCCCGGGAGTTGCCCGAAATGCGGCATGGCGCTGGAAGCGGTCACGGTCGACGTTGAAGAAAAAAATGAAGAGCTCGCGGACATGAGCCGCCGCTTCTGGATCAGCGCCGTCCTGGCCTTTCCGGTGTTTCTCCTGGCCATGATCGCCGATCTGGCGCCGTCCCGGCTGCCGGCAGGGCTCTCCCTGACCATGGTGCAATGGATCGGGTTCGCGTTGGCGACCCCTGTCGTCCTGTGGGGCGGCTGGCCGTTTTTTGTCCGCGGCTGGCAATCGCTCCGGACCCGGAACCTCAACATGTTCACCTTGATCGCACTGGGCGTTTCCGTGGCCTGGGCGTACAGCGTCGCCGCCCTGCTGTTCCCGGGAATTTTTCCTGCCACCATGCAGATGAAAGGCGGCCGGGTGGACGTCTACTTTGAAGCCGCGGCGATGATCACGACCCTGGTGCTGCTGGGGCAGGTGCTTGAATTGCGCGCCCGCTCGCGGACCCATGCGGCCATCCGGCTGCTGCTCGGCCTGGCCCCGAAAACGGCGCGCATCCAGCGCCAGGATGGTGCCGAGGAGGATATCCCGCTGGAGCATGTCCGGGCCGGCGATATCCTGCGGGTGCGGCCCGGAGAAAAAATCCCGGTGGATGGCAGGGTCATCGACGGTGCCAGCAACGTGGACGAATCCATGGTCACCGGCGAGCCCATGCCGGTGGCCAAGGAGAAGGGGGCGGAACTGATCGGCGCGACGGTCAACGGCACGGGCAGCCTGCTGATGCAGGCGGAAAAAGTCGGCGCCGATACGCTGCTGGCGCAGATCGTCAGGATGGTGGCCGAGGCGCAACGGTCGCGCGCTCCCATCCAGAAGCTGGTCGATGTCGTTTCCGGCTACTTCGTGCCCGCGGTCGTGGCCGTTGCCGTGGCGGCTTTCATTGCCTGGTCCGTATGGGGACCGGAACCGCGCCTGGCTCATGCCATCGTCAATGCCGTTGCCGTGCTGATCATCGCCTGCCCCTGCGCGCTGGGATTGGCCACGCCCATCGCCATCATGGTGGGAACGGGGCGGGGAGCCATGGCCGGAGTGCTGATCAAGAACGCCGAGGCGCTGGAGATCATGGAAAAGGTCGACACGCTGGTGGTGGACAAGACCGGCACCCTCACCGAGGGCAAGCCGAAGG
>DCVK01000056.1 GCA_002335385.1 Candidatus Aminicenantes bacterium UBA2190
TTTTCTTAGGACAAGAGTGATTTGGAATTTAAGTCTTCGTATTGTCTATTTACTGACCGTCAACCATCATCCAAACCGGACGTCTATTTCATCGAGTCCTGTGCCTGGTTACTGGACCTGGCAATCCTTCAGCGCCGACTCCAGCCGCTGCAAGCCGTCCTTCATCACCTCGGGATCCTGCACTCCGGCCATGCGGAAATGGCGCGGCATCTGGAAGAAGCGCCCCTCGGTGACGACCATGCGGTATTTCTTGTAGAGCTGGGCGTAGAATTTCTTGACGTCGACCTGGCCCTTCATCTCGGGGAAGAAGAGGACGCCGTTCCGGGGAATGTAGCAGGAGAGAAACTCGGTCCGGTTCAGGAAGGCGCCGATGAGCCCGCGATTCTCCTTGATGCGTTGGCGCAGTCGCCGTTCCAGTTCCTGCAGCGCCGGGCTCTCCAGCAGCAGGTGGGCCAGGTACAACGGGGCGAAAGGGATCTCGGGGGTCAGGTAGTCGCCGAACTGGCGGGCCTTCTCGACCACGGCGGCGGGGGCGAAGGCCCAGCCGCAGCGCAGCGAGCCCAGGCCGTAGAACTTGGAGAGCGAGGAGGTGACGATGAACTCCGGGTAGTCGACGAACAGCGAGCGCTCGCGGTAGAAACGGCCGTAGACCTCGTCGATGAACACGGCGAGGCCGCGCTCGCGGCTCAGTGCCTGCAGGTACTGCAGCACTTCGGTGCTGATCTGGCTGCCGGAGGGGTTGTGCGGGTCGCTGAGGATGATCATGCGCGTCTTTTCCGTCACGCTCGCGGCGATGGCCGGCACGGACAGGGAAAAATCGAGGGCGTCGCGCCGGATGAAGCGGATACGCGCTCCCAGGTAGGCCGGTACCTTGAACATGGGCTCATAGGCGGGGAATTCGACGAGCACCTCGTCGCCGCGCCTGAGCAGCGCCCCCCAGACAATGAAGTTGGCCAGGCTCGCGCCCAGGGAGAGGAAAATGTTCTCCGCGGGCACCTGCTCCCTGCGGCTCAGGGTCTCCAGCAGGTGCCGGCTGCCGACGACCGCGTCGCCGGGGAAGGAGCGCAGGCGGATGGAGCCGGATGCGAAGGGCAGCTCGTCGTCGCTGAGCAGGAACTCCATGTCGGATAAGGAGAAATTGACCTCGACGTCCGGCGGGTAGGTCTTGACGGTCAGCAAATGGTCGATCTTCAGTTGTCTGGGCATGACGGCCCTCCTTCACTCTGCGCTGATGCGCACGCGCTTGTCTTCCAGGCTGACCCGCAGGCGCATCTGCTGGTCGGTCTTGGTG
Source organism: Candidatus Aminicenantes bacterium UBA2190 (assembly GCA_002335385.1). Classification (GTDB taxonomy): domain Bacteria; phylum Acidobacteriota; class Aminicenantia; order UBA2199; family UBA2199; genus UBA2199. Next base: position 1,292 of record DCVK01000056.1, read on the forward strand.
ACGATATCGATGGCCGGCAGCCGCACCTCGCGCTCCAGGACTTCCCTGACGGTATAGGCGTAGCGCCCCGATTTCTCGGCCTCGGCGGCCAGCGCCTGCAGCACCTCGTCGTCGGCGCGCAGGCGGCAGCGGTAGCGCTCCTGCAGTTCGTTGCGGATCGCCTCCATCTGGATGACGGCGATCTTGTACAGGTGCTCCCCGGTCAGCGGCATAAACTGGATGATCTCGTCCACCCAGTCCAGAACATTCATGATCTTGGGCGCGACGATCAGCTCGCCGGAGCGCGGATCGACCTTGACGAAACCGATGGCCGAGCCCTTCTTCGCCTCGCCGATGCCGGTCAGGCTCAGGATGAAGATGATGTTGGCCAGGTAATGCCTCTTGCCCGCGTCGTCGATGACCTCGCCCTTGGTCAGGGTCTTGCCCAGGGAATAGAGCACCGCGGAGTGGGCCTCCTCGATGTTCTCGAACAGGATCACCGAGAAAGGGTGGTTCTCCACCTCGCGCACCAGGGCGCCGGCGCCGCCTTCGTTGTCGCCGCGCACCAGCCGCCCGGCGTCCTCGGCCTTCTTATAGCCGGCCAGATCGATGACGCGCAGCTTTTCCGGGCCGCCGAACAGGTACTCGGCGACCTTGGCGGCGATGAAGCTCTTGCCCACCCCGGTGGGCCCCAGGAAAAGGAAGATGCCTTCCGGACGCAGCGCGTTGACTCGCGTTTCCAGCCGGGCCAGCCGGATGATGCGCGAGATCTCCTCGAGGGCGCTGGTCTGGTTGACCGCGGCGCCGCTGAGGAAGTCGAGCATGCCGCGGGCATGGGCCTGGGTGTCGAGGCGCACGATCCCGATGGGCAGCCTGGAGAAGGCGCTGATGCTCTGGTGGATGTGGTCGCAGTCGAGGGCGGGGGCTTTTTTCAGCACCGCCTTGGAGCAGGCGATGTCCAGCAGCTCGATGGCCTTGTCGGGGAAGGCGCGGGTGGGGATGAAGCGCTGGGCCAGGGTGTAGATGCTCTCGAACAGGTTGTCGGGAATGCTCAAGCCGTAGTATTCCTCGAAGTGCTTCCTCACCCCGCACAGGATGCTCAGCATCTCCTCCTTCTCGGGCTCATTGAGCAGGATGGCCGAGAAATTCGCGGCCATGATCTCGTCGCTCTTGATGTACTTGTAGTAATCCTCGGAGGTGGCGGCGGCGATGACCAGCAGCTCGCGTTCGGCGATGTGGGCCTTGAGCAGCCCCTGGATCTGGCTGCCCCGCCCCTGGGGACCGCCCAGCGACTGCCCGTGCAGCTCGTCGAGGAAGAGGATGATGCGCTCGCCGTTGCGGCGGATCTGGCCGAGCAGCGTCTCGAAGTCCTTGGCCAGCTGGTCGGCCGATTCCCGGGAGTAAAAGAACGAGGTCAGGGACAGCTCGAGGATCACCTTGTCCTTCAGGTTGGCCGGGACCTGGCCGCGGTTGATGCGGTCGGCCAGCTCGGTGACCAGCGCCGTCTTGCCCACCCCCGGCTTGCCCACCAGGATGATGTTCTTCTTCAGCTTGCGCTGCAGCGTCTCCATCAGGGCCTCGAGCTCCTTCTCCCTGCCGATGAAGGGCATGCGCTCCGCGCCCCGGGCCAGGTCGCTCAGGTGGCTGATGAAGGTATGGAATTCCGGGGAAATGTTCAGTTGCTCGAGGCTCGGGCTCATCGGCGCTTCTCCTTGGCGGACCCGCGTTTCAGGCGTTCCGGTCGATGAACTGGAACTTCAGCAGGGTGCGGAAGATGATCTCCAGGTCGAGGCGGAAGGTCCAGTTCTGAATGTAGAAAATATCGAACTCGATGCGTTTGTCCAGCGGCGTATTGCCGCGCAGGCCGTGCACCTGGGCCCAGCCGGTCATGCCGGCCTTGACCCGGTGGCGCAGCATGTAGCGCGGGATGCTCCCCTTGAACTTCTCGACCAGCTCCGGGCGCTCGGGGCGCGGCCCCACCAGGCTCATGTCGCCGAGCAGGACATGGATCAGCTGCGGCAGCTCGTCGATGGAGAGCTTGCGCAGGACCCTGCCCACCCGGGTCACGCGCGGGTCGTTCTGCGGCGACCAGATGGGGCCGGTGGCCTGCTCGGCATCGCGCACCATGGTGCGGAACTTGAGCATGCGGAAGACGCGCCCGTCCAGGCCCAGGCGCTCCTGGCGGTAGAAGACCGGCCCGCGCGAGTCGATCTTCAGCAGCAGGGCGACCAGGGCGGCGAACGGCAGCAGCAGCACCAGTCCGCACAGGGAGACGAGCAGGTCGAACAGCCGCTTGCTCAGGGCGGGCCAGCCCTGGAGCGGGATGTCCCCCAGGTTGATCACCGGCAGCCCCTCGATGTGTTCCAGCCCCGCCTTCAAGGAGGCCAGCTGCAGGATGTCCGGCACCAGGTGGATGTCGACCAGCAGGTTGTTGCCGCCCTTGATCAGCCGCATGACGGTTTCGTACTCGCTCAGCGGCAGGGCCACGAAGAGGTCGGTGATGCCGTGCCGGCGGGTTACGGCTTCCAGGTCGTCGTAGCCGCCCAGCACCCCCGCCCGGGGCTGCGAGGACAGAAAGCCGCTGACCTCCAGCCCGAAATGGGAGTACCTGGAGAGGTTCTCCGCCGTCAGGGCGGCCAGGTCGCCGCTGCCGGCGATCAGCACCCGGGAAACGCCGTTGCGCGCCAGGCGCCGGAAAACCCGGAACATCAGGGCGCGGCAAAGGAAGACGATCGCGACCGCCAGCGGCGCGTAAACGGCCAGGAAGCCGTGGGAGATCTCGAAACCAATGAAACGGTAGCTCTTCAGGTAGCTGAAGACCAGCAGCACGGTAAAGGCGGCCGCGGCGCAGTTCAAAATGACCGAAAAGAGGTCGTCGAGGCGGTTGCGCCGCAGTTTGAAGCGGTAAAACCCCTGGTAGGAAAAATAGACCATTTGGATGAAGAGCAGGACCGGCAGGATGACCAGGTAGGCCGAAAAGCGCGGCACCCCCCTGGGCACGGGAAGGAGCCCGGAGTGGAAGCGCAGCCAGAACGAGAAGAAAAAAGCGGCGGCGATGGCCAGGGCATCGCTGAGGGCGAACAAGCGGGCCAGCTGCTCGCGCTGCCTGCGGATCATTCCGGCCCCGAACTGACCAGGCGCCCGAACTCCTCGCGGAAGCGGGCGGCGGAGAAAAGGAGGCTGTGGCGGCGGATGGCGGCGGTGTCGAGGTCCAGGCGCGAAAGCTCGGCCAGGGCCGCCTTCAGCCCGGCGGCTGTGGCCTCGGGGAACAGGATCCCCGTTTGGCGGTCGAGGACGATGTCGCGCACGCCGCCGCGGTCGAAGGCCACCACCGGCGTGCCGCAGGCCTGGCTCTCGGCCAACGCGATGCCGAAGTCCTCCACCCCGGCGAACACCAGCGCGCGGGCGTTCTGGTAGAGCTCGCGGAGCCGGCCGGCGTCCACCTCGGGCAGCATGCGCACGTTGGCGGCGGCCAGCCGGCGCAGTTTTTTGCCCTCGGGTCCCTTGCCCACGACCACCAGCGGCTCGCCGCTCTCGCGGAAGGCCTCCAGTACCAGCCCGATGTTCTTGTAGGGGGCCAGCGCCGAGACCAGCAGGCAGTAATCGCGGCGGGGGCGGTCCGCCGGGCGGAAGAACTCGGTGTCCACCGGCGGGTGGATGACCGCCGCGTCGCGGCGGTAATACTTGCGGATGCGCTGGCGGACATACGTGGAGTTGGCCACGAAACGATCGACGCGCGCCGAGCTGCTGACGTCCCAGGCGCGCAGGCGCGAAATCTCCCTGGCGATGATCCGGCGGCTCCAAAAGCCGGCGCCGGCGAAATAGGCGTAGTACTGGTCCCAGGCGTAGCGCATGGGCGAATGGATATAGCTTACGTGCAGGGCGTCGGGGGCCGGCACCGCCCCCTTGGCCACGCAGTGCGAGCTGCTGAGGACCAGCGCATACTCGCGCAGGTCGAAGGCCTCGACATGGCGCGGGAACCAGGGCAGGAAATGGCGGTAGTGGCGGCGGATCAAGGGATTGCGGTTCAGGCGCGAAGCGGTCACTCTCTTGGAGCGGATCAGCGGCGATACCGCCGCCGGCTCGTAGAAAAGGGTGAAGATGTCGGCCGCGGGATACAGCGCGAGCATCTCCTCCAGCACCTTCTCGCCGCCGCGCATGCCGTTGAGCCAGTCGTGGATGATCGCAACTTTTTCAGCCATCGATGCAAATTGTACACTTCCAAGGGCGGATAAGCAATAGAAACCGGTGGGTAGAGGTGAGAGGTGAGAGGTGAGAGGTCAGAGGACAGAAGACAGAGGACAGAGGACAGAGGTCAGAAGTGAGATTAAGAAGAAGATGCAATCGGTGTAAGGAGCAGGGCGTAATCTGAAAGAAAGGTATTAATAGGACTTAAATTCCAAATGACAAGCACCAAATTCCAAATTCAAATGACCCAAACGAAGAAAATGCCATTTAAAGGAGCTCTTGTTTGGAAATTGGAATTTGGATTTTATTTGTTATTTGGAATTTGGGATTTGGAATTTAAGTCTTCGTATTGCCTCTTCTCTTCCCGTACACCGTAAACCGTCTGCCGTAAACCGATTTCACTTCATTTCATCCTGACACTGTCACGGGCACTTGGGGTTCGTTTGAGAAAGAACGCGCCTGACGGGATTCGAACCCATAGCCTTTGGCTCCGGAGGCCAACGCTCTATCCATTGAGCTACAGGCGCATCGATCGGTCGTGGACACATTCTAACATGTTTTTCAGGGCGAGTCCACGACCGATCGGTATACGGTACACGGTTGACGGTAGACGGTAAGAGAGGAGGGAAAAGAGGCTATGTAAGACTTAAATTCCAAATCCCAATCACCAAGCACCAAACAAGCACCAAAATCCAATGACTCAATCCCCTGACGGGGACTTTGACCCGAACGAAGAAAATGCCATTGAAAGGAGCTTTCGTTTTGGAAATTGGAATTTGGAGCTTGGTATTTATTTGTTATTTGGAATTTGGGATTTGGAATTTTAGTCTTCGTATTACCTCTTTCTGACCGTCTACCGTAAACCGTCTACCGTCCACCGAGTTCCATCTCAGCTGATCAAGCCCTTGATATATTCCCGGGTCATGGGCTGTTTGGGGTTGTTGAAGAAGTCCCAGGCCGGGCCCTGCTCGACCAGCTCGCCCAGGTAGAGGAAGATCACGTGGTCGGCCAGGCGTCGCGCCTGGCGCAGGATATGGGTGACGATGACGATGGTATAGTCGCGCTTGAGCTCGGTGAACGTCGCCTCGATCCTCTGGCTCGACTGCGGGTCGAGGGCCGAGGTGGGTTCGTCGCCGAGGATGATCGCGGGCTCCACGGCCAGGCCGCGGGCCAGGCAGAGGCGCTGCTGCTGCCCCAGCGAGAGCGCCGACGCCGGCTGGCTCAGCCGCTCCCGCACCTCGTCCCACAGGCTGGCCTTCTTCAGGAAGCGCTCGACGATCTCGTCGAGGCGCCGCCGCTCGCGGATGCCGTGGATGCGCGGCCCGTAGGCCACGTTGTCGTAGATGGACATGGGCAGCGGGTAGGGCTTCTGCAGCAGCAGCCCCATTTTCTTGCGGATGTGGGTCACCTCGGCCTTGGGATCGAGGATGTTCTCGTCGTCGACCAGGACGCGGCCCGAGACCCGCACCCCCTCGGTGGAGTCGATGAGGCGGTTGAAGGAGCGCAGCAGCGTGGTCTTGCCGCAGCCCGAGGGGCCGATGATGGCGGTGATCTTGCGGTCGGGGATGCTCAGGTTGATGTCCTTCAGGACATGCTCGCTGCGGAAGTGCACGTTCAGGTCCTGGACGCTGATATGGGTGCGGTTCTCCATGTCGGACTCCTATTTCACTACATGGCGGGTCAAGCGCCGCGCCAGCAGCCGCGCCGCCAGGCTGATGATGAGGATCAGGATGGTCAGGATCAGCGCCGAGGCGTAGGCGCGGCCCTGGACCTCGGGGATGGGCACCCCGAGCTGGAAGAAAATGGCCAGCGGCAGGGTGGCCACCGGGCGCAGCAGCGAACCGGGGATGGAATCGGTGAAGCCGGCGGTGAAGATCACTGCGGCGGCGTCGCCGATGCCCCGGCCGAAGGCGATGAGCACCGCGGTCAGGATGCCGGGCAGCGCCTGGCGCACGACCACCTTCAGCGCCGTCTCCCAGCGGGTGGCGCCGAGGGCATACGACGCTTCCAGCAGCTCGTGCGGCACCAGGCGCAGCACCTCGTCGATGGAGCGCACCATCATCGGCAGGATGAGCAGGGCGATGGCGATGATGCCCCCCAGCAGCGAGGCGCGCATGGCAAAAAAGATCATGATGGTGAAGCCGAAGGCGCCGAAGACGATCGAGGGGACGCCATTGAGCACGTCGAAGGAAAAGCGGCAGGCGCCGACGAACCTGGCGCCGGGCCGGGAGAAGACGTTCATGTAGAGCGCCACCGGCAGGCCGAAGAGGATGGCCAGCAGCGTGGCGCCGCCGGCCAGGTAGAGCGAGCCGAGGATGGCGTTCAGGATGCCGCCCCCCTTGCCCAGGTAGTAGCCGCCCTGCGGGGTCTTGGTGACCATGTCCAGGCTCATGTACGGCAGCCCCTTGAGCAGGACGGTCAGCAGGATCAGGACCAGGCTGGAAATGATCAGCACCGTGGCCAGGATCATCAGCCCCTTGAAGAGCCTCTCCTCTGCGAAGCGGCGGTCCATGCCCTTCAGCGGATGCTCCGCTCCACCCGGAGCAGGATGGAGCGCGAAACGATGTTGAACAGCAGGATCACCAGCAGCAGGATCAACGCCGCCAGCATGAGGGCCGAGTCGAAGAGCGGCACCGAGAGCATCTCGCCGTAGTTGTTGGCGATGAGCGCCGGCAGCGGATAGGCGGGGTCGAGGACCGACCGGGGGACCTTCGGCACGTTGCCCACCACCATCAGCACGGCCATGGTCTCACCGAAGGCGCGGGAGATGCCGAGGACGATGGCCGCGGCCACCCCCGGCAGCGCCTTGCGCAGCACCACGCGCTTGACGGTCTGCCAGCGCGTCGCGCCCAGGGCCAGTGAGGCCTCGCGGACCTCGCCGGGAACGGCGCGCAGGACCTCCAGCGAGACATGGATGATGACCGGGAAGATCATGATGGCCAGGACGATGCCGCCGGCCAGCACGCTGTAGCCGGTGGAGAAGACCTTGAACGACGGCGCCACCACGTCCTTGATGAAGGGGACGACGACCAGCATGCCCCACACCCCGAACACCACCGAGGGGATGCCGGCCAGAATGTCGATCAGCGGCTTGACCCACTCGCGCACCCGGGAATGGGCGTACTCGGAGAGGTAGATGGCCGTCAGCAGGCAGAGCGGCACGGCGATCACGATGGCCACTCCCGTCACCCAGAGCGTGCCCATGATGAAGGGCAGAAAGCCGAATTGGCCGCGGAAAGGGCGCCATTTCGTGGAGAAAAGCAATTCGCTCAGGGAATGGCTGTCCAGGACCGGCTTGGATTTCAGGTAGAGGCCGATGATCATCACCAGGACAAGGAGCGCCGCCAGCACGGTCAGCAGCAGCATGACCTTTCCGGCCAGCAGATCTTTCACCCGCCTGGGCACGAGGGTAACTCTCAGGAACCTCATACTCTAATTGTACTACAGTTGTATTAAAAAAACAACCCGATCACTGCGAAAATGATCAAAAATAGCCAAGATTCTTCAGGCGCAGTTTTATGGCGTCGATCTCATCCTTGGACAGGTCCTTTCCCGACTCCGCCTCCCCGCGCTTCAGCGCCACCAGGTCGCGGAGGACGTAGACCACGAACTCGTTGACGCTGCGGAAGCCGCTGCCCTGGATGACGGTCTTCAGCTTCTCGTAAAGGGGTCGGGGGATCTTCAGTGTGACGCGGTCGTTTTCCATTGGGAAAAGTATAGATTATAAAGTGATTCCAGTCAATGAATTCTAAAACCAAAATTCCAAATCCCAAGCACCAAGCACCAAACAAGCACCAAATTCCAATTACCCAATGACCCAAACGAAGAAAATGCTATTACAAGGAGCTTTTATTTGGTTAATTGGAATTTGGAGCTTGGAAATTATTTGGAATTTGGTGCTTGGGAT
>DCVK01000065.1 GCA_002335385.1 Candidatus Aminicenantes bacterium UBA2190
CGGGGTGATGCATGCGGCATGACAAACATCATCCTTCGTACACAACATTTGACAATATCTCGTTTACGGTGGACGGTTTACGGTGGACGGTAAGAAAACTTCAATACGAAGACTTAAATTCCAAATTCCAATAACCAATGACCCAAATAAAAAAACCGCCATTTCAAGGGGCTTTCGTTTTGGACATTGGAATTTGGAGCTTGGTATTTGTTTGGAATTTGGTGCTTGGTGCTTGGAATTTTATCTCTTCCGCGTCACGCGTTACGCGTCACGCGTCACGAATAGCTCTTGTTATTCCTGGGCCTTGAACCTCTTCAAGTCGCTGGGATTCTCCACCCACTCCTCGATGAAGCCGCAGTCGGTGCAGACGAAGCGCGTGATCCAGACGTCGAGGCTGGTCAGGTTGATGGAGATGCGGCTCCAGCTGTTGAGCACCGGCGAGCCGCGCTTGCGGGCGATCGACTTCGAGCCGCATTTGGGGCACAGTTTATTGTTTTTCATTATTGCACCTCATTTGCACCGGTTATAGCAAATAGCAAATGAAATATCAAGGCAATCGGCCAAGGGAACAACCATGCATCGCAATCGGTTTACGGTGGACGGTTTACGGTTGACGGTAAGAAAGAGCAATACGAAGACTTAAATTCCAAATAACAAGCACCAAATTCCAAATAAATACCAAATTCGAATGACCAAAACGAAGACAAATCGCCAAAATTGGTTATAACTGGCATGATATTAATCCCAATTCCCAAGCACCTAAGACCTATGACCCAGAAAAAAGCCTTTTTTCGTACATGGAAATCATAAAACTCACCCCCTACCCCCTCTCTTCACAAGAGAGGGGGGGAGAGCACTGCTCCCCTTCTCTTCGCGAAGAGAAGGTACGCATCGCCATGCCGAGGCTTTGCGAGGCATTTGGCGATGCCATCCCGCTTCAGCGGGGGGTTGGGGGATGAGTTGTTTTATTCTTCGTTTGGGTCATTTGGTCATTGGAATTTGGATTTTGTTTGTTATTTGGAATTTGGGATTTGGAATTTAAGCTCTTATTATTGATTGTTTTTCTTCCGCCTGCCGTCTGCCGTCCACCGTCAACCGATTTTCATTCATGGCTGTTCAGCCCAGCCTTGACTCGGCAGGTGAAATGTCATAAAGTTAACCTTCTAACAAGCACCAGGAGGACCCATGGCCAAAGAACTGCTCTCGGGCAACGAAGCCATCGCCCGCGGCGCCTGGGAGGCCGGCATCACCTTTGCCGCCGCCTACCCCGGCACCCCCAGCACCGAGATACTGGAGAACATCATCCGCTACAAGGAGGACATCTACTCCCAGTGGGGGGCCAACGAGAAGACGGCCATGGAGGAGGCGCTGGGGGCCAGCTTCACCGGCGCCCGCGCCATCGTGACCATGAAGCACGTGGGGCTGAACGTCGCCGCCGACCCGCTGTTCTCCGCCAGCTACATCGGCGCCACCGGCGCCCTGGTCATCGTCTCGGCCGATGACCCCGGCATGCACAGCTCGCAGAACGAGCAGGACAACCGCCATTACGCGGTGGCGGCCAAGCTGCCGGTGCTCGAGCCCTCCGACTCGCAGGAGGCCAAGGACATGGTCCTGGAAGCGGTGAAGATCAGCGAGACCTACGACACGCCGGTGATGATCCGCATGACCACGCGCACCTCGCACTCGCGCTCGGCCGTCGAGCTGGGCGAGCGCCAGGCGCCGCCGGCGGTCGAGTACAAGAGCGACTTCGCCAAGCGCAACCTGCTGCCGGGCAATGCCCGCCGGCGCCACGTGGCGGTCGAGGAGCGCCTGAAGAAACTGGCCGTTCTCAGCGATTCCTTCCCGTTCAACGCCTTGATCAAGGGCAAGGAGCGGGTCGGCGTCCTGGCCAGCGGCATCTCCTACCAGTACGGCCGCGAGGTCTTTCCCGACGCCTGCTTCCTGAAACTGGGCCTGCCCTACCCCTTCCCCATCGAGCTGTTCCGGCGCTTCGCCGCCATGGTCGACAAGATCTACGTCCTGGAGGAGAACGACCCGATCATCGAGACCTTCGCCCGGCTCGCGGCTCCGCAGAAGGAGATCGTGGGCAAGGAGGTCTTCCCGCTGCTGGGCGAGCTGTCGCAGGACGTCGTCCGCGCCAGCCTGGGGCTGAAGGACCTGGCCCCGCGCGCCCCGCTCGACGGGGTGCCGGCCAGGCCGCCGTCGCTGTGCGCCGGCTGCCCGCACACCGCCTTCTTCTACAACCTGGGCATCCTCAAGGTGCAGTCCAAGGGCGACATCGGCTGCTACACCCTGGGGGCGCTGCGGCCGCTGAGCGCCATGGACACCTGCGTCGACATGGGGGCCAGCATCACCGTGCAGCTGGGCATCGAGAAGGCCCTGGAAAAGGCGGGCCAGACGACCCGGCAGGTGGCCGTCATCGGCGACTCCACCTTCTTCCATTCGGGCATCACCGGCCTGATCGACGTCATTTACAACCAGGGCAAGTCGACGGTGGTCATCCTGGACAACTCGATCACCGCCATGACCGGCCACCAGGAGAACCCCGGCTCGGGCCGGACCCTGATGGGACAGGCGGCCCCCAAGGTCGACATCCTCAAGCTGGTGCGCGACGGCCTGGGCATCGAGCACGCCTATGAGGTCGACGGCTACGAGGTCAAGGCCATCCGCGAGCTGCTCAAGCGCGAGATGGCGCGCCAGGAGCCCTCGGTGATCGTCGTGCGCCGCCCCTGCGTGCTGCTCTACCGCAAGGCGCGCTGGTCGCCGGCGCGCGTCGACAAGGAGAAGTGCACCAGCTGCAAGACCTGCCTGCGCCTGGGCTGCCCGGCCATCAGCACCGACGCCGACGGCAAGTCGCTGATCAACGTGTCGCTGTGCAGCGGCTGCGGCGTCTGCATCCAGGTCTGCCCCTACCAGGCCATCGCGTACGCCGACGAAAGCGGGCTGCACATCAGCTCCACGACCCTGGAATCGTTCGCCAAGGGAGGCGGCAAATGAAGACGCAATCGATCCTGATCTGCGGCGTGGGCGGCCAGGGCATCCTGACCGCCAGCGACCTGCTGTCCGACGTGCTCCTGCAGGCCGGCTACCAGGTGAAGAAGAGCGAAGTGCACGGCATGAGCCAGCGCGGCGGCGACGTCATCTCCACCGTGCGCTTCGGCGACCAGGTCTTCTCCCCCCTGCCGGCGCTGGGCGAGACCGACTACATCCTGGCCTTCGAGAAGCTCGAGGCGCTGCGCAACATCAACTACCTGGCCGCCCAGGGCATCGTCCTGGTCAACGACTTCGAGTGGCAGCCCCTGCCGGTGGCGGCGGGGTTCGAGAAATACCCCCAGGACGTGGTGGAGCGGCTGCGCCGGCTGGCCGGCGAACTGGTGCTCATTCCGGCCACGCGCCTGGCGGCCGAACTGGGCAACGACAAGGCCTCCAACGTGGTGCTGATCGGCCTGCTGGCCTCGCGCATGCAGATCGACAAGCCGGTCTGGCTGGAGGTCCTGCGCAAAAAGGTGCCGCCGCGCTTCCTCGACCTCAATCTGAAGGCCTTCGAGAGCGGCTACGGGTTCAAGGCCTGAACCCGGGCAAGGAGAGAGCCATGATCCGGAATTTCCAGCAATTGCGCCTGGCGGCGCGGAACCGCAAGGGGGTGACGGCCGGCGTCCCCTGCCCCGAGGACGACAGCACCATCCTGTCGGTCATCGCGGCCAAGCGCGAGGGGCTGGCCGATTTTATCCTCTGCGGCGACCGGGCCGGGATCGGCGAGATGCTGCGCCGCCACGGCGGCGCCGAGTCGGACTTCGACATCCAGGACACGCCCGGCCCCGAGGCGGCGGTGGCGCGGGTGGTGGAGCTGGGCCGGCAGAACAAGCTGCAGCTCATCCTCAAGGGCTTCCTGCCCACGGCGGCGCTGATGAAGCCCATCCTGGACAAGGAAAAGGGGCTGCGCGGCGAAAACCTGCTCTCCGACATCATGGTGGTGGAAAACCCCTCCCCGTCCATGCCGGGCGGCGCGGCGGCTGACGAGCTTCTGGGCCTGAGCGACGGGGGGCTGAACATCCTCCCCGACCTGGGGCAGAAGAAGCAGATCGTGGAGAACGCGGTGGCGGTCTTCCACGAGCTGGGCTACGACGAGCCGCGGGTGGGCGTCATGGCCGCCATCGAGACGGTCAAGGACTCCATGCCGGCCACCCTCGACGCCCGGGAGCTGACCGCGATGAACGAGCGCGGCGAGATCCGCGGCTGCCGGGTCTACGGGCCGCTGGCCCTGGACATCGCCGTCTCGCGCGAGGCGGCCGAGCACAAGGGCATTCTCCACGACGTGGCCGGCCGCGCGCAGATCATGATCATGCCCAGCATCGAGGCGGGCAACCTGCTGGGCAAGGCCTTCACCTACTACCTGAAGCTCACCGTGGCCCACGTGGTCATGGGCGCCCGGCTGCCGGTGCTGATCCCGTCGCGCAACGAGAGCGACAACGACAAGCTCCACTCCCTGGCCCTGGGCGTCCTCTCGGCCCGCAGCTGAGGCATGGAGCCGCGCCGCGCCTTCGCCTGCCTCGGGCTGCTGGTCCCCCTTGGGATCGCAATTTTCGGCGCAACGCTCTCCCAAGGGGACGGCGGCCCTGCGGGCACGCCAGCCGCTTCGGTTCGCGGAAACGACGACGTTTTTCTGAGGCAAGTGCGCGCCGCCATCGTGGCCAGCCAGCCCTTCCGCGTCGACTTCGTCCAGCAGGTGTTCATCGACGGCGGGCTGGAGCTGCAGGAGAGCGGCGTCATCGTCTTTGCCCACCGCGAGCGCATCAAGTGGGAGTACCTCGACCCCGAGTCCAAGATCTTCATCCTGGAGAAGGACCGCTACCGCTTCTACGACCGCGAGAACAACCAGCTGCTGCGCGGCCGGGTGGGCGAAAGCGGCGAACAGCTGATCTGGGAGCTGCTGCTGGCCGAGCGGCCCGGCGCTGCCGTGCGCTGGGACGCCGGGACGCGCGCCATTTTCCTGAGCTTTCAGGGCCAGGAGGGCGCCCAGGAAGTGAAGGTCAGCGTGGGCGCCGACTTCCTGCCGCAGCGCGTGGAGCAGGCGGCGGAGAACGAGGTGACCACCGTCTACCTGTTCCGCAACTACCGCCGCCGCGTGCCCCTGGCGCCGGGCGAATTCGACCTGGACCTCCCCGCCGACGTGGAAATCATCGAGGATCAGCAGCCTTGAAAACCTTCCCGCCCGATAAAACGTAGATGCAACTGGACGAAGATCAGTCATTGATCAGAAAAACGCTGGGCGGGGACCGCAGGGCGTTCGAGGAGCTGATGCGCAAGTACGAGAAGAGGATCTACGGTTTCGTTGTCCGCATGGTCCGGAACGAGGAGACGGCCGTGGACCTGACCCAGGATTTCTTCATCAAGATCTTCACCGTCCTGGACAAGTACAACTTCGAGTACAAGTTCTCCACCTGGGCCTACCGCATCTGCTACAACCTGGTCATCGACCATATCCGCAAGCACCAGGCCCAGGTCGACTCGCTCGACGACGAGAGCGTCAGCGCCCGCGACCTGCTGGCGTCGGACAACGTCTGCCGCGAGGACGGCTTCAGGGCCCTGTCCCGCACGGAGACCCGCGACTACGTCTGGCGCGTGGTGGACCAGATCCCGCTCAAGTTCCGCGAGCTGATCCTGCTGCGCTACATCCAAAACCTCAAGTACGAGGAGATCGCCGACATTACCGCGCTGCCGGTGGGCACGGTGAAGAACCGCATTTTCAAGGCCAAGGAGATCCTGAAACAGGAGATGGTGAAAGATGGAATGCTTGTCTGACGAAATCCTGATCGCCGGCAACGAAGGCACCCTCAGCCCCATCGAGGCGGCCCGGGTCCGCGACCACCTGCTGCTCTGCGCCGACTGCCGCCGCGCCGCCGCCGCCTTCCGCCTCCTGGACTCGGTGCTCGCCCAGCCGGTGCTGCACAACCCGCCGGAGCGGCTCATTCCCCAGGTCATGCAGCGCCTTTTCCCCGCCCTGCCGCGGCTGACGTCGATCGCGGCCATGATCGCCGCCAGCGCCGTCTTCCTGATCACCTGGATCTACATCTACTTCGATTTCTCCAGCAGCAGCCTGATCCAGGCGCTGCGCCTGACCACCGACGGCACATCGGGCTGGCTGGCCGGGATCATCAGGGGCATTACCCTGGTCTACAATGGCGCCCAGGCCGCAACCAAGGCGCTGTCGGCGCTGCTGCGCATCTTCCTGCCCACGCCGCTGGGAACCGCCGTGGCCGCCGTCGCCCTCCTGGCCCTGGGCGGGCTGCTGGCCGCCACCTTCCTGCGCCCGCGGCTGAAGAAAGCGAAGGCGGGCAGATCATGAAGAATAAGCCCCTGCTGCTGATCCTCCTCCTCGCCGCCGGCGGGGTTTTGCTCAGCGCCGCCGGGGGCAAGGAGATCACCGTGGCCGCCGGCGAGACCCGCGCCGAGGCCATCAATGCTTTCCGGGCGCGCCTGGCCGTCAGCGGACGGGTCGTCGAGTCGGTCTTCCTGCTGGGCGGCAGCCTGCGCCTGGACGGCGAGGTGACCGGCGACGTCATCTGCATCGCCGCCGACGTGGAGATCGCCGGGACGGCCTTGATCGGCCGCGACCTGATCGTCATCGGCGGCAGCCTGAACCGGGCCGAAGGCAGCCGCATCGCCGGCCGCGTCTACGACGTCCGCTCGCACCAGGACATGAAGCAGGTCGCCGTGTCCGTGCTGCCCTTCCTCCCCGAGACCGGGGGCATGACCTTCTTCAAGGTCATCAAGATCTTCTTCTGGCTCATCCTGGCCCTGCTGGCCCTGGCCGTCTTCCCGGCCCAGGTCGCCCAGGCGTCGGCCATGCTGTCCCGCCAGCCCTGGCGCCACCTGGGGCGCGGCGCGGCGGCGCTGCTCCTCTTCCTGCTGCTGCTGCTCGCGTTCCTGCTGCTGAGTTTCGTGCTGATCGGCATCCCGCTGCTGATCGTGCTGATGGCCGCCTATTTCCTGCTGCTGATCTTCGGCCGCGCCGCCGTGTATCATTTCATCGGCGAGCGCGCCTGCGCCGCCCTGCGCCTGCGCGCCAACCCGGCATTCTTCATCGTCCTCGGCGTGGCGGCCTATACCCTGCTCAAGTTCATCCCCGGCGCCGGGGTGATATTGCTGGTCATATTGGATCTCTTCGCTGTCGGAGTGGGGGTGGAGTTCATTCTGAGAAAGCGTAAATCGCTGGCATAGAACAGTCAAGGTTCGACGTTCGATGTTCGACGTTGAAGAAGCTGGAAGTAATTGCAAAGGATTCGAACTATGTTATTTGACCATTTAGTGCTTGCTTTCCGTAATTTCGAACCCCAGGTGATTGCTGGTCACTCTTCTCCGAAATCTTCGGATCTCGAATGCCAAGTGATCGTTTAATTCAAAACTCTTAAAACTTCGAACTTCGAACGTCGAACCTCGAACCAACTCTTCTCTGCTAGTCCTCCAGGATATGCTTTTCCTTTTCTTTTTCGGTCTGATCGATATTGGCATTCGTCTGGTCGACCAGCTTCTGCAGGTCGTCGTAGGCGCGCTTCTCGTCGTCCTCGCTGATGTCGCGGTCATCCTTCAGGGACTTGATCATCTCGCGGAAGTCGCGGCGGACATTGCGCAGCTGGGCCTTGCGCTCCTCGGTGTATTTCTTGAGGTTCTTGATGATCTCCAGGCGGCGCTGCTGGTCCAGCGGCGGGATGGGCAGCTTGATGACCTTGCCGTCGGAGACGGGATTGAGGTTGAGGTTGGCGGCGCGGATGGCCTTGTCCACGTCGTTGATGATCTTGTTGTCCCAGGGCTGGATGATGATCAGGTTGGCCTCGGGCACGCCCAGCGTCGCCAGCTGGTTGATCGGCGTGGACACGCCGTAGTAGTCGACATGGATGCCGTCCAGGATCGTCACCGACGCCCGGCCGGTGCGGAACTTGGAGATCTGCTTCTTGAATTCCTCTTCGACCTTCTTCAGGTCGACCTTGGCCTGTTCCAGGATCTCTTTGGTCATTCGCCCTCCCCCTTGCGGTCGATCAGCGTGCCGATGGTGTCGCCGCAGACGGCCTTGCGGATGTTGCCGCGGCAGGTGATGTCGAAGATCTTGATGCTGAGGCCGTTGTCCTTGCTCAGCGAGATGGCGGTGCTGTCCATGACCTTCAGTTCCTTGGCCAGGACGTCGGCATAGGAGATGCGCGCGAAGCGCGTGGCGGTCTTCACTTTCTTGGGATCGGCCGAATAGACGCCCTCGACCTTGGTGGCCTTGAGCAGGACGTCGGCCTTGATCTCGATGGCGCGCAGCGCGGCGGCGGTGTCGGTGGTGAAGAAGGGGTTGCCGGTGCCGGCGGCGAAGATCACCACCCGCCCCTTCTCCAGGTGGCGGATGGCGCGGCGGGGGATGAACGGCTCGGCGATCTCCTGGACAGCCAGCGCCGAGATCAGGCGGCAGTGCACGCCCTTCTTCTCCAGGGCGTTCTGCAGCGCGACGCCGTTGATCATGGTGGCCAGCATGCCCATGTAGTCGGCCGAGGCGCGGTCGATGCCCAGTTCGCCGGCGCGGGCGCCGCGAAAAAAGTTGCCGCCGCCGGCGACGATGGCCAGCTGCACGCCGAGCTCATGGATCTCCTTGACCTCGGACGCGATCTCGCTGATGACTTCGTGGTTGATGCCGAACTGGTCGTTGCCCTGCAGGGCCTCACCGCTCAGCTTCAGCAGGACGCGGCGGTACAGGGGGGGGGCGGCGGCCATGCCTTAGAACTCTTCCCCCATCTGGTAGCGGGTGAAGCGCTTGACCACGATGTTCTCGCCGGTCTTGTGGATCTTCTCGGCGATGAGCTTCTCGATGGTCATCTTTTCGTCCTTGAAGAAGTTCTGGTGCAGCAGGCAGGCCTCGGAGTAGAACTTGCCCAGCTTGCCCTCGACGATCTTCTCGACGATGGCGGCGGGCTTGCCGCTGGCCTTGAGCTGCTCGCGGTAGATCTCCTTCTCCTTCTCCAGCACGGCCGCGGGGATGTCCTTTTCCGAGATGTAGCGGGGGTTCATGGCGGCGATCTGCATGGCGATGTCCTTGATCAGCGCCTGAAAGTCCTCGTTCTTGGCCACGAAGTCGGTCTCGCAGCCGAGCTCCACCAGCACGCCGATCTTGCCCATCATGTGAATGTAGGCGCCGACGGCTCCCTGGTTGGTCGCCCGGGAAGACTTGGACTTGGCCTTCTCGAAGCCTTTCTTGCGCAGGATCTCGCCGGCCTGGGTGAGGTCGCCCTTGGCCTCCTCGACCGCCTTCTTGCACTCCAATATGCTGATGCCGGTCTGCTCGCGCAGTTTCCGGACCTGTTCCATGTCGCTGGCCATTTCAGTTCTCCACTTCGGTCGCCGCGGCGGCTTCCGCCTTGGCGGCTTCCTCGGCGGCGGCGCGATCGGCGGCCAGCTGCTGGGCATTGGCGCTCTCCTGGATCTTGCGGTTGCGCCCCTCGATGACCGCCTCGCCGAACTTGCTGATGAACAGGCGGATGGAGCGGATGGCGTCGTCGTTGCCCGGCACCGGGAAGTGGACCTCCTCGGGGTTGGCGTTGGTGTCGACGACGGCGACGATGGGGATGTTCATGCGCCGGGCCTCGGCGATGGCGATATCCTCGAAGGTGGAGTCGATGACGATGACCACGCCGGGCAGGCTGGTCATGCGGCGGATGCCCCACAGGCTGCGGTAGAGCTTCTTGTAGACCTTCTCCAGCCGCGACTGCTCCTTCTTGGACTTGACCTCCCAGCGGCCGTCCTTCTTCATCTCATCGAGCTCCAGCAGGCGATCGATGCTCTTCTTGATCATGGCGAAGTTGGTCAGCAGGCCGCCCAGCCAGCGCTTGTTCACATAGTGCATGCCGGTCTCTTCGGCGATCTCCTCGATGATGGACTGCGCCTGCTTCTTGGTGCCGACGATCAGGGCGTCGCGGCCGGCGACCATCTGGTCGGAGATGAACTGCAGCGCCGTCTTGAACATCTCGATCGACGTCTGCAGGTCGATGATATAGATGCCGTTCTTCTTGCCGAAGATGAAGGGCTTCATCTTGGGGTTCCAGCGCCGCACCTGGTGGCCGAAGTGGACGCCCGCCTCGAGCATTTCTCTCATGTTGATCTGTACCATGTGGCCGCCTCCTAGCGCTTGTGATACTGGGGCGCCTTGCGTGCCTTGAGCAGGCCGTACTTGCGGCGCTCCTTCTCACGTGCGTCCCGGGTCAATAAACCCGATTTCTTTAAGGCCGGCCTGAGCTCGGAGTTGAATTCCAGCAGGGCGCGGGCGATCCCCAAACGGATGGCACCGGCTTGGCCCGACACGCTGCCGCCCTCGATATCCATAAAAAAATCAAAGTTGTTCATGGTATTGGTGACGGTCAACGGCTTGAAGATGGTCAGCTTGTGGATCTTCAAGGGGAAATACTCCTCGAACACGCGGCTGCGCTTGTTGACGGTCAGGGAAAAACTACCGCTGCCGGGCCGGAGATAAACCCGGGCGATGCTGGTCTTACGTCTACCGGTTCCGTAGTATTGCACAATGCTCAACTTTTTCCTCCTGTTATTTTAAGCACTTCGGGCTTCTGGGCGGCGTGGCCGTGGCTGGCGTCGGCGTACACCTTCAGCTTGGTCAGCAGCTTGTAGCTCAGCTTGTTCTTGGGCAGCATGCCCTTGACGGCGTTGAGCACCACGCGGTCGGGATGTTTGGCCATCATGCGCTCGAAGGAGATCTCCTTGATGCCGCCGCGGTAGCCGGAGTGGCGGTAATAGAGCTTCTGCTCCTCCTTGCTGCCGGTCAGGCGGATCTTCCTGGCGTTGATGACCACGACGTGGTCGCCGCAGTCAAAGAACGGGGTGTAATAGGGGTGGTCCTTGCCGCGCAACACATCGGAGATGCGGGTGGCGAGGCGTCCGAGCACCAGGTCGCTGGCGTCGATCAGCCACCACTTCTTTTCCATGCCGTTTTTTTTGGGCAAATACGTGATGTTGCTCTTGTTCAGTTTCATTTGTAAACCTCTTGGGAGTTAATAATTTACCCCATTCAGGGCTATTTGTCAAGGATTCAGCAAAAATAATATGGCTGCGGGGCTGGCAGGAGAAAAAAAGGGCAATCGGCGCAAGGTGCAGGGTTCAGGGCGCAGGCTGGGAGAAAGGTATTGATAGGACTTAAATCCCAAATTCCAAGCACCAAATCCCAAATAAATTCCAAATTCCAAATTCGAATGACCAAAACGAAAGCCAAGGCGAGTGTCAGTGTCAGTGTCAGCAAGAGGCCTTACGGGCATTAGTGATAGTGATGGTGGTAGTAGCAGCAATGAACGACCTATCGTGATTCGTAATTCGTGATTCGTGATTCGAAGCAACAAAAGAAATGCTTACTTACGGTTTTTTATCTTACTTTACCACTTTACCCCTCTACCTCTCTACCCCTAAATGGACAGGGCTTCTTAAGGTGAAACCTGGAACATGGAACTTGGAACGTGGAACGTGGAACTTGCATCTTCACTCAAAATTATGAAGTTTTTACTCACAAGACCTTGTGCTATATGCCAAAATTTGTTAAAATCGGTCCGATGAGATTGAACAAGCAGCAGATCGAGCACCTCGCCTTCCAGGTCGTCAAGGGTCTGCTCACTGAAAAGTTCATCATAATGGAAAACCGCGAAAAAACGGTCATCGATGTGCAGAATGTCATCACCCGGGAGCTCGAAAAAGAGGATCTCCTCGACGAAAAGGTCAAGGATATCCTGAAGGACAAGCTGAACGAGATCCGCAACTCCAACATCGACTACTACGAGATGTTCCGCATGGTCAAGTCCAAGCTGGCGGAACAGGAAAACATCGTCCTCTAGGCACGCGGATGCGCGGGCCATCCCCGGCAGGCCCGGCAAAATTCGCCCATTATAGGCTCCCGACCTTTTCGCCAGAAACGACTTTTTTTTGAATTTTTCGCAGAATCATATTACAATTATATTGGGGGAAATATCAGGCATGAAGTCCAAGTTCACTTTTTTTCTGGTCTTGTTGGCGGCGCTCTCCGCCTTGTCCCTCAGTTGCAAGCAACGCATCGACCAGTATTGGATCAAATGGGGAGAAGGAAACATCTCCTACAATAGCAAGGCCAATGAAACCTCCTTGCGGATCTCCTTTCAGTTGGTCAACTGGCACAACACCGAGGCCAGGATCGTGGACTGGCGGTTCGTCATCAAATCAAGAAAAACACCGCTCCTGGAGATCAACAGCTCCAATTACCGCACCTACGCCCCTTTCATCGAGTACTCCCCTGTCAACCGCTTGACCGTCAGCGAATTCACGATCCAGTCCAACAACCCTCGCGACTATTCGGACAGGCACCCTTACCATGGCAATCTCTTTCCCTCCTATGTCCCGGACAATACGGATGTCTTCCTGACCCTCACCGACTCCGAGGGCAAAACCGAAACCACCAGCCAGAATCTGGAGATCGTTTTTTCATGCGGGTTCGATGACCGGCCCATCGGTCCCTCTCCCAATGTCGATACGCTTCCCAGCATCCCCTGATTCCTGCAAGAATCGCCCTGACCCCGTCGTTCCCATGACCTGAAGCAACGAACGCCCAGTCCCCATTCAGGTCTCCGGACCGCTGGAAAACGGCATTGACATTCGCCGCCCTCTAGGGTAAAATGCAAAGAAAATGAGCAATCGTTCGCGCTTCTCCGCCGGCTTGCGTCAGAACCGGTTTTTCCGTAGGGCATTTGCCCGCGTCCATGGCGAAAACATGACTTTTCTGTCCGCGAGCAGCGGGTTGTTGGGGAACGCCCGATGAGCCTGAAACTGTCGAAAAACCGGGTAAACTACCTGACCAAGCTGATCGTCGACCACATCCAGACGAGCGAGGACATCGATTATTCCGGCGATATCGGCAATATCCGCTTCAAGATCTACCACCTCATCCTCGACGAGCTCAAGCTGTTCGAGGACATCGAGACCGCCGCCCAGGAGAAGATCGTCTCCCAGAAGAAGAACATCCCCGACGGCTCGCGCGAGTGGGAGATCCTCTTCCGCAAGTACAGCAACGAGGAGCTTTCCAAGCTGGGACGGAACTGGGAATAGGGTCTGCAGAAGGTTCGATGTTCGAGGTTCGAGGTTCGAAGTTGAAAAACCATTTAATGAACCAAAGTTAAGATATAATTCTATCTTGCTTTAGCCCCTGAAATTCCTTGCAATATCGTAATTATTATGCCTACTTCGGATTTGTTTTGAATTCCGCGGATGGGCAAATCCTGTTCAAGACACAAATCCCGCATTTGGGATGAATCGGCCGGCAGATCGTCTGCCCAAAGCCAACGAGAACCTGATTGACGTCGGCCCAGCGCCTCCGTGGAAAAAGAACTTCCAGCTCCTTCTCGACATGGACGGGCGTATTGCCCTTCGCCCAGCCCAGGCGGCGTGAGATGCGGAAGACGTGGGTGTCGACGGCGATGGCCGGCTGGCCGAAGGCCAGGGACAGGACCAGGTTGGCGGATTTGCGGCCGATGCCGGGAAGTTCGAGCAGGCCTTCGAGGGTGGCGGGGAATTTCTCAGCCTTCCTCAGGGCCTGGCATATGCCCAGGATATGCCTGGCCTTGGTGCGGTAAAAGCCCACCGGGTAGATCAGGCGGGCGATCTCCGCTTCGGGGAGGCGGGCCATTTTCCATGGCTTATCGGCTATAGCGAACAATCGAGCCGCGGCCTCCTCGGTCACCGGGTCCTGTGTGCGGGCGCTCAACAGCACCGAGATGAGGATGCGGAATGGCGTGGAGCGGATACTGGCCTCAAAGGAGGCCACTGGGGGGGACAAGGGAACTATTAATTTTCGAATCGCCTCCAGGTCGCGGACGGCCCGGAACTCAGCCCGGGATGTTTTCGCCGTTGAGGACGATCTCATGGCGGATCTGGACTGTCGGCATGAGCGTGGCCCGGACACCGCAGTACTTTTCCTCGGAAAGGGCAATGGCCTTGCGCAGCGGCTCCGGGGTGATCCCAACGCCCTCGAACACATAGGTGACCTTGATCTCGAGGAATTTCCTGGGGTGCTCCTCGGCGGTGATCGCCTCGGTCTCGATGCGGAACCTGTCCACCTGGACCCGCATCTTGCCCAGGATGGAGATGATGTCCATGCCGGTGCAACCAGCCAGGGAGACCAGGGTCAATCCCTTGGGCCGCGGTCCCAGGTCCCGGCCCCCGGCTTCGGTGACTCCGTCGATAATGAATTCGTGCCCGTCCAGGGCGGCGCGGAACGCCAGCCCCTGTTCCCACTCGATCTTGGCGCTCAGATTCATGACCGTCTCCCTCCCTCTTCAACGCCATCCCGGCAATTTGCCTTGTCTTTCAACTTCGAACGTCGAACTTCGAACGTCGAACAGCTTCTTAGGTTTTGGCCTTGAGGAACGTATCCCTGATCAGATTGACCATCTTGGCATTGTCGGTGTGGCCGGTCTTCTGGGCGATGACGCGGCCGCGGATGGGCCGCCCCAGCAGGTAGAAATCGCCGATGACGTCCAGGATCTTGTGGCGCGCCAGCTCCTCGGGGAAGCGCAGGGTGGTGTTGATGATGCGGTCCTTGTCGATGAGGATAAAGTTGTTCATGCGGCCGCCCTCGGCCAGGCCCATGTCGCTGAGCTTGTTGAAGTCGTCGACGAAACCGTAGGTGCGCGCCGGCGCGATCTCGCGCATGAAGTCGTCGCCGGAGTTCATGGCGAAATCGAAGGTCTGCCGGCCCAGGGGCATGGGGTAGACGCAGGTATAGCGGACCGAGAAGGAGTCGGCCGGCTCGATCCTGATGTACTTGCCGTCGGCGGATTCGTCGCCGATCAGGAGCGGCCGGGTGATGACGATCTCGGGGATGTCCTCGGCCTGGTCGACAATGCCGCACTCCTTGATGAACTCGCAGAAGTTGATGGCCGAGCCGTCGTCGATGGGAACTTCCTTGTTGATCTTGACGGCCAGGTTGGTGATGCCGAAGGCGTGCAGCGTGGCCAGGAGATGCTCGATGGTGCGCGCCTCCAGGTCGTCCTTCTTGATCGAGGTGGCGTAGCCGGTGGTGTTCAGGTACTCGATGCGCGCCGGGATGTAGCCTTTCTTGGAGATGTTCTCGAAGCGGATGCCCTTGTTGGGCGGCAGCGGCTTGACGACCATGCCGGTCTTCTCGCCCGAGTGCAGGCCGATGCCGTAAATGATGTTGCTCAGGGCCACCGTGCGCTGCTTGCGCAGGAAGTTCGGGTCGGCGGCCTCGAAGTCGATGGTCGCCGTGCTCTCGCGCAGCAGGCGCTTCTTTTCGTCGGTGCCGGCCAGTTCGTCCTCCTGGTCGAGGATGACCTTCAGCCGGCGGTTCTCGTCGCGCACCTGGCGGAACTCCAGGGCGCGCTTGAGCACGAAGATCACCTTGTCCAGGCTGAGCGGCTTCTCGAGGAAATCGTAGGCGCCGGCCTTGAGCGCCGATACCGCTGCCGAAACCGAGCCATGGCCGGAGATCATGATGATGATCTGCAGCGGATCGATCTCCAGGATGCGCTTGATGACCTCCAGGCCGTCGATGCCGGGCAGCCAGATGTCGAGAAAGATGGCGTCGGGGCGGATGTTCTGAAACTTCTCGATCCCCTCCTTGCCGTCCTTGGCGAAATAGACCTGGAATCCCTCGTCTTCCAGCACCGTGGCCAGGGAGACCAGGATGTTCTTTTCGTCGTCGACAATCAGTACTTTCTTCATTTTCGACGACATTATACTCAAAAACGGGCAGAAAAGATAGCCGAAAAAGAAGAACAGGTTCGAGGTTCGAGGTTCGACGTTCGACGTTGCAAGAGAAGAAACTGAGACGACACCTGTCAGATGAATATCAAGAAGGATTCTAAAGTTTTTTCTTCTTTCTTAAACTTCGAACTTCGAACATCGAACGTCGAACTTGATATTCCCGCAGTCCTGCGGTATACTGCCCCCAATGAATCCATATCTGATCTTCTTCCTGTCGTGGCTGTTCCCGGGACTCGGACATCTGCTCCAGAAGCGATTTTTGAAAGCCGCGGTCTTCTGCACCGGCATCCTGGCGCTGCTGGCCATGGGCATCCTGATGAAGGGGAAATTCTACGGCACCGGGGTCATGCACCCCCTGCTGCTGCTGGGCTTCGTCGCCGACCTGGGCAACGGCCTGCTCTACTTCCTCATCCGCTTCCTGCAGCTGGCCGCCGGGGACGTCAAGGCCGTCACCTTCCATTACGGCACCGCCTACATGGCCTCGGCCGGCCTGCTCAACTACCTGGTGGCGTTGAACGCCTTCGACATCGCCAAGGGGAGAAAAGAGTGATCTTCAAGAGCCACATGATCTCCATGCTGGTCTTCGCCCTGGTGGTGGCCATCCTGCTGGCCTTTATCCGCCACAGCGACCTGCGCCAGGTCCGGCGCTACGCGCTGAAGCTGTTCCTGTTCATGGCCGGAGGCGTCGTCGCCTTCAGCTGGCTCATGCGCATCCTCTGAGCCACCTCTTGCCTTCCCGCCGCCGCCTCCTGGCCGCAGCCGTTTCCCTGCTTATTTATGCCGTCATTTTTTACCTGTCGTCGCTGCCGCCCTCCAGCCTGCCCTCGGGGATCCCCGACGTCCTCCCCCACGCCGGCGAGTACGCGCTGCTGGCCTTTTTCCTGGTCCAGGCCTTCCCCGCCCCGCGCCGGCTCCCTTCCCTGCTGGCCGCCTTCCTGCTGGCGCTGCTGCTGGGCCTGCTCGACGAAGCGCACCAGCTGTCCACGCCGGGGAGAGTGTTTTCCTGGCTGGACCTGCTGTATGACGCGATCGGAGCGCTGATCGGCCTGGCGGCGTTTGCATGGTTCAGCCCCAGAAGGAAGGACGGTTACAGACATGAAGTGAAATCGGTTGACGGCTGACGGTTTACGGTTGACGGGAAAAAAGCAATATGAAGACTTAATTTCCAAATCACAAATTCCAAATCCCAAACAAATTCCAAGCTCCAAATTCCAATTTTCAAAACGAAAGCTCCTTGCATAGAATTTTCTTTGTTTTGGTCAAAGTCCCCGTCAGGGGGATTGGGTAATTAGAATTTAGAATTTGGTGCTTAAAAATTGATTTCTTACATGTCACGCGTCACGCGTCACGCGTCACGAATTTCGTTTAGCACCAATTATCGGTACTTGAGCTTGTATTTCTCGATCAGGTAGCGCAATGAGCGGTAATTCAGCTTCAGCCGCTGCGCCGTCTTCTTGACGTTGCCGCCGCTCTGCTCCAGGGCGCGGACGATGATGCGCTTGCTGAGCTCGTCGATGTACCCGTTGAAGTCGAGCGTCTCCGCCTCGAGTTTCCCCGCCCAATCCTCGCCGGGCGCCGCGGCGGCGTCGAGGTTGTAGATGACCTCCGTGGGCAACGCGGCGGCGCTGAACACCGATCCCTTCTCCAGGGCCACGCCGCGCTCGATGAAGTTCTCCAGCTCGCGCACGTTACCCGGCCAGCGGTAGGCGGCGAAGCAGTCCATGACCTGCTTCTCGAACCCGGAGATGTTCTTGGCGAACTTCTGGTTGTAGCGCTGCAGGAAGTGCTGCATCAGGATGGGGATGTCGTCGCGGCGCTCGCGCAGCGGCGGCACCTTGATGGAAATCACGTTCAGGCGGTAGTAGAGATCGGAGCGGAACTGCTCCTTCTCCATGCTCTCGACCAGGTCGCGGTTGGTCGCCGCGATGATGCGCACGTCGACGGCGATCTCGCGATTGTCGCCCACGCGGCGCACGGCCTTCTCCTGGATGGCCCGCAGCAGCTTGACCTGCATTTTCTGCGACATCTCCGAGATCTCGTCCAGGAAGAGCGTGCCCTGGCGCGCCGCCTCGAACAGCCCCTCCTTCTCCTGGTAAGCGTCGGTAAAGGCGCCCTTCTTGTGGCCGAACAGCTCGCTTTCCAGCAGGTTCTCGGGCAGGGCGCCGCAGTTGATGGAGACGAAGCGCTGGCCGGAGCGCAGGCTCTGGGCGTGGATGGCGCGGGCGATCAGCTCCTTGCCGGTGCCGCTCTCGCCGCTGATGAGCACCGTGGAGTCGGTCTGGGCCACGGTGCGGATCAGCTCGTAGATCTTGGTCATCTGGGAGTCGCCGCCGACGATATCCTCGAACTTGTCCCTGTCGGACAGCTTCTGCTTCAGCTCGATGTTCTCCAGCACGATGCTCTTCTTGTGCAGCGACTTGTCGATGATGATCTTCAGCTCCTCCAGATTGAAGGGCTTCATGATATAGTCCTCGGCGCCGAGCTTCATGGCCTCGATGGCGTCGTGGGTGGCGGCGTAGGCGGTGATCATGATCACCGGCAGCTCCGGGTCGTGGGTCTTGATCTTCTTCAGCAGCTCGATGCCGTTGAGGTCGGGCATGCGGATATCGGAGATGACCAGGTCGTACTTCCGTCCCTTCAGTTTCTTCAGGGCCTCGGAGCCGCTCTGCGCCTCCTCCACCTTGTAGCCTTCCTTGCCCAGAACGAACGACAGCATGTTGCGCAGGCTGTGGTCGTCATCGACCAGCAGGACGTTCAGCGCTTTTTGAAGCATACCAACACCTCGGTTCCCTGGTTCTTTTCCGACTTGATCTCCATGGCGAAGCCGTGCTCGTCGACGATACGCTTGACGATGTTCATGCCCAGGCCGATGCCGAAGGCGAAGTTGGAGTAGAAGGGGATGAAGATCTTCTCCAGCTCGGCGCGGTCCATGCCCACCCCGAAGTCGCGGATCGACAGGCAGGGTACCCCGCCCTCGCGGAAGATGGCGATCTCGATGCCGCCCTTCTCCTTCTGCGCCTTCACGGCATTGTTCAGCAGGTTCCACAGCAGCTGCTTGATCTTCTTGGCGTCGGCGAGGACCCTGTTGCCCGGGTCGTATTTCTTGATGAAGCGCACTTCCTTGAGGTTGCGCGCCAGCATGGCCGTCACCTCGTCCACCAGGCCGCCCAGGTCGAAGTCGGCCTTTTCCAGCGGCGACTGCCGGGAAAAGTTCAGGAACTCCTCGATGAAGGCCGAGAGGCGGTCCGACTCCTTGACGATGATGTCCATCAGGCTGCGCAGCTCGGGCTGCAGGGCCAGCTCGCGGCGCAGGAACTGCACCGAGCCCGAGATCGAAGCCAGCGGGTTGCGGATCTCGTGGGCGATGCCGGCGGCCATCTCGCCGATCAGCGCCAGGTGCTCCTTCTCCTTGAGCCTGCTCTCGATCTCCTTGATGGCGCTCAGGTCGGTGATCAGGAAGACCAGCAGGCGCTCGAAGGATGAGACCTTCTCGATCGACGACAGGGTGATGCCCAGGGAGTAGCCGCGCAGGCTCTTTTCAAAATAATAGGAGTTGTTGTCCTCCCAGATGCGCCGGACGGCGGCCAGGTCCTCGCGGGGCAGCAGCAGGTCGAAGAGGTTCGCCCCCGGCTTGAGGTTCAGGAAGCGGGCGGCCTTGGGATTGTAGGAGACGACGCGCCCCAGGATGTCGGCGGTGACGAAGCCGTTCTCCATCTTCTCCATGACCGAGTTGTTCAGCAGGATGATGTCGCGCAGGTTCTCCTGGACGTCGCGCAGCTGCTCGCCGGCGCTGCGGATGCGCTCGAAGTAATAGGAGGCGGCGATGCTGACGCTGGAGAAGGCGATGAAGCCCATCAGCAGGTTGTAGATGAAGGTCCCCAGCGGCACCTCCCCCGCCTCGAAACCGGGATAATAGGGAATGATTTCCAGGTAGAGCAGGTCGGCCAGCGCGCCGAAGGCGATGAAGGAGACGGTGGCGATGACCATCGTGTCGCGGCGCGAGAGAAAGAGGGAGGCGACGATGATCGGCAGGATGTACAGGAAGTAGAAGGGGCTGACGATGCCGCCGGAAAGATACACCAGCAGCGTGACCAGCAGGATGTCGAAGGCCAGCTCGATATTGACCAGCGCCCGCGAGGGCAGCAGGCGCGCCAGCGGGAAAAAGAGGATGCTGACGACGATGGCCGCCAGCAGGGCGGCCAGGATGGCCAGCAGCGATACCGGGGCGCTGAAGAACAGCAGGATGATGCCCGTGACCAGGGCCAGGGCCGAGAGGATGGCGGTGCGGATGGAATGGAGGAATGCCAGCCGTTTGTGCAGCTTCCGCTCTTCGACGGCGATCAACTTTCCCGGCTCAGCCTACCTTGCCAATGATGTCGAACAGCGGCAGGTACATGGCCACGACGACGCCGCCGACGATACCGCCGAGGATCAGGATCATCAGCGGCTCCATCAGCGATACGATCGCCGAGACGGCCTGGTCGACCTCCTCGTCGTAAAAGTCAGCGACCTTGCCGAGCATGGTCGACAGCGAGCCGGTCTGCTCGCCGACGGCGACCATCTGCGTGACCATGTAGGGGAAGCGCTTGGTCTCCTCCCACGACTCCCACAGCGGCTTGCCTTCCTGGACCAGGGATCGGCTCTTGAGCACGGCGTCCTCGATGATGGAGTTGCTGGCGGTCTTGGCGGTGATGGTCATGCTCTCGATGATCTCGACGCCCGAGGTGAGCAGCGTGGCCAGGGTGCGCGTGACGCGGGCGACGGCCACCTTGGTCAGCAGGTCGCCGAACACCCAGATCCTCAGCTTGATCTTGTCGATGACGCGCCGGCCCTTGAAGGTGTTGTAGTAGGCGCGGAAGGCGAAGATGACGGCGATGAGGATGACGACCATCAAGAAGAAGTTCGAAACCATGAAGTTGCTGGCCCCGACCACGATCTGCGTGGCCAGGGGCAGCTCGGCGCCCATCTGCGAGAACATGTCGGTGAATACCGGCACCACCTTCCACAGCAGGACGGAGGTCAGGACCAGGGCGATGATCATGACGCCGATGGGATAGGCCAGGGCCGACTTCACCTTGCCCACCAGCTTGTTCATGTTCTCCACGTACTGCGACAGGCGCAGCAGGATGGTGTCCAGGTTGCCCGAGGCCTCGCCGGCCTGGATCATGCTGGTGTACAGCTCGTTGAAGACCTTGGGGTGCTTTTTCATGGCGTTGGAGAGGTTGGTGCCCGCCTCCACGTCCTTGCGCACCTCGGTGAGCACGCCCTGGAAGAACTTGTCCTTCTGCTGGTTGGCCAGGATGCCGATGGCCTGGGTGATGGGCAGCCCGGCGTTGAACATGACCGACAGCTGGCGGTTGAACACGGCGATGGTCTTGAGCGACACCCCGCGGTTCTTGCCGATGAAGGGGATGTTGAGCTTCAGCCGCTTGCGCTCGATGCTCAGCACCTGGATCTGCTCCTTCTCCAGCGCGGTGACGACCTCGTTGGCGTTGCGCCCGGTGCGCTCGCCCTCGACGATGCTGCCGACCCTGTTTTTCCCCCGGTATTTGAATATGGCCATGTGTCCCCCTTTTTAATGCGCCTTGCCGGCGTTCGCTGCCGTGGAGTGGGCGGTCTTGAACTGGCTGCTGAGCGACGTGGGGCCGCGGTTGATCAGCTCCTGCAGCTCCTCCTGGTTGTGCGAAACGTTCATGGCCAGTTCCAGAGAGATATCACGCTTGAAGTACAGGTTGGCCAGGGACTGGTTGAAGGTGATCATGCCG
>DCVK01000070.1 GCA_002335385.1 Candidatus Aminicenantes bacterium UBA2190
TGTGGCCCTCGGTGGCCAAGATCGTTCCCGAACGGCGGCTGGGGACGGCCTACGCCGCCATGTTCACCGTGCAGAACTGGGGGCTGGGCCTCTTTTACAAGGGCATCGGCACGCTGCTGGACAAGGTGAACCCCGAGGTGGTGGCGAAAATGCGGCAGCTGCGGAGCAGCCTGGCGGCCCAGGGCCTCGACAACGCCGCCATCAGCGAGAAGATCGAGTCCATGCGCCTGGCGGGAGAGATCCCGGTCTACGACTACACGATCCCCATCCTCATGCTGGTCGGCTGCGGCGTGATCTCCATCTTCCTGGCCTTTTATCTCAAGAAAGCCAGCAACCGGCAAGGCTACGGGCTGGAGTTGCCGTCCGACAAGAAATGAAAAGCATCCGTGACGCGTGACGGTAATAAGAGAGGATATAGGAAGACTAAAATTCCAAATCACAAGCACCAAATCCCAAACAAATTCCAAATTCCAATTACCCAATGACCAAAACAAAGAAAATGAATGCAAATGAAAGGAGCTTTTGTTTTGGAAATTGGAATTTGGAATTTGGATATTGTTTGTTATTTGGAATTTGGGATTTGGAATTTAAGTCCTATAAATGCCTTATCTTCCACCTTACACCGATTGCCATTTCTTCTTCCCTCTCACCCCTAGCCCCTAGACCCTAGCCTACTTGTCACGCGTCACGAAAGTTCGTCTATTCTACTCCATCTCCTGGAACCAGCCCTCGTCCAGGCCAAGGCGCAGCGCTTCGTCGCGCACCCGGCGCCATTCGTCAGCACGCAGGCGGCGGTCGAACGGCGGCCGCCCCTGGGCGCGATGGGCCGGAAAGTACTGGCTCATCAGGCTGAGCCAGGCGCGCCGGAACGGGCTGGAGGCGATCGCCCTCAAGACCTCGATGGAGTTCTGCGCCTGCCCCGGGAGGATCAGGTGGCGGATCACCGTGCCGCGCACGGCGACCCCCTCTTCGTCGAGCTCCAGCGGGCCTGCCTGGCGGAACATCTCGGCGACGGCGGGCAGGGCGTGCTCGCAATAGTCGTCCACCCCGGACAACTCCAACCCAAGCCGCCGGGAGCTTTCCGACGGACCGTACTTCAGGTCGGGCAGGTAGATATCGACGATCCCCTGCAGCTCGGCGACCACCTCGGCGCGCTCGTAGCCGCTGGTGTTGCAGACGAAGGGGATGCGCAAGCCCCGGGCAACGGCGATCTCCAGGGCCGCCACCACATGGTACAGGTGCGGGGTCGGCGACACCAGGTTGATGTTGTGGGCGCCACGCTTCTGCAGCGACAGGAAAATGCCCGCCAGCTGCTCGATCGAGAAGGACTCGCCGTGGGCCAGCTGCGAGATCGGGTAGTTCTGGCAGAAGAGGCACTTGAGGGTGCAGCCTGAAAAAAAGACGGTCCCGGATCCCCTGGCCCCCGAGATGGGCGGCTCCTCGCCGAAGTGAAGATTGTGGGCGGCGATGCGGACGTCCTTTCTCGCCAGGCAAACGCCGGAGCGGTCCTGCGCGCGCTTGGCGCCGCAGCAGCGCGGGCACAGGCCGCAGGGGCTGAAGCTCGCGGCGAAGAACTCGCGCTTGCGCCGCCAGGCGGCCGCGTCCAGGGCAAGGTAGCCGGGGCCGCTCAGCCGTTCCACTCGAAGTCTTTGCCCAGGAATACCCGGCGGGTGTTCTCCTCGCGCACCACCTCGGCCGGCGTGCCGCTGCTCAGGATGCGCCCCTTGTGAATGATGTAGGCCGTGTCGGTGATGTAGAACGTGTCGCGGACGTTGTGGTCGGTGATGACAATGCCGATGCCCCGGGCCTTGAGCTTCAAAATGATCTTCTGGATGTCCAGGATGGTGATGGGGTCGATGCCGGTGAAAGGCTCGTCCAGGAAAAGGAAGCGCGGTTTCATGATCATGGAGCGGGCGATCTCCAGCCGCCGCTTCTCGCCCCCGGAGAGCTGGTAGGCCATGGAATCCCTGACCTGGAGGAGCCCGAAGTCGCCGAGCAGTTCCAGGGTCCTCTCGCGGGCCTCGGGAGCCGGGGCATAGAGCTGCAGCACCATGTTCAGGTTGTTGAACACCGAGGCCTTCATAAAGACCGAATGCTGCTGCGGCAGATAGATCAGCCCCTTCTGGGAGCGCTCATAGGAGGGAATGTCGTCCACGCTCTCGCCGTTGAGCTCCACGCTTCCTCCATCGGGCCGGACGATCCCGGCCATCATCAGGAAGGTGGTGGTCTTGCCGGCGCCGTTGCGCCCCAGCAGGGCGGTGACGGAGCCGGAGGCGAAGTCCAGGCTGATGCGGTCGACCACCGCCACCCGGTCGTAGACCTTGGTCAGGTCGCAGGTGTGCAGCCGGTCCATCACAGCCCGAGCTGCGGCGCGATCCGCTGCATGGCGCCCAGGCACAGCGACAGGAACTCGTCCAGCGTCAGGCCCAGCCGGGCGCAGCCCTCCATCTGGGGGCGAGACGCCCCCCTGGCGAAGGATTTCTCCTTGAAGCGCTTCTTCAGGAAGGGCAGGTCCAGGACGGCCAGCTTCCTGTCGGGGTGCATGAGGGCGCAGGCGATGATGAAGCCGCTGGCCGGGTCGACGGCCAGCAGGGAAAGGTCCATCTGCGAGGCGGGCTCGACCCGCAGGTTGTGGGCCTTGATGGCATGAATGATCTCCCCGTCCAGCCCCTGCCCGGCCAGCAGTTCGGCGGTCTTCTCGGTGTGCGCCGCCGGCGTCTCCACCGTGTACTCGTAGTCCAGGTCGTGCAGCAGCCCGGCCAGCGCCCAGGGCTGCGGATCCTGGCGGAAATGGACGGCGAGATCCATCATGCAGGCCTCGACGGCCAGGCAGTGCTTGACCAGGTTCGGGTTGTGCAGGTGCTGCTCGACCAGCCCCAGCGCTTGTTCGCGGGTCATGGCTAGCTCCTTGAGAGACGAATTATATGCCGGAGGGCCCGGCATTGCAAGCCTATGCCGATTGTCTCGCGAAGGCGTTTGTGATAAAATCCCCGCCGGAAAGGTAATCCACAGGGGATTTCCCGAAAAAGGAGGATATCATGACCCCAGAGCAGCCCAAGGTCCCGTTCTCCCAGGCTGAACCGGAAAAAGGATCGAAAAAAATCTATTGGGTCGTCGGCGCCCTGGCGCTGGTGATCGTCGTACTGGCTTTTCTCCTGTTCAAGGGCCCGGCCGGGCCGAAGGTCTCGCCGAAGATGAAGCAGATGGAGCAAACCGTCCAGCAGATCCAGCAGCTGGAGACGAGCATCCAGGAGAAGCAGAACGAGGTGTTCACCATACTGAACGAATACAAAAAAAAGACCGGCGAGGATCTGCCCGAGGTCAATATCATGAACCTCTCCCCCGAGCAGAAGAAAGTGCTGGAGGATAAGATCAAGAACGAGAAGGACGTCTCGATCAAGTCGCTGCTGCAGGACATACTGGACAAGAACAGCGACATCCAGAATCTCAATGCCCGCGTCCAGGAGCTGGAAACGCTGCTGCCCAAGCCGCACATGGTGGAAAAAGGCGAGAACCATTACCAGATCGCCATGAACTTCCTGCTGAACGAGAAGGGAGTGGACAAGGCCCGGGCCATGGAGCTGGTCGAGCGCACCGCCCTCTTCGAGCCGATCGTCCCCGGGTTCAAGATCTGGAACTTCTATGCCGAGGACGAGTACGGCACCTTCATCACCCAGGGCACGGCACCCATCTCGCCCAACCAGATCCAGAGGAAAGTGAAGAAGGAACTGGTCGACGCCAAGGACCGGGCCGTCGCCGAGAAGGAGCAACTGCAGAGCGACATCAACGAGATGGAAGCCCGACGCACCGAGCTGATCTCCCAGCTGGACCTGCTCAACCAGGAGAAGCAGAACATGCTGGTCAAGATGAGCGACCTGAATGACCAGAACCAGGAGATGCAGACCGCCCTCAATTCGGTCTACTACGCCATCGACCTGCCCAGGGTCCTGAACGAAAAAGGCATCATCAAGGGCGGCTTCCTGCGCTCGACCAAGCTGCAGAAGGTCGACCTCACCCTGTTCGACAAGTCGCTCGACCTGCGCGGCGATGCCAGGATCACCTTGGCCGCCAGCGATTTCCAGCTTGCCATGATCAGGAACATCACCATTTATCCCGGCTACTTCAAGGCCGAGACGGACTTCAAGGTCGAATTCGACGGGGCCCGCCAGAATGCGACCATCACCATCCTCGATGCCAAGAAGTTCATGAGCGAGAAGATCGCCATCGCCGTCGAATAGTTTCCAGCCGCAACCGGGGGGCGTGCCGCCGGCGCGCCCTCCTTTTTTCCGGGAGCATCATGGCCTTGATCGGCAATATCCTCGCCATTGCCAAGGGCGGCGCCGGCATCGTCCGCGACGGGGACAGGACCGTGTTCGTCCCCGGTGTCGTCGCCGGGGAAACGGTGGAATACTCCGTCAGCGGCCGCCTGCGCTCCGCCTGGCAGGGGAAGCTGCTGCGCGTGCTGCAGGCGTCGCCGCAGCGCAGCGAGCCTCCGTGCCCTCATTACGGCGATTGCGGCGGCTGCAACCTGCAGCACATGAGCTACGGCGAGCAGCTGCGCAGCAAGGCGGGGATCCTGGCCGAGAACCTGAGGAGGATCGCCGGCTTCGAGCCCGCCTCCCCGACCGCGACGCTGCCCTCGCCGGATGCGCGCTACCGCTGCAAGGCCGAGTTCCAGGTACGCGGCGGCGCCTGCGGCTTCTTCGCCCGCGATTCGCGGCGGATCGTCGCCATCTCCGGCTGCCTCCTCCTGCCGCAGGCGGTCGAGAGCCATTTCCTTTCCCAGCGCCGGCAGGCGGCCGGCTGCGCGCAGGGCCGCATCCTTACCGTCAGCAACGGTCGCGACCTCGCTTCCTGCCTGGAGGTCCCCGGCGGCGGCGGCCAATGGCTCAGCCGCGAGCACGAGGTGCGCTTCCAGGTCGGTCCTTATGCCTTCCTGGTCGCCCCCGGCAACTTCGTCCAGGCCAACCGCTTCCAGCTGCGGTCCATGCTGGGGCTGCTGGAAGGGGTCCTCGACAGGGAGCGCCCGGAGACGGCCGCCGACCTGTTCTGCGGCGGCGGCTTCCTGACCCTGCCGCTGGCCGCGCGCTGCCAGCGGGTGCTGGCCGTGGAGAGCGATCCCGGCAACGTGGCCGCCCTGCGAGCCAATCTGGCCTTGAACCGGGCGGGGCACGTTGGAGTCGTCCAGGCCGACGCATTCCGCGCCGGGCTGCCGGGCACAGGCTTCTTCGTCGTCGACCCCCCCCGGGGAGGGCTCTCGCCCCGGCTCATCGCCGCCCTGGCCGCGAGCGGAGCGCGGACAGTCGTCTACTTCTCCTGCGACTCCGCCACTTTCGCCCGCGACCTGCGACTCTTCCTCGGGCATGGCTTCAAGCTGGACGAGTTGAAGTTGCTCGATAATTTCCCGCACAGCGATCATTTCGAAATCTTCTCCGTGCTCAAGAGAGCGGCCCGATAGACGGTACAGGCCGGAGACAAGGTCGATCTTCGTGACGCGTGACGCGTGACGCGTAACGCGTGACGCATGACCAGGAAGAAGGGAAATCGGCGCAAGGTCCAGGGCGCAGGGCATAAGGTGAAAGTCAAGGTATTCAGAGGACTTAAATTCCAAATCCCAAATTCCAAACCCCAAACAAGCACCAAATTCCAATTACCAAATGACCCAAACAAAGAGGATTCCCTGCAAGGGGCTTTTGTTTGGAAATTGGAATTTGGAATTTGGGATTTGTTTGGAATTTGGTGCTTGTGATTTGGAATTTAAGTCTTCGTATTGCAGTTTTCTGACCGTCAACCGTCCACCGTCTACCGATTACTTCCGTTCTCTCGTTATGCGTGATGCGTGATGCGTGATGCGTGATGAGAAAGAACAAGAATGGCTCTGATATCTGACTATCACTTCCACTCAGCTCTGGAATTGCCTCTTGCTGGCACGGTCACTGTCACTGACACTTTTTTGTCAAATCCATGGACTTATGCTATTTATATGTCATGAAAAAGATCGCCCTATTCACCCTGTTCACGCTCCTGGCCCTGGGGCTGTACGCCGGCGACGACGGTCTCGATTGCTTCACTATCGTGGTGGGCAAGAAAGCCACCTCCGACGGCTCGGTGATGCTGGCCCATAACGAGGATGACAGCGGCCGCCTGCTGGTCAGCTTCCACAAGGTGCCGGCCCGCGAGTACCGCCGCGGTGAATCCTTCGCCTTAAAGAGCGGCTTGCTGCTGCCGCAGCCCGCCCCTGTGCCGGGCCTGCTGTGGCTGGAGGTGGCGGAGAGCGATTTCGCCGACTCCTATGTCAGCGAGCATGGCGTGGCCGTCACCTCGGACGCCTGCCCTTCGCGCGAGGACAAGGGCGAGTTGAGTGAAGGCGGCATCGGCTTCAGCCTCAGGCGACTGATCGCCGAGCGGGCCAGCAGCGCCCGTGAGGGCGTGCGCATCGCCGGAGACCTGATCTCCCGCCTCGGCTACAACTCCTCGGGGCGCACCTATATCATCGCCGACGCCGGCGAAGGCTGGCTGTTGCACGCGGTCAAGGGCAAGCGCTGGATCGCCGCCCGCGTTCCGGATAACGAAACGGCCGTCATTGCCAACCGCTACACCATCACCCGCGTCAACATGGGTGACAAGGAGAATTTCCAGGGCTCCCCCGACATCATCGAGTACGCCGTGCGCCGCGGCTGGTACGATCCCCAGCGCGACGGCGAATTCGAATTCGCCAGGGCCTACTCCGATCCCGGCACCTACGCCGACATGCGCAACATCCTGCGCCAGTGGCGGGGCACCGCCCTGCTGGCCGCCAAGCCGCCCAAGCTCGATGCCCCGCTGCCGTTCTCCTTCAAGCCCCATCATGGCCTCCGCCCGCGCGACCTGTTCAAGGTGCTGCGCGACCACTACGAGGGGAGCAAGCACGACCTGAGCGACCGCTACCGCAAAGGCTCGCCCAACTCAGGCAAAAACCGCACCATCTGCACCGAGGCCACACAGTACGCCTTCGTCGCCCACCTGCGCTCCTGGCTCCCGGCCGACATCGCCCACGCCGTCTGGATCGCTCCGCGCCGTCCCGACAGCAACGCCTTTTCCCCCTGGTACCCGTCGCTGGCGAGCACTCCCGGTGGCTCCAGCCGCGAAACGGCCGACGGCGCCTGGAAAAACCATTTTGGCCCCGTCCCGGCTCAGGCTCTCGATGACCCCAACCTGTCATTCACCACCTATGCCCGGCTTTCCGAGGCGGTCGACCGCCAGTACCGCGCCCGCATCGAAAAAGTCCAGAAGATCTGGCGCAACTTCGAGGAATTCCTTTTCGACGACCTGAAGGACCATGAAAAGGAGTTCTCCTTCCTGCTGCAGAGTGACCGCAACCTGGCCCGGCGCATCATCGACAACTACATCCACGGGCTGGAATACCGAAAATGGTTTCTGGCTGCTGAGCTGCTGAATGAGATGAAATAGGCTCGGCGTAAGGTATACGGCAGCAGCAAAGGAACGATCTTCGTGACGCGTAACGCGTGACGTGTCAGAGAGGCAATACAATACGCTTCACGAGCTTCGTGACGCGTAACACATGAGGGAAATCGCAAAAGACCGATTCCTTGCGTTATCTCATCACTCATCACGCATCACTTTGCCCGTATCTTAGCCGCCACGGCCCAGAGCGTGCGATTTGACAAGGGGGAGCCGCCGTCTTAAAATGGCCCTTCACGAAGATCCATTCAGCGGGGACCCGCGGGAAACTGCCAATGAAAAAGGGAAAAAGTTCGAAATCTGTGATCCTGGCCGCCTTCGTGGCCAACCTGTTCATCGCCCTGGTCAAGTTCGTCGTGGCCTTCTTCACGGCGTCATCGGCCATGCTGGCGGAAGCCATCCACTCCAGCGCCGACACGCTGAACCAGGTGCTGCTCTTCGTGGGCCTGCGCAAGGCCGCCAGGAAGGCCGACGAGCTGCACCCCTTCGGCTTCTCCGGCGAGGCCTATTTCTGGTCCTTCATCGTGGCCATCATCCTCTTCACCACCGGCGCCATTTTCTCCATCTACGAGGGGGTGCACAAGCTGCGCCACCCGGCCCCCGTCGCTCACCTGCCCGTCGCCCTGCTGGTCCTGGCCTTGGCCATCGTCGCCGAGGCCGTCTCCCTGCGCGTGGCCGTCAAGAAGATCAAGGCCGAGCGCGGCGCGACCGGGCTGGCCGTATTCCTGCACCAGACGAAGAAGGCCGAACTGGTGGTGGTCTTCCTCGAGGACAGCGCCGCCCTCGTCGGCCTGGCCATCGCCCTGGCCGCGCTGCTGGCCGAGTACGTCACCGGCATCCTCTTCTTCGACGGCCTGGCCTCGGTCCTCATCGGCGCGCTGCTGGGCATCACGGCGCTGGTGATGGGCTGCGAGACCAAGTCGCTGCTCATCGGCGAGGGCGCCGACCCGGCGCTGCTGCGCCAGGTCCGCGGCCTGCTGCTGCAAGAAGAGAGCATCGCCCACGTCATCCACATCCGCTCCCTGCACCTGGGCGCCGACGACATCCTGCTGGCCGTCAAGGCCGAGTTCGACCCGCGGCTGAACTCCGCGCAGATCTGCAGCCTGATCAACGGCATCGAGGCCGACCTCCGCCGCCAGTACCCAGAGATCACCAGGATATTCATCGAGCCGGACGTTTACCGTCCGGCGTAGTTTTTCCGCTTCCTTATCCCTGGCGCGTCATGCCCTTGGCCATCCACTTGCGGGCCAGAACCAGGGCGATGGGTGAGATCATGGCGATGAAGGCGTACATCAGCCACATGGCCCCGGTGTTCATCGGCAGGCCCGATCCCGGCTTGGGGCAGTAGCGGGCGATGACATATCCCGAGTAAAGGGACGTGAGCATCTTGGTCAGGAACCAGGGGAACTGGCCGATGCCCATGTAGAGGCCGGTCTTGCCCTCGGGGGCGATCTCGGCCACCCACTGCAGGAAGCGCGGCTGCCACATGGCCTCGCCCACCGACATCACCAGGATATACAAAAGGAAAAGGTAGACGTTCGGGCCCAGGGCCAGCAGGAAGGTGGGCAGGGCCATGACGAAGGTGCCGGCGATCATCATCCTGTAGACATTGCTGCGAGCCGTCAGCGCGGCGATCAGCGGCGAGAGGACGAAGATCAGCACCGGGTTGAGGTTGGAAAAGACCTCGAAGTAGCGGCTGACGCCGGTGCCGGCGAAGGCGCGGTCCAGGTAATAGGGGATGGTCAGCCAGTTGTGGGCGAACAGGGTCTGCACCGGGATGAGGATGAAGATGAAAAAGACGAAGCGGCTGTCGCGGAACGGATGGTCGGGACGATGGCGCAGGAACTCCCAGATGGCGCCCAGCAGCGTGAAGCCCAGCAGCAGATAAACGGCGGCTCCCGGGATGACGATCCTGCCCAGGCGGGCGAGGACGACCAGGGCAACGGCGGCCAGGCAGGCAGCCATCCACGACAGGAAAGGCAGCGGCGGGATGCGCGGCCCGCTCGCCTTTTGCGGCGCGGCGGCCTTGTCGTCGGCGGCCTGGTTCTGCTCGACGGTATTCATGGCGCGGGTCTCGCGGGCGACGCGCGCGACGGCACGGGCGTCCACCTTGCGCGTGATCAGCAGCAGGGTGAGCAGCGTGCTGAAGAGCATGATGGCG
Organism: Candidatus Aminicenantes bacterium UBA2190; assembly: GCA_002335385.1. Lineage (GTDB taxonomy): Bacteria > Acidobacteriota > Aminicenantia > UBA2199 > UBA2199 > UBA2199. The sequence goes on from DCVK01000070.1 coordinate 9,623, forward strand.
GCATAAACCCAGTACACCGCGGCCAGGCCGTTGGGTGGAAAAGCGGACGCGAAGGCGCGCCGGGTTCCGGAGGAGATGAACCCCGACAGGAATGCTCCCAGGTTCATCAGGCCGTAGATCACCGCGTAGCCGATGGCGGCCGTCTGCGGGTTGGTGTAGCGCTTGACGCCGGCATAGGCCGCCGGCATGTACAGACCGTAGGCGACCACGATCAGCAGCAGGCCGCCGGCCATGACGAAAAACATGGGAGAGCCCATGCCGCTGCCCAGGGCCAGCATCCCGGAAAGGGCGATCAGGACGTACCCCAGCATCATCACCCCGAGGGACAGGGCCAGGGAAACGCGCACGCCGATCCTGTCGGAGACTCCGCCGAAGAGCAGCATGGCGAAGGTGATGCCGCCGGTGACGCCGCCCAGGACCCATCCCGATTGGACATCGCTCAGCAGGATATTTTCCGAGCAATACTTGCCCAGAATGGTCAGGAGGCCGAAATAGACCAACCCTTCGAACACGTAGGGGATGTTGACCCCCCATAGCGCCCGCGGCGCTTTCAGGAAAGCGGCAAAGGTCCGGCCGAGCTCGTGCAGGGTGTTTTCGACGGCGGCGGCCAGGCCGCCGGCTTGCTTTTCGCTCATGGGCTTATTCCCCCTTGTTCTTCAGGATGCGCTGGTAGAGGACGATGCCGGCGGCCCCGAGTGCCTGCAGGACGACCATCAGGGCATGGTGCCGGGGCAGCACGGGGAACGGGCGGAACACGCCGATGATCAGTACCGACGCCAGCAGCGCCGCAAAAGCATAGAAGGTCTTGAAGCGAAGCTTCTCCCGGTGGCCGAAAACGATCAGGGAGCACCATCCCAGCGCGGTGAGGAAGACAAGACAGGCGCTGGTCATCTCCGGCGAGGCGGGCGCCGGCCGGTAAAGGAACAGGAACAAGCCCAGCGGCAGCAGGGCGAACAGCACCGGGAAGGCCATGAAGAACAGTCTTTTCATGAGGGTACATCATAGAAAAACGGCAGGGGAAAGTCAACGGCCCGCCCTTGCTCACGCCGACCTTCTGGGCAATCCCCATGCCGGGGCCGGCGCCGCTGCCCGGGGCGGAAGGGGCCGGTTCCCCGGTTTACTTTTCACTTGCGTTCGCCTATAATCCCCTGGCGGAGGCAAGCGTGGAAACATTGAACGTTTTGGGCAAGTTCAGCGGCAAGCGCCTGGAGAACATCCCGGCCATCCAGCACAACAACCTCTTCAAAAGGGTGCGCGAGAACTTCAACACGGAGCTGTTTCTCAAGGGCGGGCACATGCTCCTCTCGCCCTACTACACCGTGCTGCGCGGCGAATCCTTCCCGGAACTGGCCGGCTTCCTGGCCCAGAACGAGGAGTTCATGGACAGCCTGAAGGACTTCATCGTCGGCACGCTGTTCGTCTACAGCGCCGTGATCGAGGAGAACGCCAGCTACCTGGCCAGCGAACAGGATGTCCTGATCAGCCGCCTGCGCTATCGCGACCACGGCCGCTTCGAGGTCAAGTTCTATTCCCACTACCAGGACGAACTGCTGAATTCCTACAACGACAAGATCTACCTCGGCCGCGCCTTCATCGACCTGAAGAAATTCGAGAAGGAGCACCTGGGGCTGCACGAGCTGTTCCACTCGCTGCTGGAGCAGAACGCCAAGATCCAGGAGCGCGCCGTCCACAAGCTGCGCTACTTCGACGACTACAAGAAGCCCTACCTCGATGAGATCGACTACCTGGTGAAGGAGCTGAACACCGAGGCCCTGGAACGCATCAAGCTGATCCCCAGGAGCGACCTGAAAAGCACGCCGACCGTCACCCTGATCGAGAGCATCGACAACCTGCTGCTGCTGCAGAACCTGATGATCGAGCTGAAGGACTTCGCCATCGAGTTCGAGAGCAAGCTGCGGCTGGCCGAGGAGACGAACTACGTCAAGTACCTGTTCAAGTTCTCCAAGGACCTGATCAACGGCATCGAGTACCTGAGCAAGCTGTACTACCTGATCAGCCATAAGGTCTCGCGCTACTCGCTCCTCTGATGCTCAAATCCTCGCGCTGGATCCGGGAGCAGTCCGAGCAGCACCGCCTGCTGGAGCCCTTCGTCGCCTCCGCGGTGCGCGCCGGCGTCGTCTCCTACGGCCTGGGGCCCTTCGGCTACGACCTGCGTCTCGACCGCACCTACCGCCGCCCCGTGCACGCGGCCGCCCCCCTGGACCCGCACCGGGTCGCGGAGGCCGACTTCGAGTCGCTCAGCGCCGACGCCATCCTCATCCCGCCGGGCCAGTTCATCCTGGGCCGCAGCCTGGAGTATTTCCGCATGCCGAGGATGGTCCTGGGCCTGGTCTTCGGCAAGTCCACCTATGCCCGCTGCGGGGTGCTGGTCAACGTCACGCCGCTGGAGCCCGAGTGGACGGGTTACCTGACCATCTCCATCGCCAACTGCGGCGCGCGGCCCGCCGTCGTCCACGCCGGCCAGGGCATTGCCCAGGTCATCTTCATCGAGAGCTCCGAGGCGCCGCTCCTCTCCTACAAGGACCTCAACGGCAAGTACAACGGCCAGGAGGAGATCACGGTGGCCAGGATCCAGAACCGATGACCGGCCCGGCCTCGTTGCGGCGGGACCCGAAGCGGGCGGCCGGATGAAGGTCGGCTATCCCTGCCTCAACCGTTCCATCGGCTGCACCCCGAGCCGCACGTTCCGCCTGGCCTCCTATGCGGACGGCCGGCTCGCCGAAACGCTGCGCGCGAACCTGGACTGCCTGGAGCGCATCCTGGAGTACAACCGCGCCCACCACCTGCTTTTCCTGCGCATCACCTCCGACCTGGTCCCCTTCGCCTCGCACCCGGTCTGCGCCTTTCCCTGGCAGCGGGAATTCGCCCCGCGCTTCGCCGCCCTGGGGCGGTTCATCCGCCGCCAGGGCATGCGCATCTCCATGCACCCCGACCAGTTCACCCTGATCAATTCAGTGGACGAGGGCATCTTCCGCCGCAGCGCCGCCGAGCTGGAGTATCACGCCCGCGTCCTCGACGCGCTGGGCCTCGACGACACGGCGCGCATCCAGGTTCACGCCGGCGGGGTCTACGGCGACAAGGCAGCCGCGGTCAGCCGTTTCTGTTCGCGCTTCGAGCTCCTCGCCGGGGCGGTGCGCCGGCGCCTGGTGGTCGAGAACGACGATCGCCTGTTCACTGTCGCCGACTGCCTCGAGATCAGCCGCCGCACCGGCGTCCCCGTCCTCTTCGACTCCTTCCACCACCAGCTGAACCACCGCGGCGAGAGCACGGCCGCGGCGCTGGCACTGGCCGCCGCCACCTGGAAAAAGAAGGACGGCCCGCCCATGATCGACTACAGCTCCCAGCAAAAGGGCGCGCGCCCCGGCCGCCACGCCGAGAGCATCGACCTGCGGCACTTCGGCCGTTTCATCGCCGCCGGCAGCGGCCTCGATTTCGACATCATGCTGGAGATCAAGGACAAGGAGAAGAGCGCGCTGCGCGCCCGCCGCCAGTTGGTTAAAATGAAGCGCATCCCGGAGTCGCCTTGATTTTTCCGGAGATCAGGAGGTGAACATGGCTGACGCACTCGCCCTGGCGGCAGTGGTGATCTTTGTTTACATGTCCGCGGTCTTTCTGCTGGCTTTGGCGCGCAAGAACAACGGCATCGTCGATATCGGCTGGGGCGCGGGCTTCATCCTGGTCAGCGCCGTGACCTTCCTGAATTTCGGGCACGGCCGGGCCAGGCAATGGCTGGCTCTGGCGCTGGTGCTGATCTGGGGCGGCCGCCTGGCGCTGCATATATTCGCTCGCAACCGCGGTAAGGAGGAGGATTTCCGCTACGCCGCCTGGCGCCGTCAATGGGGAAGATATTTCGTCATCAGGAGCTTTTTCCAGATATTCATGCTGCAGGGTCTGCTCATGCTGCTGGTCAGCGCGCCGTTGCTGCTGATCCTCGGCCAGGTGCAGCCGCCGCTGAATCTGCTGGACGGCGTGGGCGCGCTGGTCTGGCTGACCGGCTTTTTATTCGAGACCATCGGCGACCGCCAGCTGGCGGCGTTCATCAGGGACCCGCTGAACCGCGGCCGGCTCATGACCGGCGGATTATGGAGCTATACCCGCCATCCCAATTATTTCGGCGAAGCCGCCCTGTGGTGGGGCGTCGGGATCATCGCCCTCTCCGCAGCCAACGGCTGGCTCGGCCTGATCGGCCCGGCGCTGATCACCTTTCTGCTGCTCTTCGTCTCCGGCGTGCCGCTGCTCGAGAAAAAGTACGCCGCCCGTCCCGATTGGGAGGAGTACAAGCGGCGCACGCCGATGTTCGTACCTTGGATCCCCAAGAAATAATCAGACAACGTTCGACGTTCGAAGTTCCATGTTCCACGTTCCATGTTCGACGATAGAAGGCGATGTTGAAGCGTTGACGAGTTGAAGGGTTGAAGCGTTAAGGCATTACTTCCTGGAGATGCCTTTCCCGAACTCATGAACCCTTGAACTCTTCTACCCTTCAACCAGTGCTTGCAATCTTTAGATCATCGAACGTCGAACTTCGAACGTCGAACATCGAACCACAGCCTGCATCGCGAGGCCGGAGGCCTCCCTAGGCGTGGTTCCTGAGCTTGAGCTCCAGCGGATGCGGGTCCAGGTAATATTGGTCTTTCAGATACGGCTCCTGGAATTTGTCGATGTAGTGCTTCAGCAGGGAGACGGGGACGATCAGCGGCACCAGGTTTTGGTGGTACTTCTCGATGAGGCCCAGCATCTCCCTTTTATCGAAATCATCGAGCTGTTTCTTGAAATAGCCCAGCATGTGCTGCAGCACGTTGACGTTCTTGCGCACCGTGGCCTTCTGTTTCAGGGCCGCCATGAACAGCTCCTCGTATTCAGCCAGGATCCCGCCCAAGGGGCGCGTCCCGGCGGCGGCAACGAGCTTTCCGAGCCGCCGGGCCAATTCCGGGCTGTGGGCCATGAGCAGGTATTTGTGGCGGCGCTGGAAGTCGACCAATCGCCCGGCCGTGGCGCCGCCGCCAACCAGTGCCCGCCAGCGGCGGTAGGCGAAGATGCGCTCAATGAAGTTCTCGCGCAGCCCGATGTCCTGCAGCCGTCCCTCCTCTTCCACCGGCAGCAGCGGCAGGCGCTCCATCAGCGCCCGGGCGAATATCCCCACCCCCTTCTTCTCGGCCATGCCCTTGTCGTTGTACACCTTAACCCGCTCCATGCCGCTCGACGGCGACCGGCTCTTGAAGATGAAGCCGCACAACCCCGCTTTTTCCAGCGGCGGCAGTTTACCGGCGATCCAGCGCTCCATCCGCGGCGTGGCGTCCACGCCGCTCTGGCGGGTCAGCAGCCGGGGTCTTTCCGGGTCGCCGACCAGGCGGAAGGCCTCGCGCGGCACCGGGAATCCCGATTCGACCTCGGGGCATACCGGGACGTACTCCACGTACTGCCCGAGGATGTTGACGAGAAAGGGGTCGAACTTATGGCCGCCGTCGAAGCGCACCTTGTTCCCCAGCAGGCAGGAGCTGATGCCCAGCTTGATCTTCTCTTCCATCGGACCTCCGCGGGAATTCAACCGGCCGTTTCCGGGTCGGGCAGGGCGAACAGGCAGAAAGTACCCGGGCCGGCATGGGCGCCGAGGACGGCGGCGCCGACGACCTGGTACATGGCCGAGATCTTCAGCTGCGATTTGGCCAGCTCGTCCTCCAGAAGCAGGGCCGCCTGCGGGTTGTCGGTATAGACGATGCCCAGCGAGTAGGACCCGGCCGGGGACAGCTTCCGCAGCAAGCGGCGCACGACCTTGCGTTCCTTGTTGCGGGCGCTCAGCAAGGCCCCCTTGCGGACCAGCTTGCCCTTTTCGAAGGCGACCAGCGGCCGGATGCCGAGCCGGCGCTGCAGCCAGCCGGCCGCCGCGGGCAGGCGGCCGCCACGCACGGCGTACTCCAGCGACTCGACATATCCCAGCGAGACCACCTGGCCGCGCCGGCCCTCGACGTCGGCGGCGGCGGTTTCGACGTCCAGCCCCTGCTCCAGGAGCCGCAGGGCGCGGCAGAAGAGCAGGCCGCTGCCGGCCGAGACGTTGAGCGTATCGATGATGCGGATCCGGGCCCGGTCCGCCGCGGGCAGGAGGCGCAGCGCCGCCAGGGCGCCCTGGAACGAGCCGCTCAAGCGCGACGACAGGCTGAAAAAAAGCACCTGCCGCCTGCGCGCCAGGGCCGCCTCGAAGGCGGTCTTGAAATCGAGCGGCGCCGGCTGCGAGGTCCTGACCGCCAGGTCCTTCTCGGCGCGCATGCGCCGGTACAGATCCTCCTTGGCGATCTCCAGCCGGTCGCGGCAGTAGCGCTCGTTGAGCAGGATCTGCAGCGGCACGACCTCGACGCCCAGCGCCCGCTCCGTCGCCTCCGGGATGTCGACGGCCGAATCGATGAGCAAGGCGACGTCGGGCAGCGGGTGGTCCTGATCCGCCGGGCGCAGCGAGTCGACCTTGCGCGAAAGGATCTCGCCGTAACGGGCGATCTCCGCTTCCGCCGCCTGCGGGTCGTCGGTGTGCAGGTGCAGGTGAAAAAGGCCGGCGTCGCCGGCGATCAGCAGCGAATCGCCCCGGGATCTGAGGAGCTCCTTGAAGAATTCCCGGTCCCAGCCGTGGGGCGGTACGGTCCCGCCCGGACGGCTGGAGGGGCCTCCCGGTTCCCGACGTCCCGGTCCCTTTGGACCGGGAGGCCGCACCGCCCCGCCTGGACGGCTGGAGGGGCCTCCCGGTTCCCGACGTCCCGGTCCCTTTGGACCGGGAGGCCGCACCGCCCCGTTCGGACGGGGGCGCACCAGCCATTCCGCGCAGAAGGCCAGCGTCGCGGGGTCGACGGCCCGGGGGGGCTGGTCGAAGTCGCCGCCGGCGTCCGGACCGTCGCCGGCGGGGCGACCGCTCATCGCCGCCGACATGCCCTTGAAGAAAAGAAAAAAACCCAATCCGCCGGCATCGACCACTTTCGCCTTCCTCATCTGCGGCAGCATGTCCCGCGTTTTTTCCAGGATCTCCCTGGCCTTGATGATCGCCTTCTCGAAGATGACCTGGTAGCGCTCGCCGCTCAGGGCCAGGCGCTTGAACTCCTCGGCCGTGTGCCGCAGCACGGTCAGGATCGTCCCCTCCCGGGGATCGGCCACCGCGGCGTAGGTCTCGCGCACCGCTTTTTCCATGGCCAGGCTGAAGTCGGCCGGCCCGATCGCCTCCTGGCCCTTCATGGCCTGGGCGAAGGCGAAAAAAAACTGCGAGAAAATGACCCCGGAATTGCCCTTGGCCGAACGCAGCATCGCCTGGGCCAGGCGGTCGGCCGTCTCGTCCAGGCGCGTTTCCTGCCAGTCGTCCATGCCATCGTAAACAGGCTTCAGGGTATGGACGAGGTTGTCGCCGGTGTCGCCATCGGCGACGGGGAAGACGTTGATGCGGTTGAGCGTCTCCCGGTCGCGGAACAGGTGTTCCATGCCGAGGCGGACGATCTGCTTGAATTTCGCCGCGTCGATCTCTTTCATTCTGCCTCCCGGTTGGCATCCATGTCGGCCCAGTTGACGCCCGACTTCACGCTCACGGTCAGCGGCACCTTCAGCTTCACGGCATTCTCCATGCCGTCGCGCACCAGGGCGGCCAGGCGCTTCTCCTCCCCGGGCGGGCACTCGAAGACGAGCTCGTCGTGGACCTGCAGCACCAGCCGGCTCTTCATGGAGCGCAGCCCCTCGTGGATGCGGATCATGGCCGTCTTGATGATGTCGGCGGCGCTCCCCTGGATGACGGTGTTGACCGCCATGCGGTTGCCGTTCTCCTTGACGGTGCGGTTCGAGCTCTGCACCTCGGGGATGGGGCGCACGCGGCCCGCCAGGGTGCGCACCTCGGGGTTCTTTTCCGCGTCGGCGATCACCCTGTCCATGAAGCGCTTGACGCCGCTGTAGGTCTCGAAGTAGCGCTCGATGAATTCCTTGGCTGCGGCGAAGCTCACGCCCAGCTCCTTGGCCAGGGAATAGGCGCCGCTGCCGTAGATGATGGAGAAATTGATGATCTTGGCCCGCCGGCGCAGCTCGGAGCGCTGGCTGAAGAGATCGGCGCCAAAGACCAGGTCGGCGGTGCGCTGGTGGATATCGGCCCCTTCGGCGAAGGCGCGGAGCAGGTTGGGGTCCTCGGAAAAATGGGCCATGACCCGCAGCTCGATCTGGGAATAGTCGGCCGACAGCAGCCGGCGCCCGGGGGCGGCGACGAAGGCCCGCCGCAGGTTGAGTCCCGCGGTTTCCCCCACGGGAATGTTCTGCAGGTTGGGGTTGGAGGAGGAGAGGCGGCCGGTGGCCGTGACCGTCTGGTTGAACTGGGTATGGACGCGGTCCTCGCCGTCCAGATTCTCCAGCAGGCCCTGGACGTAAGTGGAATGAAGCTTCTTGAAGGTGCGGTGGGCGATGATCTTCTCGACGACCGGGTAGCCCTTGAGCTCGTTCAGCACCTCGATGTCGGTCGACTGCGCCCTGGTCTTGCGCGTCTTCTTGCTCAGCGGCAGGTTCATCTTTTCGAAGAGCAGCTCGGCCAGCTGCTGGGGGGAGTTCAGGTTGAAATCGTAGCCGGCCAGCTCCCTCGCCTCCTTCTCGGCGCCGGCGATCTGTGCGCGCAGGCGCTGATCGGCGTCCTGCAGGAAGGCGCGGTCGACGCGGATGCCGTGCCATTCCATGTCCAGCAGCACGCCGGCCAGCGGCATCTCGATGTCGCGGTACAGGCGCAGGAGCTTTTTCTCCTTCAACAGCGGCAGAAGCTTCTCCGCCAGGCGGGCGGAGCCGTCGGCGTCGGCGGCGCAGTAGGCCCCGACCTTCTCGACCGCGATCTCCGTCAGCGGCGCCTGCCCCTTCCCCTTGCCGGTCAGCTCCTGGTAGGTCGTGGGCCGCTCCCCCAGGAACTCGGCGCTCAGCTCCTTCAGCGGGTGGGCGCGGCGGTTGGGGAAGAGCAGGTAGGACATGATCATGGTGTCGTGCTCGACGCCGGCCACCGCCAGGCCATGCTGCCGCAGGTGCAGCATGTCGAACTTCAGGTTGTGCCCGGTCTTTTTGACGGCGGCAGCGGCAAAGAGGCCCGCCATCTCCTCCTTGAAATCGTCGAAGGTCAACCGGAAACGGCCCGCCTCGGCGGCGGGAACAAGGAAGGGGACATAATAGGCGGCGCCGGGCAGCGCCAGGCCCAGGCCGACGATCCGCGCCGCGGTGAAGTCGAGCGCCGTGGTCTCGATATCCCAGGCGAAGCTCCCGGCCGCGCGGACCTGCGCCGCCAGCGCCTTCAGCCCGCTGCGATCCTCGACCAGGTGCGGGGCGGGCGTCGCCCCCTTCTCCCCGGGCGCCGGCCCCGCTGGGGGAGCGTCCAGCTTCTTCAGCAGGCTGTGGAACTGCAGGCGGCGGTAGAGACCGAGCAGGGGCTCGCCGCAGCGGGGCTGGAAGGGCGGCACCTCCAGGTCGATGCCGGTTTCCGGTATGCGGGCGAAGTCCAGCAGCGGGCGCCACTTGGCGAACAGGTGGGCGTTGGCGGCGATCCTTTCCCGCAGCTTGCCGTCCACCTGGTCCAGGTTGTGCAGCATGGCGTCCAGGTTGCCGAATTTTTCGATCAGCCGCGTCGCCGTCTTGTCGCCGACCCCCGGGATGCCGGGGATGTTGTCCGAGGCGTCGCCGGCCAGGGAGAGGTAATCGACGATCTGCTCGGGGAAGACGCCGAAGAACTCCTTCACCTCCTCGCGGCCCAGCTTCTTCTTCAGCTTGGGATGGTAGACGAAGACGCCGCCGCCCACCAGCTGGAAGAGGTCCTTGTCGGCGGAGAAGATCAGCACCTCGCTGCCGGCGGCGGCGTAGCGCTTGGCCAGCAGGGCGATGATGTCGTCGCCCTCGAGGCCCGGCTTCTCCAGCGCGTGGATGCCGCGGCCCTCCAGGTATTCGCGCACGGCGGGCAGCTGCTGCACGAGCTCTTCGGGCGGCAGCTGGCGCTTGGCCTTGTACTCGGGATACAACTCGCGGCGGAAGGTCTTCTCCCGGGAATCGAAGGCCACGGCCAGGCGGCCGGGGCGCAGCTCCTGGATCAGGCTCTCCACGCGGCTGATGAAGCCGAAAACGGCGCCGGTGGGCTCGTTGCCCAGCGTGCGCATGGCGGCGTGGGAGTAGAACGAGCTGAACACGAGGTACATGCCGTCGATGAGCAGGACGCGGTCGGACACGTTCAGGGGTTTTCGTTCTGCAGGTATTCCAGGACCATCTCATCGAGGGTCTTGTCCTCGATGTCCTGGGTGTCCATGGACATCAGGTGCGAGAACTTTCCCTCCTTCAGCTCGCCGATGACCTGGTCGTGCTGGGTCTTCATCAGGTGCTTGACCTTCTTGATCTTTTCGGCCGATTCCAGCAGGTGGGCGTAGGATATGCGCCGGGAAAGGAGGATCTCGCCGTGCAGGTAGACCAGGGTCTCGATCAGGGGGTTGCCCTGGCCCTTGTCCTCGGTCTGGATATGGAATACTTCCTGGCGGTACTTGATGTCGGTATTGTAGCCCACGATCATGGGACCATCATAAAGAAAACGCTGTCAATAGTCAAGAACAGCGACAAGCCTGAGTGTCAGTGACGGTGTCAATGTCAGCAAGAAATGGAAGCAATCGGTTGACGGTTTACGGTGGACGGTAGACGGAAAGAAAAGGCAAAAGGCAAAAGTAAAAAGGCAAAAGTGAAGAAGGGGCAATATTGGTTTTCGGCAGAAACGAAGCAATAGGAAGACTTAAATTCCAAGCACCAAGCACCAAATTCCAAACAAATCCCAAATTCCAAATTCCAATTTCAAAACGAAAGCCCCTTGCAGGGAATCCTCTTTGTTTGGGTCATTTGGTAATTGGAATTTGGTGCTTGTTTGGGATTTGGAATTTGGGATTTGGAATTTAAGTCCTATAAATACCTTTCTTCCACCTTGCGCATTACACCGATTGTCATTTCTTCTTCTCTCTCACCTCTAGACCCTAGCCCCTCGCCTACTTGTTACGCGTCACGCGTCACGTATAGATCGATTATTGTTCTTGGACGAACGCCTTGACGCTCCGGTAGATGCCGGCGGCGTCCAGGCCGAAATGGGCCAGCAGCTCCTCGCGCGAGGCCAGGGGCACGTCGCCCTCGCCCACTCCCAGGGCGAGGAACTCGTGCCGGCGGTCGCCGATGGCCTGAAACTCGCCGCGGATGATGGAGGCGAAGCCGCCGCGCACCGTGCCGTCCTCGATGGTGACGATCTTGCCGACATCGGCGGCCAGGGAGAAGACTTGCTCGAGGTCGAGGGGTTTGAGGAAGCGCATGTTCACCACCGTCGCCTCGATGCCGTCCTCGCGTGCCAGCTTCTCGGCCGCAGCCAGGGCGCGGCAGGTCAGCGGGCCCACGGCGAGGAGCAGGACCCGGTCGCCGCGGCGCAGCACCTCGGCCCGGCCCAGGGGCAGCTCGCGGAACTCCTCGTCCAGGGGGACGCCGCGTCCCGGCTCCTTGGGAAAGCGGATGAAGACCGGGCGCTCGAGACGGCTGGCGGTGTAGACCATGTGCTGCAGCTCGTTCTCGTCCTTGGGCGCCATGAGCACGATGCCGGGGACAGGCTGCAGCAGGGCGATATCGTAGATGCCCTGGTGGGTGGGCCCGTCGCCGCCCACCAGCCCGGCGCGGTCCAGGCCGATCAGCAGGGGCAGGCGCATCAGCGCCACGTCGTGGATGACCTGGTCGATGGCGCGCTGCAGGAAGGTGGAGTAGACGCCCAGCACCGGGCGGAAGCCGCCCAGGGCCAGGCCGCCGGCGAAGTCGAACATGTACTGCTCGGCGATGCCCACGTCGAAGAAGTTCTCCGGGAATTCCTTCTGCACCGCGTCCAGGCCGGTGCCCTCGGGCATGGCCGCGGTCAGCGCGATGAAGCGGCGGTCGGCTGCGACCAGACGGCGCACGCTGCGGCCGAAGACCTCGGAATAGGATAGCCCCTGCTCCCGGCCCAGGAACTTGCCGTTCTCGATGTTGAACGGCGCCGAGGAATGGAAGGAGCTGGGATCGTCGCTGGCCGGCTCGTAGCCCTCCCCTTTCCGCGTCACCACGTGCAGCAGGACCGGGTAGTCGTATTTTTTGGCCGACTCCAGCTCCTTGAGCAGGTCGCGGAAGCTGTGGCCGTTGATCGGGCCGATGTACTTGATGCCCAGCTCGTCGAACAGGGAGCCGGGGACCATCAGGGTGCGCATCAGCACCTCGATCTTTTTGGCCAGTTCGAACAGGGTCCGGCCCACCCCGGGAATGGCCTTGAGCACGTTCTGGATCACTTCCTTCATGCGGATATAGGGCCGCCCCGCGGCCAGGTAGTTCAGGTGGCGCGATATCCCTCCGACATTGGGTGCGATCGACATCTTGTTGTCGTTGAGGACGATGATCAGGCGCTGCTTCACCTGGCCGATATGATTCAGCGCCTCCAGGGCGACGCCGCCGGTCAGGGCGCCGTCGCCGATGACGGCCACGATATGCTGCGTCTCCCCCCGGCGGTCGCGGGCGATGGCCAGGCCCGAGGCGAAGCCCAGCGAGGTCGAGGCGTGGCCGGTGTTGAGCACGTCGTACTCGCTCTCCTCGCGGTCGGGGAAGCCGAGCAGGCCGCCCCGCTTGCGGATGGTGCCGATGCGCTCGCGGCGGCCGGTGACGATCTTGTGGGTGTAGCACTGGTGGCCGATGTCCCAGATGATCTTGTCGCGCGGGGCGTCGAACACGCGGTGCAGGGCCAGGGTGAGGTCGACGGCCCCCAGGTTGGACGAGAGGTGGCCGCCGTTGCGGGATACCACCTGCACCAGCAGGGAGCGGATCTCCCGCGAAAGCGCCGCCAGCTCGTCCAGGCTGAGCTTCTTGATGTCCGCCGGGGAGTGGATCGTTTCCAGCAGCGCCATCATTGGCTCCGGTAGAGCATGCTCTTCATCAGGGACAGGAACGGCGGGAAATCGATGCCCAGCTCGCCGACCCGCCCGCAGGCTTCCCGGTAATGCCCGTCGATGCGGGCGCGCACCGCCTCCAGGCCGAAATACAGGACGGCATTGGGGCTCTGGTTGCCGCTGTCCTTGCGCAGCTTCTTTCCCGCCTCCGCTTCGTCGCCGGTGATGTCCAGCAGGTCATCGGCCAGCTGGAAACCCGTGCCCAGGGCGATGCCGGCCTGTTCCAGCAGGCGGCGCCGTCCGGGGTCGAGGCCGGCGACGACCGCGGCGGCCAGCAGCGAGCCCTTGATCAGCTCGGCGGTCTTCAGGCGGTGGATCTCGGCGATGGCGGCGGCGTCACCGCGGAACTCCAGGTCCAGCGCCTGCCCCTGGGCCATGCCCTCCTTGCCGATGCAGCGGGTGACGATGCCCATGATCTCCACCACCTGGGCGGGCGGCAGCGGCGCGGCGGCGATCTTCTCGAAGGCGAAGGTCAGCAGCGTATCGCCGGCCAGCAGCGCCACTGCCTCGTTGAACTGCTTGTGCACCGTGGGCATGCCGCGGCGCAGGTCGTCGTCGTCCATCGCCGGCAGGTCGTCGTGGATCAGCGAGTAGGTATGGATGATCTCCAGGGCCGAGGCCAAGCCGACGTGGCGCAGCGCCTCCAGGCGGCAGGCGTCGAGCAGGGTGAGAAAGAGCAGCGGCCGCAGGCGCTTGCCGCTCACCGTCAGGGCATAGTGCATGGCGGCTTCGAGCGTCCCCCGCCGCGGATCCAGCCCGGCCAGCAGCTCACGGTCGACGGCGGCGGTCAGGCCCTGCAGGTAGTCATTCATTTTCCTCTGGCTCGAAGTCGGTTTCCTGCAGGTCGCCCTTGGCGTCCTTCTGCAGGATCTTCACCTTCTTCTCGATATCGTTGAGCTCTTTTTTCATCTGGGCGCTCAGCCTCATCCCCTCTTCATAGAGGGAGAAGCCTTCCTGCAGGGGAACATCGGGGGCTTCCAGCTTCTGCACGATCGCTTCCAGCTTCTTCAGCGCCCCTTCAAAATCAAGCGTCTCCTTCTTCATGGTTCACTCCTTGATCACTCTTGCCGCAGTCGAACCGCGGGCGAAGCGGATCTGGATGCGGTCATCGGCGGCCAGGACGGCCGCGTCCCGCACCACCCGCTGCCGGCGGTCGGTGGTAATGGAATAGCCCTTGGCCAGGATGTTTTCGGGGTTCATGCCGGCCAGCCTGGAGGCCAGCAGCCCGATCCGTTCACGCGGCTGCTGCAGCCGCTCGCTGAAGCGGGCGCCGACCTGCATGCGCAGGTTCTGGACCTGCAGCCCGCGCTGTTTCACCAGGCCGCCCATGTCGAAGGCGGCGAAGCGCTGCGCCGAACGATGCCAGCGGCTGAGCTTGCGGTTCAGCGACTGCTGGAACAGGCGGGCCAGCGCGAACTCGCCCCCGTCCAGGCGCTGGGCCAGCTCCTGCAGGCGGTCGGGAAAATCGGCCAGGGCTGACTCGCCGCGCAGCGGCTGCAGCGCCGATCTCCTTTCATGCAGCCCCTTTTCCATGTGGCGCATGAGACCGTGGCGCAGAAAATCGATGCGGCTCAGGAACTCGTCCTTCCTGCCGACCACGAGCTCGGCGGCGGCCGACGGCGTCGCCGCCCGCAGGTCGGCGACGAAATCGCAGATGGTGAAATCGGTTTCGTGGCCCACGGCCGCGATCACCGGCAGGCGGCTGCGGAAGACGGCCTCGACCACCGGCGCCTCGTTGAAGGCCCACAGGTCCTCGTAGCTGCCGCCGCCGCGGCCGACGATCAGCACGTCCACGGCCGCCCGGGGTCCGGCGGCATTGAAATAGTCGATGCCGGCGGCGATCTCCTCGGCCGCCCCCTGCCCCTGCACCTTGGCCGGGTAGATGACGACGGCGATGCCCGGGAAGCGGCGGCGCAGGATGCGCACGATGTCGCGCACGGCCGCCCCGGTCGGCGAGGTGACCACGCCGATGCGCCCGGGCAGCAGCGGCAGCGGTTTCTTGCGCTGCGGGTCGAAATAGCCCTTTTCCGCATAGGCCTTTTTCAGCTTTTCCAGGGCGGCGAAGATGTCGCCGATGCCCTGCAGGCGCAGGTCGCTGGCGATGATCTGCATTTCGCCGCGCAGGGGGTAGACGGAGATCGTGCCGCGCACGACGACCTGCTGCCCGTTTTCCAGCTTCTTCAGCGTGCTGCGCTGCAGCGCGCCGCGGAACATGGCCACTTTCATGGCCCCGGCGCCGTCCTTGAGGGTGAAGTAGAGGTGGCCGGAGCTGGCCAGGACCACGCCCGATGCCTCGCCCAGCACCGCCACCGCGGCGAACTGCGCCTCCAGCGTCAGCTTCAGAAGCTGCGTCAGCTCCGATACCCTGTAGACCTTCTCGTCGATTGGCTGCATCATGTTTCAGACAGGCCTTTCCCGCGCGCCATCAGAACCGGGGAAAAACCTGTTTTCTTCATGCTCAATTATACCGCATCCCCCGGCCGTCGGCAACCCAGGGGAAAAATCCCGCCGGGAAGCACGGGGAACCGCTCGCTTCCGGGCAAGGAGCGAATGCCGAAATCGCCCGGACGGCTGAAAGCCGCAAAATGGAAGCCAGCGCTTTCGCGGCAAGTATCATTTTTTTTAAAAATGTGCCAAAATAAACCTATACCATGAAAAACACGCAACCGAAAATATCCGCAAGGGAAACTGTTCAAAAGCGCCTGAAAAAAGGCGAGGCCGAGAAGACGGTCTATGTCGGCATGAGCGCCGACCTGATCCACCCCGGGCACCTGAACATCATCCGCGAAGCCCGTAAATACGGCCGGGTGATCATCGGCCTGCTGACCGACAGCGCCATCGCCAGTTACAAGCGCCTGCCCTACATGCCGCTGGAGCAGCGCAAGCTGATCGTGGAGAACATCAAGAACGTCTCCGAAGTGGTCCTGCAGGAGACCTTGGACTACGTGCCAAACCTGCGCCGCCTGCAGCCCGACTTCGTGGTCCACGGCGACGATTGGCGCACTGGCGTGCAACGCGAGATCCGCGACCGGGTGATCGAGGCGCTGAAGGAATGGGGCGGCCGGCTGATCGAGCCGGAATACACCAAGGGCATCTCCTCCACCCAGCTCAACAACTCGCTCAAGGAGATCGGGACGACGCCCGGCATCCGCCTGAAGATATTACACCGCCTGCTGGCGGTCAAGGACCTGGTCCGCGTCATGGAGGCCCACAACGGCCTGACGGGCCTGATCGCCGAGAAGGTCCGGGTGAAAGCCGGCACCGAGACGCGCGAATTCGACGCGCTGTGGCTGAGCAGCCTGACCGATTCCACGGCCAAGGGCCGGCCCGACAACGGCAGCGTGGACCTCACCTCGCGCCTGATCACTCTCAACAGCATCCTGGAGATCACCACCAAGCCCATTATCTTTGACGGCGATTCGGGCGGGGTGCCCGAGCACTTCGCCATCATGGTCAAGACCCTGGAGCGCATGGGCATCTCGGCCGTCATCATCGAAGACAAGGTCGGCCTTAAGGAAAATTCGCTGCTGGAGATCGGCGGCTCCCAGCAGCAGGACTCGATCGCCGGCTTCTGCAAAAAGATCCGCTTCGGGAAAAAGGCCCAGTTCACCGACGACTTCATGGTCATCGCCCGCATCGAAAGCCTCATCCTGGGAGTGGGCATGAACGACGCGCTGCAGCGCGCCGAGGCCTACATCGCGGCCGGCGCCGACGGCATTATGATCCACAGCAAGCAGAAGAACCCCGACGAGGTCCTGCGCTTTTGCCGCGAGTACGAGTCGTTCAGCCGCCGCGTGCCGCTGGTGGTGGTCCCCTCCACCTACAGCCAGGTCCACGAAAAGGAGCTCGCCGCCGCCGGGGTACGCATCGTCATCTACGCCAACCAGCTCCTGCGTAGCGCCTACCCGGCCATGGTGCGCACCGCCGAATCGATCCTGCGCCACGGGCGGGCGCTGGAGTGCGAAAAAGACTGCCTGCCGATCCGGGAAATTCTGAACCTCATCCCCGGCTGTGAGTGAAGCCTTGGAAGCGGCAACATTCATCCGTTCCCTGCACGAAGCCGGCTTCTCGCCATTCATGGGCGTCCCGTGCTCCGTGTTCACCGCCCTGATCGACCGCCTGGGAGCCGAGGCCGGGAAGGAGCATTATATCTGCAATTCCGAGGGCGAGGCCACGGGGCTGGCGGGCGGGTTTGCCCTGGCCGGGCAACTGCCCGTGGTCTATATGCAGAACGACGGCTTCGGCAACGCCGTCAACCCGCTGACCTCCCTGCAGCTGCTGTATCGCCTGCCGGCGCTGCTCCTGATATCCTGGCGCGGCGAGCCGGGCCTCAAGGACGCCCCGCAGCACAAGGTGATGGGCTCGGCCCTGCGCGGCCTGCTGGAGCAGCTCCAGGTGCCCTACCAGGTTCTGGAAGACGGCAGCGAAGCCCTCGACCGGGCGCTGGCCGCCGCCCGCGCGCATATCCGGACCTCCGCCGCTCCCTTCGCCTTCATCATCCGCAAGGGCTACTTCGCTGCCGGGGAAAAACCCGCCGTCGCCGGTGCCGGGGAACTCTCCCAGCGCCTGGCCTACATCGAGTTACTCGCTCGGATGGCCGGTCCCGAGGACATCCTGCTGGGAGCCACGGGATTTTCAGGCCGCGAGCTCCAGCAGTATACGGAGCACCGGGGCCGCTTCTACATGATGGGCTCGATGGGCTGCCTGCCCGCCCTGGGGCTGGGACTGGCCATCCGCCACCCCCGGCGCACCGTCTTCGTCCTGGACGGAGACGGCGCCCTGCTCATGAAACTGGGCTCCCTGGCGACCGTCGGCCACTACCGGCCGGCCAACCTCGTGCACATCCTGTTCGACAACCAGGCCTACGAGTCCACCGGCGGCCAGCCATCGGTCTCGGCGGGAGTCGATTTCTGCGCCGTGGCCCGCGCCTGCGGCTACCCCGCCCGGGAGAAGGTCGCCACGCCCGAGGAATTCCAGGGCCTGCTGTCGGGGCTGGCGGGCAGGGCCAAGCCCCTCTTCGTCCACGTGCGCGTCCGCTGCGGCACGCCCGCCGGGCTGCCGCGGCCCGAGCAGTCTCCCGAACAGATGCGCGATGAGCTGATGGCCTTCCTGGGCTGACCCATGTGGAGCTATGCCAACCCCGTCGCCATCCACTGGACCGACGACCTCGCCGCGCTGCTCCCTTCCCTGCTTCCCCAAGGGCAGGGGCTGCTGATCGCCTACCCGCAATTCCGGGAACCCGGCGCCGCAGGCCTGCTGTCCGGCCAACTCAACGGCGTGCCATTGTTCAACGGCATCGAGAATAACCCCACTCCTGGCCAGGTGCAGCAGGCGATCGATTTTGCCCTCCCGATCGGCCCGCAGTGGATCTTGGCCATCGGCGGCGGTTCGGTGCTGGATACGGCCAAGCTCGTCCGCCTGGCCTTGGCCCGCGACTGCCGGCGGATCGACGAGTTGCTGGAAATGGCTCCCCGGGAGCCGAGCGCTCCTGGCCCGCGGCTGCTGGCCATTCCCACCACACATGGGACCGGGGCCGAAATGACCATGTGGACCACGGTTTGGGACAAGGGCAACGGCCGCAAGCTCTCCCTGTCTCACCCCGGCAATTACCCGGATATCGCCGTTTATTCGCCGCCGATGACCTATAGCCTGCCACTACCCGTCTCGTTCGCCACCACCTTGGATGCATTGGCCCATGCCCTGGAAGCGTTATGGAACCGCAACGCCAATCCGGTCTCGGATGAATTGGCCTCAGCCGCCGTGCGGCTGGTGGCCGAAAACCTGGAGCGCCTGGCGGATCCCGTTCCCCATGAGGTACGCGCGAACCTTCTGCGCGCCTCCATGCTCGCCGGCCTGGCATTCTCCAATACCAAGACCGCTGCCGCCCATTCGATCTCCTACCCGCTCACACTGCGGCTGGGCATACCCCATGGCATCGCCTGCGCCATGACCCTCGCCGCGCTGTGGCGCATGAATGCGCCGAAAATGCCGGACAAGGCAGAGCGCCTGCGCCTGCAGCTGGGCGGTGAAGACGTCGCAAGGATCCTGGAATGCCGGCTACGCTTTGTCGCCGCCCGCATGCCCTTCACTCTTTCCGCCTACGGCGCCAAGCCGGACGATTTGGCGACACTGGTACGGGAATCCTTCACCAAGGGGCGCATGGACAATAATCTCGTCGACCTGAGCCCGTCTGACGTGCGGGCCATCCTGGAAGCCAGTTTCTGAAAAACGGGGCTCAGAGGGTTCCCGAGGCTGAGTTTTGACTTTCCCCCCCGGAAGCGATATAATCAGTTCGAACAAGGATGGCCTAAACCGTCATGAATGATGAAGATTCGTTCTACCAAGCCCAGTTGAAAAAGGATCGCAAGGGTTTCTGGGCCCGCTATCTGAACGTGGAGAAATGGATCAATCGCCCCCTGGCTTCCGTCCTGGTCCGCCTGGTGTTCCGTACGTCCATCACCCCCAACCATCTTACCATCATCGCCTTCCTTATCGCCATGGGCAGTGCGGCTCTTTTTTCACTGGGAACAGCCTCCAGCTCCCTATGGGGGGCCTTGTTGTGCGAAATCTCCCTGGTCTTCGACTGTGCCGACGGCATGTTGGCCCGGGCCAGGAATGCCGGCAGCCGGTTCGGCTCCTTCCTGGATCTGTTCCTCGACCGCATCTCCGATTTCTGCGTGCTCCTGGGGGTCTCCGTCGGCTTCTACCGGATGGGAGGGGCGGACAAGGACAGGCTGATCCTGGGCTTGTTCGTCATTTCTCTTTATTTGCTCCAGGTCATCCTCTACTACATATCCAGCCGTTTCCACGAAGTGAAAAACGGCGAGAGCGGCGAGGGCCGCGCTTTGGGCATCCTCTTTATTTTCGCCATGGGCATCCTGAACCGCCTCGACCTGATCATCTATGCCATGATGGCGGAAACGGTGCTGAACCTGATGTACCGCATCAGTTGTTTTCTGCTGCTGGGCTGGAAATCGGAGCAACAGCAGCTTCCCCTTTGACTTTCAGCCTTCATGCCGCCCGGAGAAGGATGGGGATCCGACCCCTGAAAAAACGCAACGCGGATCCTTGCCGGATGCGCAGGATGAGCGACAGCGATCCAGGCGTTGAATCCTCAATTGCCGCTGCGGACCGAGATCGGCCCATGGCAAACTCCCGGGCCGGCCATCCGCCGGAGATCCGCATGCACCCTCCCCGACGGTTGACGATCCGCTCCGGGGGATGCTTGCATTTTCTTCGCTTTAGCCTTATAATTTCTTCATCGAAGCCCTTCGATAAAAGCATACGAAGAAAATCCACAGGAGATCTGCAACAACATCATGAACGAAGTCACTGAAAATGGCGCCGCCGGACCTGGGAAAACGGATCGCCGGCATGTGATCGCCGACGCCTGCTTCCGCTTCCGGGCCATCAGCGTCGTGCCGGTCGTTTTGCTCATCTTCTTCATTTTCGCTCCCGCCGATGCCGGGCGCTTCAATCCGGTCATGAACGTCATCGGGTTCCTGATCGCCCTGGCCGGGGCCGCGACGCGCATCATCGCCGTGGGGCACGCCAAGCCCTTCACCTCGGGCCGGGAGAACTTCCTCAGGGCCGAAAGCCTCAACAGCAGCGGCCTGTACTCGATCGTGCGCAATCCCCTGTATGTCGGCAACTTCCTCATCTACAACGGGCTCCTGATCGCCTATTCCAGCCCCGGCGCCCTGCTGTTCTTCAATATCTTTTTTATCGTCAACTACCATTTCATCATCCTTGCGGAAGAGCGCTACCTGGCCGGCCGATTCGCGCAGGCCTACCGCGATTATCTGGGGCGGGTCCCCAGGGCGCTGCCGCGCTTCGGCCTGTACCGGAAGAACGACCATCCCTTCAGCCTGGCCAGAGCCGTTTTCAAGGAAAAGAACACGACGTTCTACTGGGTGTTTTTTTTCGCCGTCACCCTGCTGGTGAAGCAGTTCAAGCTCAACGGCGGCACGATCGAGCGTTTCTGGTGGCATGCCGTTCCCGTCCTGGCGCTGTTCACCCTGAACGTCATCCTCACCGTAAGCCGCAAGCCCAAGCCCGCCTAGCGCCAGGAACCGGTAGACGGTGTACGGTAGACGGTCGGAAAACTGCAATACGAAGACTTAAATTACAAATACCAAGCACCAAATCCCAAACAAATTCCAAATTCCAAAACGAAAGCCAGGGCAAGTGTCAGTGTCAGTGACAGTGTCAGCAAGAACTGTGGTGAAAACTCTTGTTCTTTCGTTTCAACATTTCAACGCTGCAACGCTTCAACAATGCCTTTCAACTTCGAACATGGAACTTGGAACTTCGAACATCGAACGTCGAACTTCGAACGTCGAACATGGAACTTGGAACGTGGAACTTTTTTATTCTTAAACAGTCTCCGGCGGCGTCGCGAACGGCATCCCGGGGGCGGGTTCCCGGGCCGGCGATCGTCCCTTTCCCCGCATCATGGGCAGCAGGCCGGCGGCGGCCAGCAGCAGGTTCAGCAGCCGCCGCACCAGGATGACGGCGATCCCGGCCTTTTGCGGGATGCGCAGGATGGCGAACACGGAAAAATAGGTCATCTCATAGATGCCGATGCCGGCCGGGATCACCGGCACGATGTTGGACACGATGCCCAGCGTGGTGACCAGGAAACTCTTCAGCGGCGTGATCCCGCGCAGGCCGATGAAGATGAACGTCAGGTGCATCTCCACCGCCCAGAGCAGGATCATGGCGATGTACAGCAGGAACACGTACAGGAACGAGCGGCGCTGGCGGGCATAGAAATCGGCGATGATCCCGTCGGTCTCGATCAGCCGTCCCCTCTTGTCCTCGAGGAATCTGAAGCGGATGCGCCATTTCTTCAGCGTGTCCAGGATCCAGATGAAAAGCCCCTTCTTCTGCTGGCGAAAAAAGATGAAGATCAGGAAGGCGGTGGCCGCGGTCAGGGACAGGAAGATGAGGCGCTGCACGGGGGCCATGCGGATACGCAGCAGCGCGATGAACAGGCCGATGCCCATCATCAGCACGGTGGCCATGAGCTCGATGGACTTGTCCAGCACCACCGATGCCAGGGCCTTGTTCCTGGGAACGTTGTCGAGCATCATGGCGCGGATGGCGTCGCCTCCCAGCTTGGCCGACGGCGTGAAATGGCCCACCGCGTGGCCGGCCAGCTGGGCGCAAAAAAGGGCGAAGAAGGAGGGGCGGCCGGCGTGGCAGTGTCCCAGGACGATGCGCCAGGAGAGCGTGCGGATGGCCCAGAACAGGACGCGCAAAAGCAGCAGGAGCAGCAGCGCCATGGGCGAGAGGCGGCCGAGGATGCGCAGCAGCTCGCGGGGGTCGGCGCGGACGACGAAATAGATGAACAGTCCCAGGCAGAGGAAGGCCGTGATCTTGATTATCTTGCGCTGCATGAGGGCGAAACCAGGGGGAGATTCATAAAAAACGCGGGCATCAGGGCTTCATTCTAAGCGCCGCAGAGTCAAAAGTCAATCGCCGGCCGTCCAAACGGTGAAGTTGAAGCGTTGAAGAGTTCAAGAGTTGAAGGGTTCGGCCATGGAGGGAGCAATGGCGGTTAACCCGTCAACCCTTCCACGCTTCAACCCGTCAACAAGCGCTTTTTCTTGGTTTTGGTCATTGGAATTTGGAATTTGTTTGGGATTTGGTGCTTGGGATTTGGGATATAAGTCTTCCGATTGCAATCACTTGTCAGTGCGTCACTCTAGTTCGCCTGGCCGAGCTCCCGCGCGTAAGTGTCCTCGTGATAGCGCCGGACGGCGATGGCGACGGCCCGGCCGCTGGCGGGGTCGACGTCGACCAGGGTCATGTCCAGCACCTGGCTGCCGGCGGCCACCTCGAACTTGTGGTGCATGCCGTCGAGGAACCTGGCCACGATCGGCTCGCGCTTCATGCCGATGACCGAGTCCAGCGCCCCGGTCATGCCCACGTCGGTCTGGTAGGCCGTGCCGTTCTCCAGGATGCGGAAGTCGGCGGTGGGCACGTGGGTATGGGTGCCCAGGACGGCGCTGGCGCGGCCGTCGAGGAAGAAGCCCATGGCCTGCTTTTCGGCCGTGGCCTCGGCGTGGAAGTCCACCAGCACGATGGCATGGCGGTTGGCCTTGAGGAAGCCGTCGATGGCCGTGAAGGGGTTGTCCACCACCGGCTCCATGAACACCCGCCCCTGCAGGCTGACGACGACCACCGGGTGGCCGGCGGCGGTGCGGAAGACGAACGAACCGTTGCCCGGCGTGTCCGGGTGGAAATTCAGGGGCTTGAGGACGCGCCGCTCGGTCCTGAGCAGGTCGAGCGCCTCCTTCTTGTCCCAGATGTGGTTGCCGCCGGTGAGCACGTCGACCCCGGCCTCGAACAGCTCGTCGGCGGTGCGGCGGATGACGCCCAGGCCGCCGGCCGAGTTCTCGCCGTTGGCGATGACCACGTCGGGAAGGAACTTCTCCTTCACCAGCGGCAGCACCGCCCGCACGAAGCGGCGGCCATGGCGGCCGACGACGTCGCCGATGAGGATGAGGCGCACCGGCTTACTTGGCATACTCGATGGCCCTCACCTCGCGGATCACCGACACCTTGATCTGCCCGGGGTACTCCATCTCGTCCTGGATCTTCCTGGCGATGTCCTTGCAGATCAGGAAGGTGCGGTTGTCGTCGAGCTCGTTGGCGTTGACGATGACGCGCACCTCGCGCCCGGCCTGCAGGGCGTAGGCCTTGGTCACCCCGGCGAACGACTTGCTCACCTCCTCCAGCTTCTCCAGGCGCTTGATGTAGGTTTCCAGGATCTCGCGCCGCGCCCCGGGGCGGGCGGCGGAGATGCTGTCGGCGGCCTGGATGAGGACGGCCTCGATGGAGGTGAAGGCCGTGTCCATGTGATGCGAGGCGATGGCGTCCTGGACGGCGGCGGATTCGCCGAACTTGCGGGTCAGTTCCACCGAGAGCGACGTGTGCGTGCCCTCGGTCTCGCGGTCGATGGCCTTGCCCACGTCGTGCAGCAGCCCGGCGCGCTTGCAGACGTTGACGTTGGCCCCGACCTCGCGGGCCAGGAAGGCGGCGATCCAGGCCACGTCCCGGGAATGCTCCAGCACGTTCTGGCCGAAGGAGGAGCGGAACTTGAGTTTGCCCAGGTAGAAGTACAGCTCCGGGTTCAGGTCGCGGATGCCCAGCTCGAGCACGGCGGCCTCGCCCTGCTTGCGCAGGTAGCTGTCGAAGTTGCCCTTGATGCGGTCGACGATCTCCTCGATGCGCGCCGGGTGGATGCGGCCGTCGGCGATCAGCGTCTCGATGGCCTGCTTGGCCATCTCGCGGCGGATGGGGTCGAACGAGGAGACCAGGATGGCCTCCGGGGTGTCGTCGACGATGAAATCGACCCCGGTGGCGTTCTCCAGGGCGCGGATGTTGCGCCCCTCGCGGCCNNCCGATGATGCGCCCCTTCATCTCGTCCGAAGGCAGGTCGATGACCGTGACCGAAGAGGAGACGACGTGCTCGGTGGCGATGCGCTGCACGGCGTTGGAGATGGCCTCCTTGGCCAGGATCTGGCTCTTGTCCTTCAGCTCATCCTCGATCTGCTTCAGCTTCTGCGCCGATTCCAGGCGCGCCTCGCCTTCATGCTGCTTGATGATCAGGTCCTTGGCCTCCTGGACGGTCAGCCCCGAGATCTTTTCCAGCTTCAGCCGCTGCTCCTCGTGGAGCTTGTTGATCTGGCTTTTCAGGGCGACGATCTCCTCTTCCTGCAGGTCGAGGTCGTGCTCCTTCTTCTTCAGCTCCTTTTCCTTGTTGTCCAGGTTGGTGTAGCGCTTGTCGAGGTTCTCTTCCTTGACGATCAACCGCTTCTCGGTGGCGTTCAGGCGGTTGACCTTCTCGTTCTGCCGGCGGTTGTATTCGTTCTTCCACTCGGCGAACTCCTCCTTCAGCTCCAGCTGCGACTGCTTGCGCGAGCGTTCCAGCTCCTCGCGGTTCCTGGCCTCGAGCTGCTTCTGGTAGGCTTCGACCTTGCGGAACTCGCCGGCGAAAATCAGTTTCTTTAAGAAAAATACCGCACCGCCTCCCAACAGAGTGCCGATCAGCACCAAAGCGATCTCGGTCATTGTCTTCCTCCTGTGATCAGGACGACAAACTGACGGTTAACTTTCCATCCTCGCTTTCAGGCGACAACAGCGTGTCGATCCGCCCCAGGATCTGAGCCAGCTTTTCGTTCTCCTTTTTCAGGGAAAAGAGGTCCTGGGCGATGTTTATCGAAGTTAACAATCCCAATTTCTGGGCGTCCAATTCGTTCATCCTGCTCTTGATTTTATTGATCTTGTTTTCCACGTATTCGACCACCTGCAAAAATTCCTCGGGCTGGACGTCGTCGGCCAGCTGGAATACGAACTTCTTGCCGGTGATCCGCACCTCGACTTCCTTGCCCATTATTCCCCTAGCGAGTCGACCAGGTCGATCAGCGAGGCGATCTTCTTGCGGATCTCGCCCTTCTCGCCCTCGCGCTGCGAAGAATCGTGCTTGATCTCCTGCAGCTCCTTTTTCAGCTTCTGGTTCTCATCGCGCAGGGCCCTCATGCCGGCGATGAGCCGGTTGATCTTCTCTTCCAGTTTATCGAACTCCTTGATACTGCTGCTCATGCATCCTCTCCTTAGCGTTGGATTAGGCCCAGCTGCGCCGCCAGCCTGCCGACGAATTCCAGGTGGACGGCGTTCACCTCTTCGCCGGTCAGGGTGCGCTCCCGGGCGCGGTACGTGCATCCCAGGGAAAAGCTGACCTTGCCGGCGGGGATGGCGTTCCCCTGGAAAACATCGGTCAGCTCGTAACTCTCCAGCACCGCCGGCCGCAGGCGCTCGACAGCGGCGCTCAACTCCTCGTAGCTCACCGCCATGGGCATCAGGAAAGTGAAATCGCGGCGGGTGGCGGGATAGCGGTTCCACAGGCGGAAGCGGCTCTCGGGCACGGCCGCGATCAGGGCCGCCAGGTCGAGCTCGGCGGCGAACACCGGCTTCTCCAGCTTGAAGTGGCGGCGGGGCTCCGGCGCGATCTCCCCGGCCCGGCCCAAGCCGCGGCCGTTGACCTCGACCGCGAAGCTGCAGGAGGGGGAAAACAGCGGCTGCGCGTCCCGGCGAAAAGCGAGTTCCAGGCGCAGGCGCCGCCCGAGCGACGCCAGCTGCGACTTGAACCAGGCGAAGTCGAAGTCCAGCCCGGTCTGGCGCCAATCCTTGCGCTGCTGCAGGCCGCAGGCGCTGATGGCCAGCCGCCGGCTCTCCCGGACCTGCCGCCCTTCCAGCCCGAAGGCCTTGCCGATCTCGAACAGCGCCACGCGCTCGACCCCCTGGTTGGCGTTGGCCGCCGTGTTGCGCAGCAGCCCGACCAGCAGCGAGTTCTTCATCACCGAGAAATCCCTGCCCAACGGGTTTTTCAGGGTGAGAGGCGACCCCTGCGGATCGGCCATCAGGTTCTCCTCGGGGGATTGAAAGACGTAATTGATCACCTCGTTGAAGCCGGCGCCGGCCAGCTGGTGCTTGAGACGCTGGACCGTGACGCGCTCATGGTCGATGCGCAGGACCGGGTTGGCGGCCAGGGGCATCTCCCCGGTCAGGTGGTCATAGCCGTGGATGCGGGCGATCTCCTCGACCAAGTCTTCTTTGTACTCCGCGTCCACGCGGTGGCTGGGGGGAGTGACCAGCCAATGCCCCCCCTCGTCGCGCAAGCGGAAGCCCAGGCGGCCGAGGATGGCGGCGCAGACGGCGGCGGGGATCTCCATGCCGGTCAGCCGGGCGGGGAAATCCTTCTCCAGGCGGAGAGCGGGCCGCAGCTGCGGCCGGGGATAGACGTCCTGGAAAAAGGCGGGGACCAGCGCCCGGCCCTGCGAGCGCGCGAGCAGGAGCAGTGCCATGCGCAGCGCCGGCAGGGTCGCCTCGGCGTCCATGCCCCGTTCAAAACGGTAGCTGGCGTCGGTCTTCATTCCCAGGGCGTGCGCCCCGAGGCGGATGACCACCGGTTCGAAGCAGGCGCTCTCGATGAAGATGTGGCGGGTACCGGCGCTGATGCCCGATTCCAGGCCGCCCATGATGCCGGCCAGGGCCAGGGGCCGCGAGGCGTCGGCGATGAGCAGGTGGCGCTCGTCCAGGGCGACGACGCGCTCGTCGAGCAGCCGCAGCGTTTCGTTCTTGCGGGCGCGGCGCACGCGCACCTGGGCGCCCTGCAGCCGCTCCAGGTCGAAGATGTGCAGCGGCTGGCCGCAGGTCATCATCACCAGGTTCGAGGCGTCGACGATGTCGTTGATCGGGCGCAGCCCCAGGGAGAGCAGCAGGCGCTGCACCTCGGGCGGCGACTCCGTCACCTTCAGGTCGCGGACGATGCAGCCGCTGTAGCGCCGGCAGTCGGCCGCGTCCTCGATGTGGATGGAGAAATCGTCGGAGGCGGGGGGGAGTTTCACCCCCGACAGCTCCATGGGGGTGAAGCGCAGGCGGGCGTCCTTGGCGGCGATCTCGCGGGCGATGCCGTAGTGCGACAGCCAGTCGGGGCGGTTGGGCGTGGTCTCGAGGTCCAGGACCGTCTCGCCGCCGATGGACTGCGTCTCGGCCGTCTCCAGACCGATGCCGGCCAGCAGGTCCTTCAAGGCCCGGTCATCGAGGTCGAAGGCCGCGAAGCGCTTCAGGTATTCGACGTTGATCTTCATGGCGTCACCCGAACTGTCCCAGCAGGCGCAGGTCGTTCTCGTAGAGCAGGCGCAGGTCCGGCACGCCGTACTTGAGCATGGCCACGCGCTCGATGCCCATGCCGAAGGCGAACCCCGAGTATTCCTCCGGGTCGATGCCGCAGTTGCGCAGCACCTGGGGGTGGACCATGCCGCTGCCCAGGATCTCCAGCCAGCCTGTCCCCTTGCAGACGCGGCAGTCGGCTTTGTCGCCGCCGCACATGAAGCAGCTGATATCGACCTCGGCCGACGGCTCGGTGAACGGGAAGTAGCCGGGGCGGAAGCGCAGGACGATGTCGGGGCCGAAGAACGAGCGGCAAAAGGCCTCCAGCGTTCCCTTCAGGTGCGAGAAGTGGATGCCGCGGTCCACCAGCAGCCCTTCCACCTGGTGGAAGCAGGGCGAATGGGTGGCATCGGGGTCGTCCTTGCGGAAGGCCTTGCCCGGCGAGATGATCTTCAGCGGCGGCTTGTGCTCCAGCATGTAGCGTACCTGCATCGGCGAGGTGTGCGTGCGCAGCAGCAGGTCGTCGTGGCCTTCCAGGAAGAAGGTGTCCTGCTCGTCGCGGGCCGGATGGTGCTCGGGGAAGTTCAGCTTGCTGAAGTTGTATTCCTCGCGCTCGACCTCGGGGCCGGCCGCGATCTCATAGCCCAACTGCAGGAAGATGTCCTCGATCTGGCGCTGGATGTCGGCGATGAGGTGGAAGCGGCCGACGGGGAGCTCGGATGCGGGCAGCGACGGGTCCAGCCATTCGCCTTTGGCGGCAACGGCGGCACCGCGCGTCCGCTCGGCTTCGGCCAGCGCCGTCTCGACAAATTCCTTGAATTGGTTGATGGCCCCCCCCGCCAGGGGTTTCTCGGCAGGGACGAATCCCTTGAGCCGGGCCAGAAATTGGCTGACCACCCCTTTTTTGCGGCTGAGGCAGCGCTCCTTCAGGGCGGCCAGCTGCTCGGGAGACTGAATCGACTCTAGCTCATGTATGAATGACCGTCGGGCTCCTTCAATCTCCTTTTTGAGTTCATCGATCATGCCACGGACTTGGCTTTCTCGACGATGGCGCGGAACGTCTCGGGATCGCTGGCGGCCAGGTTGGCCAGCATCTTGCGGTTGAGCAGGATGTTGGCTTTTTTCAGGTTGTTGATGAAGAGCGAATAGCTCATGCCGAACTCACGGACGGCGGCGTTGATGCGCACGTTCCACAGCGTGCGGAAGTCGCGCTTGCGGTTGCGCCGGTCGCGGTAGGCATACACCATCGCCCGCTGCACCGATTCCTTGGCCGAACGGTAGTTCTTGCGCTTGGCGCCCCAAAAGCCCTTGGCCTGGTCCAGTATTTTTTTTCTGCGCAGAAGTTTTTTGTTTCCTCTTGTAACTCGCGGCATAATGTCCTCCTATTATGAATACGGCAGCAATTCTTTCGCTTTCTTGAATTCCGACTTGACCACATACGTCGCCTGCTTCAGGCCGCGCTTGCGTTTCGAACTCTTCTTGGTCAGAATGTGCCGGCCGAAAGCCTTGCTGCGCTTGATCTTGCCGGTAGCGGTCACTCTCAACCGCTTGTTGGCTCCTCTATGGGTTTTTAGTTTTGGCATCCTTGCCTCCTTTTTTCGCTCCGATCATGATATGACAGAAAAAACCCTCCCGCTTGGGGGGGGACTCGATCTCCGAAATCTCTTTCAGTATCTCCATGATGCGCCCGACCATCACCTCGAGCATCTCCGGCTTGCGCTTCTGGCGCCCCTTCAGCCAGACGGTCACCTTGACCTTGTTGCCTTCGGCCAGGAACTCCTTGATCTTTTTCAGCTTGACTTCGACATCGTGCTCGCCGATCACCGGCGTGAACTTGATCTCCTTGATCAGCACCTTGCGCTGGTGGCGCTGGGCCTCGTGCGCCTTCTTCTGCAGGGAATAGAGGAACTTGCCGTAATCCAGGATGCGGCAGACCGGCGGCTTGGCCTCCGGGGAGATCTCGACCAGGTCCAGTTCCTTTTCGCGGGCGATGGCCAGGGCCTGGGCGATGGAGATGATGCCCACCTGGGCCTTTTCCTCATCGATCAGGCGGACCTCGCTGGCGGTGATCTCCTCGTTGATCCGGTGGGGATTCTTCTTCTTGTTAGGGATGGGTTTACTGAATCTCATAATGTTGGTTTTTTTCCTCGATGATTATTTTAATTTTTTGCAGGAATTCGTCGATGCCGACCTTGCCCTGGTCGCCCTGCTTGTGGATGCGGAAAGAGATGTTGCCATCCTTCTGCTCCTGGGGGCCGAGAACGATGATGTAGGGGACCTTCTGGTTCTCGGCATCGCGGATCTTGCGGTTGACGCCCTCGGAGCGGGCGTCGAGCTCGACGCGCATCCCGGCGGCACGCAAGCGTTCCAGCACGCCGCGCGCGTAGGGCAGGCAGTCGTCGTTGAGCGGCGCGATGACGGCCTGCACCGGGGCCAGCCACAGCGGGAAGAAGCCGCGATAATGCTCGATCAGCACGCCGAAAAAGCGCTCCAGGGACCCGAGCAGGGCGCGGTGCACCATGTAGGGCTGGTGGGCGGCGCCGTCGGCCCCGATGTACTTCATGCCGAAGCGCTGCGACATGTTGAAGTCGAACTGGATGGTGGTGCACTGCCAGAAGCGGCCCAGGGCATCCTTGATCTTGATGTCGATCTTGGGCCCGTAGAAGACGGCTTCGCCCTCCATGCGCTGGTACGCCAGGTCGCGGACCGTCAGGGCCTTGACCAGGGACGCCTCGGCCTCGACCCACATGGCGTCGCTGCCGGCGTACTTGCCGGCGACGCGCGGGTCGCGCACCGAGAGCTCGATCTTGAATTCGCTGAAGCCGAACGCGCGCAGCAGGTCGAGCGAAAAGTCGAGCGTGCGCAGGATCTCGTCGTCGATCTGCTCCGGGGTGCAGATGATGTGGGCGTCGTCCTGGGTGAAGCCGCGCACGCGCAGCAGGCCGTG